>NZ_MVHD01000009.1 GCF_002086635.1 Mycobacterium alsense | reverse complement strand
AGATATCTCCACTAAGCCCGGAGGTCCTCCCTTCTCGCAGCAGAACCGTCAACAACGTCTCTGCCGAGTACAGCTAGACCTTCGAGATCACCTTCTCGGCGAACCGTTCCAGGTTGCGAATCTTTTTCTCCAGCGGTTCGGTGTCGGGTCCCTGGATGTAAGGGTAGCGGAAGCCGACGATGGCGTCGGTGACTCCCTTGTCCTCGAGCCGCTTGATGCCGTCCACGGTGTAGGCGTCCATCGAGATGACGTGAATCTCAAAGGTGCCGGTCTTGCCCTCTTCCTCGCGGTACTTCTTGACCTTGGCGATCAGGCGGTCGAGTTCCTCCGGGTCGCTGCCGCCACCGTGCATCCAGCCGTCCAGGCGCGCCGCGCGACGCAGCGCGGCATCGGCGTGGCCGCCGACCAATATCGGAATGGGCTGGGTGGGCGCCGGGCTCATCTTCGTTTTGGGGATGTCGTAGAACTCACCGTGGAACTCGAAATAGTCGCCGGTGGTAAGGCCCTTGACGATCTCGATGCACTCGTCCATCCGCTTGCCGCGCTTGGCGAAAGGGAGGCCCATCAACTCGTAGTCTTCGCGCCACGGGCTGGTGCCGACCCCCAGCCCCAGCCGGTTGCCGGTGAGCACGGCCAACGAACCCGCCTGCTTGGCCGTCAGCGCCGGATGCCGGACGGGCAGCTTGAGCACGAAGAAGTTGAACCGCAGGTTCGTCGTCACCGCACCCAGCGCCGCCGTCAGGACGATGGCCTCGATGATCTCCTTGCCGTCGAGGAACTCGCGGCCGCCGTCCGGCGTGTAGGGGTATTTGGATTCGGATTCGAAGGGGTAGGCGAGGCTGTCGGCGATCGTCATGCTGTGGTAGCCGGCCTCGTCGGCCGCCTTGGCCAGGGGGATGTAATACGAAGGATCGGTCAGTGATTCCGCATAGCTGAACCGCACGTCATCTACCTTCCTTGGGCAAGGGCAAGCCTCACGCCACTAGAACGTGTTCTAGTTTTACCCCGGGCGCGGGCCCGCTGACAACCGCCGCGGCTGCTTAAAGCTGGTTCTCGGGACCGATGACCGCCCAGACCGTCTTGCCGGACGAGGTGGGGGTGCTGCCCCAGGCGCGCGACAACGCGTCGACGATCGCCAGCCCCGAAACGTCGATGCCCTGATCCGGCGAGGGCAACCGCACGGCGGGTGTGCGGCTGCCGTCCGACACGGCGATGGTCGCCGACGCGCCGTCCGTCTCCACCCGCATCAGCGGAACGCTGCTGGTGTGTTCGAGCACGTTCTCGACGAACACGTTGACGACCACCAACGCGACCGGGATGAGCGCGGGTTGGGACCATTCGATCAGCCACTCGCGGACCAGGCGGCGCGACTCGCGCAGGCTGGTGAGGGTGGAGGGCAGTTCGGCATCGGCGTGCCGCACGGTGCGGCGGCTGAGCCGGTCGAGTGCCTTGAGCGCCGACTTCTCGGTCGCGTACACCGGCATGAAACGGGCGACCCCGCTGCGGGTGATCGCCTCGCGGGCGGCGCGATCGGCGCAGACCAGCAGGATCGGGACGTCTGGCCCGGTGTGTACCTGCCAGCGCACCCCGAGGAGGCTCGGCCAGGTGGCCTTGGTGGGCGCTTGCAGCCCGGAGACATTGACGATCACGGCGGACGGCTCGTCGAGCGTGACCTTCATGATGATGTCGCGCAGCGCCGCGGAGCTGCTGCCGTCGAGCACGCCTTCGACCGTGAGGACGACGACCGACTGATCGGTCCGCGCTGCAACGGCCAGGGAGCTCGGCGACTCGGCTACCGCGCTCACGTCAGCCACCCCTTTCCTGTCAGGGCTTCATCCTCGCCGATGGCCCGCGGGGCCGTGTCATTCGAACGTGCGTGTCTCCCTAGCAATGTAGGCACACGCATTCCCAACTTGGAAGAAAAAGATTGCGACTTCGGCTCCCGGCCGCGTTCCATACCCCGCTCCTCGAATTCCCGCCCTGCTCATCCGTTGAGAACCCGCCCCCTCGGCGGCAAACCCACCCAACCCCCACATGGGTGAGGCGGACCCGCTGCAGGCGGAACGGCACCGAGATGCCGGTCACCCGTTACGCCTGCGTCGCCAACCACCCTTAGCGAAGAAATCAGACTTGCCGGTTACCCACAGGCAACAGCCGGAAAACCCGCGCCCACCGGGCCGTGCAGCAAACCGGGCGTCAGCTCAACGCGTAGGGCGGAGCGCCGACCCCGGCGACCGTGTGCGTGCCCCACGGCGTCTGTTCGACGATGCGCGCCGGCGCGCTGCGCTCGCCGACGGTCAGCGTGGCGGTGCCAGCCCGCCTGATCGCCTCGTCGGGCAGGGGCTGCGCCGCGGACCCGGAAACCGTGCCCTGCCAGTGGTAACGGCCGTCCAGCGGGTCCAGCCGGCCGGCGAGCCGGACGCGCACGGGATGGTCGGCGCCGGCGATCGTCAGCGTCGCCGCGCCCTCGTAGGTCGCCTCGGCCCCGGGCGCGGCGGATGACACGTCGAAGGCCTTGCCGATCGCGGCCATCGGTTGGGGCTCGGCGGGCCGGAGGTAGACGCGCGCATTGAACACCCGGTAACTGCTGTAGCGCACTTCGATGCGGGTGCTGGCGGTGCGTTGCATCAGCTCGACGCACGCCGCGACGCAGCGCGCCTGCGCGCCGACCGCTGCTTCGTCCGGGCCGCCGACGAAGAAGTAGTTGGGGAAGCCGTGCAGGGCCACCCCGAGGTAGGGCTCCATCCCGTCGTCCCACGCCTGACGGGCGGTCAATCCGCCCGCACCGACGAGGGTCTCGTCCGAGACGGCTTCGGCGACCGCGAACCCGGTGCCGTACACGATGGCGTCGGCGCGGTGCTCGGCCCCGTCCGCGGTGCGGATGCCCGACGGGGTGATCGCGGTGATCGCCGAGCGCACCAGCGCGGGCCGCGGTCGTGCGTCGGCGGCCGGGTTGATGCGGCTGCGCAGAAAGCGCCGGGCGCGGGTCGTGGGCAATGGCAACTCGTCGACGATCCGGCGCGGCGGGTGCGCGAAGACCGTCACCGAGGCCGCCGATTTCGTCAGGGCCGGGACGTGGTGACCGGCGGTGGCGTCGGCGCCGACCACCGCGACGCGCTTGCCCGCCGGGTCGAAATCGTGCCGCCACTGCGCGGCGTGGAAGGACTCACCCTCGAAGGCGTCGCGCCCGGCGAGGTCGGGCAGCCACGGGACCTGCACCGGTCGATAAGCGGCGATGACGACGCGGGCCCGGACCGTCTCGCCACCGGCCGTCGCCAGCAGCCAGCTGTCGGTGGCGTGGTCGAAGCGTGCGCCGAGGACCTCGCGGCCGTGCGCCTTGTCGAGCATCACGACGTCGGAGACGCCCCGCAGTGCCGCTCGCGCCTTCTGGCCGTCGGCGCCCGCGCCGACGACGACTACTTGGTGGCAAAAATCGGTGGGGGCGGGCGGCCGGGTCACAGAAACCTGCTGCGTTTCCAGCCGCGGCGCGCAATCGGACCCAGCAGGCCGACCTCGGTCAAAAACGCGGCCAGCGGGGCGAAGCCGGCAACCTGCGTCTCGCGGCGGTGGGCGCTGGCCCGCGCGGTCTTTCGTGCGCGCTTCGCGTCCAGGCCCGCGCGCGCGTACGGGATCGGGTTGCTGAACAGATAGTTGAAGAAGTAGCCGCCCAGCCCGTTGATGTTGGCCATGAACCAGCGGTTGAGCCGTGGCATCTCCGCGGCACGCTTGCGCGCCCCGTCGCGAGCGAACTGGATGTGCCGGGCCTCCTCGGTGACGTGAATCCGCATGAGCCGCTGAATGATTGGCTGCAGCTCGGGGTCATCCATCATCTGCCGTTGCAGCGAGTCGAAGATCTCCTCGCCGATGAGGGCCGCGATCCACAGCATCGAGCCGCGCTGAAACGCCAGCGGCAGCGCGTTGATGATCCACCGGTGAAACCGCCGGGGCCGCACCGGCTTTGCGCCGATGCGTTCGATGGCCTTGCCGAACATGACCATGTGGCGGGTCTCGTCGCCGAGCTCGGTCAGCTTGTAGTGCGTCGAGCGGCTGGTCGGGTCCTCGTGCAGGATGGTCCGCAGCAGCGACTGGTTGAGCATGTTCTCGAACCAGATCCCGGCCGAGAGGGTGTTGACCAGTTCCTGGCGGGACAGCTCGATCTGTTGCTCGCGGGTCATCTCGTCCCACATCGGCGTCCCGTACAGCGACACCAGCCGCGGCGGCAGATAAAACTTGTCCGGATCCAGCGGGGCGTCCCAGTCGATGTCGACGACGGGCTCGTAGGACTTTTTGACCGAGCCTTTCAGCAACCGGTCCGAGAACTCCTCACGACTCGGCCCACTTGGCTTCACGACAGTCGTCACGGCGCTGGCGTCCCTTCATTGGGTGCTTCAGACTTCAGACGGTACCCATGGTACTGGGTACTTGGGGTCCCGGCTAGGCATTCGAGGTCTCGATTCGGCACTCTGATTTAACCAACAAGGAGGGTTTCTTGGGTCGGCATATACACGTGATCGGCATCGGGGCCGGCGATCCCGACTACGTGACGATCCAGGCGATCGAAGCGCTGAATGACACCCAGGTCTTCTTCGCGATGGACAAGGGGGAGGCCAAAAACGATTTGGTGGCGCTGCGGCGAGAGATCTGCGCGCGGTTCATCCGGGAGCCCGGGTATCGCTTCGTGGAGCTGCCAGACCCGAAACGCTCGACCGGCCCCGGCTACCGCGAGGCCGTCTCGGATTGGCACGCCGCGCGGGCGCGCGTCTGGGCGGACGCCATCGCCGCCGAGCTCGGTCCCGACGGCGTGGGCGCCTTCCTGGCGTGGGGCGACCCGGCGCTGTACGACAGCACCCTGCGGATCCTGGCCGAGGTCGCGGCCGAAGTCGAGTTCACCTTCGACGTCATTCCCGGAATCACCGCGGTGCAGGCGCTGAGCGCGCGCCACCGCATCCCGCTCAACGAGGTCGGCGAGCCGGTCCTGATCACCACCGGTCGCCAGCTGCGCGAGCACGGGGTGACGGGGTCGGCCGTCGTGATGCTGGATGCCGAGTGTTCGTTTCGGGCCTGCCCGCCCGAGACCGCGATCTGGTGGGGCGCCTATCTCGGCACGGCCGACGAACTGCTGGTGGCGGGCACGGTCGGCGAGGTCGGCGCCCGCATCGCGGCGCTGCGGACCGAAGCCCGCACCCGCCACGGCTGGATCATGGACACCTACCTGTTGCGGGCGCCGGGGGCGTCCTAGTCGCGGAGGCGTGTGCTCGTCGACCACCCGAAGCTGGTACCGGGCATCGCCGCTCTGGCTCCTGCCCGACACATAGCAACTCAGCTCCGCTGAGCAAACGGTTAATCGCCAATGGCCGGCGACGGCGGCAACGGCGCACGCGGTGGCGACGGCGGCAATGGCGGCTATCTCTTCGGTAACGGCGGCCACGACGGCACCGGCGGCAACAGCGGCAACGGCGGGAAGATTTTCGGCCAGCCCGGCAGCGGCGGGCATGGCCTATCAGCCGACGCTATGTAGCCCGGACGCGAATGGACACCCCGCGCCGCTGATCGGCAGACTGAACCTGTGCCCGAACTGCCCGAAATCGAAGCACTGGTCGACCATCTGCGGCGCCACGCGGTCGGTACGACGGTGGGGCGCGTCGACGTGGGCGCGCTGTCCGTGCTGAAAACCTACGATCCGCCGGTCACCGCCCTGCACGGCCAGGCCGTTACGGGGGCCCAGCGGTGGGGCAAGTACCTCGGCCTGCAGGCCGGGCCGCTGTCTTTGATCGCGCACCTGTCGCGCGCCGGCTGGTTGCGGTGGTCCGACAAGCTGGCCGCGGCGCCGCTGCGCCCCGGCAAAGGCCCGATCGCGTTGCGCGTGCACCTCGGCACGCCCGGCGAGGCGCCCGGCTTCGACCTCACCGAGGCCGGCACCCAGAAGCGGCTGGCGGTGTGGCTCGTCGACGACCCACAGCTGGTGCCCGGCATCGCCGCCCTGGGCCCCGACGCGCTGGAGCTGGACCCCCGGGACCTGGCCGGGCTGCTGGCCGGAAACACCGGGCGGATCAAGACCGTGATCACCGACCAGAAGGTGATCGCCGGCATCGGCAACGCCTACAGCGACGAAATCCTGCACGTCGCCAAGATCTCGCCGTTCGCCACCGCGGGCAAGCTGTCCGACGAACAGCTCACCGCCCTGCACGACGCGATGATCTCGGTGCTGACCGACGCGGTGCGCCGGTCCGTCGGCCAGGGCGCCGCGACGCTCAAAGGGGAGAAGCGCTCCGGGTTGCGGGTGCATGCGCGCACCGGGCTGCCGTGCCCGGTGTGCGGGGACACCGTGCGCGAGGTGTCGTTCGCGGACAAGTCTTTTCAGTACTGTCCGACCTGCCAGACCGGCGGCAAGGTGCTCGCCGACCGGCGCCTGTCCCGGCTGCTCAAATAGTCGGCCGACGGCGACCTGACACCTGCCGATATGCTGCCCGGGTGACTCGCCAGAAGATCCTCATCACGGGCGCCAGTTCCGGTCTGGGCGCCGGGATGGCGCGTTCCTTCGCCGCCAAGGGCCGCGACCTGGCGCTGTGCGCCCGACGCACCGACCGGCTCGACGAGCTGAAAGCCGAACTGACGCAACGGTATCCAGGAATCAAGATCGCCGTGGCGGCGCTGGACGTCAACGACCATGAGCAGGTGCCGAAGGTGTTCGCCGAGCTCCGCGACGAGCTGGGCGGGGTCGATCGCATCGTCGTCAACGCCGGCATCGGCAAGGGCGCGAAGCTGGGCTCCGGCAAGCTCTGGGCGAACAAGGCGACGATCGAGACCAACCTGGTGTCGGCGCTGGTGCAGATCGAAACGGCGCTGGAGATGTTCACCGCCAGCGGTTCCGGGCATCTGGTGCTCATCTCCTCGGTGCTGGGCAACAAGGGCGTGCCGGGGGTCAAAGCCGCCTACTGCGCAAGCAAAGCCGGACTGACCTCCCTGGGCCAATCGCTACGCGCCGAGTACGCGCGAGGCCCCATCAAGGTCACGGCGATCGAACCCGGGTACATCGAATCGGAGATGACGGCGAAGTCGGCGAGCACGATGTTGATGGTGGACAACGAGACCGGCGTCAAGGCGTTGGTCGAGGCGATCGAGCGGGAGCCCGGCCGGGCCGTGGTGCCGCGCTGGCCATGGGCGCCGCTGGTGCTGTTGCTGCGCGTGTTGCCGCCACCGCTGACCAAGCGCTTCGCCTAGCGGGCGAGCCGTCAGACCGGAACCGGTGTGTAATGCGCTGCGTCGGTGGTGAATTCGGGCTTGCCGTAGGTCGCCAGCCGCAGTTTGAGCAGCCCGATGACGTAGGCGTCGGTGACCTCGCGCAGCATCGGGATGCGGCTGGCCTGACTCACGACGTTGAAGCGCCCGATGATGAAGGGCGCGGTCAGCGCGACCCACAGGAGATCCGTCGTCCCGAGTGAGACGCCCATGGCCTCGGCGATTTCGCGGTCACCACCGCAGAACGTGCGGACGAACGTGAGCTTGCTGAAACTCCTCTCGACGGCCTCGGCGCACCGGTCGAACAGGGTGGTGTCGGGGCGCAGGTAGGCCGCCATCGTGCCGCTGACGAGTTCGCGGCAGATGTCGTCGAATCCGTCGCGCAGCAGCGCCGAGCGGGCGTGCATGACGTGCATGATGTCGGCGGGTTCGGAGGGCAGCAGCTCCTCCGGCAGACCGAGCAAAAAGCAGCGGTACCTGGCGAATTCGACGACGGCGCGCTCTTCTTTGGTGAACTTCGTCCGGCCCTGCTGACGCGCCTTGCGCGCCAACAGGTACTGGCCGATCATGCCGGCGGGCATCTGGTCGACCTGCGGGACCGGCATCCCGTAGACGGCGGCGTCCCATTTGTCGGATTTCTTCAGGGCGTTGTAGCGGACCATCGAGTGCATCAACCGGACCATCGCGGCGGCCTCGAAACCGGGACCGTAGCGGTCCAGCGCGCCGGGCAGGGTGGTGACGGCGAAGAAGCTCGCCGTCTCGTTGACCCGCCGGGCGGCCCGCTTGCCCGACAGCGCGCCGGTCAGGGCCATCGGCAGCGCGGCGTAGGTATTCGTGAAGGTCGCGATGAATGCCCCCCGCGTGATGAACGGGGCCAGCAGCGCCGCGGGGATGCGCTCCTGGCGCGCGCCCTCGCGGACCAGGTCGAAGTCGATCCACTCCGGGGCGGCCTCCATGGCGGCGATGAACGCGGCCAGCTCGGGGGGCGCGTCGGCCACCGCCTCGATTCCCTCGCGGCAGGCCGTCTTGAGCATGTCGATCAGTTCCGAGACGCTGCGCGAATTCATCAGCGCCGCATAGGGATCGGCGACGACGTCGCCCAGCAGGGTGGCTGTGCTGATCAACTCCATCACGCGGTCGTCCTCGAGGATCGGCGCGCGGTCGGCGACCCAGGCCGGCAGGGCGGAGTCCACGTTGGGCTCGGTGGCCAGGCGAACCGGCTGCCGGTCGAAGTCGAAGTTCCCGTAGAGGTCGGGCTGCAGATCCCGCTGGCTTCGGACGCGCCGCGCCAGCTCGGGGTAGTACGTGACCATCACAACCTCCCGGCTAACTAACAGTTAGTGAGTAATACTCACAACTTGTTAGTTATGCTGTCAAGCATGAGTGCGGCCAACCCCAAGCGGCGCATGACCGCCGAGGGCCGGCGCGAGCAGATCCTCGACGTCACGCACACCGTCGTCGACGCCGAAGGGTTCCACGCGGCCACGCCGAACCGCATCGCACGCCAGGCCGGCATCAATCGGTCGCTGATCTATCAGCTGTTCGGCGACCCGGCGGGGCTGTTCGTCGCGCTGATCGACCGCGAGGCGGCGCGGGCCGGGGCGCAATTCGCCGAAGCGATCTCCGGGCTGGACGCCGTCGCCGAGGACCAGGCGCTGGTGGTCGCGTTCGATGGCGTGCTGGCCGCCGTCGACGCTCACCCGGCGACGTGGCGGTTGTTCCTGTTCCCACCGCAGGGCGCCCCACCGCAGCTGTACGCGCGCCTGGCGCAATCGCAGGCCGTCGTGCTCGAGTTCTTCGTCCGGGAACTGCTGCGCGCCAATCCCGCGCTGCACGAGCCCGAATACACCGCGCGGATCCTGCACGCCGCGGGCCGCGAACTGCTCCAGCTGCACCTCAGTGATCCGCGGACCGCGTCGGTGGAGCGCCTTCGCACATTCGTGCGGCGACTCGGTTCCGACCTCGTCGTCGCAGCGCGGTGACGCGTCGGCCCGCGAAAACTCAGGCCGTGCGGCCTCTTTCGGCCCGGTAGCGGCGGACCAGCGCGTCGGTGGAGCTGTCCGACTGGGGCGGCGGCGAGGCGTCGGACGTGATCACCGGCAGCAGCGCTTTGGCCTGCGTTTTGCCCAGCTCCACGCCCCACTGGTCGAACGAGTCGATGCCCCAGATCACTCCCTCGGTGAAGACCTGATGCTCGTACAGCGCGATGAGCTGGCCGACCACCGACGGGGTGAGCCGGTCGGCCAGGATCGACGTCGACGGGCGGTTACCCGGCATCACCTTGTGCGGCACGATGTCCGCCGGCGTGCCCTCGGCGGCGATCTCCTCGGCGGTCTTGCCGAACGCCAGCACCTGGGTCTGGGCGAAGAAGTTGCTCATCAACAGGTCGTGCATGCTGCCGGTGCCCTCGACGGTGGGCAGGTCGTCGATGGGTTGGGAAAAGCCGATGAAGTCGGCCGGCACCAGCCGGGTGCCCTGGTGCAGCAACTGGTAGAAGGCGTGCTGGCCGTTGGTTCCCGGTTCGCCCCAAAAGATTTCGCCGGTGTCGGTGGTGACCGGCGTGCCGTCGGCGCGCGTCGACTTGCCGTTGGATTCCATGGTCAGCTGCTGCAGGTACGCGGCAAAACGCGCCAGGTCGTTCGAATACGGCAGCACGGCGCGCGATTGGGCGCCCATGAAGTTGGAGTACCACAGCCCGATCAGGCCGAGCAGCACCGGCGCATTGGACTCCAGCGGGGCGGTCTGGAAATGCCGGTCCACCAAATGGAATCCGGACAGGAAATCGGCGAAGGCCTCCTTGCCGATGGCGGCCATCACCGACAGGCCGATCGCCGAATCCACCGAGTACCGCCCGCCAACCCAATCCCAGAACCCGAACATGTTGTCGGTATTGATGCCGAAGTCGTCCACCAGGCGCTTGTTGGTGGAGACCGCCACGAAGTGCTTGGACACCGCGGCGTCCCCGAGCGCGTCGGTCAGCCAGCGGCGCGCTGCCGTCGCGTTGGTCAGCGTCTCGAGGGTGGAGAAGGTCTTCGACGCTACGATGAAAAGCGTTGTGGCCGGATCCAAGTCGGCCAGTGTGGCGATCAGGTCGGCCGGGTCGACGTTGGAGACGAAGCGGGCCGAGATGCCGGCGTCGGCGTAGTGGCGCAGCGCCTGGTAGACCATCACCGGACCCAGGTCCGAGCCGCCGATGCCGATGTTGACCACGGTGCTGATTCGCTTTCCGGTGGCGCCGGTCCATTCACCGCTGCGCAGCCGGTCGGTGAAGTCGCCCATCCGGTCCAGCACCTCGTGCACGTCCTCGACGACGTTGCGGCCGTCGACTGTCAGCTCGGTGTCCCGCGGCAGCCGCAGCGCGGTGTGCAAGACGGCACGGTCCTCGGAGGTGTTGATGTGAGCGCCGGAGAACATCTGGTCGCGGCGCTCTTCGAGGTTCGCCGCGCGGGCCAGGTCCACGAGCAGCCGCAGCGTCTCCCGGGTGACGCGGTGCTTGCTGTAGTCGATGTAGAGGTCGCCGACCGTGACGGTGAGCTCGCGGCCGCGATCGGGATCCTCGTCGAAGAACTGCCGAAGGTGCGTCTGGCCGATTTGTTCGTGATGCCTGCGCAGGGCGTCCCACGCCGGGGTGGCGGTGATGTCGGGGATGGTTTGCACGGAGGACATGTTTCCGACAGTAATGCCGCCCGGCGCGGCCCGGTGACCCGCGCTCAGTGGCCGAGCCGGCCCCTGCCCAGCCGCAACAGCAGCATCGCCAGATCCTTGCCGTCGGGACCGAGCTCGCTGTAGCGCTCGATGACTTTCATCTCGCGGCTGTGCACCAGCCGGGTACCGCCGGACGCCATGCGCACCTTGCCGATCGCCCGGGACACCTCGGCCCGCCGCTTCACCGCGGCGAGGATCTCGGCGTCCAGCCGGTCGATCTCCTGGCGCAACTTGTCAATGTCGTCGGTCTCCTGGGACTCGACCATCTCGATGTTCATGTCGGCTAGCTCCGCGTTCTCTTGATGTGGGGGTTCTGGTCTCATCCGTTATCGGGCCTCACAAAAGAGACGAGCCCCGAATCCGGAAGCGGACCACGGGGCTCTGCGAAAGCAGCTACACCACGGGCACCGCTGGCCGGTACCCGTAGAAAAATCGGCCGCTGCCTGAGAGCTGCCGACGGCGCCGCTTGGTGAGCACCCATCGAGTGTGCCACCAAAGGCCGCGACCGCGCAAAAAAACGGGCCGCGCCGCCGTCCTTGGCGATGCCAGCTTATGCGGTGGTGGATACTGCCGGCGCGACTTTTCTTTAGCTATTTCGTCGCCCGGAAATTGATTTCCGCGAAATGCGCACAACGCCGTCCCGACAACCGTAGGCTGCAATTGATTCGGGCATATCGGGAAGGACTGTGAAATGAATTTTCTCGTGTTTCCACCGGAGCTCAATTCAGTGCTGATGTTCAGCGGTCCGGGATCGGGCCCCCTGCTGCAGGCCGCCGCCGCGTGGGACGGGCTGGCCGCCGAACTGAACACGGCGGCGTCGTCGTTCTCGTCGGTGACCTCCGGTCTGGCGGGCGAGGCGTGGCAGGGGCCCGCGTCGCGAGCGATGGCGGCCGCGGCCACCCCGTATTCGGGTTGGCTGGCCGCGGCGGCCGCCCAGGCCTCGGGCGCCGCCGGGCAGGCCCGGGCGGTCGCGGGCGCGTTCGAGTCGGCGCTGGCGGCGACGGTCCATCCGGTCGTGGTGGCCGTCAACCGCGAGGAACTGGTCCAGCTGATTGTGTCAAACCTGTTCGGGCAGAACGCTCCTGCGATCGCGGCGGCCGAATCCCAATACGAGGAAATGTGGGCCCAGGATGTCGGTGCCATGGTCGGCTATCACGCCGGCGCGGCGGAAGCGGCCGCGGCCCTGGCCCCGTTTGAGCAGGCGCTGCAGAACCTTCCCGCCGTCATCGGGCAGCTCTCGCCTCCCGGCAACATCGGCGCCGCGAACATGGGCGACGGCAACAAGGGCAGCGTGAACTACGGCAACGGCAACACCGGCAACGCCAACATGGGCAACGGAAACATCGGCAATCTCAACTTCGGCAATGGCAACCAGGGGCCCTCCTCGAGCCAGCCCGCCATCCTCAACTTCGGCAGCGGAAACATCGGGAGCTTCAACCTGGGTGGCGGAAATATCGGCAACTCCAACCTGGGCAGCGGAAACCACGGCAGCGCAAATATCGGCAGCGGAAACTTCGGCAGCACCAATCTGGGTGGCGGAAACAGCGGCACGGCAAACCTGGGCAGCGGAAACACCGGCAGCAACAACATGGGCAGCGGAAACACCGGCGCCACGAACTACGGCTTCGGCAACATCGGCAACAACAACGTGGGCAGCGGCAATACCGGCAATTCCAACGTCGGTATGGGCAATTTGGGCAACGGCAACATCGGCGCCGGAAACCGGGGCAACTTTGACATCGGCTTCGGAAACACGGGCAACAACGACTTCGGCATCGGGCTGACGGGCGACAACCAGATCGGCATCAACTTCAGCGGTCTCAACGGGGGCACCGGCAACATCGGCCTCTTCAACTCGGGCAACAACAACGTCGGATTCTTCAACTCCGGCAACGGGAACTGGGGCATCGGGAATTCCGGGAACTTCAACACCGGCTTCGCCAATTCCGGCAGCACCAACACGGGCTTCTGGAATTCCGGGAGCCTGGACACCGGCTTTTGGAACTCGGCCGGCACGGACGTCGGCTTTGGAAACTCGGGCGTGGGCGACGTGGGTTTCTGGAACGGCGGACACGACGACTTCGGCATCGGCAACTCCGGGGCCCTGTCGATGGGCGCCTTCAATGCGGGCGGCGGGGACGTGGGCTTTGCGAACGCGGGTGCGGGCAACGTGGGCTGGGGCAACTCCGGCGCGCACAACACCGGCTTCGGCAACGCGGGCGCCACGAATACGGGCTTCTGGAACTCCGGCGACGTCAACACCGGCGGCGGGAATTCGGGCAAGACGAATACCGGCTTCGGCAGCGCGACCGACACCGGCGCGGCGAACTCCGGCTTTGGCAACACCGGGACCGGAAACTCCGGGTTCAACAACAACGGCAATGCGAACTCGGGATTCGCCAACACCGGCTCCAATGACGAGGGCTACGGAAACGTGGGCCAGCACGACACGGGTTTCCTCAACAAGAGCAATGGCAACACCGGATTCTTCAACACCGGCACCAACGGCGTGGGCATCTCGAACGCGGGCAACCTCAACATTGGCTATGGAAATACCGGACCCGCCGGAAATGCGGGCTTCTGGAACTCCGGCAGCGACAACTCGGGTATCGGGAACACGGGCAACAACAACTCCGGCTTCGACAACACCGGCACGCACAGCTCGGGCGCCAACAACACCGGCAACCAGCAGTCGGGCTTCCGGCAGTAGGTTTCCGGCCCGGACGGAGCGGCCGAAGCGCCTGGCTTGGCCGCCTGGCGTCGGCGGTCGGCGGTAAGTTTGGACCGACATGAGTGTGCATGTGACCGCCAACGCCAAAGCCAACCCTGCCAACCCAGCCGAGGAAGCGGATCGTCTGCTTGACGACCTCAACCCTCAACAGCGCCAGGCCGTGGTGCACGAGGGTTCGCCGCTGCTGATCGTGGCGGGCGCGGGCTCGGGCAAGACGGCGGTGCTGACGCGGCGCATCGCCTACCTGATCGCGGCCCGCGGCGTCGGCGTCGGCCAGATCCTGGCCATCACCTTCACCAACAAGGCCGCCGCGGAGATGCGCGAACGCGTGGTGCGCCTGGTGGGCCCCCGCGCCCGCGCCATGTGGGTGTCCACCTTTCACTCGACGTGCGTGCGCATCCTGCGCAACCAGGCATCGCTGATCGACGGACTCAACTCAAACTTCTCGATCTACGACGCCGACGATTCGCGGCGCTTGCTGCAGATGATCGGTCGCGACATGGGGCTGGACATCAAGCGCTACTCGCCGCGCCTGCTGGCCAACGCCATCTCCAACCTGAAAAACGAGTTGATCGACCCCGACGAGGCCGTGTCCAACCTGTCGGACGCCTCCGACGAGTTGAGCCGCACCGTCGCCTCCGTCTACGGCGAATACCAGCGGCGGCTGCGGGCGGCGAACGCCTTGGACTTCGACGACCTGATCGGGGAGACCGTCGCGGTGCTGCGGGCCTTCCCGCAGATCGCCCAGTATTACCGGCGCCGATTCCGCCACGTGCTGGTCGACGAATACCAGGACACCAACCACGCCCAGTACGTGCTGGTGCGTGAGCTGGTCGGCCACGACGCCGGCGGCTCGCCCGACTCCTCGGCGGACTCCTCGGCGGACTCCTCAGCGGACGACGTGCCGCCGGCGGAATTGTGCGTGGTGGGCGACGCCGACCAGTCGATCTATGCGTTCCGCGGCGCCACCATCCGCAACATCGAGGACTTCGAGCGCGACTATCCGGACGCGAAAACGATTCTGTTGGAACAGAACTACCGCTCCACCCAAAACATCTTGTCGGCGGCCAACTCGGTGATCGCCCGCAACACCGGCCGGCGCGAGAAGCGGCTGTGGACCGACGCGGGCGCCGGCGAGCCGATCGTCGGCTACGTCGCCGACAACGAGCACGACGAGGCCAGGTTCGTGGCCGAGGAGATCGATGCGCTCGTCGAACGGGGCGAGATCACCTACAACGACGTGGCGGTGTTCTATCGCACCAACAACTCGTCGAGATCGTTGGAAGAGGTCTTCATCCGCGCCGGCATCCCGTACAAAGTCGTTGGGGGAGTGCGGTTCTACGAGCGCAAGGAGATTCGCGACATCGTCGCCTACCTGCGGGTGCTAGACAACCCCGGCGACGCGGTCAGCATGCGGCGCATCCTCAACACTCCGCGCCGGGGCATCGGGGATCGTGCCGAGGCCTGCGTGGCGGTGTACGCCGAGAACACCGGCGCCAGCTTCGCCGACGCACTCGTGGCCGCCGCCGAGGGCAAGGTGCCGATGCTGAATACCCGTGCGGAGAAGGCGATCTCGGCCTTCGTCGAGCTACTCGACGACCTGCGCGGGCATCTGGACGACGATCTCGGCGATCTGGTCGAGTTGGTTCTCGAACGCACCGGATACCGCAGCGAGCTGGAGTCCTCCACCGATCCGCAAGAGTTGGCCCGGCTGGACAACCTCAACGAACTGGTCAGTGTCGCACACGAATTCAGCATCGACCTGGCCAACGCCGCCGCGCTGGGCGAGGCTGGGGACATCCCGGGCGCACCGATCGACGAAGACGTGCCGGACACCGGTGTGCTGGCGGCGTTTCTGGAGCGGGTGTCGCTGGTGGCCGACGCCGACGAAATCCCCGAACACGGCGCCGGCCTGGTCACACTGATGACGCTGCACACGGCGAAGGGCCTGGAGTTTCCGGTCGTGTTCGTCACCGGCTGGGAGGACGGGATGTTCCCGCACATGCGGTCGCTCGACGATCCCACCGAACTGTCGGAGGAGCGGCGGCTGGCCTACGTCGGTATCACCCGGGCCCGCCAGCGGTTGTATGTGAGCCGGGCCATCGTCCGGTCTTCGTGGGGACAGCCGATGCTCAACCCGGAATCGCGCTTCCTACGGGAGATTCCGCAGGAGCTCATCGACTGGCGGCGCAGCGCGCCCGCGCCGTCGTTCAGCGCCCCGGTCAGCGGCGCCGGGCGATTCGGCGCGCCGCGTCCCGCGCCGGCCCGCTCGGGGGCGGGCAAACGCCCGCTGCTGGTGCTGCAGCCCGGCGACCGGGTGACCCACGACAAGTACGGGCTCGGTCGCGTCGAGGAGGTCTCCGGCGCCGGCGAGTCCGCCATGTCGCTGATCGACTTCGGCAGCTCGGGCCGGGTCAAGCTGATGCACAACCACGCGCCGATCAGCAAGCTCTAGCCGGCCAGGCCGCTTATGCGTCGAGCCAGCGCTTGGTCTGCGGGAGCAGCACCAGCACCGCGGTGGCGATCGGCAGCACCGGAAGCGCGTGCACGATCCACGCGACCCGGGCCCCGGCGATGAACACGCCGAGGTAGGTCAGCACCGCGACGACCGCCCCGGCCAGGATGAGGTAGCGCCCGAGGGCGCGGCGCTGCAGCACCATGATGACGCCCGAAATGGTGGTGACCGCGAACACCAGCGCGAGGAACGCGACCGCGATGCAGAACATGCGGTCGGTTCGCCACCAGCCGGCGATCAGATCGGTGGCCACCACCGACGTGGCCCATCCGCTGACGATGCCGGCGGCGCTGGCCGCCACGGCGGTCCGCCCGTCCGGTTCGTGGCCCGGCAGGCCCGCGAGGCCTCCGCGCCGGGCCACGCCCGAGGGGACCGAATACGGCGGCGGTTGCGGCGGGAGCTGCGTGGTCGGGGACTCCGGCACCACGGGCATCGGCCCGGTGGGCGCCCGCCGAATGATCCGCGTGTGCGTTTCCGAGGGCCCTGCGGTGGGCTCGGGCGACGGCGCGGGAGCGGGCGGGTCGTTCGGCGAAGTCACCTCAACCAGCGTAGTTGCCGACGCTGAGACCACGCTTAGCAAGCCATGGGAGCGGGTCGATCCGCTCGGTTCCGCCCTGGAGCACCTCAAAGTGCAGGTGGGGGCCCGTCGAATTGCCGCGGTTGCCCATGGTGGCGATCTGATCCCCGGCCATCACGCGCTGGCCGACGCTGACCATCGTCGTGTTGACGTGGCCGTACAGCGTGACCGTGCCGTCGGCGTGCCGGAGCTTGACCAGCATCCCGTAGCCGGCGGCCGGCCCGGCGTCGATGACGACGCCGTCGGACACCGCGACGATCGGTGTTCCGATCGAGTTGGCCAGGTCGATGCCCGCGTGCAGCACCCCCCAGCGGTACCCGAAGTTGGAGGTGAAGATCCCCTTCGTCGGCATGACATACAGCGGCTGCTGTAACCGCGCCTCGCGCTGCGCGCGATCGTTGGCAAAGGCCACACCCCTGGCGAGTTCGGCGTTGTGCACCGCCGCATTCGACGCGGGCTGGACCGCGACCACCTGAGCGCCGCGGACGGTGTTGCCGCCCGGGCCGCCGGTGAGCGCCGACGCGTTGGCGGCCAGCACCGCCTCCGTCCTCGGGGCGTCGGCGTGGCTGGTCGCGGTGTGGGCCGCCGCGGCCGCCGCCCCCGCGGCCATCGCCGAAATCAGCAACCGGCCCCTGGCCGCGCTGGTGGGCTGCTTGCGGTGTTGGCCTCCGCGCCGTATCGCGGGGATGACGTCGGTGATGTCCGCGTGGGGGGGACGCGCGGCGGCGTCGGGCGCGTCGAGGGTGTCGGTGAGGAACCTGGCCGGGACCGGCACGGCGGCGGGCGCGGCCAGCTGCAGCGGCACCAGGTCATCCACGTCGTGCAGGTCGTCGAGTTCCGGGGCCAGCAGGACCTGCGTTTCGTTGTCGAACGTCGAGTCGTTGCTGAAGTCGAGGTCGCCGAGATCGCCGCGGTCGTCGGCGAAGTCCAGGTCGTCGAAGTCGAACCCGTCGAGGGGAAGGATCTCGGTGACTTCGTTGCGGTGGGGCTCCGTCCACCGGCCGCCGGCCGCGCGACCGACCCTCACCACGCCTGTTACGGCAGAAGACGAACGAGTCAAACGATGCTGCGACAAGCTGAAATGTCCTCGTATCGTGACCATAACGTTATCTGGACCCTAGGAAGGTATCCGCTGACCGACGGGGCTGGCAACCGCGGGCCCGCAACCCGACTAATATTGTGATTTGCATCACCTTTGAGGCGCACCGGTATGCCGTGAGGTCTGCCACATCGGTGGACGCGACGGTAGCAGCCGGCCGGGGGATGGATAAAGTGCCAGAGGCCCCGCAGCAAGCCGAGCGAAGACAGTGAGCCCATGGACCTTTTCGAGTATCAAGCAAAAGAGTTGTTCGCCAAGCACAACGTACCGAGCACGCCCGGCCGCGTCACCGACACCGCCGAGGGCGCGCGCGCCATCGCGGAGGAGATCGGCCGCCCGGTGATGGTCAAGGCGCAGGTCAAGATCGGGGGCCGCGGGAAGGCCGGCGGCGTCCAATACGCCGCGACGCCAGACGACGCCTTCCAGCACGCGCAGAACATCCTCCGCCTGAACATCAAGGGCCACGCGGTGAAGAGGCTGCTGGTCGCCGAGGCCAGCGACATCGCCGAGGAGTACTACATCTCCTTTCTGCTGGACCGCGCCAACCGCACCTACCTGGCGATGTGCTCGGTCGAGGGCGGCATGGAGATCGAGGAGGTCGCCGCCACCAAGCCCGACCGCCTGGCCAAGGTCCCGGTCAGCGCCGTCACCGGCGTCGACGCGGCGACCGCGCGTTCCATCGCCGAGCAGGGCCACCTGCCCGCCGAAGTGCTCGACGCCGCCGCGATCACCATCTCCAAGCTGTGGGAGCTCTTCGTCGCCGAGGACGCGACGCTGGTGGAGGTCAACCCCCTGGTGCGCACCCCGGACGATCGGATCCTGGCGCTCGACGGCAAGGTCACGCTCGACGCCAACGCCGACTTCCGCCACCCCGAGCACGCCGAGTTCGAGGACCGCGCCGCCACCGACCCGCTGGAGCTCAAGGCCAAAGAGAACGACCTGAACTACGTCAAGCTCGACGGCCAGGTCGGCATCATCGGCAACGGCGCGGGCCTGGTGATGTCGACCCTCGACGTGGTGGCCTATGCCGGCGAGAAGCACGGGGGCGTCAAGCCCGCGAACTTCCTCGACATCGGCGGTGGCGCCTCCGCGGAGGTGATGGCCGCCGGGCTGGACGTGGTCCTGGGCGACCAGCAGGTCAAGAGCGTGTTCGTCAACGTCTTCGGTGGGATCACCGCGTGCGACGCCGTGGCAACCGGGATCGTCAAGGCGCTGGAAATCCTTGGTGCCGAGGCCAATAAGCCGCTGGTGGTGCGCCTCGACGGCAACAACGTCGAGGAGGGCCGTCGCATCCTGGCCGAGGCCAACCACCCGCTGGTGACGATGGTCGCGACCATGGACGAGGCCGCGGACAAGGCCGCCGAGCTGGCGAGCGCCTGAGCGAAAGGATTCGTGACACACATGTCCATATTCCTGACCAAGGAGAACAAGGTCATCGTCCAGGGCATCACCGGCAGCGAGGCCACCGTGCACACCGCCCGGATGCTCAAGGCGGGCACCCAGATCGTGGGCGGGGTGAACGCGCGCAAGGCGGGCACCACCGTCACGCACGAGGACAAGGGCGGCCGCATCGTCAAGCTGCCCGTGTTCGGCGGCGTCGCCGAGGCGATGGAAAAGACCGGCGCCGACGTGTCGATCATCTTCGTGCCGCCGAAGTTCGCCAAGGACGCCATCATCGAGGCCATCGACGCCGAGATTCCGCTGCTCGTGGTCATCACGGAGGGAATTCCGGTACAGGACACCGCTTTTGCGTGGGCGTACAACCTTCAGAAGGGCGGCAAGACCCGCATCATCGGGCCCAACTGCCCGGGCATCATCACGCCAGGGCAGGCGCTCGTCGGCATCACCCCGGCCAACATCACCGGCGCTGGGCCGGTCGGGCTGGTGTCCAAGTCCGGCACGCTGACCTACCAAATGATGTACGAGCTACGGGATTTCGGGTTCTCGACGTCCATCGGGATCGGTGGTGACCCGGTGATCGGTACCACCCACATCGATGCCATCGAGGCCTTCGAGAAGGACCCCGACACCAAGGTCATCGTGATGATCGGTGAGATCGGCGGCGACGCCGAGGAGCGCGCCGCCGACTACATCAAGGCTCACGTGTCCAAGCCGGTTGTCGGTTACGTGGCGGGATTCACCGCGCCCGAAGGCAAGACGATGGGCCACGCGGGCGCGATCGTGTCCGGGTCGTCGGGCACCGCGGCCGCCAAGAAGGAGGCCCTCGAGGCGGCCGGCGTCAGGGTGGGCAAGACCCCGTCGGAGACGGCCGCCTTGGCGCGGGAGATCCTGCAGAGCCTGTAGCGAGGGCCCGCCGGTCGGCTACGGCAGGCCCGGGTTGCCGGGCACCCCGATCAGTTGGCCGCCGTCGCCGCCCTGGCCGCCGGTGCCGTCGGGGGTGCCAGTTCCGCCGTTGCCCCCATTGCCGCCGAAACCTATGAGCAGCGCGGCGCGTCCTCCGTTGCCGCCGTTGCCGCCGGCGGTACCGGAGGGTCCTCCCGAGCCGCCGTTGCCGCCGTCGCCGAACAGCAAGCCCGCATCACCGCCGGCGCCGCCGGCAGCCCCGAGCCCCCCGGCGCCACCGGCGCCGCCAGAGCCGGATAGCGTACCGCCGGTCCCGCCGGCACCGCCGGACCCACCAGCGGTGATGCCCAATCCGCCGCTGCCGCCGGCACCGCCGGCGCCGTTGAGGAATCCCCCGTGGCCGCCGATGCCTCCGGCACCGCCGGTGCCGGTACCGGGAATCACCGCAGTGGCGTCCCCGCCGGCACCGCCGGCCCCGCCGGAGCCGAAGACGAGTCCGCCTGCGCCACCCGCGCCACCCGCGCCGGCGGCGCCTGCGTTGCCGCCCAGTGCGTTGAATGTCGTACCACCGCGGCCCCCGGCCCCGCCGGTGCCGAACAGTCCCCCGGCACCACCGGCGCCGCCCGCGCCGCCGTCGGCGCCGAGCGTCGCCGCCCCGCCAGTGCCGCCGACACCGCCGGTGCCGAACAGCCCGGCGGCCCCGCCGGTTCCGCCCGTTCCGCCCTGGCCGGTTCCGCCGGTGCCGCCGACTCCGCCGTTGCCGAACAGCAGCCCGCCGGCTCCGCCGTTGCCGCCCGGAGCCTTGACGCTATTGACCTTGCCGGGTCCACCGGCCCCGCCGTTGCCGAACAACCCCGCTGCCCCGCCGTTACCGCCGGCGGGATGGGCGGCGGTGCCTGCGCCGCCGTTGCCGCCGTTGCCGATCAACAACCCGCCGGCCTGGCCGTCCGCTCCGGGCGCCCCGTTGGCCCCGTTGCCGATCAGCGGGCGTCCCAACAGCAGCTGGGTCGGCGTGTTGATCACGCCGAGCAGCTGCTGCTCGACGGCCTGCAACGGCGAGACATTGGCCGCCTCGCCCATGGCGTACTGCGCGGCCCCCTTATTCATGAGCGCCACAAACTGGTTGTGAAACGACGCGACCTGAGCGCTCAGCCTCTGATACCCCTGGGCGTGCGCCGCGAACATCGCGGCGACGGCCTCCGACACCTCGTCGTTGCCCGCGGCCAGCACGGTCGCGGTCGGAGTCGCCGCGGCGGCGTTCGCCGCTTCCAGCGCCGAGCCGATGTTGGATAAACCCGAGGCTGCGTCCGTCAGGAACTCCGGCACCGCGATCACAAATGACATCGCCGCCTCCTGGGAGGGCGTCAGCATCGACCACAAACGTTGCCCGAGAACGCCAGGTAGCTCGATGCGTTCGATTGGTTTGCCAACGGTAATACGATCGTCGCCGCGGGGCGCCATTTTGGCGGACATGCGCCACAAATAATCGAGCGGTGAGGGCGGGCATTCGAAATTTGCTGGCTCTTGCGTGATCGATAGCCACGACCAGGCCGGGCCACCCCCGGGGTACGCGCCGACAGAAGTCTGCGGTAGATAGTTGTGCTATGGATCTTGACCCGCACACACCCGTGGTCGTCGGAGTCGGTCAGGCCGCCGAGCGCATCGACGACCCCGGCTACCGCGCGATGTCACCCGTGGAGCTGGCCGCCGCGGCCGCGCGGGCCGCCTTGGCGGACTGCGGGGCAAACGTAGGCGCGGTGGCGGCGGCCGTCGACACCGTCGCCGGGGTGCGGCAGTTCGAGATCTCCGGGCCGGTCGCGACGGCGCCGCTGGGACGCTCGAACAACTACCCGCGATCCGTGGCCAATCTCCTTGGCGCCCAACCCCTTCGGGCAATCCTGGAAATCGTCGGCGGGCAGGGGCCCCAACATCTGATCAGCGAGCTGGCCGCCGAGATCGCCGCGGGCCGTTCGGATGTCGCGTTGATCTTCGGCTCGGATGCGACGTCCACGCTGCGGCACTTCGCGAAGGCCGAGTCCAAGCCGGACTTCACCGAGACCGTCGACGGGGACCTCGAGGACCGCGGGCACGGCATCGAAAAACTCATCTCGCGCTATACGGTAATTCACGGATTGACCAGTGCCCCAATCCAATACGCGCTGCTGGAGAACGCCCGGCGGGCCGGGACCGGGCTCGGGCCGGCCGAATATCGGCAAAGGATGGGGGAGCTTTTCGCCCCGTTCACCAAGATCGCGGCCAGCAATCCCTTCGCGGCCGCGCCGGTCGAACGCACCGTCGACGAACTGATCACCGTGACCGAGGCCAACCGGATGATCTCGGAGCCCTACCCGCGGCTGCTGGTCGCGCGCGACCAGGTCAACCAGGGGGCCGCGGCGCTGCTGATGTCGGTCGGGGCGGCGCGCCGCCTGCGGGTGCCCGAGGAGAACCGGGTGTACCTGCACGGGCACGTCGACCTGGAGGAGCAGCCGCTGCTGGAGCGCCCCGATCTGGGGCACGCGCCGTCGGCCGTGCTGGCGGTGCGCGGCGCGCTGGACATGGCCGGCATCGGAATCGACGACGTCGCCACGTTCGACCTCTACAGCTGCTTTCCCGTGCCGGTATTCAACATTTGCGACGGCATGGGGATCGCGCCCGACGACCCGCGCGGGCTGACACTGACCGGCGGGCTGCCGTTCTTCGGCGGCGCCGGCAACAACTACTCCATGCACGCGGTCGCCGAGACGGTCACCCAGATGCGAGGCATGCCAGGGCAATTCGGCCTCGTCGGCGCCAACGGCGGCATCCTGAGCAAGTACTCGGTCGGGGTGTACTCCACCACTCCCGCGCCGTGGAAGCCGGACCGCAGCGCGCAGCTGCAGGCGCAGATCGACGCCGGGCCGACCGCGTCGGTCACCGAGAGCGCCGACGGGGCCGGCACCGTCGAGACCTACACCGTCCGGCGCGACGACGGACGCCCGACCGGGATCATCGTCGGCCGCCTCGACGACGGCAGCCGCTTCCTGTCGACCACCGAGGACGAGAACCTGATCGCGCTATTGACCGACGGCGATCCCCTCGGGCACGAGGTCCTGGTGCGCTCGTTCGACTACGGCAACCGCTGCGTTTCGTAGGCTCGCTCAGACGAGAGCGGCGAGCTTGCCGGCCAACCGCTCCACGTAGCCGGCGACCTCGTCCTCGGCGCGGTCGGGCAGGCCGAACAGCACCTCGGTCACCCCGAGCGCGGCCCAGCGGGCGAGCTTGTCGGGGACGGGCTTGAAGTCCAGCGCGACGATCTGCGGGGCGCCGTCGCGGCCGGCGGCCGCCCACGTGTCCTGCAGCAACTTGACCGGCTCATCGATGTCGAAGTCGCGCGGGGTGGTGATCCAGCCGTCGGCGCTGCGGGCGATCCACTTGAAGTTCTTCTCGTTACCCGCGGCGCCCACCAGCACCGGGATGTGCGGCTGCACCGGCTTCGGCCAGGCCCAGCTGGGCCCGAACTTGACGAACTCTCCGTCGTAGGCGGCCTCCTCTTCCGTCCACAGCGCGCGCATCGCTTCGATGTACTCGCGCAGCATGGTGCGGCGCCGCCCCGGCGGCACCCCGTGGTCGGCGAGCTCGTCGGTGTTCCAGCCGAAGCCGACGCCGAGGCTGACCCGGCCGCCCGACAAGTGGTCAAGTGTGGCAATGCTTTTCGCCAACGTGATCGGATCGTGCTCGACGGGTAGGGCCACCGCGGTCGACAGGCGCACCCGCGAGGTGACGGCGCAGGCCGCGCCCAGGCTTACCCAGGGGTCCAGCGTGCGCATGTAGCGGTCGTCGGGCAGCGACGCGTCGCCGGTCGTCGGGTGGGCGGCCTGGCGCTTGACCGGGATGTGGGTGTGTTCCGGCACGTAGAACGTCTGGAAGCCGTGGTCGTCGGCAAGCTTGGCGGCCGCCGCCGGGGAGATGCCGCGGTCGCTGGTGAAAAGCACGAGCCCGTAATCCATGCCCAGAATTAGAACGTGTTCTACCTGCGCGGGGCAAGCGGCCGCGGTTTGCGCTGGTCGCATCGGCGGGCTGGTCGCACCGGCGCGGCCGCCCGAAGGTGCGCTAGCGTTGGTGATCGATCGCGTCACAACGCAAACATGGGGAAGGTGTAGGCGAAGGGGCGCGCCTGGAAGCACAGCGTCGCTCTGCAATGTGGCGCCATTACGGCACGGGAAGCAACAGGAGGAGCCATGACCTACTCGCCCGGCAGTTCCGGATATCAACCACCACAGCCAGGCGGCTCCTACGCGGGCGCCACCCCGTCGTTCGCCAAGACCGACGACGGCGAGAGCAAGCTTCCGCTGATCCTGAACGTCGCCGTGCTGGCGCTCGGCCTGGCGGTGTACCTCCTGAACTTCGGGCCGACCTTCACCATCAGCGCCGAGATCGCGCCGGGCGGTGGACGCGCCGGCGACGCCGGCTTCGCGGTCATCGCCGCGGTGCTGGCCGCGCTGCTGGCCGGGGTCGCGCTGCTGCCCAAGGCGAAGGCGTACGGCGCGATCGTCGCGGTGATCGCGGTGCTGGGCGCGTTGCTGGCCATCACCGAGACCGTCAACACCCCCGCCGGGTTCACGGTCGGCTGGGCGATGTGGCCCCTGCTGGCGTGCAGCGTTCTTCAGGCGCTCGCCGCCGTCGCCGCGGTGCTGCTGGATGCGGGCGTCATCACCGCGCCCAAGCCGCGGCCCAAGTACGACCCGTACGCCGGCTACGGCCAGTACGGCCAATACGGGCAGTACGGGCAGCAGCCGTACTACGGTCAGCCGGGTGCCCAGCAGCAACACGGCGGACACCAGTCGCCGCAGCATTCGGCGTACGGTTCCCAGTACGGCGGCTATCCGTCCAGCCAGGCCCCGACCCAAGCGTCCATCCCGACCACCGGCGGCTTCGGCGCCCAGCCCTCCCCGCAGTCGGGGCCCCAGCCCGCCGCGCAGCAGCACGGACCGTCGACGCCGCCCACCGGCTTTCCCAGCTTCAGCCCGCCGCCCTCGTCGAGCGGGAACGAATCCCCGGCCGAGCATTCGAGCCAGACCGGGGACCAGCAACAGTCGCCGTCGTCTCCGTCCGGGCCGGCGCCGGCCTGATCGTGGGCTCTCGCGCGTAGCCGGACACGTGCGCCAAGAGTGAGCAGGGTGCCAGAAACCGGGGACCACCGGGCAGCGGGCGCTCGCCAAGCGCGCGACCTTGTCCGGGTGGCGTTCGGCCCGGCCGTGGTGGCACTGGGCATCGTCGCGGCGGTCACGCTGCTGCAGCTGCTGATCGCCAACAGCGACATGACCGGGGCCCTGGGCGCCATCGCCAGCATGTGGCTCGCGGTTCACCAGGTGCCGATCTCGATCGGCGGCCGCGAACTGGGCGTGCTGCCGCTGCTGCCCGTCCTGTTGATGGTGTGGGCGACCGCGCGCAGCAGCGCGCGTGCCACCTCGCCGACCTCGTCGTGGCTGGTGGTCCGCTGGGTGATCGCCTCGGCGCTGGGCGGGCCGCTGCTGCTGGCCGCGGTCGCGCTGGCGGTCATCCACGACGCGTCGACGGTGATCACCGAGCTGCAGACGCCCAGCGCCCTGCGCGCCTTCGTCAGCGTGCTCGCGGTGCACGCCGTCGGCGCCGCGATCGGCGTGTGGTCCCGGGTGGGCCGGCGGGCGCTGGCGGCGTCGCCGCTGCCCGATTGGCTCGGCGACTCCCTGCGCGCGGCGACGGCCGGCGTGCTGGCGTTGCTCGGGCTGTCGGGGCTGGTGACCGCGGGATCGCTGGTCGTGCACTGGGCGACGATGCAGGAGCTCTACGGGATCACCGATTCGATATTCGGCCAGTTCAGCCTCACCGTGCTGTCGGTGTTGTACGCGCCGAACGTCATCGTGGGCACGTCGGCGGTCGCGGTCGGGTCCAGCGCGCACCTCGGTTTCGCGACGTTCAGCTCGTTCACCGTCTTCGGCGGCGACATCCCGGCCCTGCCGATCCTGGCCGCGGCCCCCACACCGCCGCTGGGGCCGGTGTGGGTCGCGCTGCTCATCGTCGGCGCGTCATCCGGCGTGGCCGTCGGGCAGCAATGCGCCCGGCACGCGCTGCCGTTGCTGCAGGCGATGGCCAAGCTGCTGGTCGCGTCGGTCGTCGGGGCCGTGGCGATGTCGTTGCTCGCCTACGGCGGCAGCGGCCGGCTGGGCAACTTCGGCGATGTCGGCGTCGACCAGGGGGCGCTTTTCGTCGGCGTTTTCTTCTGGTTCGCCGTCGTCGGGTGGGCCACCGTGGTGATGGCCGGCGGGATCCGCCGCCGGAGCAGGCGCCCCGCACCGGTGGGGGCACCTCCCGCTGGGGGAGAGCCCGCGGACGCCGCGGAGCTTTTCGACGAGCCGCAGAACGCGCCCGGGAACGAGCCAGAAGCCGAGCCGGAAGCCGCGCCCGAGAACGAGCCGGACGCCGCGCCCGACGCCGAGCCGGAAGCCGCGCCGGACGGCGGGGACGGCGCGGACGGCGAAGACACCCCGCCCGCGTGATCGAGACTGCGCGGAGAGCGACGACACGCCCGGCGCCGTAGCGCTGGACGCAGACTCGACGCGACGGCCGGCCAGATAGGCTCGCCGTTGTGCAGCAACCGCTCCACGTCCCCCCGAGTGCGCCGGCACGGGTGGTGGTGCTGGCATCGGGCACCGGTTCGCTGCTGGCCTCGCTGATCGCCGCCGCGACCGGCGACTATCCCGCCCGCATCGTGGCCGTCGGCGCCGATCGCGACTGCCCGGCCATCCAGATCGCCGCGGCGGCGTCGGTGCCCACCTTCACCGTCCGGCTGGCCGACCACCCCGACCGCGGCGCGTGGGATGCGGCCATCACCTCCGCCGCGGCCGCGCACTCGCCCGATCTGGTGGTATCGGCGGGCTTCATGAAAATCCTTGGGCCACAGTTTCTCTCGCGCTTCGACGGGCGCATCCTCAATACCCACCCCGCGCTGCTGCCCGCATTCCCCGGCGCGCACGGGGTGGCCGACGCGCTGGCCTACGGCGTGAAGCTCACGGGCTGTACGGTGCACCTGGTAGATGCCGGTACGGACACCGGGCCGGTCCTGGCCCAGCAATCCGTTCCGGTGCTCGACAGCGACGACGAAGAGACCCTGCATGAACGCATCAAAGTCACCGAACGCCAGCTGCTGGTCGACGTGGTGGCCGCGATCGCGACCCGCGGCGTGACGGTGGTCGGAAGAAAGGCAATCCTGGGATGAGCGCAGCATGAGCACCGACGACGCAAGACGGCCGATCCGGCGCGCGTTGATCAGCGTCTACGACAAGACCGGGCTGATCGAGCTCGCCCAGGGTCTCAGCGCCGCCGGCGTGGAGATCGTCTCGACCGGCTCGACGGCGAAGACCATTGCGGGCAAAGGGATTCCGGTAACCCCCGTGGAGGAGCTGACCGGGTTTCCCGAGGTGCTCGACGGCCGCGTCAAGACGCTGCACCCGCGGGTGCACGCCGGGCTGCTCGCCGACCTGCGCAAGCCCGAGCACGCCGCGGCGCTCGAGCAGCTCGGCATCGCGGCGTTCGAACTGGTCGTCGTCAACCTGTATCCGTTCAGCGAGACGGTCGGCTCCGGCGCCGGCATCGACGAGTGCGTCGAGCAGATCGACATCGGCGGGCCCTCGATGGTCCGGGCGGCCGCCAAGAACCACCCCAGCGTGGCGGTGATCACCGACCCGCTCGGCTACGACGGCGTGCTCGCCGCGGTGCGCAACGGCGGATTCACCCTCGCCGAGCGCAAAAGGCTGGCGTCGCTGGCATTTCAGCACACCGCGGACTACGACATCGCCGTCGCCGGCTGGATGGAGTCGACGCTGGCGCCCGAGCACCCGCCCACGGCGTTCCCGCGGTGGCTGGCCGGCAGCTGGCGGCGTACGGCGATGCTGCGCTACGGCGAGAACCCGCACCAGCAGGCGGCGCTCTACGGCGATCCGGGCGCATGGCCGGGCCTGGCGCAGGCCGAGCAGCTGCACGGAAAAGAGATGTCCTACAACAACTTCACCGACGCGGACGCGGCCTGGCGGGCGGCCTTCGACCACGAGGAGACGTGCGTGGCGATCATCAAGCACGCCAACCCTTGTGGGATCGCAATCTCGTCGGTATCGGTCGCCGACGCGCACCGCAAGGCCCACGAATGCGATCCGCTGAGCGCCTACGGCGGCGTGATCGCGGCGAACACCGAGGTCAGCCTCGAGATGGCGGAGTACGTCAGCACCATCTTCACCGAAGTGATCGTCGCGCCGGCCTACGCGCCGGGCGCGGTCGAGGCGTTGACGCGGAAGAAGAACATCCGCGTGCTGGTGGCCTCCGAGCCGCTGGCCGGCGGCAGCGAGCTGCGCCCGGTCAGCGGCGGGCTGCTGGTGCAGCAGCGTGACCAGCTCGACGCGCACGGCGACAACCCGGCCAACTGGACGCTGGCGACCGGGGCGCCGGCGGACCCGAAGACGTTGACGGACCTGGTTTTTGCGTGGCGGGCGTGCCGCGCGGTCAAGTCGAACGCGATCGTCATCGCCGGCGACGGCGCCACCATCGGCGTCGGCATGGGTCAGGTCAACCGGGTCGACGCGGCCCGCCTCGCCGTCGAGCGCGGCGGCGACCGGGTGCGCGGCGCGGTCGCCGCCTCGGACGCGTTCTTCCCGTTCCCGGACGGACTCGAGATGCTGACCGCCGCCGGGGTGAAGGCGGTGGTGCATCCGGGCGGATCGGTGCGCGACGACGAGGTGACCGCCGCGGCCGCCAAGGCCGGTGTCACGTTGTACCTGACCGGCGCCCGCCACTTCGCGCACTGAGCGGCCCACTGGGCGGCCCTGAACGCTCGGCGCGTGAGCGTTGTGCCGACCGCGTAGCGTGGAGTGGTGCCATCACCGAGTAATCTGCCCCGCACCGTCGGCGAGCTGCGCGCCGCCGGGCACCGCGAGCGGGGGGTCAAACAGGAAATACGCGAAAACCTGCTCACCGCGTTGGCCGAGGGTGACGAGGTCTGGACGGGCATCCTGGGGTTCGACGACACCGTATTGCCTCAGCTCGAGCGGGCGCTGATCGCGGGTCACGACTTCGTCCTGCTGGGCGAACGCGGCCAGGGCAAGACCCGCCTGCTGCGGGCGCTGGTCGGGCTCCTCGACGAGTGGACGCCGGTGATCGACGGGGCCGAGCTCGGCGAGCATCCGTACCGGCCGATCACGCCCGAGTCGATCCGGCGGGCCGCCACGCTGGGCGACGACCTGCCCGTGGCGTGGAAGCACCGCAGCGAGCGCTACACCGAAAAGCTGGCCACCCCCGACACGAGCGTCGCCGACCTGGTCGGTGACATCGACCCGATCAAGGTCGCCGAGGGCCGCAGCCTCGGTGACCCGGAGACCATCGCCTACGGGCTCATCCCGCGCGCGCACCGCGGCATCGTCGCGGTCAACGAGCTGCCCGACCTCGCCGAGCGCATCCAGGTGTCGATGCTCAACGTCATGGAGGAGCGCGACATCCAGGTCCGCGGGTACACGCTGCGCCTGCCGCTGGACGTGTTGGTGGTCGCCAGCGCGAACCCCGAGGACTACACCAACCGGGGCCGCATCATCACCCCGCTGAAGGACCGGTTCGGCGCCGAGATCCGCACCCACTACCCGCTGGAGCTGGAGGCCGAGGTCGGGGTGATCGTGCAGGAAGCCCATCTGTCCGCTCAGGTGCCCGACTACCTGATGCAGGTGATCGCGCGGTTCGCCCGGTACCTGCGGGAGTCGAACTCGATCGATCAGCGGTCGGGGGTGTCGGCGCGGTTCGCGATCGCGGCGACCGAGACGGTCGCGGCCGCGGCACGCCATCGCGGCGCGGTGCTGGGGGAGACCGATCCGGTGGCCCGGGTCGTCGACCTCGGCACGGTGATCGACGTGCTGCGCGGCAAGCTGGAGTTCGAGTCGGGCGAGGAAGGCCGCGAGCAGGCGGTGCTCGAGCACCTGCTGCGCCGCGCGACCGCCGACACCGCCGCCCGGGTGCTGGGCGGCATCGACGTCGGTTCGCTGGTCGCCGCGGTCGAGGGCGGTTCCGCGGTCACGACGGGTGAGCGGGTGTCGGCCAAGGACGTGCTCGCCGCGGTCCCCGGGCTGGACGTCGTGGACAAGATCGCGGCCAAGCTGCACGCCGAGTCCGAGGGCGAGCGCGCCGCGGCATTGGAACTGGCGCTCGAGGCGTTGTACCTGGCCAAGCGGATCGACAAGGTGTCCGGGGAGGGTCAGACGGTCTATGGCTGATTCTGATCGTGACGACCCGCAGCGCCCGGCCTCGCCGCGCTTGCGATCGTCACGGGGGCACTCGTCGCGATATTCGGCGTACACCGGCGGGCCCGACCCGCTGGCGCCGCCGGTGGATCTGCGCGAGGCGCTCGAACAGATCGGGCAGGACGTCATGGCCGGCACCTCGCCGCGCCGTGCGCTCTCGGAGTTGCTGCGCCGCGGCACCAAGAACATGCCCGGGGCCGACCGGCTGGCGGCCGAGGCGAACCGGCGCCGACGGGATCTGTTGCGCCGCAACAACTTGGACGGCACCCTGCAGGAGATCAAGAAGCTACTCGACGAGGCGGTGCTGGCGGAGCGCAAGGAGCTGGCCCGCGCGCTGGACGACGACGCCCGCTTCGGCGAGTTGCAGCTGGACGCGTTGCCGGCGTCGCCGGCCAAGGCCGTGCAGGAGCTCGCGGACTACAACTGGCGCAGCGGGGAGGCCCGCGAAAAGTACGAGCAGATCAAGGATTTGCTCGGCCGCGAGATGCTGGACCAGCGCTTCGCGGGCATGAAGCAGGCGCTGGAGGGCGCCACCGACGAGGATCGCCAGCGGGTCAACGAGATGCTGAACGACCTCAACGAACTGCTGGACAAGCACGCCCAAGGGCAGGACTCGCAGCAGGATTTCGAAGACTTCATGGACAAGCACGGCGAGTTCTTCCCGGAGAACCCGCGCAACGTCGAGGAGCTGCTGGATTCGCTGGCCAAGCGCGCCGCAGCGGCCCAGCGCTTCCGCAACAGCCTGAGCCCCGACCAGCGGGCCGAGCTGGATGCCCTGGCGCAGCAGGCATTCGGGTCGCCGGCGTTGATGGAGGCGCTCAACCGGCTCGACGCGCACCTGCAGGCCGCGCGGCCGGGCGAGGACTGGACCGGGTCCGAGCAGTTCTCCGGCGACAACCCGTTCGGCATGGGCGAGGGCACCCAGGCGTTGTCGGACATCGCCGAGCTGGAGCAGCTGGCCGAGCAGCTGTCGCAAAGCTACCCGGGCGCCACCATGGACGACGTCGACCTCGACGCACTGGCCCGCCAGCTCGGCGACCAGGCGGCGATCGACGCCCGCACGCTCGCCGAACTGGAACGCGCACTGGTCAATCAGGGGTTCTTGGACCGCGGTTCCGATGGCCAGTGGCGACTGTCCCCGAAGGCGATGCGCCGGCTCGGGGAGACGGCGTTGCGCGACGTGGCGCAACAGCTCTCCGGTCGCCGCGGCGAGCGCGATCACCGGCGCGCCGGCGCCGCGGGCGAGCTGACCGGCGCGACGCGGCCCTGGCAGTTCGGCGACACCGAGCCGTGGAACATCTCCCGCACGCTGACCAACGCGGTGCTGCGCCAGGCGGGAACGGCCACCCTCGCCGACGGGCCCATCCGCATCACCGTCGACGACGTCGAGATCTCGGAGACCGAGACCCGCACGCAGGCCGCGGTGGCGCTGTTGGTCGACACGTCGTTTTCGATGGTGATGGAGAACCGCTGGCTGCCCATGAAGCAGACGGCGCTGGCGCTCAACCACCTGGTATGCACGCGCTTTCGCTCGGATGCCTTGCAGATCATCGCCTTTGGCCGTTACGCCCGCACGGTGACGGCCGCCGAGCTGACCGGCCTGGAGGGCGTCTACGAGCAGGGCACCAACCTGCATCACGCGCTGGCGCTGGCGGGGCGCCACCTGCGCCGGCACCCGAACGCGCAGCCCGTCGTGCTGGTGGTGACCGACGGGGAGCCCACCGCGCACCTCGAGGATTTCGACGGGGACGGCTCGGCGGTGTTCTTTGATTACCCGCCGCACCCGCGGACCATCGCCCACACCGTGCGCGGATTCGACGACATGGCAAGGCTCGGCGCGCAGGTGACGATCTTCCGGCTGGGCGACGACCCCGGCCTGGCCCGGTTCATCGATCAGGTCGCCCGCCGGGTGGAGGGCCGCGTCGTGGTGCCCGATCTCGACGGCCTGGGGGCCGCGGTGGTCGGCGACTACCTGCGGTCGCGCCGCCGCCGGTGAACCCCCGCAAGAGGAGAAGCTCGTGAGCAAGGTGCCAACGATCGAACTCAACGACGGCGCGCGCATCCCACAGCTGGGCTTCGGCGTGTTTCAGATCAAGCCCGACGAAACCGCCGCGGCCGTGAAGTGTGCCCTCGACGTCGGATACCGGCACATCGACACCGCCCAGATGTACGGCAACGAAAGGGAAGTCGGCCAGGGGGTGCGCGACGCCGGCCTGGACCGCGCCGAGGTCTACATCACCAGCAAGCTCAACAACGGCCGTCACGAGCCCGACGACGCGCGCCGCGCATTCGACAAGACGCTGGCGGCCCTGGACTCCGACTACGTCGACCTGTTCCTCATCCACTGGCCGCTGCCCACGCTCTACGGCGGCGACTTCGTCTCCACCTGGAAGGTCCTCGAGGAGTTCGCCCGCGACGGCCGGGCCCGCAGCATCGGCGTCTCGAATTTCCAGCCCGCGCACCTGGATCGGCTCGCCAAGGAAACCGAGACCGTCCCCGCGGTCAACCAGATCGAGGTTCACCCGTACTTCGGCAACGAAGAGGTCCGCGCCTACGGCCGCGAGCACGGCATCGTCACCGAGGCGTGGTCACCGATCGCGCAGGGCAAGGTGCTCGGCGATCCGGTGATCAACCGCATCGCCGAGGCCCGCGGCAAGTCCCCGGCGCAGGTGGTATTGCGTTGGCATGTCCAGCGCGGCGACGTCGTCTTCCCCAAATCCGTGACGCCGGAACGCATCCGAGCCAACTTCGAGCTCTTCGACTTCGAGCTGGACGACTCCGACATGGGCGCGATCTCGGCGCTGGACAAGGGCGAGTCGGGCAGGCGGGGCCCCCACCCGGACAGGTTCGACTACATACCGGGCTGACGGCCCAACGCCTGGGGCGCAACGAGTCTGGCGCTAGCCGCGCGGCCGGCGGGCCCGGCGCTTGATGCCCACGCCGCCCCACAGCGAGAAACCGCGAACCCGCACTTTCGGCGCGCCGGGGGTGCCCTGGCCGAGCACGCTTTGGTCGAAGCCGCCCATCACGCCGTGGCCGTGGATCTCGACGTTGACCTCGGGCGGCACCAAGATGTTCTGCATGCCCATGATCGAGATCGCGTGGATCTCGACCTCGGTGGAGGTGAAGTCGGCGTAGCGCAGGTCCACCACCCCGTTGCCCCACAAGGTGAACGTGGTCAGCTTCTTCGGCACGTTCCACCGGCCGCGGCGCTCGAACCCGCTCATCAGGGCCAGCAGCAACATCGACGGCGCGGGATTGGGTTTGCCGCCGCGGCGCGGACCCAGCATCGCGCCGGGCAGGTCGGCCCGCAGCTGATCCAGCTCCTCGTACGTCGTCGCCGCGTAGGCGCGCGTCAGGCGGTCTTCGTAGTCCTTGAGCTGTAGGCGACCCTGCTCGGCGGCGTACGCCAGCAACTGCGCGACCTGAATGCGATCCGTGTCGGCCGCGCGCTCCCCTTCGTCACGCGTGTCCCCGCCGTCGGGGGTAGCGCGGGTGTCGCGCTGCGCTGAGTTGCTCATCACCCACGAGCGTACGACGTAGAAGTTTTGCTGCAAGGGTGTTGGCTAAACTGCAACCTTCTTCCCAGGTCGGGCCGGATTTCGCCAGGCAGGAGCGCCGCGGCCGCACGCGTCGGGGGAACGGTTAGACGTTTGCCCAACGGGGGCGACGCTTCTGCAGAAACGCCAGCATGCCCTCGCGCGCTTCGTCGGAGACGAACAGCCGCGCCGACTCCTCGGTGAGCCGCTCGGCGTCGCGGTCGAACGCCTCCAGGACCGCGGCCGTCGTCAGCGCCTTGGACGCCGCGAGGCCCTGCGGCGAGCCGCGGCTCACGTCGGCGACCAGCTTGTGCACCGCGGCGCCCACGTCGTCGGCCGCCATCGTCACGAGCCCGATGTCGGCGGCCACCGAGGCGTCGAACGTCTCGCCGGAGAGGTAGTAGCGCGCCGCGGCGCGCGCCGAGATCTTCGGCAGCAGCGTCAGCGAGATGATCGACGGCGCGACACCGATCCGGGCCTCGGTCAGCGCGAAGGTGCTGCGCGGGCCGGCCACCGCGATGTCGCAGGCGGCGACGAGCCCGAACCCGCCCGCGCGCACGTGCCCGTCGACGGCGGCGATCACCGGCAGCGGCGAGGAGACGATGGCGCGCAGCAGCTCGGTCATCTCCCGGGCCCGGGCCACGGCCATGTCGAACGGGCTGCCTTCGCCGGCCTCGCTCAGGTCGGCGCCCGCGCAGAACGTGCCGCCCTCGTGGCCCAGCACCACCACCCGCACCACGGGGTCGGCGGTGGCGTCGCGCAGGCCCTGGTGCAGCTGGCTGACCAGGGCGGTGGAAAGCGCGTTGCGGTTGTGCGGAGAGTTCAGCGTGAGCCGCGCGAAGGGCCCACCGGTTGCGGCCGGGCCCGCGTAGTCGACGAGGGTGTCCATCAGTAGCTTCGGGGCAGGCCCAGCGATGTCTGCGCCACGAAGTTCAGCACCATCTCGCGGCTGATCGGGGCGATCCGCCCGAGCCGCGCCGAGGCCAGCATGGCGGCGACGCCGTACTCCTTGGTCAGCCCGTTGCCGCCCAGCGACTGCACGGCCTGGTCGACGGAGCGGGTGGCCGCCTCGGCCGCGGCGTACTTGGCCATGTTGGCGGCCTCGGCGGCCCCCGCGTCGTCGCCGCTGTCGTAGAGGGACGCGGCCTTCTGCATCATCAGCTTGGCCAGCTCGACCTCAATGTGGCACTGCGCCAACGGATGTGACAGCCCCTGGTGTGCGCCGATGGGGGTGGACCAGACCTGGCGCGTCTTGACGTAGTCGACGGCCTTGCTCAGCGCGAACCGTCCCATGCCCACCGAGCTGGCCGCGCCCATGATGCGCTCGGGGTTCAGGCCGGCGAAAAGCTGTGCGATCGCGGCGTCCTGGGCCCCGACGAGCGCATCGCTGGGCAGCCGGACGTCGTCGAGGAACACCTGGAATTGACGCTCGGGGCTGATCAGCTCCATCTCGATCGGGGTGTAGGTGAAGCCGGCCGCGTCGGTGGGCACCACAAACAGGGCGGGGCGCAGCTTGCCCGTCTTCGCCTCTTCGGTGCGCGCCACCACGAGCACCGCCTGCGCCTGGTCGATGCCGGAGATGAAGACCTTCTGGCCCTTGAGGATCCAGTCGCCGCCGTCGCGGCGGGCGGTGGTGGTGATCATGTGCGAGTTGGAGCCGGCGTCTGGCTCGGTGATCGCGAACGCCATCGTCAGCGAGCCGTCGGCGATGCCGGGAAGCCAGCGCTTCTTCTGCTCCTCGGTGCCGAACTTGCTGATGATGGTGCCGTTGATGGCCGGTGACACCACCATCAGCAGCAGCGCGCTGCCGGCGGCCGCCATCTCCTCCATCACCAGCGACAGCTCGTACATGCCGGCGCCGCCACCGCCGTACTCTTCGGGCAGGTTCACCCCGAGAAAGCCGAGTTTTCCTGCCTCGGACCATAATTCAATAGTGTGCTCGTGTGCGCGCGCCTTCTCCAGGTAGTACTCCTCGCCGTAGTTGGACGCCCACTCGGCCACCGTTTTGCGCAGGGCCCGGCGTTCCTCGTTCTCGATGAAGCTGGTGTCGGTCATCTCGGTTCTCCTTGTGCTTCAGGCGCTTCCACTCGTGCGAGGACGGCGCCCACCTCGACTTGCTGGCCGGTATCGACGTTGAGCTCGGCGAGCACGCCGTCGGACGGCGCGGCGATCGTGTGTTCCATCTTCATCGCCTCCAGCCAGATCAGCGGCTGGCCGGCGGTGACGGTGTCGCCGACCGCGGCGGCGAGGCGGATGACGTTGCCGGGCATCGGCGCCACCAAAGAACCCTGCGCCACGGCCGAACCCGGCTCGGGGAACCTCGGCAGCGCGACCAAATGCACCGGTCCCCGTGCCGAGTCGACGTAGACGTCTGCCGAACCGGGGGCGCCGTAGCGCCGCACCGAGAAGTTGTGCTCCACGCCGTCGGCGGACAGCACCACCTCGTCCGGGGCGGCCGAGATCAGCCGCACCGACTCGTCGGCCGGCAGCGCCAAACCTTCCCTGCTGAACCGGTATTCGACGCGATGTTCGGTGTTGTGGTCGTCTCGGTAGGCCTTGTCCTGGTAGCCCGACGCCAGGTTGCGCCAACCGCTGGGGAGCGCGCCGAGCACTCGGGCCGTCGCGCGGTTGTGCGCGGCGTCGGCGAGCGCGGCCGCGACGGCCGACAGCCGGACCGCCGCCTCGTCGGCCAGGGGGGCGGAGAGCCGCTCGAGGCCGTGCGTGTCGAAGAACGCGGTGTCGGTGGCACCCTCGAGAAATGCGGGGTGTCGCAGCACGTTCACCAGCAGCTCGCGGTTGGTGCGCACGCCGTGCAGGCGCGCGCGGGCCAGCGCATCGGCCAACACCCGCGCCGACTGCGCGCGGGTGGGGGCGTAGGAGATCACCTTGGCCAGCATCGGGTCGTAGTGGATCGACACCGTGGACCCGTCGGCGATCCCGGAATCCAGGCGGATCCCGGTCCGCCGCTCCAGCGACGCGAACTCCGCCCGGACCCCCGGCACCTCGAACGTGTGCATCACGCCGACCTGCGGCTGCCACCCGTGCGCGGGGTCCTCGGCGTAGAGCCGGGCCTCGATCGAATACCCCTGCGCGGCGGGTGGTTCCGGGTCGAGGCGGGCGCCGTCGGCCACCGTCAGCTGCAGCTCGACCAGGTCCACCCCGGCGGTCTCCTCGGTGACCGGGTGCTCGACCTGCAGCCGGGTGTTCATCTCGAGGAAGTAGAACTCGCCGTCTTGGGAGTCTGGGTCGGCGAGGAACTCGACCGTCCCCGCCCCGGTGTAGCCGATCGCGCCCGCCGCGAGCCGGGCCGCGTCGAACAGCTTGGCGCGCATGCCCGGCGTCCGCTCGACCAGCGGCGAGGGCGCCTCCTCGATGATCTTCTGGTGGCGGCGCTGTATCGAGCATTCGCGTTCCCCGACGGCCCACACCGTGCCGTGGGTGTCGGCGAGGACCTGAACCTCCACGTGGTGGCCCGTGGGCAGGTAGCGCTCGCAGAACACGGTCGGGTCGCCGAACGCCGACTGCGCCTCGCGCCGCGCCGCGGCGACTTCGCCGGGCAGAGCGGACAATTCGCGCACCACCCGCATCCCGCGGCCGCCACCGCCGGCGGACGCCTTGACCAGCACCGGCAGCTGGGCCTGCGTGACGGTGTCGGGGTCGAGTTGGTCGAGCACCGGGACCCCGGCGGCGGCCATCAGCTTCTTGGACTCGATCTTGGAGCCCATCGCGCGCACCGCGTCCACCGGCGGGCCCACCCAGGTCAGGCCGGCGTCGGCCACGGCGGCGGCGAAATCGGCGTTCTCCGCGAGGAATCCGTAGCCGGGATGCACCGCGTCGGCGCCGGCTGCGCGGGCGGCGGCGATGATCGCATCGGCATTGAGATAGTCGTTGACGTTCGGCAGCCGGACCCGCGCGTCGGCTTCGGCGACATGCGGGGAGGCGGCGTCGGGGTCGGTGTAGACGGCGACGGTGCCCAGGCCCAGCCGCCGGCAGGTGGCGAACACGCGCCGGGCGATCTCGCCGCGGTTGGCGACCAGCACTCGGGTGATTCCCATGACGCTCACATCCGGAAGACGCCGAAGTTCGACGTCCCCTCGATCGGGCCGGTGGCGATGGCGGACAAACACATTCCCAGCACCGTGCGGGTGTCGCGCGGGTCGATCACTCCGTCGTCGTAGAGCATCCCCGACAGCACCAGCGGCAGCGACTCGGCTTCGATCTGGCCCTCGACGGCCGCCCGCATCGCGGCGTCGGCCTCCTCGTCGACCTGCTGGCCGCGGGCCTCGGCGGCGGCGCGGGCCACGATCGACAGCACCCCGGCCAGTTGCGCGCCGCCCATCACCGCGGATTTCGCGCTTGGCCACGCGAACAGGAAACGCGGGTCGTAGGCCCGCCCGCACATGCCGTAGTGGCCGGCGCCGTAGGACGCGCCGATCAGCAGCGAGATGTGCGGGACGGTGGAGTTGGACACGGCGTTGATCATCATCGACCCGTGCTTGATCATGCCGCCTTCCTCGTAGTCCTTGCCGACCATGTAGCCGGTGGTGTTGTGCAGGAACAACAATGGCGTGTCGGACCGATTGGCCAGCTGGATGAACTGGGTGGCCTTCTGGGACTCCTCGCTGAACAGCACGCCGCGGTGGTTGGCGAGGATGCCCAGCGGGTAGCCGTGCAGCCGGGCCCAGCCGGTCACCAGCGACGAGCCGTACATCGGCTTGAATTCGTCGAATTCGGAGCCGTCGACGATGCGGGCGATCACCTCGCGGGGGTCGAACGGGATGCGCAGGTCCGCCGGCGCGACGCCGATCAGCTCCCCGGCGTCGTAGAGCGGCTCGCTCACCGGCCCGGGGGCGGGCCCGCGCTTGACCCAGTTCAGCCGGGCCACGATGCGCCGTCCGACGCGGATGGCGTCGAGTTCGTCGACCGCGAAGTAGTCCGCCAAACCCGATATGCGGGCATGCATTTCGGCGCCGCCGAGTGATTCGTCGTCGGACTCCTCACCGGTGGCCATCTTCACCAGCGGGGGACCGGCCAAAAACACCTTGGAGCGTTCCTTGATCATCACCACGTGGTCGGACATGCCCGGGATGTACGCGCCGCCCGCGGTGGAGTTGCCGAACACCAGCGCGATCGTCGGAATGCCCGCCGCCGACAGCCGGGTCAGGTCGCGGAACATCCGCCCGCCGGGGACGAAGATCTCCTTCTGCGTGGGGAGATCCGCGCCCCCGGACTCCACCAGGGAGATCACGGGAAGCCGGTTCTCGAAGGCGATTTGGTTGGCCCGCAGGATCTTTTTCAGGGTCCAGGGGTTGCTGGTGCCGCCCTTGACCGTGGGGTCGTTGGCGACGATCAGGCATTCGACGCCTTCGACCACGCCGATACCGGTGACCATGCTGGCGCCGACGGTGAAGGAGCTGCCCCAGGCGGCCAGCGGGCTCAGTTCCAAAAACGGCGAGTCGGGGTCGAGGAGCAGCTCGATGCGTTCGCGCGCGGTCAGCTTGCCGCGGGCGTGGTGGCGCTCGACGTACTTGGGGCCGCCGCCGGCAAGGGCTTTGGCGAGCTCGGCGTCGATCTCCCCGAGCCGCTGGGTGGCCACCGACGCGGCCTCGGCGTAGTCGGGTGAAGCGGGATCGAGCGTCGTCTGCAGCACCGTCATGATTGGAACCCAAGGGTTTTGGCCGCCAGCGCGGTGAGGATTTCGGTGGTCCCGCCACCGATGCCCAGGATCCGCATGTCCCGGTACTGGCGTTCGACCTCGGATTCGGCCATGTAGCCCATGCCGCCAAAGAGCTGCACGGCCTGGTTGGCGACCCATTCCCCGCACTCGACGGCGGTGTTCTTGGCGAAACACACCTGCGCGATGAGGTTGGCCTCCCCGGCGAGCTGGCGCTCCACCACGTGCCGGGTGTAGACGCGGGCGACGTCGATGCGGCGGGCCATCTCGGCCAGTGTGTTCTGCACCGACTGGCGGGAGATCAGCGGCCGGCCGAACGTCTCCCGGTCGCGACACCACGCCGCCGTGATGTCGAGGCAGCGTTGCGCGCTCGAATACGCCTGCGCGGCAAGGCCGACCCGCTCGGCGACGAATGCCTGGGCGATCTGGGCGAATCCGCTGTTCTCGGCGCCGACGAGGTTCGCCGCCGGCACCCGCGCATCGGTGAACGCCAGCTCGGCGGTGTCCGAGGACCGCCAGCCCATCTTGTCCAGCTTGCGGCTGACCTCGAACCCGGGCGTGCCCTTCTCGATCACCAGCAGCGAAACCCCGGCCGCGCCGGGGCCGCCGGTGCGCACCGCGGTGACGACGTAGTCGGCGCGGACCCCGGAGGTGATGTAGGTCTTGGCGCCGTTCACGACGTAGTGATCGCCGTCCTTGACCGCGCTGGTGCGCAGATGCCCGACGTCGGAACCGCCGCCGGGCTCGGTGATGGCCAGCGCGCCGATCTTCTCGCCGGCCAGCGTCGGCCGCACGAATTCGTCGATCAGCCGGGCGTCGCCGGAGGCGATCATGTGCGGCACCGCGATGCCGCAGGTGAACAGCGACGCGAAGACGCCGCCGGGTGCGCCGGCCTGGTGCACCTCCTCGCAGATGATCAGCGAGTCGGCGCCGTCCCCGCCGCCACCGCCGGCTGCCTCGGGAAAGCCCGCGCCCAGCAGGCCGGCCGCCCCGGCGCGGCGGTGCAGCTCGCGCGGCAGCTCGCCGGTGCGCTCCCACTCGTCGGCGCTGGGCAGGATCTCGCGTTCGGTGAACGAGCGCACCGTCTTTCGCAGTTGCTCGCGCTCGGGCGTGCTCCAGATACTCACAACAACCTTTCCGGGATGTCGACGTGGCGGCCGCGCAGCCATTCGCCCAGCCCCTTGGCCTGGGGGTCGAACCGCGCCTGATACGCGACGCCCTGACCCAGGATGCCGTCGATGACGAAGTTCAGCGCGCGCAGGTTGGGCAGCACGTGGCGGGTGACGGGGAAGTCCGCGGCCTCGGGCAGCAACTCGGTGAACAGCTCGACGGTCAGGGTGTTGGCGAGCCAGCGCCATTGGTCGTCGGTGCGCACCCAGACGCCGACGTTGGCCGAACCACCCTTGTCGCCGCTGCGGGCCCCGGCGATGCGGCCCAGCGGCGCCCTGACGACCGGACCGGCCGGCAGTGGCTCCGGCAGCGGCGGGGGATCGGCGGCGGTGAGTTCCAAAGTCTCGGTGGCGCACGGGATTTCGGTGCGAGTACCGTCGGCGTGCACCGCGATGTGCGGGACCTGTCCGGCGTCGACGTACCCCGCGGTGAACACGCCGTACACCTGACCGTCGCCCGGCGGGGCGGTCACGTGGAAGCCGGGGTAGCTGGCGAGCGCCAATTCCACTGCCGCCGACGAGAATTGGCGTCCGACGTTGGTGGGATCGGGATCGCGCACGACGCAGTGCAGCAGGGCACTGGCCGCTTCCTCGGTGTCGGCGTCGGCGTGGTCGGTGCGCGCCAGGGTCCACTGCAGCTCGGCGGGCTTGACGGTGAGCGCGGCCTCGAGCTGGCGGCGCACCAACTCGGCCTTGGCCTCGATGTCCAGGCCCGTCAGCACGAACGTCAGGGCGTGGCGGACCCCGCCGATGCTGTTCAGCGACACCTTGAGCGTGGGCGGCGGTGGCTCGCCGCGCGCGCCGGTGATGCGCACCCGGTCGGGGCCGTCCGCGGACAGCTCGACGCTGTCCATCCGCGCGGTGACGTCGGGGTTGGCGTAGCGCGCGCCGGTGATCTCGTAGAGCAGCTGCGCGGTGACGGTGTCGACGCTGACCAGGCCGCCGGTGCCGGGATGCTTGGTGATCACCGACGAGCCGTCGGCGTAGACCTCGGCCAGAGGGAAACCGGCGTGGGTCAAGTCGGGGATTTCGGTGAAGAACGAGTAGTTGCCGCCGGAGGCCTGCACCCCGCACTCGATGACGTGTCCGGCGACGACGGCGCCGGCGAGTTGGTCGTAGTCGGCGCGGCCCCAGCCGAAGTGCGCGGCGGCCGCCCCGACGATCACCGAGGCGTCGGTGACCCGGCCGGTGACGACGACGTCGGCGCCGTCGCCCAGGCAGTCGACGATTCCCCAGGCGCCCAGGTAGGCGTTCGCCGTCAGCGGGTCGCCCAGCCCGAGCTCGGCCGCGCGCGGCTGCAGGTCGTCACCCTCGACGTGGGCCACCTTGACCGGCACGCCCAGCCGCTCGGCCAGACCGCGGATCGCGTCGGCCAGCCCCGCCGGGTTCAGGCCGCCGGCGTTGGCGACGATGCGGACCCCGCGGTCGCGGGCCTCGCCCAGGCAGTCCTCGAGCTGGGTCAAAAACGTCTTGGCATAGCCGCGCTCGGGGTTCTTCATCTTGTCCCGGCCCAGGATGAGCATCGTCAGTTCGGCCAGGTAGTCGCCGGTTAGGTAGTCCACGGGGTCGTCGGAGCCGCCGGTGAGCATCTCGCGCATCGCCGAGAGCCGGTCGCCGTAGAACCCGGAGCAGTTCGCGATCCGGACCGCGCCGGAACTACCGGCCCCAGATACAGAGGCCATCCAGTCCTCCCATCTGCGCTTCCTCGTGACCGCGAAGTGACCGCGAACCAACCAACCACTCGGTAGGTTAGCGGGTGCCGCGGGCGTCACGTCAAGGATGCCCGGTCGGCTCCCTCCCGCGCCGAGATCGCCCCGTGGTCGTTCTCGCCCTGATCACGGCCGCCACGGCAACCTGGGGGTGCTCCCGGCGCGCGCCGGCGCCGTTTTGGCGACCGGCTGGCCACCGACTATCCTGGGACCCAATCGTCGCACGTTCGGCCGTCCCCCGGGGGCCGCGATGTCGCGCGACTTGCCCGTAGCAGCCCCAACGAGGAATGAGGCCCGACCATGGCCGTACCCAAGCGCAGGATGTCGCGCGCGAACACCCGGAGCCGCCGCGCCCAGTGGAAGGCCACCAAGACCGAGCTCGTCGGTGTGACGGTCGCGGGCCAGCGGCACAAGGTCCCGCGCAGGCTGCTCAAGGCGGCACGTCTCGGGCTCATCGACCTCGAGCGCCGCTAGGTCTCGGCAAACACGCGGCGCGTCTCTCAGCCCGCTCTCAGGCGCTAGGGCGAAACTGGTGGCCGTGCGAATACTTGTCGTCGACGACGATCGTGCGGTACGCGAGTCGCTGCGCAGGTCGCTCTCCTTCAACGGCTATTCGGTCGAGCTGGCCCACGACGGGGTCGAGGCCCTCGACATGATCGCCAGCGACCGGCCCGACGCACTCGTCCTGGACGTGATGATGCCCCGGCTGGACGGGCTCGAGGTGTGCCGCCAGCTGCGCAGCACGGGCGACGACCTGCCGATCCTGGTGCTCACCGCGCGCGACTCGGTCTCGGAGCGCGTCGCCGGGCTGGACGCCGGTGCCGACGACTACCTGCCCAAGCCGTTCGCCCTCGAAGAGCTGCTGGCCCGCATGCGCGCGCTGCTGCGGCGCACCAAGCCCGACGACGACGCCGAGTCGGTCGCGATGAGTTTCTCCGACCTGAGCCTGGACCCGGTGACCCGCGAGGTCACTCGCGGCCAGCGCCCGATCAGCTTGACCCGCACCGAGTTTGCCCTGCTGGAAATGTTGATCGCCAACCCGCGCCGGGTGCTCACCCGCAGCCGCATCCTCGAGGAGGTGTGGGGGTTCGACTTCCCCACCTCCGGCAACGCGCTGGAGGTCTACGTCGGCTATCTGCGCCGCAAAACCGAGGCCGAGGGCGAGCCGCGACTGATCCACACGGTCCGCGGGGTGGGCTACGTCCTTCGGGAGACGCCGCCCTGATGACCGAAGAGCAACGATGACCCTGTTCCGCCGGCACCGGCGCGCACCGCTGCGAGCCGCGAGCTCGTTGTCGTTGCGGTGGCGGGTGATGCTGCTGGCGATGTCGATGGTCGCGATGGTCGTCGTGCTGATGGCGCTCGCCGTGTACGCGGTGATCTCGGCCGCGCTCTACAGCGACATCGACAACCAGCTGCAGAGCCGCGCGCAGCTGCTGATCGCCAGCGGCTCGCTGGCCGCCGACCCGGGCAAGGCCATCGAGGGCACCGCCTACTCCGACGTCAACGCGATGCTGGTGAACCCGGGCCACTCCGTCTACACCGCCAACCAGCCCGGCCAGGCCCTGCCCGTGGGACCCACCGAGAAGGCGGTCATCAGCGGCGAGTTGTTCATGTCGCAGCGCACCGTGGGCGAGCAGCGCATCCTGGCCATCCACTTGCCCAACGGCAGTTCGCTGCTGCTCTCCAAGAGCCTGAAGCCCACCGAGATGGTGATGACCAAGCTGCGCTGGGTGCTGCTGATCGTCGGCGGGATCGGTGTCGCGGTCGCCGCGGTGGCCGGGGGCATGGTCACCCGGGCGGGGTTGCGCCCGGTGGCCCGCCTGACCCAGGCCGCCGAGCGGGTGGCGCGCACCGACGACCTGCGGCCCATCCCGGTGTTCGGCAGCGACGAATTGGCCAGGCTCACCGAGGCTTTCAACCTGATGCTGCGGGCCCTGGCCGAGTCGAGGGAGCGGCAGGCGCGCCTGGTGACCGATGCCGGACACGAACTGCGCACCCCGCTGACGTCGCTGCGCACCAACGTCGAGCTGCTGATGGCGTCGATGGAACCCGGGGCGCCCCGGCTGCCCGAACAGGAGATGGTCGACCTGCGCGCCGACGTGCTCGCGCAGATCGAGGAATTGTCCACCCTGGTGGGCGATTTGGTGGACCTCACCCGCGACGACGCCGGTCAGGTCGTGCACGAGACGGTCGACATGTCGGAGGTGATCGACCGCAGCCTGGAGCGGGTTAGGCGGCGGCGCAACGACATTCACTTCGACGTCGAGGCGATCGGATGGCAGGTCTACGGCGACGCCGCCGGGCTGTCGCGCGCGGTGCTCAACCTCATGGACAACGCGGCCAAGTGGAGCCCGCCGGGCGGCCGCGTCGGCATCACGCTGCGGCAACTCGACCCGTCGCACGCCGAGCTGGTGGTGTCGGACCACGGGCCCGGCATCCCGTTGCACGAGCGGCGCCTGGTGTTCGAGCGGTTCTACCGGTCCACGACGGCCCGGTCGATGCCGGGTTCGGGGCTGGGGCTGGCGATCGTGAAAAAGGTGGTGCTCAACCACGGCGGGTTGCTTCGCGTCGAGGACACGGTGCCCGGCGGCCAGCCGCCGGGGACCTCCATCTATGTGCTGCTGCCCGGCCGCCCGATGCCGACGGCGCCCTACCCCGCGGCCGGCCCCCGCGCCGAGACCACGACGACCCAACCCATCGGGCCCGTGACGGACGCCACGGAGAACTCTCGGCGATCGGCGAACGTTATCTCAGTGGACTCTCAGTCCGCGCAGGCAAGGTAGTTCTGCAGCTAGTGTTGGACTCGAGCCCGATCGAGCCGAAATACCGATATAGGAAGAGCGACGTAGCGTCATGACGGATGACCCGAGGTATTCGCCACCGCCGCAGCAACCGGGGTACCGCGCCGGGCCTAATCAGCCTGTTCCGCCCGCATATGCGCAGGGGCGCCACCAGCCGTACAACCCGCAGTTCGACTGGCGTTACCAAACGGCCCAGCCGACGGCGCAATACCGCCGGCCCTACGAGCCGTTCAGCGGCACCGGGCCGGTCCGGACGCCCGGCGGCACCGGGCCGGGCCCGATCCACGGCGGTACCGGGACGGGCCCGATCCCCGGCGGAACGGGCACCGGCCCGATCCACATGCTGCCGCCGATGGGTCCCGGGGGGCCGCCCCCGGCACCCCAAAAGCGTTCCCGCGCAGGCTTATTGACCGCGGGCGCGCTGGCCATCGCGGTCGTGTCGGCGGGCATCGGCGGGGCGGCCGCGACGGCCGTCGAGCTGGGCACGCACACCACCGGCGGCAACGGGCACAGCGTCATCCCGGGGGTCGCCCCCAGCGTCCCGGCCGCGAACATGCCGCCGGGCAGCGTGGAGCAGGTCGCCGCCAAAGTGGTGCCCAGCGTCGTCATGCTCGAGACCGACATCGGCCGTCAGTCGGAGGAGGGCTCCGGCATCGTCCTGTCGACCGACGGGCTGATCCTGACCAACAACCACGTCGTCGCCGCCGCGGCCAAGCCGGGCGGTCCGGGTGGACCGGGCGTCCCGGGGGGTCTGGCCGGTCCGCAACCGAAGACGACGGTGACTTTCTCCGACGGCCGCACCGCGCCGTTCACCGTGGTCGGTGCCGACCCGACCAGCGACATCGCGGTGATCCGCGTCCAGGGCATCTCCAACCTCACCCCCATCTCGCTGGGCTCGTCGTCGGATTTGCGGGTCGGCCAGCCGGTGGTGGCGGTCGGCTCACCCCTGGGCCTGTCGGGCACGGTGACCACGGGGATCATCAGCGCGATGAACCGGCCGGTGTCCACCACCGGTGAGACGGGCAACCAGAACACGGTGCTGGACGCGATTCAGACCGACGCCGCGATCAACCCGGGTAACTCCGGCGGGGCGCTGGTCAACATGAGCGGCCAGTTGGTGGGCGTCAACTCGGCGATCGCCACCCTGGGCGCCGACTCGCCCGACGCGCAGAGCGGCTCGATCGGGCTGGGCTTCGCGATCCCGGTCGACCAGGCCAAGCGCATCGCCGACGAATTGATCAGCACCGGCAAGGCGTCGCACGCGTCGCTCGGCGTCCAGGTGACCAGCGACAAGGGCACGCCGGGCGCCAAGGTGGTCGAGGTGGTGCCCAACGGCGCGGCCGCGTCGGCGGGACTGCCCAAGGGGGTCGTGGTCACCAAGGTCGACGATCGCCCCATCAACAGCGCCGACGCGTTGGTCGCCGCGGTGCGGTCCAGGGCGCCCGGCGACAAGGTGTCGTTGACGTTCCAGGATCCCGGCGGGGGGAGCCGCACCGTGCAGATCACCCTCGGCAAGGCGGATCAGTGATGCGCGTCGATGAGCCCTCGGCGGCGGGATTGTCCGACCTCGGATATACGGTGGCATCCATGGAAACGGGTGCGGAGTTGGTGGTCGGCCGGGCGCTGGTCGTGGTGGTCGACGATCGCACCGCGCACGGCGACGAGGACCACAGCGGACCGCTGGTCACCGAGCTGTTGACCGAGGCGGGGTTCGTCGTCGACGGAGTAGTGGCGGTCGCGGCCGACGAGGTCGAGATCCGCAACGCGCTGAACACCGCGGTGATCGGCGGGGTGGACCTGGTGGTCTCGGTCGGCGGGACCGGCGTCACCCCGCGCGACGTCACGCCGGAGGCCACCCGCGAGATCCTGGATCGCGAGATCCTGGGCATCGCCGAAGCCATCCGCGCGTCGGGGCTGTCCGCGGGCATCATCGATGCCGGATTGTCGCGCGGCCTGGCCGGGGTGTCCGGCAGCACGCTGGTGGTCAACCTCGCCGGCTCGCGCTACGCGGTGCGCGACGGGATGGCAACGTTGAATCCGCTCGCCGCCCAGATCATCGGCCAGCTGTCGAGCCTGGAAATCTAGCCGCGCGTCACTGAGATTCGGCGTCCGCGCGGGGGCCGTGCTCCGGCGGTGGCGTCTTGGCGGCGGCCCCGCCGTGCCTGCCCGACGAATCCCCGTTGCCCGACTCCGCCAGCAGGTCGCGGATCTCGGTGAGCAGCACGATCTGCGCGTCGTCGGCCTGTTCGACCTCGCCGCGCCTGCGCAGGGTGTTGTAGGGCAGCACCACGAAGAAGTACACGACGGCCGCGATCAAAACGAAGTTGATCGCCGCCGACAGCAGGATGTTCAAGTCGATGGTCTGGCCGCCGCCGATGCCGATCTTGAGGATGCCGACATCGGACTGCTGTTTGACACCGATCCGGTTGATCAGCGGCGTGATGATGCTGTCGGTGAACTTGGTGACCAATGCGGTAAAGGCGGTACCGATGACGACCGCGACGGCCAGGTCGACGATATTGCCCCGCGCGAGAAACTCCTTGAACCCTTTGAGCATCGGGCTGGTCCTTTCTGGACTGGACAGAGTTTGCTATCGATCACGTGCCCAACAGCGGCGAGGCGCTCAATGCAGGGTCAGCGTCACCGTCTGACCCAGCGTCGAGCCCGCCACCGTGTTCGCCACGCGAGCCGGCAGCGCAACCAACACTACGCGGTCGCTATCCGCAGCCTGGGCCTTCGGCTTGGCCGAAACAAGCACGACGACGGCGTCAGTTGCTACCACTTTGGTCACGGTCGCGGTGCCCGGCGCATCGGTGGCCGGGGCGGCCAGCACGTCCACGACGTCGCCGACCCGGACCAAGTCGATCAGGCCGCCGTCCGCCAGGTGCAGCGGCACGATGCGGGCGCCGGGCCCGGCCTTCGACGCGATCGCGGCGTCGGCCAGCCGGCTGCCGAGCAACCGGACGTCGGTGAGCACCTCGCCGCGACGCGTGGGGCCGGCCAGCGTCGATCCGACCACCGCGGCGATTCCGACCTGCGCCCCATCGGGAACCGTTGTGGCCGAACGCCTTTCGAGGCGCACATCGTCGACGGTCAAGGCGGCGCCCGGACGCAGGTCGCGCACGGCCACCACCACCTCGGCGTAGTCGCCGTCCGGATTCGACCGCAGCGTCGCAATGCCGGCCAGCACCACGAGGCCGCCGGCGGCGGCGCGCCGGGCCAGCGCGGTGCGCGTCCAGTCGGGGCGCAACGACGCCGAAATCCGGCGCAGCAGCGCCGGATTCAGCGATGGGTTGCCCACCGCGCAACGGTAACCGCCGGGCGACGCCCGGGGTGTGGGTCAAAAACGCGGGTTGTGGATAACCGGCTCAGCTGGCCGCGGCGGCGGCCGGTGCGGCGGTGCTGGTCGACTTCTCGCTCGAGCCGCCTTTATCGCCCGAGCCGCCCGAGGCGCTCGAGCCGCTCTTGTCGCCGGAGGCCTTCTCGCCCGACCCCGACGCCGACGCCGACTCGCCGGACCCGTTTGTGGAGCCGTTCGACTTCTTGCCGTCCGCGCGGCTGTCGGTGCGGTAGAAGCCGCTGCCCTTGAACACCACGCCCACGGAATTGAACAGCTTGCGCAGGCGACCGGAGCACTTCTCGCACGTGGTCAGCGCGTCGTCGGTGAAGGCCTGCACAACGTCGAAGCGGTCGGCGCACTGGGTGCACGCGTAGCTGTAGGTCGGCACGAGAACCTCCGAGATTCTGTCGGGCTGCATTAGCACTCTACCGTTTCAAGTGCTAGAACCGCTACGTGATCGGGATCATTCCCCGCCGAAAAGCGCGATCAGGCCCTTCCCGGGGGTCAGCGCGTGGGTCATCGGCACGTCGTGGGGCTCGGCGGGCAGCTCGTCGACGAACTCGTCGTCGCGCACGATCGCGATCACCCGCGCGGCCGGGTCGCGGTCGGCCAGCGAGCGGTCGTAGAAGCCGCGCCCCCGGCCCAGCCGCACGCCCCGGCGGTCGACGGCCAGCGCCGGCACGAGCAGCAGGCCGGCGTGGCCCAGGGCGTCCGCCGGCAGGAGGGGATCGGGCGGCTCGAGCAGGCCCCACGGTCCGGGGACGAGCGCGCCCGGCCGGTATTCACCCCAGCGCAGCGGCAGCGGCGTGCCGTCCGCGCCGGTGCGCGCGACCGGCAGCAGCAGCCGCGCACAGCGGCGCAGCAACACGTCCAGCATCTCTGTCGACCCCGGCTCGGCGCCCACCGGCACGTACGCGCAGACCGTGCCCTCACCGTCGACCACCGCCTCCAGCCGCTCGGTGAGCGCGCGCGCCTCGGCGGCGCGGACGTCGTCAGCAACGCGACGCCGCGCGGCCAGCAGCTGCCCGCGCAACGCGGCCTTGCTCACGGCTGCCATGCCGTCAACGATCGCAGGCCCGGCGCGCCCACCGCCACACCGCCTCGGCGTACCTGACGAGGGCTATCGTTTGAACAATGTCCCGCCGAGATGTTCCGATCCCCTTGACGGCGATCGTCCCCGCGGCCGGCCTGGGCACGCGTTTTTTGCCCGCCACCAAGACGGTGCCCAAGGAGCTGCTGCCGGTCGTCGACACTCCCGGCATCGAGCTGGTCGCCGCGGAGGCGTCCGAGGCGGGCGCGGAACGGCTGGTGATCGTCACCTCCGAGGGCAAGGACGGCGTCGTCGCGCACTTCGTCGAGGACCTGGTGCTGGAGGGCACGCTGGAGGCGCGGGGCAAGAAGGCCATGCTCGACAAGGTGCGGCGCGCGCCGCAGCTGATCAAGGTGGAGTCCGTGGTGCAGGCCGAGCCGCTCGGCCTGGGGCACGCCATCGGCTGCGTGGAGCCCACGCTGTCCGCCGACGAGGACGCCGTCATGGTGCTGCTGCCCGACGACCTGGTGTTGCCGACGGGCGTGCTGGTGACCATGTCGAAGGTGCGCGCCGACTACGGCGGCACGGTGCTGTGTGCGATCGAGGTGGCGCCCGAGGAGATCAGCGCCTACGGCGTTTTCGACGTCGACCCGGTGCCCGACGACAATCCCGACGTGCTGCGGGTCAAGGGCATGGTCGAAAAGCCCAAGCCCGAAGACGCCCCGTCGATGTATGCCGCGGCGGGCCGCTACGTGCTCGACCGGGCCATCTTCGACGCGCTGCGCCGCATCGACCGGGGCGCCGGCGGCGAGGTGCAGCTCACCGACGCGATCGCGCTGCTGATCGACGAGGGCCACCCCGTCCACGTCGTCGTGCACCGAGGATCCCGACACGACTTGGGAAATCCTGGCGGCTACCTGAAGGCTGCGGTTGACTTTGCATTGGATCGTGATGACTATGGCCCGGATTTGCGGCGATGGTTGGTGGCGCGGTTGGGCCTGACCGAGCAGTGACGCCGGTACCCGCCAGGGCTCAAGCGGCGAGCGCCATCGAGGGCAGAGAGGCGCGCTTGTGCGTTCTGTTGAGGAGCAGCAGGCCCGGATAACGGCGGCCGCGGTGGCCCCGCGGCCGATACGCGTGGCCATCGCCGAGGCGCAGGGGCTGATGTGCGCCGAGGAAGTGGTGACCGAGCGGCCCATGCCCGGGTTCGACCAGGCCGCGATCGACGGCTACGCGGTGCGCAGCGTCGACGTGCTCGGCATCGGTGAGGTGGGCGTCGACAGCCTCGGTGAGCCGCCCAACGAGGACGGCGGCGACGACGAAGACCGGCGCGACGGGCTGGTGCTGCCGGTGATGGGAACGATCGAGGCCGGCTCGCGCACGCCCAGCCGGCTGCAGCCGCGCCAGGCCGTCCGCGTGCAGACCGGCGCGCCGCTGCCCACCCTCGCCGACGCCGTGCTGCCGATCCGCTGGACCGACGGCGGGACGTCGCGGGTGCGGATCTACCGCGGGGCGCCGTCGGGCGCCTACGTGCGCCGCACCGGCGACGACGTCCAGCCCGGTGACGTCGCCGTGCGCGCCGGGACGATCATCGGCGCGGCGCAGGTCGGCCTGCTGGCGGCCGTGGGCCGCGACCGGGTGCTGGTGCACCCGCGGCCGCGGCTGTCGGTCATCGCCGTGGGCGGCGAGTTGGTCGACATCTCGCGCAGCCCGGGAAACGGGCAGGTCTACGACGTCAACTCCTACGCGCTGGCGGCGGCGGCCCGCGACGCCGGGGCGGAGGTCAACCGCATCGGCATCGTCAGCAACGACCCCAAGCAGCTGCGCGAAGTCGTCGAGGGCCAGATCAATCGAGCCGAGGTCGTGGTGATCGCCGGCGCGGTCGGGGGAGCCGCCGCCGAGGCGGTTCGCTCGGTGCTGTCCGAGCTCGGCGAGATGGAGGTCGTGCGCGTCGCCATGCATCCGGGGTCCGTGCAGGGCTTCGGGCAGCTGGGTCACGAGGGCGTGCCGACGTTCCTGCTGCCCGCCAACCCGGTCAGCGCCCTGGTGGTCTTCGAGGTGATGGTGCGGCCGCTGATCCGGCTCTCGCTGGGCAAGCGCCAGCCGATGCGTCGGATCGTGCAGGCCCGCGCCCTGTCGCCGATCACCTCGGTCGCCGGGCGCAAGGGTTACCTGCGCGGACAGCTGATGCGCGACCAGGACACCGGCGAGTATCTGGTGCAGGCGCTGGGCGGGGCTCCCGGGTCGTCGCACCTGCTGGCCACGCTGGCCGAGGCGAACTGTCTGGTCGTCGTCCCCAGCGGCGCCGAACAGATCCGCACGGGGGAGATCGTCGACGTCGCGTTCCTGGCCCAGCGCGGCTAGGCCCACCGACCGCTTATGAACCTGTTGCGCACCAGTTCCCGTCATCCCGGTTGGCCCCTGGATGTGGGCCCGCTGCGGGTGCCGGCCGGCGTCGTGCGGCTGCGGGCCGTCCGGATGCGTGACGGCACGCAGTGGAGCCGGATCCGGCTGGCCGACCGCGCGCACCTCGAGCCCTGGGAGCCCAGCGCCGACGGCGATTGGGCGATCCGGCACACCGTCGCCGCGTGGCCCGCGTTGTGTTCGGGCCTGCGCGCCGAGGCCCGCAAGGGCCGCATGCTGCCCTACGTCATCGAGCTCGACGGGCGGTTCTGCGGCCAGCTGACCATCGGCAACGTCACCCACGGGGCGCTGCGGTCGGCCTGGATCGGCTACTGGGTGCCCAGGTCCGCCACCGGCGGCGGGGTGGCGACGGCGGCGTTGGCGCTGGGCCTCGACCACTGCTTCGGCCCCGTCATGTTGCATCGCGTCGAGGCCACCGTGCGCCCGGAGAACGCCGCGAGCCGCGCCGTGCTGGCAAAGGTCGGGTTCCGGGAGGAGGGCCTGTTGCAGCGCTACCTCGAGGTGGACCGGGCCTGGCGCGACCACCTGCTGATGGCCATCACGGTCGAAGAGGTGCAGGGATCGGTCGCGGCGACGCTGGTCCGCGCCGGTCAGGCCAGCTGGGCGTGACACGGGGTTCCGGGGCTGAGGACGCCCCGCCTGGGATGGGGCTAGCGCGACACGAGTGACATTTGGTGCTTGTGAGAGGCAAATTACAGGTGTGTAATTGTGCTGGTCACTCGGCCCGGCCGCGCCGGCCAGCCTCGCGGGGGTCAGGACCAGTTAGGAGCAAGTCATCATGCCAAGCATCCCGCAGTCGCTGTTGTGGATCTCGCTCGTGGTGCTCTGGCTGTTCGTGCTGGTTCCGATGCTCGTCAGCAAACGCGACGCCGTGCGGCGCACCAGCGACGTCGCCCTGGCGACGCGGGTGCTCAACGGCGGCGCCGCTGCCCGGCTGCTCAAGCGCGGCGGGCCGGCCGCCGGTCACCGCAGCGATCCCCACTGGCAGCCGGAAGAGGACGAGGCCGAGGTCGACGGATACGACGATGCCCGGGAGCGCGGCGAGGACCAGGACCAGGAGCAGGATCAGGACACCGACGCCCTGCCGGCGCGGCCCGTCGCCGTCCAGGACCCCGCCGAGCAGGCCGAGCCCGACTACCTCGACGCCGACGTCATCGAGGATTCCGGCGCGCTTCCCGCGGGCGCCGGTGCCGAGGTGTCCGCGCCGGATGCGGACGAGGCCGAGACCGACGCCGTCGCCCAGCACACCGAGGCCGACGACGCGGCCGACGACGACCGGTACGAATACGTCGAGGACTCTTCGGGTTTGGAGCCCGAAGCCGAGCGCGAGGAGGACGAGGACCCGCGGGCGTTCGTCGCGCCGGGGGCCTCGCGGCGGCGCCGGTTCGACCCCAAGACCGCGGCCGCGGTCAGCGCGCGCAAGTACGCCTTCCGCAGGCGCGTGCTGATGGTGATGGCGGTCGTGTTGGTGGGCACCGCCACGGCCGCGTTCGAGGTCTCGCCGAGGGCGTGGTGGGCGTGCGGCGCCGCCACCGCCGTCACGCTGCTGTACCTGGCGTATCTGCGCCGGCAGACGCGGATCGAGGAGAAGATACGCCGCCGGCGGATGCAGCGGATGGCCCGCGCGCGCCTGGGCGTGGAGAACGCCTACGACCGCGAGTACGACCTGGTCCCGTCGCGGTTGCGGCGCCCCGGCGCGGTGGTGCTCGAGATCGACGACGAGGACCCGATCTTCGAGCACCTGGACTACGCGATGCCGATGCGCACCTTCGGCTGGCCGCGGGACCTGCCGCGCGCCGTCGGCGAGTAGCCGGCCGTTCGGTGGTGGGCCCGTCGGCTGGTAGCCTGCTAGCGATCAGGGGCTATGGCGCAGTTGGTAGCGCGTCTCGTTCGCATCGAGAAGGTCAGGGGTTCGAATCCCCTTAGCTCCACCACATTTGAGCAGGTCAGGGCGTTCACGCGGCCATCGCCTCGGCAGCGCTCGCGGCAGATGCCCGCTGTTGGGCCGCGCGATTGTGGCGCTTGGGCGAAACGAAACACGCGCCCGCAGATCTAATAGGAACTCAGCATCTGAACGCACCGCGTTCCTCCTATACTCGACGTACCGACGGAGGATGCGATGGCTACAACCTGGGACACGCTGGACCGCTATGTCGTCATCTCGACCGATACCCATGCGGGCGCGGATCTTTACGACTACAAACCGTATCTGCCGGCGCGCTTCCACGACGAGTTCGACGCGTGGGCCAAGGCCTACGCCAGCCCCTTCGACGATCTGATCATCGCCACCGCGGCCCGCAACTGGGACCACGAGCTTCGCATCTCCGAGATGGACGCCGACGGGGTGGCCGCCGAGGTGCTGCTGCCCAACACCGTTCCGCCGTTCTTCCCCACCAGCCCGAACATCACCATCAGCCTGCCCCGCACGCGTGCGGAGTTCGAGCAGCGTTGGGCGGGCGTGCAGGCCCACAACCGGTGGCAGATCGACTTCTGCTCGCTGGCCCCGGCCCGGCGCCGCGGGTTGATCCAGATCTTCCCCAACGACGTCGAGCTGGCGCTGGAAGAAATCCGGTGGGGCGCGGAGCAGGACTGCTTCGGCGGCGTGCTCATCCCGCCGGTCTCGCCGGGCGACCCGCAGGTACCCCCGCTCTTTCACACCCGCTACGAACCCCTCTGGGCGCTGTGCTCCGACCTGGACCTGACGGTGGTGCAGCACGCCGGTGCGGGCAGCCCCGAGATGCCGATGGACCAGCCCGCCTCCAACGCGGTGTTGATCACCGAGATGGCGCTGTGGGCCCAGCGCACCCTGGGACACCTGATCCTGGCCGGGGTGTTCGAGCGCCATCCGACGCTGCGCTTCGTGCCGACCGAGCAGGGCACGATGTGGGTGCCCGGGCAGCTGGCCGTCCTCGACGCCATGGTGCCCACCATGAAGTCCGAGGCTCACAACCGCACCTACGGGATGTTCGGCGGATCGTCGGTCGACGAGCTGACCCTGACGCCGAGCGAATACACCCAGCGGAACTGCTATCTCGCCAGCGAACTGATGCCGTTCGACGCGGGGATGATCGACTTCATGGGCCCGGAGCACATCATGTGGGGCAGTGACTATCCGCACGAGGAAGGCTTCACGCCGCACTCCAAGCTGGCCCTCCGTTGGGCCCTGCACGACCGGCCGCGGGAGGACTGCCGAAAGATCTTGGCCGGCAACGCCGGTCGCCTCTACCGTTTCGACCTCGATGCGTTGGTGCCGGTGGCGGCCAAGATCGGTCCCACGGTCGAGGAGGTGCACACCCCGTTGGAGGACACCGGGTATCGCTCCCCGGCCGCCTTCGGCTACCGCCCGTTCGAAGGGGGCCTGGCCCTCAAGCGCCTTGCTCCGGAACGACGCTAACCGGACTCTTTCGCCAACGCCGCGCTGAGGCGGCGGGTCGCGGCGGCGAGCTGCGCCCCCAGCCGGGTGACCCGCGCGCCGCTCATCGGCTCGGCGCTGGGCACCAGGCTGAGCATCAGCGCGATGCCCGAGCCCGGCTCCAGGATGGGGGAGTCGATGTGGCTCACCTCGTAGGTGCGGTCGCGGGCGAGGCTGCTCGGGAACCACTCCTCCTGGTGGATCAGCTCGTCGGTCAACGCCTGCGCCAGCTGGCTCAGCCGGGTGGAACGCACCTCGGCGCTGCGCACGATCAGCGCCAGCTCCTGCAGGCGCAGATCGGGCAGGATGTGCAGACCGACCGCGTAGCCACGCCGCTTGGCCGTGGCGATGGCCCGGCGGTAGCGTTCGCGGACATCCGCGGGCAGGGCGGCCAGCCAGTCGTCCCGGGCCTCGGGACCGGCCCAGGCCACCGTCGACGCGCCGTAGGGCGGGCGGCGCGGGAACTGGGTGCCGATGGCCATCGGGTGACCGCCGCCGCTGGGGCTTCGCACCTGGTCGACGACGGTCGAGTAATCCTCGCCCACCGAGAACGCGATGCAGTGTGCGCCCGTGGCGTGCGCCAGCTCGGCCATCGCCGAGCGCGCCAGCACCAGCGCCGGATACCGGCCGGCCGCCTCTCGGCCGAGGCGGACCAGGGCCGGACCTAGGTGATAGGTCTTGTGCACCGGATCGCGCAGCAGCCAACCGGCCCGGAGCAGCTCCGAGAGCATCGAGTGGCAACTGGCCTTGTGGACGCTCAGGCGGCGCGACACCTCGGCCAACGTCATTCCCCGGCTTCCATCGCCGGCCAGCTGCTCGAACAGGTTCACGACCCGTTCGGTCTGCGGTGAGGGGCGCGGCGCCATAGCCAATGGTCGCATAATGCGACTTCTTGCGGTGAGATGCGCGACCATGTGACGATGGCCACAATATGACGGACCTTCAGGGCAAGGTGGCGGTCGTAACCGGAGGCGCCGGCGGCATCGGCCGGGCCATGGGCAGCCGGTTCGGCCGCGAGGGGATGAAGGTGGTGCTCGCCGACGTCCTCGCCGGGCCACTGGACGAGGCGACCCGGTCGCTGGCCGACGAGGGCATCGAGGTCGCCGGCGTGGTCACCGACGTCACCGACTACTCCTCGGTCGAGTCGCTGGCCCAGCAGGCGCTCGAGCGCTTCGGCGCGGTGCACGTGGTGTGCAACAACGCCGGCGCCGGCGCGGTCTCCGAGGGCTACATGTGGGAACACGACCTGGCCGACTGGCGCTGGGGGATCGACGTCAACGTGCTGGGCGTCATCCACGGCATCAAGGCGTTCGTGCCGATCCTGCTCGAACAGGGCGAGGGACATGTCGTCAACACCTGCTCGGGCAACGGCGGATTCGCGCCGATCGCCCGGGGCGCCATGGGCGGCCCGGCCACGGCGGTCTACCCGATGACCAAGGCCGCCGTGCTGTGCCTGACCGAGAGCCTCTACACCCACCTGGAGATGACGGGCACGCGGGTGCGCGCGCACGTCCTCTTCCCCGGCGGCTTTTTGAACACCGGCATCTGGGAGTCGTGGCGGCACCGCCCGCCGCGCTACGCCGCGACCCAGGAACGGCGCACGCCCGAGCAGACCCTGGCCAAGGTGGTGGCCCGCTTCGAGGCCGCGGGTGCGCACGTCGAGTTCACCCCGCTCGAGACGGTCGCGGATCAGGTGGTGGAGGGAATCCTTGCGAACCGCTTCTGGATGATGGGTCCACCCACCAGCGCCGACGAGGTGGTGAGCCGCAAGGCGGCGTCGATCCTCGCGCGCGCCGAACCGGACTACCTGGTCGACGTCCTCGCCCAGCATGCCGACAGGGAATCGCAAACCAAAGGAGGAAACCGTTGAGCAGCAACGCAGTTCGCTACGGTCCCCGACCACCGGAGGCGCAAGTCGACCACGAGATCGACGCCACCAAAGCGCCCATCGCCACCGAGGCGGTGACCGTCACGTACCTCACCGATCCGGAGATCGTCGCGGCGGTGTTGCCCAAGCCGCTGGAGCCGGCGGCCGAGCCCTTGGTGCGCATCCAGCTTCAGCGGGTCCGGATCGAGGGCAGGCCGCCGTTCGGGTCGGCGGTGTTCTCGGTGACGGCCCGGCACGGCGAACGCCAGGGCGACTATCCGCTCTTCATGCCCCAGTCCACCGAGCAGTCGGTGACCGGCGGGCGTGAAACCTTCGGTGAGCCAAAGAAACTGGCGAACATCTCGGTGGAACGTGACGGCGAGCGCGTCGCGGCCACCGTCGACCGCCTGGGCTATCGGCTCATCGGCGTGACCGGTGAGGTCACCGGCCCGGCCGAGTTGCCGCCCGACCAGGTCAACACCGAGTTCTACTTCAAGTTCCTGCGCGCCCCCGACGGCGGCGGCATCACCGACCCGCACCTGGTCTACGGCGAGTACCACCGCCACTACGAGCTGCTGGAGGACATCGACGGCTCCGTGGAGCTGGGGGAGTCGCCGCTGGATCCGGTGGCCGACATCGTGATTCGCGAAATCCGGTCGATCACCTGGTGCCGCCGGCGCACGATCCAGGTGGGGCGGATCGCCGCGCGGGTGCCGCAGGAGTGGCTGCTGCCGTACGTGCACCAGCGCTACGACGACGTCGCGTTGCTGGCCGCACCGGGGCCCGAGCCCGCGCGGGTATAGCCCCATGGACCGCTACACGGTCATCTCGGCCGACTGCCACGCCGGCGCCGACCTGCTCGACTACCGCGAGTACCTCGATCCGCGGTACCGGGACGAATTCGACGGCTGGGCAAAGACTTACGTGAACCCGTTCGGCGACCTCACCGAGCCCGAAGCCGAGCGCAACTGGAACAGCGAGCGGCGCAACGCCGAGTTGGACCGGGAGGGCATCGCCGGCGAGGTCCTCTTCCCCAACACCGTGCCGCCGTTCTTTCCCCAGGCGAGCCTGGCCGCCCCGCTCCCGGAAACCACCCGGGAGCTGGAGCTGCGCTGGGCCGGGTTGCGCGCGCACAATCGCTGGCTGGCCGACTTCTGCTCCGCCTCGCCCGAGCGGCGCGCCGGGGTGGGCCAGATCCTGCTCGGGGACCTCGACGAGGCGGTCGCCGAGGTGGCGCAGATCGCCAAGCTGGGCCTGCGCGGCGGCGTGCTGCTGCCCGGGATTCCACCCGGCGCCGCCATCCCGCCGCTGTACGCCGAGCACTGGGAGCCGCTGTGGGCGGCGTGCGCGGAAGCGGGCCTGGTGGTCAACCACCACGGCGGCAACGCCGGGCCGAGCCCGACCGACGGGTGGGGCAGCTCGTTTGCGGTGTGGGTCTACGAGACGCACTGGTTCGCGCACCGGGCGCTGTGGCACCTGATCTTCAGCGGCGCCCTGGACCGCCATCCGGACCTCACCGTGGTGTTCACCGAGCAGGGCGCCGGGTGGATACCGGCGACCCTCGAATCGCTCGACGTGGCGGCGGCCCGCTACGCGCGACCGAGCTCGGCGATCGCCCGCTTCGCCGGGCCCACGGCGGGCTCGCTGAGCCGCAAGCCGAGCGAATTCTGGGCCCGCCAGTGCTACGTCGGCGCGAGCTTCATGCGACCCGTCGAGTGCGCCGAGCGCCACGGAATCGGTGTCGACCGAATCATGTGGGGAAGCGACTACCCGCACTACGAGGGGACCGCCCCCTACACCCGGGAGGCGTTGCGCCACACCTTCAGTGGCGTTCCGACCGACGAGGTCGCGGCCATCGTCGGCGGCACTGCCGCGAGCGTCTACGGCTTCGACCTCGAGGCCCTCGCCCCGTTGACCGAGCGAATCGGCCCGACCGTGGCCGAGGTCGCCGAGCCGCTGGCGGCCGTGCCCTCCGACGCGCGCAGCACCGTCTTCGAGCCCGATCCCATCCGTGCCTGGTAGCGAAAGGACCACCGTGAACCCCTACCTCATCATCTCCGCGGACACCCACGCCGAGCTGCCGACCGAGCGGTACCGCGAATACGTCGACCCCGAGTACCGGGAGGACTTCGAGGCCTACCTCGCCGAGAAGACGGCCGCGGCGCAGGCCGGCGGCTTCATCGACGAGGAGTTCGCCGAGCAGTGGTTCGCCGAGCACGGGGACGGCATCGCCGGTGGATGGGATGTGGGTCTGCGGGACAAGGAACTCGACGGCGACGGCGTGGTCGGCGAGGTCATCTTCCCCGACGCCGACGCCGTGACCGGGGTCGCCGGGGCCCCGTTCGGGGCCGGCCTGGGCCAGTCGGGCGACCTGGACCCGGGGCGTGCGATGGCCGGGGCCCGCGCGCACAACCGCTGGCTGGCCGAGCTGTGCAGCGACAGCCCGGAGCGCCGGGCCGGGGTCGCCGTGGTGCCGATCCTGGCGGACGTCGACGCGGCGGTCGCCGAGATCACCCGCGCGGCGGAGTCGGGGCTGCGGGGCGGCATCCTGATCCCGGCGCGCTGGGTCGGCTACCCGCCCTACCACGACCGCCGCTACGACAAGGTGTGGGCCGCCTGCCAGGACCTGCAGATGCCGGTGCACACCCACTCCGGTCCCGCGCCGCAGGAGGAGTACGGCGGGCACCTGGGCATCTACGTGACCGAGGTGCGCTGGTGGGGGGCCCGGCCCCTGTGGTTCGCGTTGTGGTCGGGCGTGTTCGAGCGCTTCCCCCGGCTGCGTTGGGGGGTCACGGAGTGCGGCGCGTTCTGGGCCAACGACCTGCTGTGGCTGATGGACACGCGGTACCTGCGGGAGCACTCGGCCAAGAAGATGAGCCATCAGATGGAGGGCGACCTGACGATGCCGCCCTCGGCCTACTTCGACCGCAACTGTTTCATCGGCGCCACCACCACGGAGCGCAGGGAGCTGGCGCGACGCTACGAGATCGGCGTGTCGAACTTGCTGTGGGGCAACGACTTTCCCCACCCGGAGGGAACCTGGCCGCACACCCGCGACTGGCTGCGCCGCTCCTTCTGGGACATCCCGATCGAGGAGACCCGGCAGATGCTGGGCCTGGCGGCGGCCGAGGTGTACAACTTCGATCTGGGCGGGCTCGCCGCGCTGGCCGAGCGCATCGGCCCGACCCCCGGGGACCTCGGGCAGGACGACGCGGTGAGCGTGCCCAAGTGGGAGGCGGCCCGCAACGCCGGACGCCACTGGCTGACCGACGCGGAGCCGATCCCCGACCTCGTGCAGAACTGAGCACGCGGGAGACCGTCCCCGCGGTTGGCGACGTCCGAATCGGGTATGGGTGCAGGTGGTCGACCCGAGGGCTGTCGGCGCCTGCGCCGCGGCCGGGAAAGGACGAGATGGCACACCGCGATGACGACTTCACCGAGGAGCTCCTGCGAGAACTTCTTCTGACCTACGGGCCATGCGGCCAGGAGGACGAGGTTCGCGCCATCTGCGCCCGCGAGCTGGAACCCGTCGTCGACGACATGTGGACCGACGACGCCGGCAACCTCGTCGGCTATGTCGCCGCGGGCGGCCAGAGCCCGCCCGACGACAGCCACCGGTCGGCCGCGACGGCCGGACCCAGCGGCGCGGCGCGGGTCATGGCGCACATGGACGAACTGTCCATGCTCGTCAAACGGATCGAACCCGACGGTTCGCTGCACCTGACGCAGCTCGGGACGATGTATCCGGGCAACTTCGGGCTCGGCCCCGTCGCCGTGCTCGGCGACCGCGAAACGTTGACCGCGGTGCTGACGCTGGGCTCCGAACACACCACCAAGGAGAGCCCGCGGATCTGGGAGACCAAGCCCGACCAGGGCGACAGGTCGCTGGATTGGCACCACGTCTATGTCTTCACCGGGCGCACCCGCGAGGAGCTTTCCGCCGCGGGCGTGCACGCCGGCACGCGGGTGTGCGTCGAACGCAGCAAGCGGGCTCTGGTCGAGATCGGCGGCGATTATGTCGGGTGCTACTTCCTCGACGACCGCGCCGCCGTCACCGCCCTGCTGCGCGCCGCCCGCCTGCTGCGCGAGGGCGGGCAGCGGCCCGCCGAGGACGTCTACCTGGTGTTCACCACCAACGAGGAAATCGGCGGCGTGGGCGGCTCGTACGCCAGCGCCGCCCTGCCCGGCACGCTGACCCTGGCCCTGGAGGTCGGTCCCACCGAACAGGAGTACTCGACCAGCGTCACGGGCGGCCCCGTCGTCGCCTACAAGGACGCGATGTGCGTCTACGACAGGGATGTCGCCGATCGGCTGATGCGGATCGCCACCGACCGCGGGCTCGAGCCCCAGGCGGCCGTGCTGGGAGCGTTCATGTCCGACGCCTCGCACTCCAAGGCCAACGGGCTCACGCCGCGGGCGGGCCTGCTGTGCCTGCCGACGCTCAGCACGCACGGCTACGAGGTCATGTCCCGCGACGCCATCGACGCCATCGCCGCGATCATCGTCGACTTCGTGGTGCGGCCCGACGACGGGAAATGACCCGGTCGTCGCGAATCACGTTGCGCGCCACGATGGGCCGGGCTTGCCCAGTTCTCGTGGCACCCTGCCCGCGTTTTCCCGGCGCGGCGGGCGCGGGCGCGACCCCGCGGGCGCCCCGCCCCGCGCGTCCTTGCCGCGCGCCGAACCGACCCATAACCTGGGCAAGTCCGACCCTTGGCGCAGAAAACGGCAACACAGATCGGCGGGACATCGCAGTGGCCGAACTGACCGGCGCGCGAGCCGACGAGCTCGCGACGATGGACATCTTCGAGGGCCGCACGACCGAGGACCTGGTGCCACTGGCGGCGCGCCTGCAGCCGTTGCGCGCCGCGGCCGGCCAGGTGCTGATGCGCCAGGGCGAGCGGGCCGTGTCCTTCCTGCTCATCTCGTCGGGCACCGCGGAGGTCAAACACGTCGGCGACGACGGTGTCGTGATCATCGAGCGGGCGACTCCCGGCATGCTCATCGGAGAGATCGCCCTGCTGCGTGACATCCCGCGGACCGCGACCGTCGTCACCGCGGAACCGCTGACGGGGTGGATCGGCGACAACGACGCCTTCACCCGGCTCCTGCAAATTCCCGAGATCATGCCGCGGCTGCTGCGCACCGTGCGCCAGCGCCTGGCCGCGTTCGTCACGCCGATCCCGATCCGGGTTCGCGACGGGACGCTCCTGATGCTGCGTCCGGTGTTGCCCGGCGACGACGAACGCACCATCCACGGCCACATCTACTTCTCCGGCGACACGCTCTATCGGCGGTTCATGACGGCCCGCGTGCCCACCCCGGCGTTGATGCACTACCTGGCGGAGGTCGACTATGTCGATCACTTCGTGTGGGTGGTGACCGACGGCGACGACCCGGTGGCCGACGCGCGCTTCGTCCGCGACGAGAGTGATCCGACCGTCGCCGAGATCGCGTTCACCGTCGCCGACGCGTACCAGGGCCGGGGTGTGGGGACCTTCCTGATCAGCGCGCTGTCGGTCGCCGCCCGGCTCAACGGCATCGAAAGGTTCTCCGCGCGAATGCTTTCCGACAATGCGCCGATGCGGGCGATCATGGATCACTACGGTGCGGTCTGGCAGCGCGAGGACGTCGGCGTCATCACCACCGTCATCGACGTGCCCCACAAGCTGACATTCGGGCGCCAGATGGCCGAGCAGATCAAGCGCGTCGCCCGCCAGGTGATCGAAGCGGTCGGCTGAACGGGCATGCGGCCTTTGTGGTTTGGCATGGCTGCGGCGGCGCTGGCCGCATGCGCGCATTCGCACGCCCCGGCCCCGCCGGCCACGCCCACCACGCCGCCGGCCCACCACACCGTCGTCAACCCCGCCAACATCAAACGGGTCGTTCGCGAACTGCCACCCGGCTACGAGGTGAGCTCCGGCATCCCCAGCGGGGCCGCGCCGAGGCTGATCTGGAGCCTGGAGGCCGACGCGCGGGCCAAGCCGCCGCAATGCGCCGCCCTCGCCGACCCCGGCGCCGGGCGCGACCAAAGCGCGCAGGGTTTCTCCGGCTCGGGTACCGGCGGAATCGTCGACGCGGTGGTGGTCACTTGGCCGGATCCGGTCGGCCTGGACCCGGGAATCGTGGCCGCGTGCGCACGGTGGACCATGGGCGACGGACACTCCACGGCCGACGTCCGCCTCGTCGACGCGCCACACATCGACGGCGCCCAAACGCTGGGCATGGTGACCGACACCAAGTCGTCGGTCGAGTCGGGCACCGAAATCGCTTCGCGCGCATACACCTTCACCGCCTACCTCGGCAACCACTACGCTTTCACGACACTGACCACCGACCCCGGTTCGGCGCTGCCCGCGCTGCCGCCGAACTTCGCGGCAAACCTGCTCGTCAAAACGGTGTCCGCGTTGCGCGGCTGAGGCTTCGCCGTGGGATAGATTGGCCCCGATGTGGAAGGTGTTGCTCGCGGCCGCGTCCGTGTGCGCGCTCGCCGGCTGCGCGCCGGGCGCCGGCCACACCCCGGAAAAGGCGGACATCGGCAAGGTCGCCGACGTGAAGTCGAGCTTCGGCCCCGACTACAAGGTCACCGACATTTCCGAGCGGGGCATCGACCCCAAGCTGCTCTCCAGCCGGAAGCTGCCCGACGGGCTGAGCTTCGACCCGGCCAACTGCGCGAAGGTGGCGGTGGGACCGGACATGCCGCCCGACCTGCAGGGCAACATGGCCGCCGTCTCCGCCGAGGGTAACGGCAACCGGTTCGTCGTCATCGCCGTTGAGACGTCAAAAGCCCTGCCGCTCAACGACCCCGGCAAGGACTGCGCCAAGGTCGCGTTCGCCGGGGCCGGGGTGCGGGGCGGCATCGAGGTGATCGATGCCCCGCACATCGACGGCACCCACACGACGGGCGTGCACCGCGTCCTGCAGGCGGTGCTACCTGGGGGTGCGCGCACCGGCGAGCTGTACGACTATTCGGCGCAATTCGGCGACTACCAGGTGATCGTCATCGCCAACCCCTTGGTCGTTCCGGACCGGCCGGTGGCCAAGATCGACACTCAGCGCGCCCGCGACCTGCTCGTCAAGGCGGTCGGCGCGGTCCGCGGCACGCCGGGCTAGCGCACGTCGCGCGGGCGGAACTGGATGCTCACGCGCGGCCCCGTGGGCGCCGACGTCTTGGGCACCGCGTGCTCCCAGGTGCGCTGGCACGATCCGCCCATGACCAGTAGGTCGCCGTGCGCCTGCGGCAGCCGCAGCGACGGGCCCCCGCCACGCCGCCGCATCGCGAAGGTGCGCGTCGCGCCGAGACTGACGATCGCCACCATGGTGTCGTGCGAGCTGCTGCGGCCGATCGTGTCGCCGTGCCAGGCGACGCTGTCCGAACCGTCGCGGTAGCAGCACAGCCCGACCGTGGTGAAGGGCTCACCCAGCTCGCCCGCGTAGATGTCGTTGAGCCTTCGCCGCAGCCGGCCCAGCATCGGGTGGGGAGGTTCCTCGACCGTCAGGTCGTGAAAGCTGACCAGCCGCGGCACGTCGACCACCCGGTCGTACATGTGGCGGCGTTCGGCGCGCCACGGCACCGTCGCCAGCAGCTCGTCGAGCAGGCCTCCGCCAACCAATGGGTCGTCGGTCAGCCAGGCGGCGCGGACCTCGATGAACGCGCCGTCGCCCAGCTGCCTGCGCTCGGTGGCTTCGAAAAGCGAGCCTTGTACGGCGGTCCCCACGCCCGCCAGTTTATCGCACACCCGTTCGATGCGGCTCGGTGCGGGCCGGCGGCAGGCTACCGTTTTCACCGTGGGTGTTGTCGAGCTGGGCACCAATTCCGAGGTGGGCGCGCTGCGCGTCGTCATCGTGCATCGCCCCGGCCCCGAACTGCGCCGGCTCAACCCGCGCAACAACGACCAGCTGCTGTTCGACGGGCTGCCCTGGGTCGCGCGGGCCCAGGAGGAGCATGACCGGTTCGCCGAACTGCTGCGGTCGCGTGGCGTCGAGGTGCTGCTGCTGTCCGACCTGCTGACCGAGGCGCTCAGCCACAGCGGCGCGGCCCGGATGCAGGGCGTCGCCGCCGCGGTGGACGCGCGCCGGCTGGGAACGCCGCTGGCGCAGGAGCTTTCGTCCTACCTGCGGGCGCTGGACCCGGTCCGGCTGGCCAACGTGCTGATGGCGGGCATGACCTTCAACGAGCTGCCGCCGGACACCCGCACCGACGTGTCGCTGGTGCTGCGGATGCACCACGGGGCCGACTTCGTCATCGAGCCGCTGCCGAACCTGGTGTTCACCCGGGACTCGTCGATCTGGATCGGGCCGCGCGTGGTGATCCCCACGCTGGCGCTGCGCGCCCGAGTGCGCGAGGCGTCGCTGACCGATCTCATCTACGCCCATCACCCGCGGTTCACCGGGGTACGGCGCGCCTACGAGTCGCGCACCGCGCCGGTCGAGGGCGGTGACGTGCTGCTGCTCGCCCCCGGCGTCGTCGCCGTCGGGGTGGGGGAGCGGACCACCCCGGCCGGCGCGGAAGCGTTGGCGCGCAGCCTGTTCGAGGACGATCTGGCGACCACGGTCCTCGCCGTGCCGATCGCCCAGCGGCGCGCGCAGATGCACCTGGACACGGTGTGCACGATGGTCGACACCGACACCGTCGTGATGTACGCCAACGTCGTCGACACGCTGTCGGCGTTCACGATCCAGCGCACGCCCGGGGGCGTCGTCATCGGCGACGAAACGCCGTTTTTGGAGGCCGCCGCCCGGGCGATGGGCATCGACAAGCTGCGGGTCATCGACACCGGGCTCGACCCGCTGGTCGCCGAGCGTGAGCAGTGGGACGACGGCAACAACACGCTGGCCCTGGCGCCCGGGGTGGTCGTCGCCTACGAGCGCAACGTGGAGACCAACGCCCGCCTGCGGGACGCGGGGATCGAGGTGCTGACGATCGCGGGATCGGAGCTGGGCACCGGCCGGGGCGGGCCGCGGTGCATGTCCTGCCCCGTCGCGCGCGATCCGCTCTAGCTTTGGCATCGAGACTGCGCCCAGCGCGTCGAATTCGGCGGTCGGTCCGCTCTGGACGCAGTTTCGACGGGTAAATCAGCGCCAGCTGGGCAGCCAGATCTCCATGTTCCACGTCTGCTGGGAGATCGGCAGGCCGGTGAGCACCGGGAACAGCCAGGCGAAGTTGGTCACCACCAACGCCACGTAGCAGCTCACCGCGATCAGCCCCAGCGTGCGCCGCTCGGAGTTCTGGCGGGGCGCATACAAGACGTCGCCGCAGATCAGCGCGATCGCCATGGCCAAAAACGGCGCCATCGTCGCGGCGTAGAAGAAGTACATCTGCCGGTCGATGTCGGCGAACCAGGGCAGCCACCCCGCGCAGTAACCCACCAACACCGCCGCGTAGCGCCAGTCGCGGCGCACCAGCATCCGCCACAGCGCGTAGAGCAGCACCGGCACCGCCAGCCACCACATCGCCGGGGTGCCCACCAGCATCTCGGCCTTGACGCACGACTGCGGCCCGCAGCCCGGAACGTTCTGTTGGTCGATGGCGTACAGCACCGGCCGCAGCGACATCGGCCAGCTCCACGGTTTGGACTCCCACGGGTGGTAGTTGCCGGCGGAGTTCGTCAGCCCCGCGTGGAACTGAAAGGCCTTGGCGCTGTAGTGCCACAGCGAGCGGATGGCGTCGGGCAACGGAATCACGGAGTGGCGGCCGATCGACTGGCCGACCTCGTGGCGGTCGATCGCGGTCTCCGAGGCGAACCACGGCGCATAGCTGGCCAGATAGACCGCGGCCGGGATGATCGCCAGCGCGTAGGCGGTGGGGATCAGGTCGCGCCGGCACACGCCCCGCCACGGGTTGGGCACCTGGTAACCGCGCCGCGCCGCCACGTCGAACGCCAGCGACATCGCGCCGAAGAACAGCACGAAGTACAGGCCGGACCACTTTGTGCCACAAGCCAATCCGAGCAGCACCCCGGCCCCGAACCGCCACCACCGCACCCCCAGGCGCGGGCCCCACACCGTCTGGGCGCTGCGTCCCTCGAGCAGCGCGACATGCATGCGCTGGCGCACCTGATCGCGGTCGACGATGAGCGCGCCGAACGCCGCGACCACGAAGAAGGTCAGCAGGCCGTCGAGCAGCGCGGTGCGGGCGGTGACGAAGCTGACGCCGTCGCAGACGACCAGCACGCCGGCGATCGCGCCGATCAGCGTCGAGCGGCTGACCCGCCGGACGATGCGCACCACCAGCGCCACCATGACCACCCCGAGCAGCGCGCCGGTGAACCGCCAGCCCACCCCGTTGTAGCCGAAGAGGGCCTCGCCGATCGCGATGAGCTGCTTGCCGACCGGCGGGTGCACCACCAGCCCGAACCCCGGGTTGTCCTCCACGCCGTGGTTGTGCAGCACCTGCCAGGCCTGCGGCGCGTAGTGCTTCTCGTCGAACACCGGGGTGCCGGCATCGGTGGGTGAGCCCAGGTTGAGAAACCTGGTGATCGCCGCGAGCGCCGCGACGACGCCGGTGGCCACCCAGCCGCGGACGTGGTCGGTGGGCCCGAAGTCGGCGACCGGCACCAGCGGCCCCGGGCTGACGACGGGAACGACGCGCTCCTCGGGGTCTTTTAACGCGACCGGGTTTTCGCTGGGCGGGGCGGACATCGGTGTCGATCGTAGGCTGTCGTCCATGACCTCCGGTCGCCTGTTGCTGGGCGCGACCCCGCTCGGCCAGCCGTCGGACGCCTCCCCCCGCCTCGTCGAGGCGCTGGCACGCGCCGACGTGGTGGCCGCCGAGGACACCCGGCGGCTGCGAACCCTGGCGAAAAGCCTCGGCGCCACCATCACCGGCCGGGTGGTCAGCCTCTACGACCGGGTCGAGGCCGCGCGCGTGCCCGCGCTGCTCGACGCGCTCCACGCCGGAGCGACCGTGCTGGTGGTCAGCGACGCCGGGATGCCGTTGATCAGCGACCCCGGCTACCGGCTGGTGGCGAGCTGCGTGGAGGCCGGGATCGCGGTGACGTGCCTGCCCGGGCCGTCGGCGGTGACGACGGCGCTGGCCGTGTCCGGCCTGCCGTCGGAACGGTTCTGCTTCGAGGGCTTCGCCCCGCGCCGGAAGGCGGCGCGGCGCACCTGGCTGGCGTCGCTGGCCGACGAGCGGCGCACCTGCGTGTTCTTCGAGTCGCCGCGCCGACTGGCCGCGTGCCTGTGCGACGCCGCGGAGCTGCTCGGCGGCGAGCGCCGGGCGGTGGTGTGCCGGGAGCTGACCAAGGTGCACGAGGAGGTGGTGCGCGGGACGCTCGACGAGCTGGCGGCGTGGGCGGGTGACGGGGTGCTAGGCGAGGTCACCGTCGTGCTGGCGGGCGCGACGCCGCGGGCCGACCTGCCCGCCCTGGTGGCCGAGGTGGAGAACCTGGTAGCCGCCGGGGTGCGCGTCAAGGACGCCTGCAGCGAGGTCGCCGCGGCGCATCCGGACGTGCGCACGCGCCAGCTCTACGACGAGGTGCTGCAGCTGCGCCGCGGGTGAATCAGCCCGAGCAGATGCCGATGGGACCGAATCCCGGCGTGCACAACCGCGGGAGCCCGATTGGCGGCGGGCCGGGCAGCGGGGGCAGCGCCGGAAGCGGCGGTGGTCCCGCGGGGAGCGGGGGCAGCGCCGGGAGCGCCGGCGCCGCCGGCAACGGGGGAAGCGCCACGTGCGACGCGGCCGCCGTCACCGCCGGGATGGCCGCGGCCGCCCCCGGGATGGCCGCCGCCGCCCCCGGGATGGCCGCCGCGGCGTTCTGGAAGGGGAAGCCGATTCCCGGGATCGCGGGCACGCCCAGCGTGAAGTTGGCCGGCAGCAGGCCCGCACTCTTGAGGTAGACGAGCGCGATGGCCGCGGTACTGAGCGTGGCCACGACGCCGGTTCCGATGCCCACGACGCTGCCGCCCACGCCCACGACGCCCTGCACGACCGACAGGGCCACGGCCGCGTCGTTGGGTATGGCCGCGGCGGCCGGCAGGCCCGCCAGGGCGGGCAGCACGAGGGCGGGGTCGGGGAGTCCGCCCAGGTCAGCCGGGATGCCCACGCCCGCCCCCGGCACGCCCGCGCCGGGTGCGCCGCCGATGCCGGCCCCCGGCGAGCCGCCGAAGCCGGGCACCGCGCCCGCGGCCGCGGGTCCCCCGCCGGGCGCGGGCGGCCCGGGGGGCGCTATGACGTTGGCGGCCTCGGAAAACGGCGTGACCGGGCCTCCCGCCTGCGCGGCGGGCACGCCCTCCCCCGAGGGAGCGGGTGCCTCGGGCATGATGACCGACGCCACCTTCTCGCAGACGACGCCCTTGCCGCAGGTTCCCGTGGCGGGAATGGGCGTGCTGACCGAGGTCAGCGGCGTAACCGCCAGCGTCCCGCCCACAAAAGCGGACGCCGCGGCGCCCAAAACGGCGATTCTCATGACGGCCCCCTCTGGCAGTCGACTCGCGTGCGGCGCGGTCAATCCCTGAAGCTTAGGCGGACGGGGCGCGCCATGAGGGGGGTTAACCGAAATTCGTCGACGGATGGCCCCGGATCCCGGCCCTTAGCCGACCGAAGCGGCGGCCGCGAGGGGCGCCGTCCCGACGATCGGGGCGGCCTTGTGCAGGCATTCCTCCCATTCGGCGTCGGGATCGGAATCGGCGGTGATCCCGCCGCCCACGCCCAGCACGGCGCGGCCGTCGGGGCCGAACTCGACGGTGCGGATCGCGACGTTCAGCTCGCATCCGGCGATCGGGGAAGCCAAACCGACTGTGCCGCAGTATATTCCGCGACGACCGTATTCCCATTGCGAAATGAGTTGCCGCGCGCGGTGTTTGGGTGTTCCCGTGACCGAGGCCGGGGGGAAGGTGGCGTCCAGCAGCGCCGACATCGGCAGCTCGGTGGGCACCCGGGCCGAGACGGTGGAGACCAGGTGCCACACGCCGGGCGCGCGGCGCACCACCAGCAGCTCGGGCACGGTGACCGTGCCCACGAGGGCGACCCTTCCGAGGTCGTTGCGGACCAGGTCCACGATCATGATGTTCTCGGCGACGTCCTTGGCCGACGCCCGCAACGCCGACGGCCAGGCGTCCAGCGGCAGCGTGCCCTTGATCGGGCTGGACGTCACGACCGCGCCGCGGCGGCGCAGGAAAAGCTCGGGGGACAGCGACGCGACCGCCCCCCACGGCCCCGCGACGTGGGCCGCCCGGGCGGGCGCGGTGCGCGCGACGCCGTCGACGAAGAAGTCCAGCGGTGACCCACGCACCGATCCGCTCAATTGGGTGCACACGCAGGCCTGATAGACCTCGCCGGCGCGAATGGCCTCCAGGCAGGCCAGGACGCCGTCGCGGTGCGCCGCCCGGTCGGCGGCGCCCCACTCGATGCGGCACTCGCGCGCCGGCGGCGGCCCGGCGGCCAGCGCGGCGGCCAGCCAGTCGGGTGGCGGCGCGCCGGAGAGGCTTTCGTACCACCACTGCCCGCCCCGGTCGCGGCGCAGGACGCAGTCGGTCCAGCCGCCGGCGGCCTCGGGGATGCGGTTTCCCAGCCCGTCGGCGCCGGGATCGGGGTAGGACAGGTAGCCGACCCAGCCGCCGCCCACCGCCGCCGAATCGGGCTCGACAATTCCCCCGGCGGCCTGCCGGACCGCGAACGCGTCGGCGGGGTCCACGGGCCGGGCGGCCAGGCTGGGCGCGATCACCGCCAGCGACCCGAACCAGTCGCCGGTCAGCGCGGCGGGCGGGGGCAGCTCGAGGCGTGCGGCGGCGTCGCCGACGGCGCGCAGCACCCCGGGCGCGGCGCCGAGGTCGCCAAGCGGCTCGATTCGCACCGCCCCAGTCTGCCGCTCACCCGCGGCTGATGTCGCGGGCGGTCGCCAGCGCCGCCAGTTTCTGCGGGTTGCGCATCACGTAGAAGTTGGTGATCTTGCCCTCGGCGATCTCGAGCGTGATCACCCCCTCGAGCCGTTCGCCGAGGTAGAGCAGCACCGCCGGGGCGCTGTTGCAGGTCACCGTGTCCACGCGCAGTGTCGCCATTTCCGAGGCCCGCCGCATCAGCCCCGCGATCGCCCGGGCCACCTTCTCCGCGCCGACGACCGGCCGGCGGGCGGCGCTGACGATGCCGCCGCTGTCGGCCGTCCAGGTGGCGTCCGGCGCGAGCATCGACATCAGCGCCTCGACGTCACCGCCGGCCGCGGCCGCCAGGAACTGGGCGGTGATCTCGGCGTTGTGTTCGGGGTCGACCGTGTCGAAGCGCTTGCGCCGCGCCCGCACGTGCTCGCGCGCGCGGTGCGCGACCTGGCGCACGGTCGGCGCCGGTTTGCCGATCGCCTCGGCGATCTCGCCGTAGTCGAAGCCGAACACCTCGCGCAGCACGAACACCGCCCGCTCGTCGGGGCTCAGCGTTTCCAGCAGCACCAGCATCGCCATCGAAACCGATTCCGCCAGAACGACATCGGCCGACGGGTCCTGGTCGTCCAGCAGCAGCGGCTCGGGCAGCCAGGGCCCCACGTAGTCCTCGCGGCGGCGGGCGTCGGCCCGCAGGGCGTTGAGCGCCTGCCGGGTGACCAGCTGGGCCAGGTAGGACTTCGTGTCGCGCACGGCCGACAGGTCCACCGCCGCCCACCGCAGGTAGCTGTCCTGCAGCACGTCGTCGGCCTCGGTCGCCGAGCCGAGAATCTCGTAGGCGATCGTGAACAGCAGCGGCCGCAGCAGCGTGAACCGTTCGGCGTGCTCGCCCGGATGCGTTGCGTTCGTCATGGCGTGGTGACCTGCTCGTCGGCCGGCTGCTGCGCGAGCCGCCTGCCGCCCTTGTACCAGAGGTACGTGCCGGGCTTGGCCGCCTCGCGGCGGATGGACCACAGCGTGCCCTTGCACACCGCCTCCTTGACCAACGCGGCCAGCCGACCGCCGACGGCCACGTTGATCGGGGTGTCGTCGCGGCGGGCGACCTGCAGGGTGGCGTGCGCGCGGCCCAGGCTGATGCACTGCCCGGCGAAGGCCTGGTCGATCGCGGCGGGCGTGGTCCCGGCGATGCGGCTGAGCACGGTGTTGGCGGCCTGGGCACCCAACGGGCTGGCGGCCTGGCAGCTCATCCGCAGCGGCTGGCCCGACGGCGCGGCCGCGTCGCCCGCGGCGACGATGCGCGGGTCGTCGACGCTGGTCAGCGTCTCGTCGGTGAGCAGCCGACCCAGCGCGTCGGTGCTTAGCCCGCTGCGCGCGGCCAGGTCGGGCACGGCGAAGCCCGCCGTCCACACCGTCGCCGCGCTGGGCAGCACGACGCCGTCGGCGAGCACCACCGAATCCCAGCGCACCTCGGCGACGGCACCGGATTCCAGCACGTTCACGCCGAGCTTGCGCAGCTGCTTGCCCACCGAGCGGCGGCCCCGGTCGCTCAGCGAGGGGCCCAGGATGCCGCCGCACACCAGGGTCACGGGGCGTCCCCGCTCGCCCAGCTCGGACGCGGTTTCGATGCCGGTCAGCCCCCCGCCGACGACGGTGACGGGCATGGCCAGGGGAATGTCGGCCAGGGCATAGCGCAGCCGCTGCGCGCTTTCCAGGTCGGCCACCGAGTGCGCGAATTCGTCCGCGCCGGGCACGGCCCGCGGCGCGGCGCCGGTACTGCCGACCGCGTAGATCAGGTAGTCGTAGTCCACGACGGCGCCCGAGCCCAGTCGCAGGCGCCGGTCGGCGGCCTCGATGCGCTCGACGGTGTCGACGACCAGCGCGATCTCGTCGCCCAGCAGCGCGTCGTAGTCGGCGATCGCCGCGCCGGTGTCGGCGGCCAGTTGGTGCAGGCGGATCCGCTCGACGAAGAACGGGCGCGGGTTGACCAGGGTGATGGCCACAGCGTCGGTGCGCTGCCGCAGGGCGTTGGCGGCCAGGGTTCCGGAGTATCCGCCGCCGACGACGACGACGTGGGTTCTGGGGGCGGCCTGCTCGGTCATTTCTTGTCTCCTACTCTCACGGGGCTCGTGCCCTTGAGACACCGCAGCGCGGGCGGGCGTGACAGTCCGCGGCTGTGAGCTGGCTCACGGTAGCCGAGCGGTCAGGCGCCCGTTGGGACGAAGACGAAGTTGTTGACGTAGACGCCGCGGGCCGCCCAGCCGTCCGCACGGCCGCCGATGTTGGCCGGGTTCTGGTGTTGGGCCGCGTCGAATTCCTCGACCGGCCGGCGGCCGTCGCCGCCGTCGAAGTAGCCCTCGTAGCCCAGCCCGGTCAGCAATTCGGTGATCGCGGCGACGGCATTGGGGTGGTGGCGCTCCTCGGCCTCCACCACGATGGCCGCCCGGTTGCGCGTGAGTGTGTCTGTCGCACCGCGCAATACGGCCAATTCGTGGCCCTCGACGTCGATCTTGACCAGGCCGACGTCGTCGAGCTGCAGATCGTCGAGGCGCTTGACCGGCACGTCGATGCTCTGGATCGCGCCCCCGGCTTCGCCGAGGCCGCCGTCGAGGCTGTTGTCGGAGTCGATGGTGCTGCGGCCCGGGTCGGATTCGACCACCCGCATGGTCGTCACGCCGGGCTTGTCCGAGAGGGCAACGGCTTCCACCCGCACCGCGGCGCCGACCGCGCCGAACATCGTCGCCAGATCGCGGGCCTGGGCCGGCCGGGGTTCGAACGCGATCACCGACCGCGATGACGCCAGCATCGCGATCGTGAACTCGCCGACGTCGGCCCCGATGTCCAGCGAGACGCGGTCGGGATCGCACAGCGACGCAACCAATTGCACGTCAGGTCGCGATTCGCCGAGCCGTTGCAGGATGCCGTACTTGCGCCGCCAGAACAGGCGCGGCGCCAACGTCTTTGCCGCCGGCGCGAGCCAACGTTTCGCCGAGCTTGCGACAGCCATCTGCGGTGGTCTCGCCTTCATCGTCGGGGCGTCTTGGGTGTGTGGTCGTGGTCCCGTTCGGGCGGGGCTTCGCCGGGTCGCACATGATACGCTTCCCACGAATTCGTGACCTGCCCCGGGCCGGATGCGACCAAGCAAGCTGGAAGCCGAATTTTCCTGATTGGGCCCCAAAAAGCCGAGCCCAGCTGGACCTGTGCCCCCACCGGAGGAGTCCTTGCCTCGCAGCCTGGATCTCGTCGTCACCTCGGTGGCCACCCAGCTGATGAAGGCCACGGGATCCACGGCGACCCAGGTGAGCGAACGGGTGCTCGCGCAACTCGTCGAGCAGTTCGACCTCGACGCCAGCTTCCTGCGCCACCACGACCACGACATCCGCGCTTCGGTGCTGGTCGCCGAGTGGCCGCCGCGCGCCGACGTTCCCGACCCGGACCCGCTGGCCGTCGTCCACTTCACCAGCGCCGACCCGGTGCTCGCGCAGTGCGAACACGGCAGGAAGCCGGTCGTGATCCGGCCGGAGCAGAACAACCGGGCGCTGGCGCGCCGGCTCGGGGGGCCCAAGCAGCCCACGTCGCCGTCGGTGGCGGCCGCGCCGCTGGTCTCGGGCGAGATCACCACGGGCGTCCTTGGTTTCGTCAAGAACGGCGCCCGCAAGTGGAAGCAGGAAGAGATCAACACGCTGGAGGCGGTCGCCGCGCTCTTCGCGCAGTTGCAGGCCCGCATCGCGGCCGAGGAAAAGCTGCGCTACCTGGCCGAGCACGACGACCTGACCGGCCTGTACAACAGGCGCGCGCTGGTGGCGCACCTGGCCGAAAGGCTCGCGCCCGGAAGCCCCGGCCCCGTCGCCGTCCTGTACCTCGACCTGGACCGGCTCAAGCCGATCAACGATTACCTCGGCCACACCGCGGGGGACTGGTTCATCCGGGTGTTCGCGCAACGCATTCGGGTGTGCGCGGGCAGTCACAGCATGATCGCGCGGCTGGGCGGCGACGAGTTCGTCGTCATCCCGGACCCACCCATGTCGACGGGCACCGCGGAGTCGTTCGCCCGCCGCCTGGGGGCGATGCTGCGTGAGCGCCTGGCCATCGGCGGGCACATGATCACCCGCACCGTGAGCATCGGGCTGGCAGTGGGCATGCCGGGGCGGGACAACAGCACCGACCTGCTGCGGCGGGCCGACGAGGCCGTACTGACCGCCAAGCGCGGCGGCGGCAACCAGGTCGCGTTGTCCACCGATGACATGTCGCTGAAAAGCGCCTTCCGCAACGACATCGAGCTGCACCTGCAGGGCGACATCGACAGCGAGGCGCTGCTGCTGCATTACCTGCCCGAGGTCGACCTGTGGACCGGGGCCATCGTGGCCGCGGAGGCACTGGTGCGGTGGCGGCACCCGATCTGGGGGCTGCTGCTGCCGGACTCGTTCATCGGGGTGGCCGAGTCGACCAACCTCGCCGGGGAGCTGGGCCGGTGGGTGATGCGAAGCGCCTGCGCCGAATTCAGCCGGTGGCGCGCCAATGGTGTTGGGCAGAGCGCGATCCTGCGCATCAATGTGTCGCCGATCCAATTGATCACGCGCGGTTTCGTGCGCAGCGTCGCCGACACCATCGAGGAGTTCGGCATCGACGGCGGGTCGGTGTGCCTGGAGATCACCGAACGGGCCGTGGTGCACGACATCGAAACCACCCGCAAGACCCTGGCCGAGCTCAAGGAGGTCGGGGTCCAGATTGCCATCGACGACTTCGGCACCGGCTACGCGGTTCTGTCGCATCTGAAGTCGCTCCCGGTCGACATGCTCAAGATCGACACCGGGTTCGTTCGCGACCTGGGCACCAACGCCGGCGACCTGGCCATCGTCCGGGCGATCATCGGCCTGGCCGAGGCCTTCGGCCTGCAATTGGTCGCCGAGGGAGTCGAAACCCCGGCCGCCGCACTGACTTTGATGCAGCACGGGTGCCATCGCGCGCAGGGCTTCCTGCTGTCACGGCCGGTGCCCGGCAACGCGATGGAGGCGCTGCTGGCCGCCCGGTGGATGCCGATGCCCTTCCTCGCCGACCGCGAGGCGTTGTCGTTAGGTGCGATCTGACCCGGTGACCATGCTTCGATCAACAAAAAAGGGCACGGCGGTCGTCGTCGCGTGCACGGCGGTGCTGCTGAACGGGTGCGGTGGCCACCCGAACCCGGGCCCGCTGTCGGCGATGGTCTTTCCGGCCATCCCGTCCGCCGTCCAGGAAATCCCCAACCCGCTGCGTGGCCAGTACGAGGACCTGCTGGTTCCGCTGTTCCCGCAAGGCAATCCGGCGCAGCAGCGCTATCCGGCGTGGCCCGCCTCCTACGACGCCAGCCTGCGGGTGTCGTGGCGGCAGCTGCAGCCGGTCGATCCGCGCACGCTGCCGCCCGACGCGCCCGACGATCGCAAGTTCGACTTCAGCGTGATCGACGACGCGCTGACGAAGCTGGGCAACCGCAACATGCGGCTGACCCTGCGCGTGCTCGCTTACAACTCGTGCTGCAACGCCTCCTATCCGAACAACACCAACATCGCGGTGCCCGACTGGGTGCGCGCCACTCCGGGTGCCACCACCGACTATTCGTCGCCGCCGAACAGTCCGACGCCCGGGGTGACGCAGGTGGTGCCGAACTGGAACGACCCCAACTACCTCAACGCGTTCGGGCAGCTGCTCGCCGCGCTGGGCCGCCGCTACGACGGCGACGAGCGGCTGAGCGTCTTCGAGTTCTCCGGGTACGGGGACTTCAGCGAGAACCACGTCGCGTACCTGCGTGACGTGCTGAACGCGCCCGGCCCCGCACCCGACGACAGCGAGCGAATCCTGGGCTATTACAGCCAGTTCCGCGACCAGAGCATCACCACCGACGCCATCCACCAGCTGGTCGCCGCGAACGTCGCCGCGTTCCCCCACACGCAATTGGTGACCACCCCGCAGAATCCGGAGATCGTGCGCGAGCTGCTGGCCGACAACGTGACCAAGAGGCTATCGGCGCCGGTGGGTATCCGTTCGGACTGCCTCGGTGTCCAGGCGCCACTGCCGGCGTGGGCCGAGTCCAACGATTCCTACTATGTGCGAAAGAACGACGCCCTGGTGAATGCGATCAAGCAGCGGCTGGCCTCGGCGCCGGTGATCACCGAGTGGTGCCAGTTGTCCAGCGGTAACGACCCGCGCTCCTATTACGAGAAGGGCCTGCACGACGTCGTCAAGTACCACGTGTCGATGACGTCGAGCGCCAACTTCGCCGACCGCGACTCCACCTCGGCGATGGATCCGGGCCTGTTTCTGCTGTGGGCCCGGGCCAATACCTCGGCGGGCTACCGGTACTCGGTCGAGGCGCGGCCGGGCTCCCAGTCGGTACAGGGCAAGGTGGCGACGATATCGGCGGTGTGGACGAACTACGGGTCGGCGGCGGCCACCGAACACTGGGCGCCCGGCTACAAACTGGTCGACTTCTCCGGAGCGGTGGTCCGCAGCCTGCCCGCGACGGTCAACCTCAAGACCCTGGTGCACGACGACACCAGTTCCTCGCGCGAGGAGGCGGTGCCGGCGTCGTCGACCGAGACGGTGCGCATCGACCTGGCGGGCCTGGCGCCGGGGCACTACACGCTGCGCGCGTCCGTGGACTGGCAGCAGCACAAGCCGGACGCATCGCACGTGGTGAACTACGCGCCCATGGCGCTGGCCCGCGACGGCCGCGACCCCGCGGGTCTGTATCCGATCGCGACGCTGGACATCCCGCGCGACTCGACGACGTCAGCCAACGGCAAGTGACCTGTCGCGTCCGGCTTGGGCGGTCCACAGCCCGGCCAGCGATTCGTACCAGCGGGTAAGCCCGAAGTCGGCGGCACGCTCGCGGGCGGCGGCGCCCAGCCGCGCCCGCAGGGTGTCGTCGGTGACGAGGGCGGTGAGCGCGTCGGCGATCTGCTCCGGCGATCCCGGTTGCACCACCATGCCGGTGGCCCCGCCGCTGATGGCCTCGCCGATGCTGCCTACGGTCGTGGTCACCGGCGCCAACCCGTACGCCATGGCCTCCAGCAGCGCCATCGGCAGCCCCTCGTCCCTGCTGGGCAGCAGGAAAACGTGTGCGGCGCCCAATAGTTCGTCGCGCGCGGTGGGGTCCAGCCAGCCGGCCACGTGAATCGTCGCGCCCAGTCCCGCCGCGGCCACCGCGGCGCGCACCCCGCCGGTGTCGCCGTCGCCGGCCAGCGTCACCCGCAGCCGGTCGCGCACCGTCGCCTCGAGCGCGCCCACGGCCGAGACGATGTCGTAGCTGCCCTTGCGCGCGCCCATGCGGCCCAGCGCCACGGCGTGCACCGTCTGGACATCCCGCTGCGACACCCCCGCCGCGGGGATCCGGACGGCGTTGTGCAGCGGGCTGATTCGGTGACGGTCCAGCCCCAGCCGGCTCGCGTATTCTTCGACGTGGCGCTCGCCCAGCACCAGCCAGCGATCGGCGACCAGCATGCGGCGCGCCACCGCCCGGGCCGGCGTCGACAGCCGGTCGAACCAGCCACCGAAGTCGAAGCTGTGCCCGTGCACCACCGCGGGCACGCCCGCGCGCCGCGCCGCCCACAACGGCGCCGCTTTGCGCAGCACGCTGCCGCCGTGGGCCAGGTTCACGTGCAACACGTCGGCGCGGCCGCGCAGCAGCAGCCAACTGGCGCACAGCATTCCGCGCACGCCCACGAGAAGCTTCGCCCAGCGCGATCCGTCGACGTAGGTGGGCACCACCGTGACGCGGATCCGTTCGTCGGGATGCGCCGCCATCAAGGCGGCCACCGTCGCCATGCCGCCACGGCTGTGTGCCGCGGCCGGCGCCGGCCCCACCACCAGCACGCGCACCGGCCCTCGCCCTGGGCTCACCGCGGCGCCCCCACCAGCGGCCGGGTGTGGGCCGGCGGGGCGGGCGCGGCGGCGGACGCCGCGGGCCCGGGCCGGCGTCGCGGGCGGGCGAAGGCCCAGGCCGCGCCCAGCGACAGGCCCAGGGTCAGCGCGTTGGCCGGGTCCTCGGGCAGCGGGTCGACGATGCACATCACCAGCAGGCCGACGCTGACCGCGACGGCGACCTTCGCCGGCGCCGATGCGCTGCGCAGCGCGCGGCCCAGCGGGAGGAGCGCGAACGACGCGAACGCGGCCATGCCCACCGCGCCCGCCTTGGCCAGCCACCACAGGTAGAAGTTGTGCGCGTAGGTGGTGCCAAGCGTGTTGGTGAACTCGTCCGGGTCGTTGCCGAACGGCTGCTGGTAGGCGTAGCCGAGCCCGTGACCGAACACCGGCGCCTGGGCGATCGCACGGTCGAGGTTGCCGTCCTCGGCCAACCTGGCCAGCGTCGAGGAGTCGACGGCGAGTGCCTGCTTGGACACGCCGCCCAGCACGCGGTGGCTGAACCCGGCGATCTGGCCGCCGAGCCACTCCCCGGCCGTCGAGTGCTGCAGCAAGAACAGGGCGCCGGGCACCGCCACCGCCAGGATCACCGAGGCGGCGACGGTCAGCCTGGTCGCGCGGCGCAGGGACGACCAACTCAGGGTGGTGACGAAGGCGACGGCCGCGGCCACACCGACGCAGATGAGGGTGTTGCGGGAGAACGCGAGCATCGAAATGATCAGGGCGGGCGGGGCATATACGAGAAACGTCAGGGGCCTGACGCGGCCGACGATGCCGGCGGCGACCAGCACCGTAAGCACGGCGATGGACGGGGTGAGGGTATTGGTGATCACCCTGGTGGCCGCGGCGCCGGCCGTGCCGTCGAGGCTCTCCGCCCGGCCGGCCAGCCGGAGGACGTGCAACGAACACAACACGGACAGGCCCGCCGAGATCCACAGGGTCAGGGCGATCGCCTGCACGACGCCCTTCATGTACTCGCCGTACACGATCAGCAGCGCGAGGATGAACCCGGCGACCATCTCGAGCAAAAACGTCGCTTCGTGGATGATCGACCGGGGGTTGTGTCCCGTCGCGAACCCGACGGCGGTGAAGTACACGACCGTCGAGGTGAACAACAGCGGCAGCGCGTAGTCGACGAGCCGCGGCCGCACGACCGGGATCAGGTAGCAGATCGCCAGGAACAACGGCACGTGGTGGCCGTAGATCGCCACCGGGCCAATGACTTTGCCGGGTGGCAGGCCCTGGGGCAGCGACGCGAAGGCCAAGAAGAGTCCGACCCAGATCATGGCCTCGCGCTTGGTCCAGTACACGATCACGCAGAACGTCGCGCCGATCAACATCACGCCCTGGGTGGTGTTGCGCACGGACAGCACGCCGAAGACGAAGCACCCCAACGTGAATACCGCCAGGATGGCCCCCGACATCGCGAGTCGGTGCCGACTCCGCAGGTACAGGATCACGCCGAGCGGCCCACCTTTGCGCGGTAGGTCCGCGCCGACGCCCGCGCGTGCCGGGGCATCCGGGCGTCGGTCAGCACGGTGCCGACGACGTCGGCGCCCGCCGCGCGCAACGCGATCAACGCGTCGCGCAGCTCGTCCTCGGTGGTGCGCCCCGCCCGGACCACCAACACCGTGGCCTGCACCGCCCCGGCCAGCAGGCCGGAGTCGGCCGTCGCCAGCACGGGTGGCCCGTCGACCACCGTGCGGTCGAAGGCGGCCGACACGTCGTCCAGCACCTTGTCGAGCACCTCCGGCAGGTAGGCGCTGCTGGGCAGCGTGTCCCGGCGCACATAGCGCGACGCCAGGACGAACAGCCGCGGAATCGACGTCGGCTTGACGGCTTGCGTCGCGATGCCGGGGTCGGACAGGGCGTGGGCCAGCCCCTCGCCGGAGTCGACCTTGAGCAGGCCGGCGACCACCGGCCGGCGCGTGTCGCCCTCGACGAGCAGGGCCTCTTCGCCGGATTCGGCGAACGCCCGCGCCAGGTTCACCGCCGTCGTCGTCGTTCCCTCGCCGCCGAACGGCGCGGTCAGCAGGACGCGGCGCGTTCCCGCTCCCATCGCGCGCAGCAGCCGCGCACGCAGGCCGCGGACCGCGTCGTCGAACGAGATGTTCGTGCCGAACCGCGGTGCGGTGCCGCGCTTTCCGGGCAGTTCGGCCAGGGTCGGCAACTCTGAGAGCCGTTCCAGCTTCGCGCGGTCGCGCACGGTGCGGTCGGCGGCCTCTCGCGTCAACGCCACCCCCGTTCCCAGGAGCAGGCCGGCGGCCAGGCCCATGGCCATGTTGCGTGCCGGCACCGGCTTGATGGGGCTATCCGGGACGCCGGGCTGCTCGATCACCGTGGCCCGGGCCACGGGCAGGCTGGGCGACGGCTGCGGCAGTCCGGTGGGGGACACCTGCGGCGGCACCTGCGGGTCCGGCAGCGGCGGCGTGTCGGCATCGGTCTGGCCGTCGGCGTCGGTCGGTGCGGGTGCCTGGGGGGCGGGGGCCTGGGGCGGTCCGCTACTCACCAGCGCGACCGGATCGCGGGGGGCCACCCCGAGGGTGCCGACCATCCCGGCGAACGTATCGGCCATCGCCTTCGCCAGTGCCGCAGCACGATTGGGGTCGGTGTCGGTGACGGAGATGCTGAGCAGGGTCGACTTGGCGGTGTATTCCACGTGGGTCTCGCTGGCGAGGAGGTCGGCGCTGACGGGCAGGTGGAACTGCTTGACCGCGCGCTCGGCCACCGTGTGTCCACCGGCGATCGCCGCGTACGACGACAGCCGCTCCTGGACGGCCTGCGTTCCCGAGTACACCTGGGCGAGGTCGGTCTCCCCGGAGAACGAGATGAGGACGGTCGCCGCCGACTGGTAGCTCTTGGTCTGGAACGCGGTGACGGCGGCGGCCCCGGCCAGACAGGCCAGCAGGGCGCCGGCGAACAGCTTCCAGTGCGCCGCCAGCGTCCGGACAAACGTGCGGAAATCCATGGGCTAAAACCTTTCTCGGCGCCGCGCGGCGCTCTCGAGTTCACGCGCGCCGAACGGCGGGCGCGTGACCAGCACCTCGGCCAGGACATCGAACAGACGGTCCGCGACTTCGTCGACGCTGAATCGCTGTGCGTAGTGGCGCGCCGCCTCGGCCCCGCGGCGCGCCGCCACGGTCGGATCGGCCAGGGTGTCGAATGCGGCGGCCAGGCCCGCGACGTCGTCGACGCCGACCACCGGGCCGCCCGGCGGCTGGTACTCGGGCAGCGCGCCGACGGTGGAGACGATCGGCATCACCCCCAGCTGCATGCTGAGCACCTGCACCCCGCTCTGCGAGGCCCGGCGGTAGTGGACGACGGAACCCTTTGCCGCCGAGAGTATCTCGACGACGTCGGCGTAGCGGTACGCGCCGGAACGCCACCGCACGTGCGGCGGCAATTGAGCGCTTCCGAGGCCGATCGGCCCGTCGCCGATGAGCACCAGGTCGTCACCGCGCCAACCGGCGCCGTCGACGTGGCGGCGCCACGCCTGCAGCACCACGTCGATGTTCTTGTAGGGGTTGAGCCGGCCCACCATCACGAAATCGCGGCGCCCCCCGGCGCCGACCGGCGGCGGAACCAGCCCCAGGTCGAGGTCGCTCGTGAGCGGCAGCACATGCACCGGAGTTCCGTCCACGTCCCGGCGGGTGCTCACGGCGGCCGCGACGTAGTCGCTGTAGACCACCGTCGCCGCCGAGTGGGCACCCCAGCGGTCGAAGACCGCGCGCTCGTAGGCCGGCCGCTGCTCACCGGCGTCGTGCGGCCCGTCGTCGTGCACCAGCTGCACGCGCGGCGCGTTGCCGGCCAGGGCGATCCACCGCGGATCGCGCACCAGCTCGGCGATCACCACGTCCGGCCGGTACCCCCGGATGCGGCGCCAGGCGGCGAAGCTGGACGGCCACGTCCCGGCCGTGCGGAACCGCGGGTCGAGCACCAGCTCGTAGTCGCGGGCGGTGTCGGATTCGGGGTGCTGGTCGGAGGTCACCAACAGCACGTCGGCCCCTCGCTGCCGCAGCGCCTCGGCCTGCACGCGCGCCAGCGGCCGCATCCACGGCGAAAGCCAAAGCACCCGAATCGGATTCATAGCCCTGCCCCGCCCGCGTTGGCGCCGGGGTCGAGCCACCAGCGCCCGTCGAGTTGCGGATACGCCCGGCGGACCTCGTCGTAGAGGTCCGGCAGCGTCAGCATGACCCGATCGGGCTGGGCCGCGATCAGCTGTTCGGGGGAGATGATGGCGACGTCGGTCCCGGGAATGCGGCGGCCCCGTTTTGCCGGTGACGCGTCGGCCACCGCCCGCACGAGACGGCGGTCGACGCCGGCGATGGTGAACAGCGACGGTACACGTGAGCCGGCGCCGTAGCCGTAGACGGTTTGTCCGACGGCCGCTTGCGCCACGAGCCAGTCGCGCAGGCGGGCCGCGTGACGCTCGGCCGCGCACTGCAGGCGGCGCACCGCAGTGGGATCGGTGATGCCCGAGTCGTGCTCGCGCGCCAGGATGGCCCTGGCGCGTTGATCGGGCTCGGCAGGGCCGTGCACGGCGGCGACCAGCACCGTGCCGCCATAGAGGTCGAACTCCCACGCCGAGGCCACGCTCATGCCGGCCGCGGCGAGCAGCCCGGCCAGCGCGGTCAGCGAGTAGTACGCGAAGTGGCCGTGGCGCAACGCGCTCCATTGCCCCTGGCCGACGATCGTCAACAGCGAGTGAAATTGCAGCAGCAGCACGCCATCCGGCGCAGTGGCCCGCGCGCGGCGCGCGAATGCCAGCCGCTGGTCCGGCTCGTGCATCATGCCGAACGAGTCGAGCACGACATCGCACACCGACCCGGCGCGCCCGGCTTCGGCGAATCCGCGCGGCTCGAGCAGCGGCAACCACGTCCCGCCGTGCGGGCTGCCGAATTCACGCACGGTGGCGCCGCGCAGCCAGCCCGCATCCGCTACCCGTTGTACGGCGTCAGCGGCCTGCTCGCGCAAGGCAAGTGGTTCAATGCCCCGGGGTTCCTCGGCGCTCGTGTCGTCGGTCGCGAGCTGGGCAAGACCGCACCCCGTGCACAGATCCATCGCGAGTGGATGCGCGGACTCCATTGGGCTGATCGGCTCTTCCGCCAGCGGAAAGTTGTCGGCGGCCGGTACGCTTCCCAGGTCCAGTACCCGGCACAGTTCCGTCCCGCCGCAGCCGCGACAGATGCTCATGGCGCACCGCCGGCCACCGCGTGCAGGGTCGGAAGAGGAAACACCAACTGGCCGCCCCACTCGGCGATGTAGCCGAGTTGCTCGGTCAGCTCGGCTTCCAGATTCCAGGGCAGCGCGAGGACGACGTCGGGGCGGTCGGTGGCGATCCGTCCCGGTTCGTGGATCGGGATCCGCGCGCCCGGTGTGAAGTGATCGTGCTTGTACGGGTTTCGATCGACCGTGTATTCCAGCAGATCGCTACGGATCCCGCAGTAGTTCAGCAGGGTGTTGCCCTTGCCCGGTGCGCCGTAGCCGACCACCCGCTTGCCTTCGGCGCGGCACCGCAGCAGGAAGCCCAGCAGCTCGTGCCGGATGGCCTCGGTTTTTGACTGAAGCCGCAGATAACCGTCGACATGGTGCAGCCCCGCGTCCTGTTCGGCGCGCATCACCTTTTCCACCCGCTCGGAGGGTCGTCCGGCGATCTCCGCCGAGCGCGCCCAGATGCGAAGCGATCCGCCGTGAGTGGGCAGCAGTTCGACGTCGACGACGGCCAGCCCGGCCGTGGCCAGCGCGCCGATCGCCGAAAACAACGTGTAGTACTGGAAGTGCTCGTGATAGATAGTGTCGAATTGTCCCAGCCGCACCAAGTTCAGCGCATGGTGCACCTCGATGCTCAACCAGCCGTCGTCGTCCATGAGTATCCGCAGGGACCGGGTGAAGCCCCGCAGATCCGGGATGTGCGCGTAGACGTTGTTGGCGATGACCAGGTCGGCCGGCCCGTGTTCGTTACGGACCTTCGCCGCGACCTCCTCGTCGAGAAACGCCGTCAGGGTTGGGACATTGCGCTCCCGGGCGGCGCCGCCCACGTTTTCCGACGGCTCGATTCCCAGGCACGGGACCCCCGCGGCGACGAAGTGCTGAAGCAGGTAGCCGTCGTTGCTGGCGACTTCCACCACCCGCGAGCCGGAGCCCAGCCCGAGCCGCTGGGTGGCTCCGCCGACGAAGTCCTTCGCGTGTTGCACCCAACTGTCCGAATATGAGGAGTAGTAGGCGTATTCGGTGAAGGTCTCCTCCGGGGTGATGAGCGCGGGTATCTGCAGCAGCAGGCAGTCCTCGCACAGGCGGAGGTGTAGGGGATAGGTCGTCTCCGGCAGGTCGAGTTCGTCGGCGGCGAGGATCTTTTCGCATGGCGGAGTCGCGCCGAGGTCCAGGACGCTGAGCAGTCGATCAGAGTCACACAAGCGGCAATTCATCGGGCTCCCGATCCGTCGTGTCGCTGGCCGGAGATCATCGCATCAATCGCCTCGACGTACGCGTCGGCCATGGCCTGCACCGTGTAATGCGCGTGCGCGCGCTCGTAGCCGCGCCGTCCGATCGCCGGAAGCGCGTCGGGGTTGCCGAGAATCTCCGCCAATCGGCCTCGCCATTCCGCCACCGAAAAAGGCTCGACCACGAACCCCGCCCTGCCGAAGTCGAGCATTTCCGGCACGGCGCAAGTCGCTGACGCCGCGACGGGAACCCCCCGTGCCATCGCCTCCAGAATGACGAGCGGGAACGCCTCGGAGCGGCTGGGCACGCAGAGCAGGTCCGCGTCGGCCAACGCGGGACCCGGCCCGGCCGACCATCCGCGCCACAGCACGCGGTCGCGCAACTCGGCGGGCGTGCGCGCCTGCAGGCGTTCCCGGTCCGGGCCGTCACCGAATATCGAGAGTTTCCAGGGCATGTCGGTCAGGCCGGCGAGCGCCTCGATCAGCAGATGGGGGTTCTTGTGCTCGACGATGCGGGAAAGCATCACCAAGTGCGGCGGCTCGCCCGGTTTGCGCGCCCGGTGACCCGGACCGTCGGTCACCAGGACGCCATTGGGCGCGACGAAGAGACGTCCCTTGAGCCGATGATGCACATTCAACATCTCCCACTGCCGTTGGGCCAGAACGATAAATCCGTCCGAACGACTCATCGCGGCGGCAAGGGGTCGCGAATAGATGGCCCGGTCGGTTTCCGGTGGGACGTGGGGGGCGACCAGCCAGCGGCGCCCACCGGCGGCCGCCCGCCACAACGTCGCGAATCCGGTTTCGGTGTTGGTGTCACCACTGATCAGTATCGCCTCGCCCTCGGGCAGGTCGACCGAAGGCGCCCACCACGGCTGGCGCACCACTCGCACCGTGTGCGGGATCTCCCTGATCAATGGCCCGAACCGCTGCATGCAGACGATGGTGACCGGGTAACCGCGGCGGTCCAATTCGGCTGCCAACAAGGTCTTTTGGCGTTCGGCGCCGCCGTAGACCAGGCGGTTGGTAGTGATCACGATCGATGGCTTGCCCGTGCGCCTGCCCGCGGTGTATCGCCTTCGCGCGTCTTTCTTGGAGCGCTGCAGCCGGTCCAGCACGGTCGTGCCGGCAAGGTAAACGTCCGCACGGTGAACGCCGTATCGGCGTTCCAGCAGCAGCGCTATGTTGGCGCGCAACAGGTCGCGGTTGCGCTGGCGTTCGGCGGTGGACACCGGCGCGCCGTGCGCCGAGTCGGGTTCGCCTCCCTCGGCAGCCGCCGCGGGATTGCCATGCTCGATCTCGAGCTCGTCGGCGAGCAGAATGCGCCAACCCGCCGCCTTGGCGCGCTCCTGCCAATCGGTCTCCTCGCCGAAGAGAAAGAACTCCTCGTCCATGCCGCCGACCTGGTTCCAGGCGGCGCGGCTTATCGCCAGGCACGCACCGCCCAAGTAGCCGTCGATGTTCTGCGACTCGGTCGGCTGACGGGCGTAGAGGTGCGATATCGGCGTACCACGAAGCGAATTGGAGTGGCCGGCGGAGGCCACCAGCGCCCGGCACAGGGTCCGGCGGCGCGTCGCGACGTCCCACCGGGCCGGGCCGGGCGCGCCGTCGTCGCGAATCAACGGCGAGACCGCGGCCACCCCTGGCCGGCGGAGTAACTCCCTGGTGCGGCTCAGCGGTCCCTGCAGGCGGGTGTCGGCGTTCAGGAGCAACAGGTCCGTGTCGGCGGGTGCGTGCTCCACCAGCGCATTGAAGGCGGCGCCGAAGCCGAGGTTGACCGGGCCCAGCACCCAGTGGACGTCGGGGTGCCGCGCGGCCAGCTCCTCGCGGCCGGGGTACGCCTCGCCGCTGTTCTCGTAGACGTACACCGGCAGGCCGGGCAGGTGTTCGGCGACGCTGGCCAGGCAGTGCTCCACGAGGTCATGGCTCTTGTAGGTCACGATCAGCACCGCCAGCGGCCGCTGCGACGGCAGCGGCGCCGTGCCGTTGACCGGCCGCTTCAGATACGTCCGATCCACGTCCGTTGTCACGTCACCACCTGTTTCTTGAGAAGCGCGGTCAAGGTCGACCAGGTGAACGGCCCGATCGCCGCGCTGGTGAGCAGGTACGCCCCAGCGGCCGCCGCCACGATCGCCACCACGTGGTGCCCGGACAGCAGCAGCGCCAGCGCGACGCAGGCCCCGGTGGGCGCGAGCAGCCGAACCAGGAATGCCACCGGCGTGCGGTAGCCGCATACGCGGCGCAGCCACCAGCTGGCCACCACCATCCCGAACAACTCGGTGCCCACCAGCGCGAGCCCGGCTCCCACCGCGCCGAATCGCCCGTCCAGCACCAGGTTCAGCGCGACGTTGCACGCCAGCGTCGCGATCGAGAGCCGGAAAAGGAACTTCTGGTGGTGGCACGCGAAGAGCGCCTGACCGAGCGTGCCGGTGACGAAACGCAGTGCCACCGCGACGAACAGCATCGCCAGGGTCGGCGCGCCACGCTCGACGAAATCCCGGTCGCCGAACAATTCGATCAGCGGTCGCGACAGCAGCGCGCCGATGAGGGCCACCGGGACGCCGACGAAGTACATCAGCTCAACGCAGCGGCGCAGGAAGCCGGCGAACGCGGCGACGTCGCGCGAGAACAGTTCGGTGGCCGTCGACAGCGTCGCCTTGAGAAAGAACATCGAGACCACCAGGGTGTTGAACGCGACGGTGTAGGCCAGCCCGTAGACCCCGACTTCGGCATGCGTGCTCACCTTCGACAGGATGACACCGTCGGCACGCCAGTACAGCACGCCGAGCACGGCCACGCCGATCGGAAATGCGCTCTCCCGCAACAGGTCCGCGACTTCGCGGGGCGCGAAGATCGGTCGCAGGGAGATGTGCCGGGCCGCCGCGGTGCCCTGGATCAGCAGCTGCAGGGCCGGCGGTATGAGCTGGGCGACCGCGAACCAGATGACGTCGGCGTGCATGGCGACGAGGTAGCTCACCATCGACAGCGTGCCCAGCCGGCCGGCGACGTCGGACACGGCCACGGCCGAAAAGCGCACGGTGGAAAGGAAAACCGGCTCGAAGCGCGTCGTCATCGTCAGCATCAGCAGCTGGCCCGACAGCACCACGAGCATCAGCCGCACGTCACCGTCGCGGTAGAGCAGCAGGCCCGAACCCGCCGCGAGCGCCGCAAGCGGCAGGCAGTAGACCAGCGACAGGCCGCTGTTGACTCGAACGAGGCGCTCCAGGTCGCCGGTGCCCGACGTGACACGGCGCACGATTACGGTGCCGATGCCGAGATCGGCCAGGCTGGCCCACATTCCGACGAAGGCGACCGCGATGGTCAGCTGGCCGTAGCGGCCCGGGCCGAGGTAGCGGGCGGTCATCGCGACCGAGACCACCGAGGCCACCATCCCCAGCGCCCGGCAGATCAGCTGGACGGAGAACGCGTGCGCGATCCGCGACCGCGGCACCGAGGGGGCGCCCGGAGCCAGCGACGACCGGGCCTGCTCGATCACCGCTTCGCTTCCCATCAGTAGGCCCCGTCGCTGGTCAGTACGGCCTTGAGGGTCCGCGCGATGATCACCAGGTCGCCGGCCATCGACCAGTTGTCGACATAGGACAGGTCGAGCCGCACCGAGTCCTCCCAGGACAGGTCCGAGCGGCCGCTGACCTGCCACAGGCCGGTCACCCCCGGCTTCACCAGCAGTCGCCGCTTGACCTCGCCGTCGTAGTTCTCGACCTCCCGCCGCAACGGGGGCCGCGGTCCGACGACGCTCATGTCCTGCTTGAGCACGTTGATGAACTGCGGCAGCTCGTCGATGCTGAATCGGCGAAGGACCTTCCCGACGGCCGTGACCCGTGGGTCCTGCCGGATTTTGAACAGCACGCCGCCGGCACCCTCGTTGAGCGGCAGCAGGCTGTCGACCTGGGTGTCGGCGCCGTCGACCATGGTCCGGAACTTGAGCATCGTGAAGGGCCTGCCGTCCAGGCCGATGCGCTCGGCGCGGTAGAAGACCGGCCCCTTGCTGGTGGCCTTGATCCCGACGGCCGCCGCGACGAGCAGCGGGGACGTCCCGACGAGCGCGGCCAGCGAAAAGCAGAAGTCGAAGGCTCGCTTCTGAAACCGTTGCGTCCCTTCGTATTGCGGCTTCTGGACATGCAGCAGCGGAAAGCCCGCGATCGGCTTGAGGGTCAGCCGCGCCCCGGCGACGTCGACCATCCCCGGGGACACCACGAGGTCGACGTCCATCGTCTCCAGCCGCCACATCAGGTCCCGGATCCCGTGCACGCCGAAATGTTCGGTGCGCGTCACCGCCACCGTGTCTGCGCCGCACTCGGCGATCGCGGCCACCGCCGCGGCCTCGTCGCCGAGGATGGCGATCTTGCGGCCCTGGACCGTCAGCGTTTCGCCCCGGGGTGGCCCGTATCCGGGGATGCATACGCCGACCACCACGTAGCCGTCGTTGGGGTTGCGGATCAGCTCGCGGGCCAGGTGCGAAACGCCCCGCCGGTCGCCGATCGCCAGCACCATGGTCTGGTATTCGCCGTGCCTGCGTTTGCGCCAGACGTGCTTGCGCCACAGGTTGCGGCTGGCCAGCAGCCCGACGGTGCCGGCGGGCAGCGCGACCGCCAGATAGCCGCGCGCCAGGTCGATCTTGGCGAGCAGCGTGACGATGGCGATGAACCCGAACGTCCAGAACGACGCGCTGGCAATGCGGCGGTACTCATCGATCCCGGCGCCGATGATCCGGGTCGACCTCGTTTGGAACATCGACAGGGACGAAAGCCACAGCGCCGCAAAGAGGGCCGAGAACAGCGTCATCAACTGGCCCGGGTACCCGGATGTGTTCGGCGCGTCGCCGAACCTCACCAACTGGGCGAGGGCGACCGCGGCGCAGACGATCGCCGCGTCGGTGATGCGCAGACGCGCCGAGTACCGGTGTTGCCAGCGGGAGGCGACCCTGGCCCGCGCCCGTGGCAGCGGGGGCGCGGGCAGCGCCGTGAGCGCGGTTCCGGCTCGAAGCGTCGTCGTCATCGTGGTCGGTCCCTCGCCTACGCGCTCGCCGATTCGACTGCGACGGGAAGGGTTTCGGAGACCTCGACCGACGGTGTCCCGGCGTAGTAGACGCCGGGATAGCAGATGAGCTGCGCCCGTGACGCGCGCAGCAGCGCGAGCGGGCCCTGCACCAGGTACCGGCGCGCCAGCCGCCGGGGTTCGCGCGTCAGCCGGTAGAACCACTCCAGCCCGACGCGCTGCATCCACCGCGGCGCCCGGCGGGTCATGCCGGCCAGGAAGTCGATGGCGCCGCCGCTCGGCAGGAAAACCTTTGCCCCGGTGGCGAAGCCGTGCCGGTCGATCCACTGCTCCTGGCGCGGCTTGCCCAGGCTGACCACCAGGATGTCGGTGCCGGCCACGCGGATGTCGGCGACGAGAGCCTCGGAAGACGATTCGATGTGGGCCGGGTCGGGCGCCCACATTCCCGAGACCACGAGCGCGGGGTAGCGCGCCCGCAGGCGCTGCGCCAGCAGGCGGTGGGTCTCGACGCTGCCGCCGAAAAAGCCGACCCGCCGGCCCGTCGACTCCGCCAGCGCGAGGACCTCGGGCAGCAGGTCGGCGCCGGTGACCCGGGGCCACGGCTTCGCGGTCAGCAGCTGCCCGCGCCACGCGATCGGCATGCCGTCGGCCAGCAGCAGCCACTCGATCCGGCCCGTGGGGGCCTCACCCAGGGTGCGGAAGTGGTGCAGGTGGTCGAGGTTGACCGAGCCCACCGCCAGGCCGGGCGACCGCGAGCGCAGCCGGGTCGCGATGATCGACAGCACTTCGTCGGTGTCGCAGCGCTCTACGACGCTGCCGCTGACGACCATCCGCACCGGAACTCCTGACACCCTCATGGCCTATCCCAGATGCCCTACTGTCGGGCCAGGCGACGTCATGACGCCCCGCTCCCGGCCGCCGCCTCCTCCAGGTAGGGCCAGCTGGCGTCCTTCTCCGACACGACGGTCACCGGCAGCGGCCACTCGATGCCGAATTCGGTGTCGTCCCAGCGGAATCCCTCCTCGCTGTGCGGGGCGTAGGGGCCGCTGATCTGGTACAGGACCTCGGCGTCGTCGGTCAGGGTCTGAAATCCGTGGGCGACGTATGGGGGCAGGAACAGCGCCCGGCGGTTGTCCGCGCTGAGCTCGACCATCACGTGCTTGCCGTAGGTCTGCGACTCGGGGCGGACGTCGACGGCGACGTCGACGATCGCACCGCGCACGCACCGCACCAGCTTTGCCTCCGCGTGCGGCGGGGCCTGGCGGTGCAGGCCGCGCACCGTCCCGCGGGTGTGGTTGAAGCAGATGCTCGTTTGTGCCACTTCGGAAATCAGGCCGTGGGTCGCGAATTCGTCGGCGCAGAAGGATCGAGAGAAGAAGCCGCGATGGTCGCGATGGGGCTCGATGTCGATGATCGTCACCCCGGCGACGCTCGTGGGCGTGTACTTCACTACGTCTCCTTCCAGAACAGTCGGTCGTCGACCTGCCCCGTCTTGAGCAGGTATTCGATTTGCTTGAGGCGGGTATGGCCGCGGCCGTGGAACGTCTCGGGTTCCATTGCGATCGTTTGGAACACGCGGTGCAGTTGCGCGGCCCCGGCCGCGACGTCCCACGCCGCGCGGAAATCGGGGAACACCTCGCGGATCTTGCCGAATGCGACGCGGTAGCTGCGGGTGTCGGCGTTGGGCGGGCCGAAACTGAGCTCACACCCGGGGAATTCGGCGTTGACCGTCTCCGCGATCTCGCGCACCGTGCGGTTGTTTTCGTCGCTGCCGACGTTGACCACGAGGTTGTGCACGGCCTGCCGGTCGGCGCGCAGCGCGCAACGAATGGCCTGGGCTATGTCAAGAGCGTGGACCAGGGGGCGCCACGGCGTGCCGTCGCTGGTCATCGCGATGCGGTGTTCGGTCCATGCGAGGCCGGCCAGGTTGTTCAGGACGATGTCGAACCGCATCCTCGGTGAGGCGCCGAATGCCGTTGCGTTGCGCAGGAATACCGGGGAGAAGTCGTCGCCGGCCATCGCGCCGAGGTCCCGCTCGACCAGGGCTTTGCATTTGGCGTACGGGGTCAGCGGGTTGACGGGGCTGGTCTCGTCGACCGTGCCTTCGGCGATCCCGTACACACTGCACGAGGACATGTAGATGAACCGGTCGACGCCGGCGCGCCTGGCACACTCGGCCAGATGCACACTGCCGCGATGGTTTACCTCAAAGGTCACGTCGCCGATCAAGTCACCGATCGGATCGTTGCTCAGCTCGGCCATGTGCACGATCGCGTCGAACCCGCGCAGGTCGGCGGCGGTGACGTCGCGAATGTCCTTGATGAGGGTGAGCGGCGCGACCCCATGCGGGGCGTCCGCGATCGCGCCCGGGCACAGCCAGCCGGCCCGGTAGTAGCCGGTGTCCAGACCCACGACTTCGTGGCCGTCGGCCAAAAGCAGCGGTGCGAGAAGGCAACCCAGGTAGCCTTCCGTGCCGGTGACAAGCACTCGCATGGCGTGGTCCCTCCGGCCCTGTCAGTGGTGTGAACGTTCGCCGAACGGACGCAGCGACGCCTTTTCGACCGTGTAGGCCTCGGCGTAGCGGGCCCGCGACTGCACGCCGCGGATCCGCATCAGGCCGAGGAACGCTTCGTCGTCGAACCAGTCACGGCCCGATTGGGACGGATACGACTCCGCGAGCAGCTGCGCCTTCTTGCGGGCCAGTTTGCTTGGAATGTCCACGTAGAGAGCCGGATTGGGCAAGTCGGACTCCCACTTGAGGATCTCGTAGCCCAACACCAGGTGCGCGCGGAACTCGGTCGGGATGAGCTCGGCGACCGCGCGGTGGTCCTGGTGGTAGTCGTGTCGTTGCGGACCGAGGACCAGGTCGGGCTCGCACTGGCCGCGGAACCGGGCGAGCTGGCGCTTGACGGCGCCCCAATGCTCCGGCAGGTGGCCGTCGGGCAGGTCGGCGACCGTCAACCGCACGTCGGCGTGCGGGAACAGCGCTGCGAATGCGTTCTTCTCCTCGACCTCGCGCTCGGTGCCGGCGCCGGTCAGCACGAGGGCGTGCACGACGAGACCGGGGTTGTGCCGGGCGATTTGCAGCAGCGTCGCGCCGGCGCCGATCGCGATGTCGTCGCAGTGCGCCCCGATGGCGGCGATCGAACCGATCGCGCCGGTGTGCAGCGGGATCATGCCGAACGTCTCGCGACGGGCTGCTCCCACACCATCCACGGGCGGTTGCCCGCGTTGTAGTCGGCGTCGAGCTCCGCGCGCTCCTTGAACGTGTCGGCCGGTTTCCAGAAGCCGTGGTGCTGATACCCCAGCAGCCGTCCGCTGCCGGCGAGACTCATGCAGGCGTCGCCGACGAGGTCCCCGTTTTCGGGAATGAGGTCGAACACCTCCTGGGTCAGCACGAAATAGCCGCCGTTCACCCAGATCGGGAACTTGGCGATGGGGGCGATCTCTTTGATGTCGCCGTCGGCGCTGACATCGACGCAGTGGAAGGACGACTGCGGCGGCACGATCAGCATGGAGGCCGCGGCGCCGCTGGTCCGCAACCGGTCGATCATCGCGTCCAGCGGAGCGTCGGTCAGCACGTCGGCGTAGTTGGCGAGGAAGTATCGGTCGCCGCCGATGTACTTGCGCACCCGCCGCAGCCGCTCGCCGATCGGGGACTCCAGCCCGGTGTCGACGAAGGTGATGGTCCAGTCGGACATGTCGGAGTCGAGCAGCTCGATCTGCCCGGAGCGCATGACGAAGTCGTTGGACTCCATCTCGCGGTAGTTGAGGAAGAAGTCCTTGACCATCGACTGGCCGTAACCCAGGCACAGGATGAAGTCCTTGTGACCGTAGTGGGCGTAGTAGCGCATCACGTGCCACAGGAGCGGCCGGGGGCCGACCATCTGCAGGGGTTTGGGGACGAGGTCGCCCTCGGCGGTGCGCATCCGCATGCCGTAACCACCGCAGAAAAGCACGACTTTCATGACACCGACCCCTTCGTGTGGCGGACTGCGGTACGCGACGCACCCCCGGTCCGGGCGCAGCCGGCCGGAGTTGACGCCAATCCCGGGAAACCAAACCCCCGGACAGAAGCGTGTAACGATACTTTTGGTATATGCAGGGCCGGGCCGGGGCCGGCCCTCCCGGGAACCACGGGCGCGCTCATACGATCGACGCCCCGTAGCCGCCGGAGGGCGGCTGCGCCATCACGGTCGGGATCTGCCCGTAGCGCGGGCCGGGCGCCTGCGGGCCGCCCGCCGCCCGCGGCAGGCCGCCCAGCAGGCTGGGCGGCACGTTGCCCAGTCCGCCGGGAGCCCCGGCGTTCGGCAACACCGCGCCCGCGCTGGTCAAGTGCGCGGCGGGGATGACGCTCGTCCAGCTGGGCGGCACCGACAGCGAGCCCAGCGAGGCGGCCTGACCCAGGCCGCCGGCCACGCCCGCGCCCAGGCCACCGAGCCCTTCGGCCGCCTCGGTGGCCGCCGCGGCCACATCCCCGGCGGCCTCGGCGGCGCCCTGGGCGGCGGTGGCGGCGAGCCCCTGCATGGTCTGGGCCATGCCCAGGACGCTGGACAGCCCATACAGCGGGGTCGCGGCCACCATCAGGTAGCCGGGCAGGATGGCGGGCAGGTTGTCTTGGAAATTGGTCATGAAGCTGGACAGCGAGAGGCCCGACTGGCCGGTCCCGCCCAGCAGCGTGCCCCACGCGGTTTCGGACCCGGTGCTGGCGGCGCTCGCCGAGGCCGGCGTCGCCAGGCCCTGCAACATCGAGGACAGCGAAGACATCAGGCTGGCCAGCGAGAACTGCTGGGTGGTCGCACCGGCGGCGGCCTCGGACACCGCGGTCGCCTGCCCCGCGACACCGGCGGGGTTGGTCACGTCCGGCGCCGACGCGAACGGCGTCAGGTCCGCCGCTTCGGCCGAACTGGCGGCGTATTGATACATGGCCGCGGCGTCCTGCGCCCACATCTCGCCGTATTCGGCCTCGTTGAGCGCGATCGCCGGGGAGTTCTGGCCAAAGAAGTTGGTCGCGACCAGTACCGCGAGCTGGGCCCGGTTGGCCGCGACCGCGGCCGGGGGCACCGTCATCGCGAAGGCTTCCTCATAGATGTCGACGGCAAGCTGCGCGTGGCTGGCCGCCTCCTGGGCCCGCGCGGCGGCGCCGGCCGTCCATGCCGCATACGGCCCGAACGCGGACGCCATGGACAGCGAGGACGGGCCCAGCCACCGTCCAACGGTCAATCCCGCGATCACCGACCGGTAGGAAGCCGCGGCGGAATGCAGCTCTGCGGCCAGGTCGTCCCACGCCGCGGCGGCGGCCACCATCGACCCCGGGCCCGGACCGGCGTACATCCTCATGGAGTTGATCTCCGGGGGAATCGCGCCAAAATCCATCGTCTCGGACCCCCGGCCTCTACCGGGCCGCCGCCGCGGCGGCGGTGGACGAAGCCCGGCCGGTGGCCGGGGCCGACACGGCCGGCGGAGTGACGAACGACACAGGCCGCGGGCCGTGCGCGCACGCCATCCGGCGCAGTGGTTGGCGCGTCGGCCGGGCTGCGCCGCGCGGGCGACGCCCGGAAAACAGGCGCTGACCAGGCCAACAAACTGATAACCACATGGAGCGAGATTCTACATACTTTTAGTTCGAAGTGCAGCCTCTAACCGCACCGTAAGTATTTCGAACTTCGCGAACTCGACCCGCTGCGTTGAACGCCTCAGCGCCACGACTGACTGCTAACCTCAAAGACGGTCCAAATGCCGCCGAAAACACGCCGGTGAGTGCTGGCTCTAGAACCGGGTGTGTGCCCTGCTCGAGGAAGGCACCCTCAACGTGGAAACGATCGATCCGGGCCGCGGCGCAGGCGCCGGAATGATCACTCGAGTCGCGTACGCGGCAGCGCGATCGACCCGCCCCGGACAGCTGAGTCCTCGGTTCCGATGACCGCCCACTCGACTGACGGACGCGCGGATGCGACGCGGCGACAGATTCTGCGGGCCGCCTCCCACCAGTTCGCCCGGCGCGCCTATCACGACGTCGGCCTCGACGACATTCTCGCGCAGGCGGAACTGACCAAGGGGGCGATGTATTTCCACTTCCGGTCCAAGCACGCGCTGGCCGTGGCGATCATCGAGCGGCAGACCACGGACGGCGCCGCCAAGGTGGAAGAACTGCTCACCCGCGGGCTTTCGGGCCTGGAGACCCTCATCGACTTCTCCTATCTGATCGCCGTCGGCGACATCAAGACCGATGGAGTCCGGGCGGGCCTGAACCTGCTCGAGTCGGTCGGCCGGTCGGAGGGGCTGCAGAAGCGGCTGCTGGACGAATGGGCCAAGGCGCTGGCGGGGGTCGTCGAGCAAGCCATCGCCGAGGGGGACATCCACGAGGACTGCGACCCGCAGGATGTCGGCCGGCTGATGGTCTCGCTGCACATGGGGCTGCGGCAGACCAGCAATCTGGAAGAGCCCGAGCGGTTCCTGCGCGACCTGGAGAAGTGCTGGCTGTTGATGTTGACCGGCATCCTGCAGGCGGACCGGACCGAGTACTTCCGCCAATTCCTCAGGCGGCGCGCGTCACTGGCCATCACCTCCACGTCGACCGGGGCGGATTGACGACCGAAATCAAGCCCAAATCCGTGATCTGAGCGCAGGTTCGATGCATTCACATCAGACCGGCGCTCCCGTCGTACCGGCTGTTAGGCTTACTGCCCTGGCCGGAACGTTTGGTACGACGTCGAGATCCGGGACCTAAGCACACAAGACGGAATCCGGAGGTACAGACGCGATGGCGCGCCAGGTTCGCTCGGAAGCCACCCGGAGAAAGATCCTCGATGCGGCGATAGACGTCTTCGGCGAGGTCGGGTACGCGGCGGCGGGATGGAACACCATCATCGAGCGGACCGGGATGACCAAGGGCGCCCTCTACCACCACTTCGATTCCAAGGAATCGCTGGCGTCGGCCATCATCGAGGAGGGTTCGGAGACGATCCTCGTCGCGTTCCGCAACGTGTGCGGGTCGTCGTCGCCGGCGCTGGAGAACATGATCCACGGCACGTTCACGATCGCGAACCTGCTCACCTCCGACAAGACGGCGCGCGCGGCCGAGCAATTGACCGCCGCCCTGAGCGGATTCAACGAGGCGGCCACGCACTTCTGCGCGAGCCTGGTCGAGCTGATGGCTACCCAGGCGCGCAGGGCGGCCACCGAAGGCGACCTGCGGGACGAACTGGACCCGGTCGTGGTCAGTGAGTCGATCGTGGGCGCGATGTTCGGCGCGCGGTTTTTGGCCAACGCCATGGCGGCGAAACCGAGCGCCGAGGCCACCGCCGACCGGACCGGTCAGATGTGGGAGCTCTTGCTCGCCTCGATCGCGACGGAGGCGTCGCTGCCGTACTTCCGTCAGTTCCTCGCCCGCGAGGCGCTGCGCCACACGGGGACGGCCGCGCCCGCCCGAAACTAGTGGCGATCGCGAGCGCGGCGTGGCCGGGCGCTGCGGGTCGCCACCATCGGACCAGTGGCGATCGCGAGCGCGGCGTGCGTGGCCGGGCGCTGCGGGTCGCCACCATCGGACCAGTGGCGATCGCGAGCGCGGCGTGGCCGGGCGCTGCGGGTCGCCACGGTTGGCTAGGCGCTGACCGCCGCGCGGTTCAACTCGACGATGCGGGCGGGGACGCCGGCCACCACCGCGCCGTCGGGCACCGGTTTGGTGACGATGGATCCGGCGAGGATGCAGGCGCGGTCGCCGACATCGACGCCGAGCACCATCGCCATCGGATAGATCCACACGTCGTCCCCGATGACGGGGACCTTGCCCCTTGCCTCACCGATCGTCACACCCTGGTAGATGCGGCAGTTGGCCCCGATCCGGGCCTTGTAGTGCACCCAGATCGGGCCCGGGTGCACCAGCGACAGGCCAGGACCGGCCACGTTGCGCGACACGTACAGGCCCACCCGCTCGCCGAGCAGTTTCGTGCGCAGCCGCAGCCACGCGGCGACGAGCCGCCCGAACGGCGTGCGTGCGGAGTTCGTCCAGTACTCGGATTTGCGCAGCATGCGCTGAAAATAGGCGGGCCGCTCCAGCAGGCGATAGCGGAACTTCCACCGGTCGAGACCGTTCGCCCGCAAGTCCGACGCCAGGTAGCTACGCAATTCCTCACGCGTCGTGATCACGGCATGACCATACTACTGGCAGGTTAATGCCGTCTTACCCATACCTGTGGTATCCCTGTGAGGCCCGGGGCTACCGTTCGGCCACCCACAATTGTTCGGTCAAATCCTGAAACGCCGCGAGGGCGAATTGGTCGTCGGCGCGCATGACGGCCGACTTGCTCATCAAAGCCCGCACCACGGACCCGTCCTTGTGCGCCAATTCGACGACCATGTTCGCCAGTGCGTGCACGGCAGACAACAGCGAATCGGACTCCGGGGCCTCGTGGAAGATCTCGTCGAACCGCAGGGACAGAACCTCTTCGGGCTCGCAGCCCACCATGTCGGCGAACGCGGTGTTGGTAAACAGGATGCTGCCGTCATGCCCGATCGCGAGCACGGGAATCGGAATTCTTTCCAGAACGACCAACGCGGGCAACTGCTTCAAGGTGCTCATCGGTGATTGGCTGTGTTGCCGGTTGCGTCGTCGCTCCACACGCCGATTATGGACTATCGCATCGAACGGTTTTGAGACTTTCTCCGATCGACGGACAAGATGCATATGAACCGATTGCGGTAAAACTGAAAACACAAATTTTCGTTCAGCCGGCCGTGCCGGAAACCGGTCCCGTGCCCGTCGCCTCGCAGCGCGGGAACACACCGGTGGGCGCCGGCAGGGCCGTGCCGGGCACCAGCCGCGCGGCGATGGCGTCGAACGCCCGCCGGTCGGTGGGCTGGCCGAGCAGGTCCAGCAGGCGGCCCGCCGACTCGGGCATGACGGGCTGCACCAGCAGCGCCGCGATGCGCACCGCCTCGCAGGTGGTGTAGAGCACGGTGCGAAACCTCGCCTGATCGGCCGTCGACTCGCTCTTGCGCAGGACCCACGGCTGCTGCGCGGAGAAATACTTGTTCGCCTCGCCGAGCATCAGCCAGACCGCCTCGAGCCCCAGGTGCATCGCCTGGGCGTCGAAGTGGACGCGCACCCGCTCCAGCAGGCCGTCGGCGGCGGCCAGCAGCTCGTCGTCGGCGGCGGTGAACTCGCCCGGTTCGGGCACCACCCCGCCCAGGTTCTTGGCCACCATCGACAGTGACCGCTGCGCCAGGTTGCCCAGCTCGTTGGCCAGGTCGGCATTGATCCGGGTGACGATCGCCTCCTCGCTGTAGCTGCCGTCCTGCCCGAACGGGACCTCGCGCAGCAGGAAGTAGCGCACCTGGTCCACCCCGAACGTGTCGACCAGCTCGTCGGGCGCGACGATGTTGCCCACCGACTTGCTCATCTTCTCGCCCCGGTTCAGCAGGAACCCATGCGCGAAAACCCTTCGGGGAAGCTCGATTCCGGCCGACATCAAAAACGCCGGCCAGTAGACGGCATGGAACCTGATGATGTCCTTGCCGATCATGTGCAGGTCGGCCGGCCAGTAGCGGCGGAACAACGCGGAATCGGTGTCGGGGTAGCCCGCGCCGGTCAGGTAGTTGGTGAGGGCGTCGACCCACACATACATGATGTGGTCGGGGTGCTCGGGCACCTGCACGCCCCAGTCGAACGAGGTCCTCGAAATCGACAGGTCGCGCAGGCCGCCGGAGACGAAGCTGATCACCTCGTTGCGCCGCACCTCGGGGGCGATGAAGTCGGGATTGGCCTCGTAGTGGGCCAGCAGCCGGTCCGCGTACGCCGAGAGCCGGAAGAAATAGGTCTGCTCCTCGGTCCATGTCACCGGGGTGCCGGTCTCCGAGGCGATGCGAGTCCCGGCGGCGTCGTCGAGGACCTCGGTCTCGGATTCGACGAAGAATCGCTCGTCGCGCACCGAGTACCAGCCCGAGTAGGTGTCCAGGTAGATGTCGCCGGCCGCCGTCATCCTGCGCCAGATCTCCTTGGACGCCTCGTGATGGTCGGCGTCGGTGGTGCGGATGAACCGGTCGAACGAGATGTTGAGCCGCTCCTGCAGGCGCTGGAAAACGTCCGAGTTGCGGCGGGCCAGCTCGGCCGTGGGCAGCCCCTCGGCCGCGGCGGCCTGGGCGACCTTGAGGCCGTGCTCGTCGGTTCCGGTCAGGAAGCGCACGTCGAAACCGTCGAGCCGCTTGAACCGCGCGATGGCGTCGGTAGCGATGTACTCGTACGCGTGCCCCAGGTGCGGCGCGGCGTTGGGGTACGTGATCGCGGTGGTGACGTAGTAGGGCTTCATCGAGACTCACCCTATTGTGTGGCGGTGGGTTCCAACCGCTCCGGTGAACGAGAAGCGCCGCCCGCGCCCGAGCCGCTGGCGCCCTTGGTCGACGCGCACACCCACCTCGATGCCTGCGGGGCGCGGGACGCCGCCGGGGTGCGCGCCATCGTCGACCGCGCGGCGGCGGTGGGCGTGGGCGCGGTCGTCACCATCGCCGACGACCTGGACTCGGCGCGCTGGGTGACGCGGGCCGCCGAATGGGATCCGCGGGTCTACGCCGCGGTGGCCCTGCACCCCACCCGCGCCGGCGCGCTCGACGACGACGTCCGCGCCGAGATCGAGCGGCTGGCGGCCCACCCCAGGGTGGTGGCCGTCGGCGAGACGGGGATGGACCTGTACTGGCCGGGCCGCCTGGACGGATGCGCGGAGCCGGCCGTGCAGCGGGACGCGTTCGCGTGGCACATCGACCTGGCCAAGCGGTGCGGTAAGCCGCTGATGATCCACAACCGGGACGCCGACGCCGAGGTGCTCGACGTCCTGGCGGCCGAGGGCGCCCCCGACGCCGTGATCTTCCACTGCTTTTCCTCCGACAGTTCGATGGCGCGTCGCTGCGTGGACGGCGGGTGGTTGCTCAGCCTTTCGGGGACGGCGAGTTTCCGCAACGCCCGCGCCCTGCGCGAGGCCATCCCGTTGATACCGCCGGAGCAACTCCTGGTGGAAACCGATGCGCCATTTTTGACGCCGCACCCGTACCGGGGTGCAGCGAACGAGCCGTACTGCCTTCCCTATACTGTGCGGGCGATCGCTGAGCTGCTCGGTCGGCGTCCGGAAGATTTGGCGCACATCACGACCAGCAATGCCCGGCGGGTCTATCGCCTCGCCTCCTGATCCGGTCGGGGGAGCCGGGTGATTTTCCCGACACAGCCGCGTCGGAGTTGCTCAATATTGGCCGGTTCGTTACCGTCTTGTGATCGTACGGAAGGGGGCGCTGCGCGCCCCCGGAATTTGTAGTGATTTTCCTGCTGAGTGGTTCGTAACTGGTTGCTGAGGTCGGGGTAGCGCGCGTTGACTGTATTGACAAAACTTCATCAATCCTCATCACCGATGCTGCGCCTCCTGGTTGGAGCGCTGCTCTTATCGCTGGGCTTGGCGGGCGCGGTCGCGGTTTCCGCGAGCAAGACGGTGACCCTGACCGTCGACGGCGTCGCGATGCATGTGAGCACGATGAAATCGCGGGTGATCGACATCGTCCAGGAGAATGGCTTCAACGTCGACGAGCGCGACGACCTTTACCCCGCCGGTGACGTGCAGGTGGGCGACGCCGCCAACATCGTGCTGCGGCGCAGCCGGCCGTTGCAGATCTCGCTGGACGGCCACGACCCCAAGCAGCTGTGGACGACGGCGTCGACCGTCGACGAGGCGCTGGCCCAGCTCGCGATGACCGACACCGCCCCGGCCGCCGCCTCCCGCGGCAGCAGGGTCCCGCTGGCGGGGATGACGCTGCCCGTCGTGAGCGCCAAGACGGTCCAGATCAACGACGGCGGCGCGACGCGCACCGTGCACCTGCCGGCGCCGAACGTCGCCGGGCTGCTCAGCGCCGCCGGCGCGCCGCTCCTCGAGAGCGACCAGGTGGTGCCCGGCGCGGCGTCCCCGATCGTCGACGGAATGCAGATCCAGGTGACCCGCAACCGGATTCAGCGGGTGACCGAGCGGATTCCGCTGCAGCCGCCCGCGCACCGCATCGAGGACCCGCAGATGAACGTCAGCCGCCAGGTCGTCGAGGACCCGGGCAGCCCCGGCACGCAGGACGTCACGTTCGCGGTGGCCACGGTCAACGGCGTCGAGACCGGCCGGCTGCCCATCGCCAACACGGTGATCACCCCGGCGCGTGAGGCCGTCGTGCGGGTGGGCACCAAGCCCGGCACCGACGTGCCCGCGGTGACCAACGGCTCGATCTGGGACGCCATCGCCGGCTGCGAGGCCGGCGGCAACTGGGCGATCAACACGGGCAACGGGTATTACGGCGGTGTGCAGTTCGACCAGGGCACCTGGGAGCGCAACGGCGGGCTGCGGTTCGCCCCGCGCGCCGACCTCGCCACCCGCGAGGAGCAGATCGCGATCGCCGAGGTGACCCGGTCGCGCCAGGGGTGGGGCGCCTGGCCCGTGTGCAGCGGAAGAGCTGGTGCGAGCTGACCATCCGGCTGCTCGGGCGCACCGAGATCAGGCGGCTGGCCAAAGAGCTGGATTTTCGGCCACGGAAAGCTTTGGGCCAGAACTTCGTCCACGATGCCAACACCGTGCGGCGGGTCGTCGCCACCTCCGGCATCGGCCGCTCCGACCACGTCCTGGAGGTCGGGCCCGGGCTCGGCTCGTTGACGCTGGCGCTGCTTGACCGCGGCGCCACCGTCACCGCCGTCGAAATCGACCCGGCGCTGGCCGGCCGGCTGCCGCAGACCGTCGCCGAACACTCGCACAGCGAGGTCCACCGGCTCTCGGTGTGCAACCGCGACGTGTTGACCCTGCGCCACGACGAGCCGGCGCTGAAGGCCCTAACCCCGGCGCCGCCGACGGCCCTGGTCGCCAACCTGCCGTACAACGTGGCCGTGCCGGCGCTGCTGCACCTGCTCGCCGAGTTCCCGTCCCTCCGGGTGGTCACAGTGATGGTGCAGGCCGAGGTCGCCGAGCGGCTCGCCGCCGAGCCGGGCGGCAAGGACTACGGCGTGCCCAGCGTGAAGGTCCGCTTCTTCGGGCGGGTGCGCCGGTGCGGCATGGTTTCGCCGACCGTCTTCTGGCCGATCCCGCGGGTCTACTCCGGGGTGGTGCGCATCGACCGGTACGCGACGCCGCCGTGGCCCACCGACGAGGCGTTCCGGCGGCAGGTGTTCGAGCTCGTGGACATCGCGTTCGCGCAGCGGCGCAAGACGTCCCGCAACGCGTTCGCCGAGTGGGCGGGCTCCGGCAACGAGTCGGCGAATCGGTTGCTGGCCGCCAGCATCGATCCGGCCCGTCGCGGTGAGACGCTGTCCATCGACGACTTCGTGCGGCTGCTGCAGCGTTCCGCCGTTTCGGGGCACACCCCGGCGAGCTGATCACGATAGTCTGCTGCGGTGTCCGCATCTGACGGAAACACCGCCGCGGCGTGGGTGCCCACGGGATCGGTCACCGTGCGGGTGCCGGGGAAGGTCAACCTCTACCTGGCGGTGGGCGAGCGCCGCGACGACGGCTACCACGAGCTGACCACGGTGTTTCAGGCCGTCTCGCTGCTCGACGAGGTGACGGTTCGCAACGCCGACGTGCTCTCGCTCGAGCTCGTCGGGGAGGGGGCCGAAAAGCTCCCCACCGACGAACGCAACCTGGCCTGGCAGGCGGCCGAGCTGATGGCCGAACACGTCGGGCGGGCGCCCGACGTGTCGATCATGATCGACAAATCCATTCCGGTGGCCGGGGGCATGGCGGGCGGCAGCGCGGACGCGGCGGCGGTGCTGGTCGCGATGAACTCGCTGTGGGAGCTCAACGTGCCGCGCCGCGACCTGCGCATGCTGGCCGCGCGGCTCGGCAGTGACGTGCCGTTCGCCCTGCACGGCGGCACCGCGCTGGGGACCGGTCGCGGCGAGGAGCTGGCCACCGTGCTGTCCCGCAACAGCTTCCACTGGGTGCTGGCGTTCGCCGACGGTGAGCTGCTCACCTCGGACGTGTACGCCGAGCTCGACCGCCTCCGGGAAGGATCGCGGGCGGACGAGCCTCCGCCGCGACTCGCCGAGCCGGGGCCGGTGCTGGCGGCGCTGGCGGCCGGCGACCCGGAGCAGCTGGCGCCGCTGTTGGGCAACGAGATGCAGGCGGCCGCGGTGAGCCTGAACCCCGGCCTGCGCGCCGCGCTGCGCGCCGGCGTGGAGGCCGGGGCCTTGGCCGGCATCGTGTCCGGGTCGGGCCCGACGTGCGCCTTCCTGTGCACGTCGGCGGCCGCGGCGGTGGACGTAGGCACCCAGCTGTCGGGGGCGGGCGTTTGTCGCACCGTCCGTGTTGCGACCGGGCCGGTGCCGGGCGCGCGCGTGGTGCCGGCGCCCACCGAGGTGTGAGAGATTGCACTCGCACGGCGCGACGGTTTGGCAGTTACTTAAGAGGAGTTTAAGATGGCTCGCGGTGACGAGCAGCGGTTGATTGGGATCGCTCATCACCCGTTCGAGACCTAACCGCTGCCCAACTGTGCTCGCGCGCCTGCTGCGAAGTAGCGCCGAGCAGGCGGAACATGAGAATCCGGACCTTCGGACTGCCGGAACCGAGGAGGTTTTTGTGAGCAGGTTTACCGACAAGATGTTCCGCAATGCCCGTACCGCGACGACGGGCATGGTCACCGGTGAACCCCACGCCCCCGTCCGGCACACGTGGGGTGAGGTGCACGAGCGCGCGCGCTGCATCGCCGGCGGTCTGGCCGCCGCGGGCATCGGCCTCGGCGACGCGGTCGGGGTGCTCGCCGGCCTCCCCGTGGAAATCGCCCCGACGGCGCAGGGGCTGTGGATGCGCGGCGCCAGCCTGACCATGCTGCACCAGCCCACCCCGCGCACCGACCTGCCGACGTGGGCCGACGACACCATGACCGTCATCGGCATGATCGAGGCCAAGGCCGTCATCGTCTCCGAGCCCTTCCTGGTGGCGATCCCCGTGCTCGAGGAGAAGGGCATCAAGGTCCTCACCGTCGCCGACCTGCTGGCGTCGGAGCCGATCGACCCGATCGAGGTCGGCGAGGACGACCTGGCGCTGATGCAGCTGACGTCGGGCTCCACGGGGTCCCCCAAAGCGGTTCAGATCACCCACCGCAACATCTACTCCAACGCCGAGGCCATGTTCATCGGCGCGGAGTACGAGGTGGACAAAGACGTCATGGTCAGCTGGCTGCCCTGCTTCCATGACATGGGCATGGTCGGGTTTTTGACCATCCCGATGTACTTCGGCGCGGAGCTGGTCAAGGTCACGCCCATGGACTTCCTGCGCGACACCCTTTTGTGGGCCAAGCTCATCGACAAGTACAAGGGCACCATGACCGCGGCGCCCAACTTCGCCTATGCGCTGCTGGCCAAGCGGTTGCGGCGCAACGCCAAGCCCGGCGACTTCGACCTGTCGACGCTGCGCTTCGCGCTGTCGGGCGCCGAGCCCGTCGAACCCGCCGACGTCGAGGACCTGCTCGACGCGGGCAAGCCGTTCGGCCTGAAGCCGTCGGCGATCCTGCCGGCGTACGGCATGGCCGAGACCACGCTGGCGGTGTCGTTCTCGGAGTGCAACGCCGGCCTGGTCGTCGACGAGGTCGACGCCGACCTGCTGGCCGCCCTGCGCCGGGCCGTCCCGGCGACCAAGGGCAATACGCGCCGGCTGGCCACGCTGGGGCCGCTGCTGAAGGACCTCGAGGCCCGCATCATCGACGAGAACGGCAACGTGATGCCCCCGCGCGGCGTGGGGGTGATCGAGCTGCGCGGCGAATCGCTGACGCCCGGCTACCTCACCATGGGCGGCTTCATCCCGGCCCAGGACGAGCACGGCTGGTACGACACCGGTGACCTCGGCTACCTGACCGAGGAGGGCCACGTCGTGGTGTGCGGCCGCGTCAAGGACGTCATCATCATGGCGGGCCGCAACATCTACCCGACCGACATCGAGCGGGCCGCCTGCCGGGTCGACGGGGTGCGCCCCGGCTGCGCCGTCGCGGTGCGCCTGGACGCCGGCCACTCCCGCGAGACGTTCGCCGTCGCGGTCGAGTCCAACGCGTGGCAGGACCCCGCCGAGGTGCGCCGCATCGAGCACCAGGTCGCCCACGAGGTGGTCGCCGAGGTCGATGTGCGCCCGCGCAACGTCGTGGTGTTGGGTCCCGGCACCATCCCGAAGACGCCGTCCGGCAAGCTGCGGCGCTCCAACTCGGTGGCGCTGGTCAGCTGATCTTTCGCGGTTACCAGGTGTGGACGCGGTTTTGCGCGGGCTCTAGGCCCAGCTCGATGAGCGCCTCGGTGGCGTCGGCGGCCTGCTCGCAGATCGTGGGGACCTCGGGGCGTTCGGTGGCCGTGAAGTTTTCCAGCACGAACGCCGCGGGGTCCTTGCGCCCGGGCGGCCGTCCGATCCCGATGCGCACGCGCTGAAACTCCTTGGTGCCCAGCGCGTTCGCGACCGAGCGCAGCCCGTTGTGGCCGCCCTCGCCGCCGCCGATCTTGAGCCTGATGCGGCCGAAGTCGAGGTCGAGGTCGTCGTGGATGACGATGATGTCGGCCGGGGCGATCGAGTAGAACTTCGCCAAAGGCCCCACCTGGCGGCCGGATTCGTTCATGAAGCAACGCGGCTTGGCCAGCAGCACCGAGTGCCCGGCGAGCCGGCCGCTGACCACCTCGGCGCCGGAACGCTTGTGCGCCTTGAACTTCGAGCCCAACCGCGCGGCAAGCAGGTCGGCGACCATGAACCCCAGGTTGTGCCTGGTGCGAGAGTAGTTGTCTCCGGGGTTCCCCAGGCCGACCACCAGATAGGGCTCGGCCACCTCGCGGTCCGCCTACTCGGACTCGGCCGCGGGGGCCTCGGCCTCCCCGCCCTCTTCTTCGGCCTCGGCAGCCGGCGCCTCCTCGCCCTCGGCGACCTCGCCGGCGCCCTCCTCCTCGAGGTCGGCGGCGGTGGGCGCGTTGACCACGTTGACCACCAGCAGCTCGGGGTCGGACACCAGGGTGACGCCGCGGGGCAGGGTGATCTGCCCGGCGGTGAACTGGGTGCCGGGCTCGGCGCCCTCGACGGACACGGTCAACTGCTCGGGAATCGACAGGGCATCGGCCTCGATCTCGATGGTGTTGGTCTCCTGGGTGACCAGGGTGTCGGGTCCGGCCTCGCCCTCGATGAGCACCCTGACCTCGACGACGACCTTTTCGCCGCGGCGCACGACCAGCAGGTCGGCGTGCTGAATGGTGCGGCGGATCGGGTGGATGTCGAGCGCCTTGGTCAGCGCCAGCTGCTCCTTGCCCGCGATGTCGAGGGTCAGCACCGCGTTGGTGCCCGAGTGCCGCAGCACCGCGGCGAAGTCGTGCCCGGGCAGCTCCAGATGCTGGGGGTCGGCGCCGTGGCCGTAGAGGACGGCCGGAATCTTGCCGTCGCGGCGGGCCCGGCGCGACGCTCCCTTGCCGGTCTCGGTTCGCACCGTCGCCGCGAGTTGGTTGCCTGACTTGGCCATCGTGTCGCTCCTGTGTGCTTTCGTTCGGGGGCACGGCGAGGTCGCGACAAAGAGTCGGTCTCCGTCGATAACGGTGCTGGCTATTCAGCCGGACACCCTCGCCGTGACGCCTGGTCAGGGTAGCGCATGGGGTGGTGTCGCGGAAATTCGTCGAGGCGGATCCACCTCCGCAGTCACATCCGTCCCGTTGGCCCCCGGCCGGGAGGACGGCTCCGTTTGCCCGCCTCACAGCGACAAACGCGCTCGGTGGTGTGGATCCCGGGCTCAACGCGACGCCCCCGGTTCGCAGTCGGCTAGAGCGGGAATTTGGTGCCCGTCAGCTGCTCGGACAGCTCCCACAGCCGGGCGGCGGTGGCCGCGTCGCGCGCCCGACGGCTGCGCCGGACCGCTTGGGTGCCGCCGATGGAACCGAATCGGGGGCCGACGAACGTGTCCCCCGGCAGGTGCCGCGCCGCCGCGTACAGGGTCTGGCGCGCGCCGAAATCGGCGTCGGTGGCGAACACGCGCGTGACGGCCACCATCAGCGCGTCGCCCACCTTCCGGCCCGACGCCCCCTGCAGGTTCGTGTGCGAGTAACCGGGATGCGCCGCCAGCGCCCGAATGGGCGAACCGGCCGCGTCGAGGCGGCGCTGCAGCTCGCTGGTGAACAGCAAGTTGGCCAGCTTCGACTGGCTGTAGGCCAGCCAGGGGGAGTAGCGCCGGTTCTTCCAGTGCAAATCGTCGAAGTCGATGCGACCGGCCCAGTGCGCCATCGACGACACCGTCACGACGCGATCGGTGAGCTTGGGCAGCAGCAGGTTGGTCAAAGCGAAGTGACCGAGATGGTTGGTGCCGATCTGGCTTTCGAAGCCGTCGACCGTCAGCGCGTGGGGGGCGGCCATGATGCCGGCGTTGTTGATCAGCACGTCGGCGGCGTCGACGCCGTCGGCGAAGCGGCGCACCGACGACAGGTCCTGCAGGTCGAGTGGGCGCACCTCGACTTGACCGGGCATCTGCCGCGCGGCGGCCTCGCCTTTTTCCGTGTTGCGCACGGCCATCACGATTTGGGCGCCTTTCGCGGCCAGCTCCCGCGCCGTCACCGCGCCCAGCCCGCTGTTGGCGCCGGTGATGATGACGGTGCGCCCGGCGAACGACGGCAGGTCCGCGGCGGTCCAGGTCGTCATGCGTGAGAAGCCTAGTGCCCCTTAGTAGAGAGCGCCGAACTCCAGCGGCACGGTTATGGGCCCGGCGACGGCGCGGTGCGCCTCGAAGGGGTCGGTGAGGTGCTCGAAGTCGACTGGGGCGATCCTGCGTCGAAAACGCTTGGTCGGGCGGATCTGCGCGATCTGGCGGATGTTTTGCGGGTCGACGGCAGTCATGGTGGCTAACATGAGCCAGAATGCGGAGCTTCCGCCGTTAACGTGGAGCGATTTGGGCGTGAGCGAGTTGCTGCCGACCGGCACGGTGACGTTGCTGTTGGCCGACGTCGAGGGCTCGACGCGGCTGTGGGAGACCCAGCCCGAAGAGATGACCGCCGCGCTGGCGCGCCTGAACAAGACGGTCGACGAGGTCGTCGCCGCGCACGAGGGTGTGCGGCCGCTAGAGCAGGGCGAGGGGGACAGCTTCGTGGCCGCGTTCTCGCGCGCGTCCGACGCGGTGGCGTGCGCGCTCGAGTTGCAGCGGGCGCCGTTGGCGCCCATCCGGCTGCGCATCGGGATTCACACCGGCGAGATTCAGCTGCGCGACGAGTCCAACTACGCCGGCCCGACGATCAACCGCACCGCGCGACTGCGCGACCTGGCCCACGGCGGCCAGACCGTCCTGTCCGGCGTGACCGAATCGTTGGTCGTCGATCGGCTGCCCGACGGGGTGTGGCTGAGCGATCTGGGCAGCCATCCGTTGCGCGGTGTGGCGCGTCCGGAACGCGTGCTGCAGCTATGCCATCCGGACCTGCGCAACGAATTCCCGCCGCTGCGTGCGCGCCATGCGGTTGCCTCCCACAACCTTCCGGCTCAGCTGACGAGCTTCGTCGGCCGCCAAGCCCAAATGGGGGAGTTGCGGCAACTCGTTGCCGACAACCGGCTGATCACGTTGACCGGCGCGGGCGGTGCGGGCAAGACCCGCCTCGCCGTGGAAGTCGCCCCTACACTCGTCAGTGAGTTTTCCGATGGGATTTGGTACGTCGATCTTGCCCCCATCGCCAATCCCGCGGTGACCGCGGCGACCGTTGCGCGCACCCTCGACCTGCCCGATCAGCCGGGCCGTTCGACAATGGACGTGTTGCTGCGGTTCTTTGACGAAAAGAAAATGCTGTTGCTGCTCGACAACTGCGAGCATCTGCTCGAGCCGTCCGGAGCCCTGGTTGTCGAGCTGCTGGCGAACTGTCCAAAGCTCACGATTCTGGCCACCAGCCGTGAGCCGCTCGGGCTGCCCGGTGAGCTCAGCTGGCGCGTGCCCTCGCTGCCGCCCGCCGGTGAGGCCATCGAACTCTTCGCCGATCGCGCCCGCCGGGCGCGACCGGATTTCGTTGTGGACGAAGGTAACTCGGCCCTGGTGCAGGAGATTTGCGAACGCCTCGATGGCATGCCATTGGCGATCGAGCTCGCGGCGGCGCGGATTCGGGCGCTGTCACTGCGCCAGATCGTCGACAGCCTGCACGACCGGTTCCGGCTGCTCACCGGCGGAGCCCGCACCGCCGTGCGTCGGCAGCAGACGCTGCGCGCCTCGGTGGACTGGTCGCATGCCTTGTTGACCGGAGCCGAGCAGGTCTTGTTCCGTCGCCTCGCCGCGTTCATGGGCGGTTTCGATCTGGACGCCGCGCAGGCCGTCGGCGCCGGTAGCGAGGTCGAAAGCTACCAGCTACTCGACCAACTCAGCCTGTTGGTCGACAAATCGTTGGTGGTGGCCGACGACACAGGTGACGGAATGCGATACCGGTTGCTGGAGACGGTGCGCCAATACGCGCAGGAAAAGCTCGGCGATTCCGGCGAGGCCGACGAGGTGCGCACCCGCCACCGCGACTACTACGCGAGCAGGGCCACCCACCTCGAGTCGACCGCACAATCGGGCGACGAGCCGCTGGTCGAGTGGGCCAAAGTCGAGCTCGACAACCTGCGGGCCGCGTTCGCCTGGAGCCGGGAAAACTCCGAGCCCGAAGCGGCATTGCGGCTGCTGTCCACCTTGCACCGGTTCTGGTTGCGGGGCTGGCGTTTTAAAGAGGCGCTCGTCGGCTTCGACGCCGTGTTGCCCGAGGCGGAGCACTCACCGGCGGTATGGGTGCGCGCCGTGGCCGACCGGAGCATCCTCGCCGTGTGGGCGGGCGTGCCGACGGACGTGGGGAGGGCGCACGAGGCACTGGCGATCGCTCGTCAGCTCGGCGACCCGGCGCTGCTCGCCCACGCCCTCACCGCCTGCGGATTGCTCGGCGTCTACAGCGGCCCCGAGATCGGGCAGCCCTGCTTCGCCGAGGCGATCGACATCGTTCGCGCGAGCGGTGATCGATGGACGCTGAGCCAAATCTTGAGCTACCAGGCGACCTTGAACGTGTATGCCGGCGACCAGCTGGCGGCCAGGGCGGCCGGCGAAGAGGGGAAAAGCGTCGCCGAAGCGCTCGGTGACCGATTCACCTCCTTGGGCTGCGGGGTGTGGCTCGGCGCAGCGGTGGGGATGCTGGGAGATCTACCCCGAGCCACCGAGCTCCTTCGATCCCTCGTCGCGGAGGCCGAGGAAGCCGAAGACCTCGCCATGACGGCGGTCGCGAGCGTGACCTACGCGAATGTGCTTGCCTACCACGGTGATGCGGATGCCGCGGAGGCCGCGATGCACACAGGGCTAGGGGCCGCAGACGCGATGGGCGGTTATTACGCGGACGCGCTGCACGCGGCGAAGGCGAATGCGGCCCTGGCCAAGGGCGACATCGTCGCGGCCAGGCAGGCATCCGAGGAGTCCCGGCGGCACACCGTTCCGCTGCGCGAAGCATTCATTCGGTGTTTCAACCCGCTGGCCGAAGCCGCCTTGGCCGAGGGAGATCTGGTCGCGGCGCGCCGCTGGGTCGACGACACCGTCGCGGTGGAGCCGGGCTCGCACAAGTCGGTGGCGCTTACCGTGCGTTCCCTTGTCGCGCTGGCCCAAGGCGAGCCGGAGCAGGCGGAACGCGACGCCCATGACGCCCTGGCGATCGCGGCCAGCACTCAGGCATACTTTCGTGCCCCCGACAGTTTGGAGTGCGTCGCCCGTTTGGCGGCCGACGACGGCAGCCATGCGTACGCGGCGCGTTTGCTGGGCGCGGCGGACGCCATGCGGCAGCGGCTGGAACACCCCCGCTATCCGATGTATCAGCCCGGCTACGAGACTGTGCTGGCGACGGTTCGGGATGCGTTGGGGCAGAACGGCTTCGATGCCGCATGGGCCGAGGGTGCCGCGCTGTCCACCGAGGAGGCGATTGCCTACGCGCAGCGCGGCCGCGGCGAGCGCAAACGTCCCACTACCGGCTGGGAGTCGCTGACCCCGACGGAAAACGACGTGGTGCGCCTGGTCCGGGAGGGGTTGAGCAACAAGGACATCGGCGCGCGGCTGTTCATCTCACCCCGCACCGTGCAGTCCCACCTCACCCACGTGTACGCCAAGCTCGGCGTGACGTCCCGCATCCAACTGTGCCGCGAGAGTGCAACTACCGACGGTGCGACTTGAGAAACGTGTAGCCAGTTACATTTTCGCGGCGAGGATTTACTTCGCGGCCACCACGAACCCGTGGATGATCGCCTCGATGTCGGGCGCCTGCGCGGCGGCCTGCCCGGCCAGGCTGGTGATGGTCAGCTGAACCAGGTAGCGCTGGCGCGCGGGCGGTGACCCGGTGGCGATCACGATCCGGTTCCAGCTGTGCAGCCGGGTGCCGTCGAGGTCGTAGCTGCCCTGGATCATCGACGACGGAAAGCCGTTGTAGTCGGCGGTGGACGCGTCGAGTTGCTTGAAGTCCGCGAACAGCTGGGCGTCATCGTTGCCGTGTTTGACGACTTGGCCCGGATCGAAGTTGCCGTGCAACGCGAACACCACCAGCCGCGCGGTCGGATACTTGCCACCCTTGGAGATCATCACCGTCTCCGGCGCGATCTTCTTCGGATCGTTGAAGGCCGTCCAGCCCGGTGGCGTCGGAATCGACACGTTCAGGTCGGTCAGCGCCCCCGGGGCCACCTGCTGCCCGCTGACGCCGATGTCTTGCAGATACTTCGACAGGGGAACGGGCTTGGCCGTCGTCGTGTCGGTGGTGCTGCTCGTCGGACTGCGCGTCAGGACCGATTGGTAGTCAGGGGCTTTCGGGGCACAGCCCGTCACGGCCAGCGCGACCACCACAACGGCGCCGGCCCAGACCCTCACAGAATCTCGTGGACCGCGTCGATCGGCCGGGCCAGCCGGGTGCCCTTCGGCGTCACGACGAACGGTCGCTGGATCAGAATGGGGTGCTCGGCCATGGCGTCGAGCAGCTCGTCGTCGCCGGCCGAGTCGAGCCCGAGCTCGGCGTAGATCGGCTCGCGCGTGCGCACCGCCGCGCGCACGTCGATGCCCGCGTCGCGGATCATGCGCACCAGCTCGGCCCGCGACGGCGGGGTCTTCAGGTACTCGATGATCTCGGGCTCAACGCCCTTGTCCCGCAACAGCTCCAGCGTCTTGCGCGACGTGCTGCACTTGGGGTTGTGGTAGATAGAAGCGTCGGCCATCTAGGCGTCCCCGTCGAATAGTCCTGTGACCGAACCGTTTTCGAAAACAGCGCGGATCGTGCTGGCCAGCAGCGGCGCGATGGACAACACCGTCAACTGGGGGAAACGCTTCTCCTCCCCGATCGGCAGGGTGTTGGTCACGATCACCTCGCGCGCGCCGCAGGCGGCCAGGCGCTCGGCGGCCGGGTCGGACAGCACGCCGTGGGTCGCCGCGATGACCACGTCGGAAGCGCCGTCGTCGTGCAGCAGCTTGACCGCGCCCGCGATGGTCCCGCCGGTGTCGATCATGTCGTCGATCAGCACGCAGGTGCGGCCGGCCACCTCGCCGACGACCCGGTTGGACACCACCTGGTTGGGCACCCGCGGGTCGCGGGTCTTGTGAATGAACGCCAGCGGGACCCCGCCCAGCGCGTCCGCCCACTTCTCGGCGATGCGCACCCGGCCGGAGTCGGGGGAGACGACCACCATGTTGCCGTCGGGGTAGTTGTCCTTGATGTAGCCGGTCAGCAGGTTCTGGCCGCGCATGTGGTCGACGGGCCCGTCGAAGAAGCCCTGGATCTGGTCGGTGTGCAGGTCGACGGTCACGATCCGGTCGGCGCCCGCCGTCTTGAGCAGGTCGGCGACCAGCCGCGCCGAGATCGGTTCGCGGCCGCGGTGCTTTTTGTCCTGGCGGGCATAGGGGTAGAAGGGCATGACCGCGGTGATCCGCTTCGCGCTGCCCCGCTTGAGCGCGTCGATCATGATCAGCTGTTCCATCAGCCAGCGGTTGACCGGCGCGGGGGCCGACTGCAGGACGAACGCGTCGCAGCCGCGCACCGATTCGTGGAAGCGCACGAAGATCTCGCCGTTGGCGAACTCCCGCGCGGTCTGGGCGGTGACGTGGACGTCGAGTTCCTTGGCCACCTGTTCGGCCAGCTCCGGGTGCGCGCGGCCCGAGAACAGCATCAAGTTTTTGCGATTATCGGTCCAGTCGTGGCTCACCGTGCTGCCCTCGAAGTATTGGGGTCTAGGGACGCCCCATGGTACGTAGCGAATAGTACGGAAATGTGGCCGGGTTGCCAGCGACCGAACCGCCGGGTCCCTATTCGCGCTCGGATTCTTGTTGCGCCTTCTCGGCCGCCTTCTCGGCCGCCTGAGCCGCCGCGCTGCCCGGCCGCTTGCGCTGGACCCAGCCCTCGATGTTGCGCTGCGGTCCCGCCGACACCGCCAGCGCCCCCGGCGGCACGTCGTCGCGCACCACGGTTCCGGCGCCGGTGTAGGCCCCGTCGCCGACGGTCACCGGCGCGACGAACATGGTGTCCGACCCGGTGCGCACGTGCGAGCCGACGGTGGTGCGCCGCTTGGATTCGCCGTCGTAGTTGACGAAGACGCTGGAGGCCCCGATGTTGCTGTGCTCGCCGATGTCGGCGTCGCCCACGTAGGTCAGGTGTGGAACCTTGGTGCCGGTCCCGATGTTGGAGTTCTTGGCCTCCACGAACGCACCGAGCTTGCCCTCGGCCCCCAGCACGGTGCCGGGCCGCAGGTAGGTGTACGGGCCGACCACCGCGCCGTCGCCGATCGACGACGACGTGGCGTGCGTGCGGATCACCGACGCGCCGTCGCCGACGGCGACGTCGGTCAGGGTGGTGTCGGGCCCGACGACGCAGCGGCCCCCCACCCGCGTGCGGCCGAGGAGCTGGGTGCCGGGATGCACGACGGTGTCGCGGCCGATGGTCACGTCGACGTCGATCCAGGTGGTCGCCGGGTCCACGACGGTCACGCCCGACAGCTGGTGGGCGGCGACGATCCGGCGGTTGAGCTCGGCGCCCAGTTCGGCCAGCTGGACGCGGTTGTTGACCCCGGCGACCAGCGCGCTGTCGTCGACGTGCTGGGCGCGCACGGTCAGGCCGTCGCCGCGCAGGATGGCGACGACGTCGGTCAGGTACAGCTCCTGCTGGGCGTTGTCGGCGCTCAGCCGGCTCAGCGCCGAGCGCAGCGCCGCGACGTCGAAGGCGTAGACACCGGCGTTGACCTCGCGGATCTCGCGTTGCGAGGCCGTCGCGTCGGTGTGCTCGACGATCGCCATCACCTCGTTGTCCTGCGTGCGCAGGATGCGGCCGTAGCCGTCCGGGTCGTCCAGCGTCGTGGTGAGCACCGTGACCGCGGCCGACTGCGCCCGGTGGGTGGCGATCAGGCCGGCCAGGGTGTCGGAGTCGAGCAGCGGCGTGTCGCCCGAGGTGACGACGACGGTGCCGGCGTAGTCGTCGGGCAGGGCGGACAGCCCGCAGCGGACCGCGTGGCCGGTGCCCAGCGGCCGCTCCTGCAGGGCCACGTCGATGGCGCGCCCCAGGGTGTCGGCGAGCTCGGCGACCAGCGGCGCGACCCGCTCGTGGTCGTGGCCCAGGACCACCACCAGGTGCTGCGGCGCGACCTTGGCGATCGCGTGCAGCGAATGCGACAGCATGCTGCGGCCGCCGATCGTGTGCAGCACCTTCGGGGTGTCCGAGCGCATCCGGGTGCCGGGCCCGGCCGCGAGGACCAGGACCGCGGTGTCACCACGAGACGACATCAACTCTCCTCTTGCTCCGTCGCCAGGACTCGAACCTGAACTCTCAGAACCAAAATCTGATGTGCTGCCGATTACACCACGACGGATTGCCGGCCCAGGGCGGCCGCGCCACCAAAAGACTCTAGACGGTGCGCGGGTTTGGGTCGCGTCCAACCGATACGCTGGTTGACGTGGCCGTTCTGGACCGGGACCCGGATAAGACGGATAAGGAAGCCCGGGCGCCCCGCGCACGCATGACCGGCAGCGATCGCCGCCAGCAGCTGATCGGCATCGCGCGGTCGCTGTTCGCCGAGCGCGGCTACGAGGGGACCTCGATCGAGGAGATCGCCCTGCGCGCCAACGTGTCCAAACCGGTGGTCTACGAACATTTCGGCGGCAAGGAGGGCCTCTACGCCGTCGTCGTCGACCGGGAGATGTCGGCGCTGCTCGACGGCATCACCTCGTCGCTGACCAACAACCGGTCCCGGGTGCGGGTGGAGCGGGTCGCGCTGGCGTTGCTCACCTACGTCGAGGAGCGCACCGACGGCTTCCGCATCATGATCCGCGACTCGCCTGCCGCGATCAGCTCGGGCACCTACTCTAGCCTGCTCAACGACGCCGTCAGCCAGGTCAGCTCCATCCTGGCCGGCGACTTCGCCCGCCGCGGCCTGGACCCCGACCTGGCGCCGCTGTACGCCCAGGCGCTGGTCGGCTCGGTGTCGATGACGGCGCAGTGGTGGCTCGACACCCGCGAGCCCAAGAAGGAAGTGGTCGCCGCCCACCTGGTCAACCTGATGTGGAACGGCCTGATCGGCCTGGAGGCCGACCCCCACCTGCAGGACGAGTAGGTTCGGCTCCGCGCCCGTCACGCCGGGGCGAGATGAGACCGGATCGTTCGCCCCACGTCACGCCCGGCGCGGGCCGAATATCGACCAAAGTCGGGTCCCTAGAATGGATTCATCATGACCGCACCGGGGACTTCTCACCCAGAAACCCCGATCGCCGGGCTCGTGGATCTGGCGCTCAGCGCGCCGACCTTCCAGCAGCTGATCGACAGCGCGGCCGCCCGGCCCGCCGAGTTGAGCCTGGTCGGCCCCGCCAGCGCCCGGGTGTTCGTCGCCGCCGCACTGGCGCGGCTGGGTCCGCTGCTGGTGGTCACCGCGACCGGGCGCGAGGCCGACGACCTGACCGCCGAGCTGCGCGGCGTGTTCGGCGACGCGGTGGCGCTGTTCCCGTCCTGGGAAACCCTGCCGCACGAGCGGCTCTCGCCGGGCGTCGACACCGTGGGCACCCGCCTCATGGTGCTGCGCCGGCTGGCGCGCCCCGACGACGATCGGCTGGGCCCGCCGCTGCGGGTGGTGGTGACGGCGGCGCGCTCGCTGCTGCAGCCGATGACGCCGCGGCTGGGCCTGGTGGAGCCGGTCGCGCTGCGCGTCGGCCAGGAGATCGAATTCGAGGGTGTTCTCGCCCGGCTGGTGGAGCTGGCCTACACCCGGGTGGACATGGTCGGCCGGCGCGGCGAGTTCGCGGTGCGCGGCGGCATCCTCGACGTGTTCCCCCCGACGGCCGAGCACCCGGTGCGCGTCGAGTTCTGGGGCGACGAGGTCAGCGAGATGCGGATGTTCTCGGTCGCCGACCAGCGCTCCATAGCCGAGCTGGAGATCGACGCGCTGGTCGCGGTGCCCTGCCGTGAGCTGCTGATCACCGACGACGTGCGGGAGCGCGCCGCCGCGCTCTCGGAACAGCTGGCCGCGGGGCGGCCCCCGGGCGAGCCCGCCATCACCGGCACCGTCACCGACATGCTGGCCAAGCTGGCCGAGGGCATCCCGGTCGACGGCATGGAGGCGCTGCTTCCGGTGCTGCGGCCGGCGGAGGATGGGGCGCATGTCCTGCTGACCGACCAACTCGCCGAGGCCACGCCGGTGTTGGTCTGCGACCCCGAAAAGGTGCGGACCCGCGCCGCCGACCTGATCAAGACCGGGCGCGAATTCCTGGAGGCGTCGTGGTCGGCGGCGGCGATGGGAACCTCGGAAAGTCAAGCGCCCGTTGATGTTTCGCAGCTCGGTGGATCCGGGTTCGCCGAACTCGACGAGGTGCGGGCCGCGGCGGCCCGCGCCGGTCATCCGTGGTGGACCCTGAGCCAGCTGTCCGACGAGTCGGCCGTGGAACTCGACGTGCGCGCGGCGCCGTCGGCGCGCGGGCACCAGCACGACATCGACGGCATCTTCGCGATGCTGCGCGCCCATGTGTCGACCGGCGGGTACGCCGCCGTCGTCGCCCCCGGCGCCGGGACCGCGCACCGCGTGGTGGAGCGGCTCGGCGAGTCCGACACCCCCGCCGCCATGCTGGAATCCGGTGCGGCGACCCAAGATCGGCTCAAGCAAGGGGTCGTCGGGGTGCTCAAGGGCCCGCTGCACGACGGCGTCGTCATACCCGGCGCCAACCTGGTGGTGATCACCGAGACCGACCTGACCGGCAACCGGGCCACGGCGGTCGAGGGCAAGCGGCTGGCCGCCAAGCGACGCAACACCGTCGACCCGCTGGCGCTGACCGCCGGCGACCTGGTGGTGCACGACCAGCACGGCATCGGGCGGTTCGTGGAAATGGTCGAGCGCACCGTCGGCGGCGCCCGGCGCGAATACCTGGTGCTCGAGTACGCGTCGAGCCGCAGGGGAGGTGGGTCCGACAAGCTTTATGTCCCAATGGATTCGCTGGACCAGCTGTCGCGGTACGTCGGCGGTCAGGCGCCCGCGCTCAGCCGGCTCGGCGGCAGCGACTGGGCCAACACCAAGACCAAGGCCCGCCGCGCGGTGCGCGAGATCGCCGGCGAGCTGGTGGCGCTGTACGCCAAGCGGCAGGCCAGCGCCGGGCACGCGTTCGCTCCCGACACCCCGTGGCAGGCCGAGATGGAGGACGCGTTCGGGTTCACCGAGACGGTCGACCAGCTGACCGCGATCACCGAGGTCAAGGCCGACATGGAAAAGCCGATCCCGATGGACCGGGTGATCTGCGGAGACGTCGGCTACGGCAAGACCGAGATCGCGGTGCGCGCGGCGTTCAAGGCGGTGCAGGACGGCAAGCAGGTGGCCGTGCTGGTGCCCACCACGCTGCTGGCCGACCAGCACCTGCAGACGTTCGGCGAGCGGATGGCCGACTTCCCGGTGACCGTCAAGGGGCTGTCCCGGTTCACCGACGCCGCCGAGTCCCGCGCCGTCATCGACGGCCTGGCCGACGGGACCGTGGACATCGTGATCGGCACCCACCGGCTGCTGCAGACCGGGGTGCGCTGGAAGGACCTGGGGCTGGTCGTCGTCGACGAGGAGCAGCGGTTCGGCGTCGAGCACAAGGAGCACATCAAGTCGCTGCGCACGCACGTCGACGTGCTGACCATGAGCGCCACCCCGATCCCGCGGACGCTGGAGATGAGCCTGGCCGGGATCCGCGAGATGTCGACGATCCTGACCCCGCCGGAGGAGCGTTACCCGGTGCTGACCTACGTCGGGCCGCACGACGACCGGCAGGTCGCGGCCGCCCTGCGGCGCGAGCTGCTGCGCGACGGCCAGGCGTTCTACGTGCACAACCGGGTGAGCTCGATCGACCGGGCCGCGGCGCGGGTGCGCGAGCTGGTGCCCGAGGCGCGGGTCGTCGTCGCGCACGGGCAGATGCCCGAGGAACGCCTGGAGCGCACGGTGCAGGGCTTCTGGAACCGGGAATACGACATCCTCGTGTGCACCACCATCGTCGAGACGGGCCTGGACATCTCGAATGCCAACACGCTCGTCGTCGAGCGCGCCGACACCTTCGGCCTGTCCCAGCTGCATCAGCTGCGCGGCCGGGTCGGCCGCAGCCGGGAGCGCGGCTACGCCTACTTCCTCTATCCGCCGCACGCGCCGCTGACCGAGACGGCCTACGACCGGTTGGCGACCATCGCGCAGAACAACGAGCTCGGCGCGGGCATGGCGGTCGCGCTGAAGGATCTCGAGATCCGCGGCGCCGGCAACGTCCTTGGCGTCGAGCAGTCCGGGCACGTCGCCGGCGTCGGGTTCGACCTGTACGTGCGGCTGGTGGGCGAGGCGGTCGAGGCGTACCGGGCGGCCGCCGACGGGCAGACGGTGACCACGCCCGAGGAGCCCAAGGACGTGCGGATCGACCTGCCGGTGGACGCCCACCTGCCGCCGGACTACATCGCCAGCGACCGGCTGCGGCTGGAGGGCTACCGGCGGCTGGCCGCCGCCTCGGACGATGCGGGCATCGCCGCCGTCGTGGAGGAGCTCACCGACCGCTACGGGGCGCTGCCCGAGCCCGCCGAACGGTTGGTGGCGGTGGCGCGGCTGCGGCTGCTGTGCCGCGGCGCCGGCATCACGGAGGTGTCGGCCCCGTCCGCGGCGACGGTTCGGCTGTCGCCGGTGACGCTGCCCGACTCGGCCCAGGTGCGGCTGAAGCGGATGTACCCCGCGGCGCACTACCGCGCGACGACGTCGACGGTCCAGGTGCCCATCCCGCGGTCCGGCGGCCAGAGTTTCGCGGGCGCGGCGCGCATCCGCGACGTCGAGCTGCTGCAGATGGTGGCCAACCTGGTGACCGCGTTGCGGGGGGAACCGCAGATAGACCTTGGTATAACGGGGGCGTCACCGGCTGCGATGTCGAGGAGGAGCGGCGCTTGATCGTCGTCTTGTTCGACCCCCGCCGCCCGGCGCTGGTGCCGGTCGAGGCCATCGAGCACCTCGCCGGGGAGGTGCAGTACACCGAGGAGATGCCCGTCGCGGTGCCCTGGTCGCTGCCGGCGGCGCGGCCGGTGCACTCCGGGGACCCCGACGCCCCGGCGCCGGTGTTGCTGTCCTCCGATCGCGACCACCCGGCGGTCACCGCGCGGTTGGCGGCCGGGGCCCGGCTGATCTCGGCGCCGGACGCGCCGCGCGGCGAGCGGCTGGTCGACGCCGTCGCGATGATGGACAAGCTGCGCACGGCGGGGCCGTGGGAGAGCGAGCAGACGCACGACTCGTTGCGCAAGTTCCTGTTGGAGGAGACCTACGAGCTGCTCGACGCGGTGCGCAGCGGCGACTCCGACCAGCTGCGCGAGGAACTCGGTGACGTGCTGCTGCAGGTGCTCTTTCACGCCCGCATCGCGGAGGACGCGCCGCAGTTTCCGTTCACCATCGACGACGTTGCGGGCACGCTGATGCGCAAGCTGGGTAACCGGGTGCCCGGAGTGCTGGCGGGAGAACCGATTTCGCTCGAGGAGCAGTTGGCGCAGTGGGAAGAGGCCAAGGCCTCAGAAAGGGCGGCGAAGTCGCGGAGCTCGGTGATGGACGACGTCCACACCGGCCAGCCGGCATTGGCCCTGGCGCAGAAAGTGATTCAACGCGCGGAGAAGGCGGGGCTGCCCGCGGACCTAATTCCCGCCGAGATGACCTCGATCACCGTGTCGGGCGACGTGGACGCCGAAAGCGCGCTTCGCGCAGTGGTTTTGGAGTTCGTGGACACGGTCCACAGTGTGGAACGGGCGATCGCGGCGGCGCGCCGCGGCGACAGTGTCGCCGAGGAGCTCGACGCGGCTCCGCTGGGCGAGGTCACCGAGGAGGAATGGCGCTCGCACTGGCCGTCCGCCGCGGCGTCGGAGGCGCCGGCCGGGGGCCCGGACTGAATTGGGAACGGTTCAGATCAACCTCGTATCAAGTCGAGAACAGCGATGGCCCCGCTATTTGCCCCCGCCACCGGGCTCGGACGGGTGAGTTGCGGGTGAAATGCGAATGCGTGGGGTGGGCGGTGTTCCGAGTTTGCTAGCTGTCGGCCCGGGCAGCTAACCGCGGATTCGCGTTCCGCGGGCGCCGCGGGCGCGCGCCGGGCCCCCGAATCGACCGGGTAGTCCGGAAACCCGTGGGACGATGGTGATGGTCGACGTTTGTGTAGGTGAAGCGCAGGGGAGCTCTTTAAGGATGGTGTCGCCGGGGCGTTGGTTGCGCGCGGGCGCCGTGATCGGCGCGACCGCCATGCTTCTCGCCTCCAGTTGCACCTGGCAGCTCAGCCTGTTCATCCCCGACGGGATCCCGCCGCCCCCCGGGGATCCGGTGCCTCCGGTGGACACCCACCTCAGCGGCCGCCCCGCGGATCAGTTGCGCGGGTGGGCCGAAGAGCGGTCGACGGCGTTGGAGATCCCGGTCATCGCGCTGGAGGCCTACGCGTACGCCGCAAGAGTCGCCGAGGTCGAGAACCCCAAATGCCATATCGCGTGGACCACACTGGCGGGCATCGGGCAGGTCGAGAGCCACCACGGCACCTACCGGGGCGCGACGCTGTCGCCCAACGGGGATGTGAGCCCGCCCATTCGGGGCGTCCGCCTCGACGGCACCGGGGGAACGATGCGCATCATCGACAGCGACGAGGGTGCCGACGGCCCGGACGGCGAGGGCGAGGTGGTCCGCGCGATGGGTCCGATGCAGTTCATCCCGGAGACCTGGCGCCTGTACGGGGTGGACGCCCACAACGACGGGCGGCTGAGCCCGGACAACATCGACGACGCGGCGCTGGCGGCGGCGGGTTACCTGTGTTGGCGTGGAAAGGATCTCGCCACCCCGCGGGGGTGGATCACCGCGATGCGGGCCTACAACAACTCCGGCGTCTACGCGCGGGCGGTGCGGGACTGGGCGACCGCCTACGCGGCGGGTCACCCGTTGTAGCAGGATGTATCGCTGACCGACGCTTTAGGACGCAAGGAGAACCCAGTGCCGATTATCGAGCAGGTCGGAGCCCGCGAGATCCTCGACTCCCGCGGCAACCCGACGGTCGAGGTCGAGATAGCCCTGATGGACGGGACGTTTGCCCGGGCAGCGGTGCCGTCGGGTGCGTCGACCGGCGAGCACGAGGCCGTCGAGTTGCGTGACGGCGGTGAGCGTTACGGCGGCAAGGGTGTGCAGCAGGCGGTGCAGGCCGTGCTCGACGAGATCGGCCCGGCCGTGATCGGCCTGAACGCCGACGATCAGCGGTTGGTGGACCAGGCGCTGGTGGACCTCGACGGCACCCCCGACAAGTCCCGGCTGGGCGGCAACGCGATCCTGGGCGTGTCGCTGGCCGTCGCCAAGGCGGCCGCCGACTCCGCCGAGTTGCCGCTGTTCCGCTACATCGGCGGGCCCAACGCGCACATCCTGCCGGTGCCGATGATGAACATCCTGAACGGCGGCGCCCACGCCGACACCGCGGTCGACATCCAGGAGTTCATGGTGGCGCCGATCGGCGCGCCCAGCTTCGCCGAGGCGTTGCGGTGGGGCGCCGAGGTGTATCACGCGCTCAAAGCGGTGCTGAAGAAAGAGGGGCTTTCCACCGGCCTGGGTGACGAGGGCGGATTCGCCCCCGACGTGGCCGGCACCACCGCCGCACTGGACCTGATCGGCCGGGCCGTCGAATCGGCAGGTTTCAAGCTCGGTACCGACGTGGCGTTGGCCCTCGACGCGGCGGCCACCGAGTTCTACACCGACGGCACCGGCTACAACTTCGAAGGCGCCACCCGCAGCGCCGAGCAGATGGCGGAGTTCTACGCCGGCCTGCTCGGTTCCTATCCGCTGGTGTCCCTCGAAGACCCGCTGTCCGAAGACGATTGGGATGGCTGGGTTGCGCTGACCGCGGCGATCGGCGACCGGGTGCAGATCGTCGGCGACGACATCTTCGTCACCAACCCCGAGCGGCTGGAAGAGGGTATCGACAAAGGCGTGGCAAACGCGTTGCTGGTCAAGGTGAATCAGATCGGCACGCTGACCGAGACGCTCGACGCCGTCGCCCTGGCCCACCACAGCGGGTATCGCACGATGATGAGCCACCGCAGCGGCGAGACGGAAGACACGACGATCGCCGACCTGGCGGTGGCCGCCGGCAGCGGCCAGATCAAGACCGGCGCGCCGGCCCGCAGCGAGCGCGTGGCCAAATACAATCAGCTGTTGCGCATCGAGGAGGCCCTGGGCGACGCGGCACGTTACGCGGGCGACCTGGCGTTCCCCCGGTACGCACTGGAGCAGAAGTAGGTTGAATTAGCTTGGCGGCCAAGCCCGATCCGAAGCGGCGCTCGCCGGCCTCGCGCCCGGCGAAGGCCGGCGATTCGGTTCGGCGCCGTCGTTCCACCGGGCCTTCCGCGCCCGCGCAGACGGCCGCGCGTAACACCTCGCTGCACGAGCGGGTGGTCGAGCCCATCAAGCGGCAGGTCGCCGAATCCGTCGAGCAGCGGTCCGACCAGCGGCTGGGCTTCACCGCGCGGCGGGCGGCGGTGCTGGCCGCGGTGATCTGCGTGCTGACCCTCACCATCGCCGGCCCGGTGCGCACCTACTTCGCGCAGCGCACTGAGATGGACCAGCTGGCCGCGAGCGAGGCCGCGCTGCGCCGCCAGATCGCCGATCTCGAGCAGAAGAAGGTGAAGCTCGGCGACCCGGCTTACATTGCGGCGCAGGCCCGCGAGCGCCTCGGATTCGTGATGCCGGGGGACATCCCGTTCCAGGTGCAACTGCCGCCGACGGCGGCGGTGCCGCCGCAGCCCGGTGCCGAGACCGCGAAACCGGCCAACAGCGATCCCTGGTACACCTCGCTGTGGCATACCATCGCCGACGCCCCGCACCTGCCACCGGCGCCGCCCCCGGAGGCGCCGCCGAGTCCCCCCACGCCCGGTGGTTGATCGTTCCGATCTGGAGGCCGTCGCGCGTCAGCTCGGGCGTGAACCGCGCGGGGTGCTCGAGATCGCCTACCGGTGTCCCAACGGCGAACCGGGCGTGGTGAAGACCGCGCCGAAACTGCCTGACGGAACACCCTTTCCGACGTTGTATTACCTGACGCATCCGGCGCTGACCGCGGCCGCGAGCAGACTCGAGACGACGGGGTTGATGCGTTCGATGACCGAGCGATTGCGGACGGACCCCGACTTGGCGGGCGCGTACCGGCGGGCCCACGAGTCGTATCTGGCCGAGCGGGACGCGATCGAACCGCTGGGCACCACGTTCTCCGCCGGGGGAATGCCGGACCGGGTCAAGTGTTTGCACGTGCTGATCGCACACTCGCTGGCCAAGGGCCCAGGCATGAATCCGCTTGGCGACGAGGCGTTGGCGCTCTTGGCCGGGGAGCCGGCGATGGCCACGGTCCTGGTGGTGGGGCAGTGGTGAGCCGGCTCGCGGGGATTGACTGCGGCACCAACTCCATTCGGTTGCTGATCGCCGATGCGGACGCAGGCCGGCTGCGCGATGTGCATCGCGAGACGCGGATCGTGCGGCTGGGGCAGGGTGTCGACGCGACGGACCAATTCGCACCGGACGCGATCGCGCGAACCCGGGCCGCGCTGGCCGACTACGCGGCACTGCTGGCGGCGCACCGTGTCGAACGGGTGCGGATGGTGGCGACCTCGGCGGCCCGGGATGTCGCCAATCGCGATGTCTTCTTTGCGATGACGGCCGAGGTGCTAGGCGCCGTGCTGCCCGGGGCGATCGCGGAGGTGATCACCGGCGCGGAGGAGGCCTCGCTGTCCTTCCGGGGCGCAGTCGGCGAATTGGACGGCGCCGCCGGGCCTTTCGTCGTGGTCGACCTGGGCGGCGGATCCACCGAGATCGTGGTCGGCGCCGAGCAAGCGCTGGCCGGCTACTCGGCCGACATCGGGTGCGTCCGGCTCACCGAGCGGTGCCTGCACTCGGATCCGCCCACGCCGGCCGAGGTGGAGGCGGCGCGCGAGTTGGTGCGCGAGCGGCTCGACACGGCGCTGCGCGTGGTGCCCGTGGAGGGGGCGCGGACGTGGGTCGGGCTCGCGGGAACGATGACCACGCTGTCCGCGCTGGCCCACCGCATGGTGACGTATGACGCTGCGGCCATTCATCTTTCGCGTGTCGCGGTCGGTGATCTGCTGGCGGTGTGTTCGCGGCTGGTCGGCATGTCGCGGGCCGAGCGTGCGGCACTGGCGCCGATGCACCCGGGGCGGGCCGATGTGATCGGCGGCGGCGCGATCGTGGTGGAGGAGCTGGCGCGGTCGCTGCGAGCCCGCGCCGGCATCGACGAGCTGGTCGTCAGCGAGCACGACATCCTGGATGGGATCGTGCTGTCGATCTTGGGGTGATGGGGGCGCTCAATCACAACTGCCACATGCGTTTCTGGCAGGAAGTGGCACCCTGTTTGCCCGCCTCACAGCGACAACTCCGAGCGGTGTCGGACCCTTGTGCGACGGTTCGAGGATGAACCGACCACTGAGAGGAACCGAGCTTCGCTACGTGCTGGCGATGCACTTGGCCGTGCACGGACCGGCCACCATCACGGAACTGATTGATGTGCTCGACTGGCATGGCTTTTGCGTCGACGGCCGGCCGTCGAAGGTGGTGTCGGACGCGTTGCGGTGGGAGATCGGGCGCGGCAGGGTGTACCGCCTCGGCCGCGGCAGGTATGGACCGGGCTACATGCCGCGCTCCACGGAATACCGAATCCACCAACGGGTCTTGGCATTACGTGCGGAGGCCAAGTTGTCGCTGTGAGGCGGGCAAATGGCCATCACTTCCGGGCGGATACGGAAGTGGCGGATGTGATTCGAGGGGTGAAGCCGACGACGGCTTGGTGACTCACCGCTCTCCGTCAGGTGTTGTCCGGGCCGGGGCCCGGGCCGGAGATCATCGGCAGCCGCACCCGGAACACCGTTCGGCCGTCGGAGGATTCGGCGGTCACCGAACCGTGGTGGGCCTTGACGATCGAACTGACGATGGCCAGGCCCAGCCCGATCCCCGAACCGCTGTACCTCGACGTGTCCGCGCGGACGAACCGCTCGAACAGCCGGGGGAGGAGGTCCGCGTCGATGCCGGGCCCGTCGTCGGCGACGGTCAGCTCCGCGTGGGGCTCGTCGGTTCCGTTGCGGTGGCGGGTGATTCCCGTGGTCACCGTGACACCCGGCGGCGTGTGCAGGCGGGCGTTGCTGAGCAGGTTGCTGACCAGTTGGTACAGCCGGTCGTGGTCGCCGCGCACCCACACCGGCTCGTCGGGAAGATCCTTGACCCAATTGTGAACCGGTGAGGCCACCGCCGCGTCGTTGACGGCGTTGACGACGAGGTCGGCCAGGTCGACGTCCTCGGTCTGCAGATCCTGGCCCTCGCCCAGCCGCGACAGCAGCAGCAGCTCGTCGACGAGCAGCGCCATGCGCTGCGCCTCGGATTCGATGCGGGCCAGCGCGTATTCGGTGGTCGGCGGAAGCTCCGAACTGTCCTGCCGGGTCAGCTCGGCGTAGCCCTGGATCGCGGCCAACGGGGTCCGCAGCTCGTGGCTGGCGTCGGTGATGAACTGTCGCATCCGCAGGTCCGACTCGGCTCGATGCGCCAGGGCGCTATCGACGTTTTCCAGCAACCGATTCAGCGTGTGCCCGACGATCCCGACCTCGTTGTTGGGGTCGGTGTCGCGCGGCAGCACCCGCACGCTGATCCGTTGGTCGCCGTCGGTCAGCGGCATGGCGGCGACCTCGGCGGCGGTCGAGGCCAGCCGGCGCAGCGGTCGCAGGGTGTACCCCACCACCCAGACGGTAAGCGCCGCGGTAAGGACCAGCGCCGCCGTGACCAGCGCGGTGGTGGTGAGTTGCTTGCGGACGATGATCTGTTCGGCCCGGGCCAGCGAGACGCCGACGATCAGCTGGTCGGGGCCGTCGACGCGACTGTCGACCCGGTAGGACCCGAGGCTGCCCAGCTGGACCGTGCGTGGTGGGGCATCGGGCCACCGCTGCCCCTCCAGAGCCGCGACCACGTCGGGCGGCGCGGGTCGTGCCTCGGCTTCGGAGAAGACCGCCGACCCGATCACCACACCGCCGCGCAGCACCGCGATGACGTTCCCCGGCGTTTGATCGGTGAACTCCAGCATCGCCTGCGAGATCGGCCGGTCCTCCGGCCGCACCAGCGAGTGTTGGCTGTTGCGGAACCTGGTGTACGAATTGCTCAGCGCGTCAAGGGATTGGTCGACGTCGGCGTCGCTCATCGCGGTGACGTAGCTGCGCAGGCTCAGCACGGAGACGACGCCGACGCTCACCAGGACCACGCTGACGATGGTCAGCACGCCCAACAGCAACTGGCGGCGCAACGAGTGGGGAAACCACCGCGGAAGGTTCCTGGATACCGTGTTCCGCCGGCGGGTCATTCCGGTGGGCGCAGCATGTATCCGACACCGCGGACGGTGTGGATCATCGGCTCTCGTCCGGAGTCGATCTTCTTTCTCAAATAGGAGATGTACAAGTCGACGATGCTGGTCCGCCCCGCGAAGTCGTAGTTCCAGACGCGGTCCAGGATTTCGGTGCGGCTGAGCGCGCGGCGGGGATTGCGCATGAGGAAGCGCAGCAGTTCGAACTCGGTCGACGACAGCGAAATCGGGGTGCCGCCGCGGCTGACCTCACGGCTGGCGGTGTCCATGTGCAGGTCGCCGACTTTCAAGGACTCCGCGGCGGGTGGGCTCTGGTGGCTGGAACGCCGCAACAACCCGCGCAGCCGGGCGACCAGTTCCTCGAGGCTGAACGGCTTGGTCATGTAGTCGTCGGCGCCGGCGGTGAGGCCGGTGACGCGGTCCATCACCGAGTCGCGGGCGGTGAGGAACAGCGTCGGGGTGTAGGCGTCGGATTCGCGGATTCGCTGCAGTATTCGCAGCCCGTCCACGTCGGGCAGCATGATGTCGAGGACCAGAACGTCGGGGTTGGCATTCTCGAACTTCGCCATGGCCTCGCGCCCGTTGTGGGCGATGTCGACGACCCAGCCCTCGTAGTGCAGCGCCATCTTGACCAGGTTGGTGAGCGCGGGCTCGTCGTCCACCAGCAGCACCCGGATCGGCGAGCCGTCGGGCCGGTAGATGCGGGGCAATTGCCCCAAAATGGCCTGGCGCGGCCGCTGGCTACCTGCGTATCCCGACATCACGGTCATGCTCTCGCATTCTCGCAAGCACACATGGGGTTGTCACGGACTTCATAGGATTCTCAAATAAAACTCTGTTGTGCAGCCCACGCTTGGCGGACTCAAATATGAGTCTTATATGTGTCACATCGGCACGCTTGATGAGGCGCCGGTGTCGAAAAATACTGATGCGCATGGTCGTTGGTGCGACGGAGCCCGCCCGGTTCGGGCGGTAGCTCTCCCAAACCAGCGGCATGCGAACAAATTTCATTGATTAGAAGACGCTGCACTTTGGCAGTCGCCGTCGTAGCGGGACAGCTACGCACGACGGCCCGGGACCGATGTCCTGAAATGTGGTGGTACGAAATGCTTTTCATAGCGACAGCAGCCTGCCAGCCATCAAAAGAGATGGTGGCGGCCGGTGCGGCCGCATCAACATCGGTGGCTTTGGCCACCGTTCACTCGAGAGATAGGGGCAGGCGATGGACTTCGGCGCGTTGCCACCAGAAATCAATTCCGGCCGGATGTACCTGGGGCCGGGGCCCGGTACGTTGTTGGCCGCCTCGGCGGGATGGGAGTCGCTGGCCGCCGAGCTGACCGACGCAGCCAACGGCTACCGGTCGGTGATCGCGAGCCTCACCGACGAGTCGTGGACGGGCCCGACGGCGATGTCGATGGCGGCCGCGGCCGCCCCCTACATGGCGTGGATGACGGCCACCGCCGCGCAATGCCAGCAGACGGCGACGCAGGCCACGGCCGCCGCGGCGGCCTTCGACGCCGCCTATGCGATGACGGTGCCGCCGCCGCTGATCGTCGCCAACCGCGCTCAGCTCATGGCGTTGATCGCCACCAATATCCTGGGGCAGAACACCCCGGCGATCATGGCCACCGAGGCCGAGTACGGCGAGATGTGGGCCCAGGACGCGACGGCGATGTACAACTACGCCGCGAGTTCGGCGTCGGCGTCGACGTTCAGCAATTTCACTTCGCCGCCGCAGACGACCAATCCGGACGGGGTTGCCGGCCAGGCCGGTGCGGTCGCCAAAACGGCGGGCACCCAGGTCGGCGGAAATGTCCAGACGACGACGGCGCAGCTGATGTCCTCGGTGCCACAAACGCTGCAGAGCATGTCGACCCCGGGCGCGGCGTCCGCCACGGGGGTGGCGCCGGCGGCGGAGGGCACCGCGGCGTCGCTGGGTGCCTCGGGGGCGACGACCCCGCTCAGCGCGCTGTCGAGCGTGACCGGCTCGTCGGGCAAGGCCGCCACCAAGAGCGCGAGCACCAGCGCGAGCGCCGTGTCGGGCCTGGCCAATGCGCTGACCCCGGCCGCGAGCGGGCTGGGCCTCGATGCGCTCGGCATCGGCTCCGATATGGCCGGCTTCGGCGCCGACGGCGGCGGGCTCGGCCTGGACGGGTACGGCCTGAACCTGGACTTCCAGGGCCTGGCGCTGGACTACGAGGGCGCCGGTTCGATCCTGGGGGCCGAGGGCGTTCCCGGCTTCCCGACGCCCGGCAGCATCGGCGGGATTAGCCCGCCCATCCCCGGGCTGGGCGGGGGCGCCTCGGCGGGCCTGGGCGAGGCGTCTTCGCTGGGCACCCTGTCGGTTCCGCCGACCTGGTCCGAGGCGGCGTCGGCGGTCACGCCGCTGCCGATGGACGCCAATGCCATGCCGGGCGGCTACGGGGCCGCCACGGTGTCGACGCCCACCACCGGCATTTCCAAGCTGCCGCTGGGCGGCATGATCGGGCGCGAATCCGACGGCGCGGTTCAGCGAATCGGGTTCCGCACGTCGCTGATCCCCCGTTCGCCGGTCGCCGGTTAGCCGGCCGGACAAACGACGGGGCCGCACACCGATCGGTGTGCGGCCCCGCTCTGAGCGTGCGGTGTCAGGCCCAGCTGGACCCGACGGCGCTGTCGGTGCTGGCCATGTTGTTGCCGGCGGCTTGCACCTTCTGCCCGTGG
>NZ_MVHD01000099.1 GCF_002086635.1 Mycobacterium alsense | reverse complement strand
TTGGGGCGGTTGGTGGGGTCGGGCTCGATTGCGGGGGTGTTTGCTGGGCAGGTGGCGTGTGCGCCGGGTGCGGTGGCGGTGTCGGGTGGGGGTCGGTCGCTGACGTATGGGGAGCTCGACGGGGCTTCGGATGGGTTGGCGCGGGTGTTGGCCGGTCATGGGGTGGGTCCGGGTGCGCGGGTGGCGTTGTTGTTGCCGCGGTCGGTGGAGGCGGTCGTGGCGATGGTGGCGGTGGTTAAGACCGGGGCGGCGTATGTGCCGATTGATCCGGCGGTGCCTGAGGCGCGGATGCAGTTTGTGTTGGGGGATGCGGCGCCGAGTGCGGTGGTGACGACGGCGGGGTTGCGTTCGCGGTTGGCTGGGCGTGATGTGGTGGTTGTGGATGTCGACGCTGCGGCTGTCGATGTTGTTGGGGGGCGGGCGGTTTCGGGGTTGGTGGGGCCGGCGCCTGATGATGTTGCGTATGTGATTTACACCTCGGGTACGACGGGCACGCCGAAGGGGGTGGCGATTCCGCATCGCAATGTGGTGCGGTTGTTGCAGACCTTGGATGAGGATCTGGGGTTGGCGGGTCAGGTGTGGTCGCAGTGTCATTCGTTGGCGTTTGATTTTTCGGTGTGGGAGATTTGGGGCGCGCTGCTTTTTGGTGGTCGGGTGGTGGTGGTCCCCGATGCGGTGGTGCGTTCGCCGGAGGATTTGTACGGTGTGCTCGTCGATGAGCGGGTGACGATGTTGAGTCAGACTCCGTCGGCGTTTTATGCGTTGCAGGCCGTTGATGTGCTGTCGCCTGATGGTGGTGGGCGGTTGTCGTTGCGGGCTGTGGTGTTTGGTGGGGAAGCTCTTGAGCCGCAGCGTCTTTCGGGGTGGTTGGGTAATCATCCGCAGTCGCCGCGGTTGATCAATATGTATGGGATTACCGAGACGACGGTGCATGCGTCGTTCCGCGAGATTGTGGCTGCTGATGTGGAAAGCGCGGTCAGCCCGATCGGGGTGCCGTTGGCCCATCTTGGGTTTTTTGTGCTCGACGCCTGGTTGCGGCCGGTGCCGGTGGGTGTGGTGGGGGAGTTGTATGTGGCCGGTGCGGGGGTGGCCGATGGGTATGTGGGTCGGGCGGGGTTGTCGGCGACGCGGTTTGTGGCGTGTCCGTTCGGTGCGCCGGGGCAGCGGATGTATCGCACCGGTGATTTGGTGTGGTGGGGTGCCGATGGGCAGTTGCGGTATGTGGGGCGCGCCGATGAGCAGGTGAAGATCCGCGGGTATCGCATCGAGTTGGGTGAGGTGCAGGCCGCGCTGGCCGGGCTGGACGGGGTGGGCCAGGCGGTGGTGATCGCCCGCGAGGACCGTCCCGGTGACAAGCGGCTGGTGGGGTATGTGACCGGGACGGTGGATCCCGGCGAGGTGCGTGCGGCGCTGGGTGAGCGGTTGCCGTCCTACATGGTGCCCGCGGCGGTGGTGGTCATCGACGCGCTGCCGCTGACGGTCAACGGCAAACTCGACACCCGCGCCCTGCCCGCACCCGAATACCAAGACACCGACCACTACCGCGCCCCCACCAACGCGGTGGAGGAGATCCTGGCCGGCATCTTCGCCCGGGTGCTCGGCATCGAGCCGCCCCGGCTGGTCGGTGTCGACGAATCGTTCTTCGACCTGGGCGGGGATTCGCTGTCGGCGATGCGGCTGATCGCGGCGGTCAACACCGCCCTGGACGCCGGGCTTTCGGTGGGTACGTTGTTCGAGGCGCCCACGGTCGCCCAGTTGGCGCCGCGCATCGGGGCCGCCGAAGCCGGGCTCGAGCCGCTGCGGCCGGTCGAGCGGCCCGCGGTGGTGCCCCTGTCGTTCGCGCAGAGCCGGTTGTGGTTCATCGACCAGTTCCAGGGCCCGTCACCGATCTACAACATGGCGGTCGCGATGCGGCTGAGCGGCCACCTCGACGCCGACGCGCTGGGCGCCGCTCTGTCCGACGTGGTCAACCGCCAGGAGACGCTGCGCACGCTGTTCGTCGCCCACGAGGGCGTTCCGTGCCAGCTGGTGGTGCCCGCCGAGCATGCCGATTTCGGCTGGGCCGTCGTGGACGCCGGCGGATGGCCGGAAAGCCAGCTGCGCGAGGCGATCGACGACGTCGCGAGTCACCCATTCGACCTGGCAAACGAAATCCCCATGCGGGCAAGGCTTTTCCGCCTCGCCGACGACGAGCACGTGCTCGTGTCGGTGGTGCACCACATCGCCGCCGACGGGTCGTCGATCACCCCGCTGGTGAACGACCTCGGGGTGGCCTACGCCAGCCGCTGCCGGGGGCAGGCCCCCGACTGGGAGCCGTTGGCCGTGCACTACGTCGATTACACGCTGTGGCAGCGAGCGCAACTGGGGGACCTCAGCGACGACGACAGCCGCATCGCCGCGCAGGTGGCCTACTGGGAGCAGGCTCTCGCCGGGATGCCCGAGCACCTGCAGCTGCCCACCGATCGGCCCTACCCGCCGGTGGCCGACTACCGCGGCGCCAGCGTGTGGGTCGAGTGGCCGGTCGAGCTGCAACAGCAGGTCGCCCGCGTGGCCCGCGAACACAACGCGACCAGCTTCATGGTGGTGCAGGCCGCCCTGGCGGTGTTGCTGTCGAAGCTGAGCGCCAGCAGCGAAGTGGCGGTCGGCTTCCCGATCGCCGGGCGCGGCGACCCCGCCTTGGACCAGTTGGTCGGCTTTTTCGTCAACACGCTGGTGTTGCGCGTGGACCTGGCCGGTGATCCCAGCGTCGCCGACGTGTTGGCGCAGGTGCGGGCGCGCAGCCTGGCCGCCTACGAGCACCAGGACGTGCCCTTCGAGGTGCTGGTGGAACGGCTCAACCCGACCCGCAGCCTGACCCATCACCCGCTGGTGCAGGTGATGTTGGGCTGGCAGAACTGGCAGGCCGACGGTGCCGACGAGCCCGCCGTGGGGTCGGCCCTGGGCGACCTGCAGGTCACCCCGCTGACCTTGGACACCCGCACCGCCCGCATGGACTTGTCGTTCTCGCTGGCCGAACGGTGGAGCGAGAGCGGCGAGCCCGCGGGCATCTGGGGCGGAGTCGAATTCCGCACCGACGTGTTCGACGCCGCCGGCATCGAAACGCTGATCGAGCGCTTCAGGCGGGTGCTGGCGGCCATGACCAGCGACGCGCGCCGCCGGCTGTCGTCGATCGAGGTGCTCGACGCGGCCGAGCGCGCCCGGCTGGACGAGGTCGGCAACCGGGCGCTACTGACGCGGTCCGCGCCGGTCGCGGCGTCGATACCCGAGCTGTTCGCCGCGCAGGTGGCCCGCGCACCGGAGGCGGTGGCGGTCACCTCCGAGGGCCGGTCACTGACCTACCGGGAACTCGACGAGGCGGCCAATCGGTTGGCGCACTTGCTGTCTGGGTATTCGGTCGGCCCGGGCGCGCGGGTGGCGTTGCTCTTGGAGCGCTCGGCGGGGGCCGTCGTGGCCATGCTGGCGGTGCTGAAAACCGGGGCGGCGTACCTGGCGATCGACCCCGCGCTGCCGGCGGTGCGGATGCGGTTCATGCTCGACGACGCCGCGCCCGTCGCCGCGGTCACGTCGGCCGGGCTGGCCGAGCGGCTGGAGGGATGCGGCCTGGCCGTCATCGACGTCGGTGACCCCGCCATCGAGCGCCAGCCCAGTACGCCGCTGCCGGCGCCGTCTCCCGACGACATCGCCTACCTCATCTACACCTCGGGAACCACCGGAACCCCCAAGGGTGTGGCCATCGCCCACCACAACCTGGTCCACCTCGCCGAGTCGACGCCCGCAAGCCTCCCGGCGGCGCAGGTGTGGACGCAGTGCCACTCGTATGCGTTCGACTTCTCGGTGTGGGAGATCTGGGCCGCCCTGCTGGGCGGCGGGCGGCTGGTGGTGGTGCCCGATTGTGTGGTCGGTTCACCGACCGACTTCCACGACCTGCTGGTCCGCGAACGGGTCAACGTGCTGACCCAAACCCCGTCGGCGGTGACCGCCCTCGACCCGGACGGGCTGGAGTCGGTGGCGCTACTACTCGGCGGGGAGGCCTGCCCGGCCGAGGTGGTGGACCAGTGGGCGCCCGGGCGGGTCGTGATCAACGCCTACGGGCCCACCGAGGCCACGGTGTACGCGTCGATGAGCGCGCCTTTGCAGGCCGACTCCGTCGGGGCGGGCACGGCACCGATCGGAGCGCCGGTACCGACGACCGCGCTGTTCGTCCTCGACGAGTCGTTGCGGCCGGTGCCCGCGGGCGTGGTCGGCGAGCTCTACGTGGCCGGCCGTGGCGTGGGCGTCGGGTATCTCGGCCGGGCCGGCCTGACCGCCTCGCGTTTTGTGGCCTCACCGTTCGGTGGGCCCGGGACGCGCCTGTATCGCACCGGGGACCTGGTGCGCTGGCGCCCCGACGGGCAGCTGCAGTATCTCGGGCGCGCCGACGAGCAGGTCAAGATCCGCGGCTACCGCATCGAACCCGGCGAAGTCCAGGCCGTGCTGGCCGGGCTGGACGGGGTGGACCAGGCGGTGGTCATCGCCCGCGAGGACCGCCCCGGTGACAAGCGCCTGGTCGGCTACGTCACCGGGACCGCCGAGCCGGGCAAGCTGCGCGCCGCCCTGGCCGAGCGGCTGCCCCCCTACATGGTTCCGGCCGCCGTCGTGGCGCTGGACGCAGTGCCGTTGACGGTCGGCGGCAAGCTCGACAGGCGGGCGCTGCCGGTGCCGGAGTACCAGGACAGCGCAACTTACCGCCCGCCGGCCACCCTCACCGAGGAGATCCTCGCCGGCATCTACGCCCAGGTGCTGGGCGTGCCGCGCGTCGGGGTGGACGACTCGTTCTTCGACCTGGGCGGCGATTCGCTGTCGGCGATGCGCCTGATCGCCGCCGTCAACACCGCCCTGGATGCCGGCCTCTCGGTGCGTGCGGTGTTCGAGGCGCCCACCGTTGCGCAGCTGGCGCCCCGTGTCGGCGGGGACGAGGACCGCCTGCAGCCGCTGGCGGCGAGTGAGCGGCCCGCGGTGGTCCCGCTGTCGTTCGCCCAGAGCCGGCTGTGGTTCATCGACCAGTTCCAGGGGCCCTCGCCGATTTACAACCTGCCGGTGGCGTTGCGGCTGCGCGGGCGCCTGGATGCCGACGCGCTGGGTGCCGCGCTGGCCGACGTGGTTGCCCGCCAGGAAAGCCTGCGCACCCTGTTCCCGGCGATCGAGGGCGTACCGCGCCAGCTCGTGGTGCCCGCCGAGCGGGCCGACTTCGGTTGGGCGGTGGTGGATGCCACCGGATGGTCGGAGGCACAGCTGAGCCGGGCCATCGACGAGGTGGTCAGCTTCCCGTTCGACCTGGCCAACGAAATCCCCATGCGGGCAAAGCTTTTCCGCGTCGCCGACGATGACTACGTGTACGTGTCCGTCGTGCACCATATCGCCGCCGACGGCTGGTCGATCACCCCGCTGGTGAACGACCTGGGGGCGGCGTACGTCAGCCGCTGCGGGGGGCAGGCCCCCGGCTGGGCCGACCTGGCCGTGCAGTACGTCGATTACACGTTGTGGCAGCGCGCGCAGCTCGGGGATCTCGGCGACAGCGACAGCCGCATCGCCGCGCAGCTGGCCTACTGGGAGGACGCCCTGGCGGGCATGCCCGAGCACCTGCAGCTGCCCACCGATCGGCCCTACCCGCCGGTGGCCGACTACCGCGGCGCCACCCTGGCGGTGGAGTGGCCGGCCGAGCTGCAGCAGCGCGTCAACCAGGTGGCCCGCGAGCACAACGCGACCAGCTTCATGGTGGTGCAGGCCGCCCTGGCGGTGTTGCTGTCGAAGCTCAGCGCCAGCCCCGAGGTGGCCGTCGGGTTCCCGATCGCCGGCCGGCGTGACCCCGCGCTGGACGAGGTCGTCGGCTTCTTCGTCAACACCCTGGTGTTGCGGGTCGGCCTGGCCGGCGACCCGAGCTTCGCCGAGCTGCTGGCGCAGGTGCGCCGGCGCAGCCTGGCCGCCTACGAGCACCAGGACGTGCCCTTCGAGGTGCTGGTGGAGCGGCTCAACCCGACCCGCAGCCTGACCCACCACCCGCTGGTTCAGGTGATGTTGGCTTGGCAGAACTTCGCGTGGCAGGACACCGACGCCGCCGGGCTGGCCCTGGGCGATCTCCAGGTCACGCCGCTGCCGGTCGACACCCACACCGCCCGCATGGACCTGACGTTCAACCTGGCCGAGCGCTGGAGCGAATCCGGCGAGCCCGCCGGGATCGGCGGGCTGGTGGAATTCCGCACCGACGTGTTCGACGCGGCCAGCATCGAGGCGTTGGTGGGGCGGTTTGAGCGGGTGTTGGTGGCGATGGCGGCCGATGCGGGGCGGCGGTTGTCGTCGGTGGATGTGTTGGGTGAGGTTGAGCGTGCTCGGTTGGAGGGGTGGGGTAATCGGGCGGTGTTGGGGCGGTTG
>NZ_MVHD01000098.1 GCF_002086635.1 Mycobacterium alsense | reverse complement strand
CACCCGCCCACCCGGCACGAGGGCGCATCGATCTGGAGCCGCCGGCGGGTCCTGCTGCTGAACTCCACCTACGAGCCGCTCACCGCGCTGCCGATGCGGCGGGCCATCGTCATGGTGATCTGCGGCAAGGCCGACGTGGTGCACGACGACCCCGCCGGGCCGGTCATCCACTCCGCGACCAGGTCGATCGTGGTGCCGTCGGTCATCCAGCTGCGGTCCTACGTGCGCGTCCCGTACCGGGCGCGGGTGCCCATGACGCGCGCCGCGCTCATGCACCGCGACCGCTTCTGCTGCGCCTACTGCGGGGGCAAGGCCGACACCGTCGACCACGTGGTGCCCCGCAGCCGCGGCGGCGACCACAGCTGGGAGAACTGCGTCGCGTGCTGCTCGACCTGCAACCACCGCAAGGGCGACAAGCTGCTCGCCGAGCTCGGCTGGGCGCTGCGCCGGGCGCCGCTGCCGCCGACGGGGCAGCACTGGCGGCTGCTGTCGACGGTCAAGGAACTCGATCCCGCCTGGGCCCGATACCTCGGCGAGGGCGCGGCCTGAGCGGTCCGCCTGTGCGGGCGGATTCGCCGGTGGGATACGGTTTGCGTCGTGAGCCTCATGCAGATCCACCTGTTCTTCATCGGGATCCCGCTGCTGGTCGTCGCCGTGCTGGCCACGCTGATCTGGTCGCACAAGGGGCCGCACCCCGCGACCTACAAGATGTCGGAGAAGTGGACGCACCCGCCGATCCTGTGGGCCGCCACCGACGAGGACGTCGGCGGGGGGCACGGCACGTCGGAGTTCTCGGTGGGAGGTGGCGCCAGTGGCACGTGGTGAGGTTGCGACGGTCGAGCCCAGCGAGCTGCCGAGAGGTTGGGTGGTCACCACCAGCGGGCGGATCTCGGGCGTCACCGAGCCCGGTGAGCTGTCGGTGCACTATCCGTTTCCGACCAGCGACCTCGTCGCCATCGACGACGCCCTGAAGTACGGCTCGCGGCGGTCGCGCGCGCGGTTCGCCATCTACCTCGGCGACCTGGGTAGCGACCCCGCGGCGCGGGCCCGCGAGATCCTGGCCAAGGTGCCGACGCCCGACAACGCGGTGCTGCTCGCCGTCTCGCCCGACCAGTGCGTCATCGAGGTGGTCTACGGCTCGGCGGTGCGGGGCCGCGGCGCCGAGTCGGCCGCGCCGCTGGGGGTGGCCGCCGCCGCGTCGGCGTTCGAGCAGGGCCACCTGGTCGACGGGCTGGTGAGCGCGATCCGCGTGCTCAGCTCCGGGATCTCCCCGGCCTAGCTGGTCGGGCTCAGCTCGTCGAGCCTGCGCCCGGAGCGTCGATCGACGCCGCGAATTTCACGCGCTGAGCGCGGGCTCGATCAGGAGGCGTCGAACCGACGGGCCCGCAGGGCCCGCTTCACCCCGGCCTGGCCCTCCACCACAAGCCGCCGCAGCGCGGGCGGAATCTCGGGGTCGCCCAGGAACGCGTCGGCCGCCGCGATGCCCGCCTCGCTGATGTCCCAGTGCGGGTACAGCCCGATCACCACCGTCTGGGCGACCTCGCTGGACCGGCGCGCCCACACCCCCGGGATCGCCTCGAAGTAGCGCGCGGTGAACGGCTTGAGCAGCTCGTGCTGGCCCGGCGGGGCGATGCCCGCGATGATCGAGCGGGCCGTGATGTTGGCCAGGGTGTCGTCCTCGACCACCGTGGTCCAGGCCTGCTCCTTGACCGGCAGCTGGGGCCGGGCCGCGGCTGCCTGGGCGCCGTGGCGCTGGCCGGCGGCGGTCGGGTCGCGCCGCACCTCGGCGTCGATGAACGGAGTCGCGGGCCCGTCGGCGTCGATCTCGCCGGCGGCGGCCAGCGCGGTCACGATCCGCCAGCGCAGGTCGGTGTCGACCTCCAGGCCGGCCAGCCCCAGCTCGGCCGGGTCTTCAAGGGATGGGTCGAGGAGGTCGGCCAGCGTCACGACGTGCCGGGTCGACAGCACCGACGAGCACAGCGTGTTGACGAACGCGAGCTGGTGATCCGATCCCGGCGCGGCCGCGCGCGCCAGCTCCAGCAGCCGGTCGGCGAATTGCGGCCAGCCGTGCTCACGCGCCCAGCCGGGCTCGGCGTAGGACCCCAGCGCGGTCTGGGCCTGCATCAGCAGCCGTTGCGCCACCCCGACCTGCGATTCGGCCTGCACGCCGCCGGAGACCAGCGCCACGAAGTCGCGGGCGCGCAGCTCGGCCTCGCGGGTCATCTCCCACGCCGCCGACCACACCAACGAGCGGGGCAGCGGATCGGCGATGTCGGCGATGCGCTCCAGCGCGGTCTGCAGCGACACGCCGTCCAGGCGCAGCGAGCAGTAGGTCAGGTCGTCGTCGTTGACCAGGATCAGTTTTCCGCGCGAAACCCCCACCAGCGCGGGCACTTCCGTCCGCGCGCCCTCGACGTCGAGCTCCTCGCGGTGCACCCGTACCAGCTTGCCGGCCCCATCCTCGTCGTAGATGCCCACCGCCAGCCGGTGCACCCGGGTCTCGCCCGCGCCGGGCTCGGCGCCGCTCTGCGTCACCGCGAAGCGGGTGAACCTGCCCTCGGAGTCCACGTCGAAATCGGCTCGCAGCGTGTTCAATCCGGTGGTCTTCAGCCACTGCCGGCCCCAGCCGGACAGGTCACGCCCGGACGCCTTCTCCAGCGCGGCGATCAGGTCACCGAACGTGGCGTTGCCGTAGGCGTGCGCGCGGAAGTAGTCGCGCAGTCCGGCCAGGAAGTGCTCCAACCCGACGTAGGCGACGAGCTGCTTGAGGACCGACGCCCCCTTGGCGTAGGTGATTCCGTCGAAGTTCACCTCGACGGCCGCCAGGTCGGGGATCTCGGCGGCGATCGGATGCGTCGACGGCAACTGGTCCTGGCGGTACGCCCACGACTTTTCGACGGTCGCGAACGTCGTCCACGCCTCGGTGAATTCGGTTGCCTCGCTTTGGCACAACACCGACGCGAACGTCGCGAACGACTCGTTGAGCCACAGGTCGTCCCACCACCGCATGGTGACCAGGTCCCCGAACCACATGTGGGCCATCTCGTGCAGCACCGTCTCGGCGCGCCGCTCGTAGGAAGCCCGGGTGACCTTGCTGCGGAAGACGTAGTCCTCCAGGAAGGTCACCGCGCCGGCGTTTTCCATCGCCCCGGCGTTGAACTCGGGAACGAACAGCTGGTCGTACTTGCCGAATGCGTAGGGCAGGCCAAAGTGCTTGTGGTAGAAGCCGAATCCCTGCTTGGTCTGGGTGAACAACCGTTCGGCGTCCATGTGTGGGGCCAGCGAGGCCCGGCAGTAGATGCCAAGCGGGATCTCGCCGTGCTCGTCGGCGTAGGAATCTTTCCATTCGGCGTAGGGGCCGGCGATCAGGGCCACCAGGTAGGTGCTCATCCGCGGGGTTTTGGCGAAGGTGTGTACCCTCCCTCTTTCCGCGCCCTTTTCCGAGTCCGCCACGGATTCGGGCGCGCCGTTGGAGATCACCTTCCAGTGCGTCGGCGCGGTCACCCGCACGTCGAACGTCGCCTTGAGGTCGGGTTGGTCGAAGCAGGCGAACATGCGCTTCGCGTCGGCGGTTTCGAATTGCGAGTACAGGTATGTCTCGTTGTCCACGGGGTCGACGAAGCGATGCAGGCCCTCGCCGGTATTGGAATAGCGGCAGTCGGCGTCGACGACGAGGACGTTGTGATGCTCGAGCCCGCGCAATTCGATGCCGGTCGATTCGTCGTAGCCGGACACGTCGAGGGCGTGCCCGTTGAGGGTGGCGGAGCGGACGGTGTCGGCGGCGAGGTCGATGACCGTGTCGGCGCCGCGCAGCGCGTCGAACTCCACGGTGGTGGTCGACCGGAAGGTGCGTTCGCCGGCCGTGACATCGAGCTCGATCTGATAGCTGTCGACTGTGATCAGGGCGGCGCGTTCGACGGCCTGATCCCGGGTGAGATTAGGAAGGACCACGCGTCCAAACTACGTGTCGGGGGCAAAACTCGGGCAGTGTGGGAACACCGCCGCGGCGCCTACGGTTGTGCCTGACGGTGTCTCGTCGACGAAAGGACTGCGCTATGCCCGAGAAGGCCCCGGTGAAAAACCAAGCCGACTTCTGGTTCGATCCGCTGTGCCCGTGGTGCTGGATCACCTCGCGCTGGATCCTCGAGGTGGAGAAGGTCCGCGACATCGACGTGCACTTCCACGTGATGAGCCTGGCCATCCTCAACGAGAATCGTGAGGGCCTGCCCGACAAGTATCGCGAGATGATGAAGCACGCCTGGGGGCCGGTGCGGGTGGCGATCGCCGCCGAGCAGGCCCACGGCGCCGAAGCCCTTGCCAAGCTGTACACCGCCATGGGCACCCGGATTCACAACGAGGACAACAAGAACCTCGAGGAGGTCATCGAGCTGTCGCTGGCCGACGCCGGGCTGCCGGCGGAGCTGGCCAAGGCCGCCGAGAGCGAGGCGTACGACGACGCGCTGCGCAAAAGCCACCACGCCGGCATGGACGCGGTCGGTGACGACGTCGGCACCCCGACCATCCACGTCAACGGGGTGGCCTTCTTCGGGCCGGTCCTCTCGAAGATCCCGCGCGGCGAGGAGGCGGGCAAGCTGTGGGACGCCTCGGTGACGTTCGCGTCCTACCCGCACTTCTTCGAACTCAAGCGGACCCGCACGGAGGCGCCCGAGTTCGACTGAGCCCGCCGGGCGGGCAGAATGTTCGGCATGCGCGTCTACCTGGGTTCCGACCACGCCGGCTATGAGCTCAAGCAGCAGATCGTCGAGCACCTGAAGGAATCCGGGCACGAACCGGTCGACTGCGGAGCCTTCAGCTACGACCCCGACGACGACTATCCGGCGTTCTGCATCGCGGCGGCGACGCGGACGGTCGCCGACCCGGACAGCCTGGGCATCGTGCTGGGGGGGTCGGGCAACGGCGAGCAGATCGCGGCGAACAAGGTCCCCGGGGCGCGATGCGCGCTGGGGTGGAGCGTCGAGACCGCGACCCTGGCGCGCCAACACAACAACGCGCAGCTGATCGGCATCGGCGGCCGCATGCACACCGTGCCCGAGGCGCTGGCGATCGTCGACGCCTTCCTCAGCACGCCGTGGTCGAAAGCCGAACGCCACCAACGGCGCATCGACATTCTCGCCGAGTACGAACGCACCCACCAGGCGCCGCCGGTGCCCGGCGCGCAGGGCTGAGCCGGTGCCCGAAGGGCATACCCTGCACCGGCTGGCGCGGCTGCACCAGCGCCGGTTCGGCGGGGCACCCGTCCGGGTGTCCAGCCCGCAGGGCCGCTTCGCCGAACCGGCGGCCGTGGTGGACGGCCGGGTGCTGAGGCGCACCAGCGTGTGGGGCAAGCACCTGTTCCATCACTACGAGGGCGGACCGATCGTGCATGTGCACCTCGGGCTCTACGGCGCCTTCACCGAGTGGCCGGTTCCCGCGGCGCCGGGCGGTGCGGGGCTGCCCGAGCCCGTCGGGCAGGTGCGGATGCGGATGGTCGGGACCGACTACGGCACCGACCTGCGCGGCCCGACGGTCTGTGAGGTCATCGACGAAGGCCGGGTCAGCGCCGTGCTGGCCAAGCTCGGGCCCGACCCGCTGCGCCGCGACGCCGACCCGTCGTGGGCGTGGGCACGAATCGCCAAGTCGCGCAGGCCGATTGGCGCGCTGCTGATGGACCAGACCGTCATCGCCGGGGTGGGCAACGTCTACCGTAGCGAGTTGCTGTTCCGCCACCGCATCGACCCGTTCCGGCCCGGGCAGGGGATCGGCGAGGCGGAGTTCGACGCGGCGTGGACCGACCTGGTGGCCTTGATGAAGGTCGGTCTGCGCGGCGGCAAGATCGTCGTGGTACTGCCCGAACACGACCACGGCGCGCCGTCGTACCGGCCCGACCGCCCGCGGACCTACGTCTACCGGCGCGCGGGCGAGGCGTGCCGGCTCTGCGGCGAACCGATCCGCACCCAGGTGCTCGAGGGCCGCAACGTGTTCTGGTGCCCGAACTGCCAGAGGTGACCGCGAAAACGTCGGCGCCGAGCGTTTGAATTCAAAACGCGCGGGCACCTTTGCAAGATGAAGAATCTCGCTCGTTTAGCTGCAACGATCTCCGCCGCGGCGGGGCTGGGCCTGGCCGGGCTGGGCGTCGCGACCGGCGCGCAGGCGCATCCCGGTCCGGCGCCGCAGTGGTGCCCCGGCGACTTCTGGGACCCCGGCTGGGGCAACAACTGGGACGCCTGGCATTGCCACGACAACTGGCGTGGACCCGGGCCCAACCCGCACCCAGGGTTCAACGGCCCCGGCGGACCGGGTGGCCCGGGCTGGCCCGGCGGTCCCGGCGGACCGGGCGGGCCCGGCGGTGCCGGACCCGGTGGGCCGGGCGGACCCGGCGGTGCCGGACCCGGTGGGCCGGGCGGACCCGGCGGTGGCGGACACGGTGGTGGCGGTGGCGGCGGCGGTGGCGG
>NZ_MVHD01000097.1 GCF_002086635.1 Mycobacterium alsense | reverse complement strand
TTGCCGAACAGCCCCGCGCTGCCGCCCTTGCCGCCCGCCTGGCCGGCCGTTCCCGAGCCGCCGTTGCCGCCGTTACCCCACAGCAGCCCGCCGGCCCCGCCGTTCGCGCCGCTGCCCGGGGCCCCATTGGCACCGTCGCCGATCAGCGGGCGTCCCACCAACGCCTGCGCGGGGGCGTTCACCGCTCCCATCAGCGCCTGCTGTGCGTTGGTCGCCTCGGCGGCCGCGTAGGCCCCAGCGCCGCCGCCGAGGGCCTGCACGAACTGCTCCTGAAACGCCGCCGCCTGCGCGCTGACCGCCTGGAAGGCCTGGGCGTGGCCGCCGAAGACCGCGGCGATGGCCGCCGACACCTCGTCGGCGGCCGCCGGCACCAACACCGTCGTCGTGGCCGCCGCGGCCGTGTTGGCCGCGCTGAGCCCCGAGCCGATGCCCGCCAAATCGCTGGCCGCCGCCGAGACCATTTCCGGCATCGCGAAAAGAAACGACATGACGCCTCCCAATGCAGGACGAATCGACTCGTACCCGGCTGGGAGCGAACCATCGCCGATTGAAAACGGTATTCTCACCGCGCCGGTTATGTCGCCAAATGTCGATTTCGCCGTGAAATCACGGCTCCATATCCGGCGCGCGCCGCTGGACGTATCTCAACCACCCGCCGATCACCCCGGTTCGCGCACCGTCACCCTCGAACGTCCTCCAGCGGCGACACCGTTACCCCAGCTGATCGCCAATCTCCTTGGCCGCCTTGACGAGCGCGGCGGCCACCGATGGGTACCGCGAGCCGTCGAGGCGGTTCTGCGGCGCGGCGGCGTTGAGCGCAAGCCGCAGTCCTGGAGCGCGCGTCGGGATCGGCACCGCGACCGAGGCGACGCCCTCCTCGCTCTCCTCGCGATTGATCGCGTAGCCCCGCTCGCGGATGCGCGTCAGTTCGGCCTCCAGCTCCGTGCGGCTGCCAATCGAACGGGCCGTGATGCGCTCCAGCTCCTCGGACCGAATCAGTTGGCGCAGTTCGGCTTCCGAGAGCTGAGCCAACAGGACCTTGCCCGTGGAGGTGCAATGCGCGGGCATCGTGCGGCCCAGCCGCGACGCCACCCGCACCGCGGCAGGCCCCTCGACCGCGGCGACGAAACGGACGTTGGCGCCGTCGAGCATGCCGATGTGGATCGTCTCGCGCAGGTGTTCGCCGAGGCTGCGCATGACCGGGGTGGCGGAGCGCTGGATGTCGATGCGGCCGAAGATCGCGAACGCCACGCCGGTCAGCGACGGACCGGGCAGGTACGCCTTGGACGCCGGGTCCTGGCGGACGAACCCGCGGTAGGCCAGCATCGCCAGCAGCCGGTGCGCGGTCGACGGCGCGACGCCCAGGTACCGGGTCGCCTCGCTCAACCGGATCTCGGGCCGCTCCCCCAACAACAGCAGCAGCTTCAGCGCGTTGTCCACCGACTCGATCGGATACTGCGGCGCGAGCGCATCGGCGGCCTGCTCCGCCGGCACGCGCTTCTTTTGCATACCTCACCGTAGCCACGGTGGAACCGACCGTCGCCACCCCGCCGCGCAGAGCCGAGGCGTGCGCCGAGGAGGACGCACAGGGTGCCGCCTCTGCCGCCTCAGGGCCCGCCGCTCCCCCAAGCTGGCCATTGCGGCGCGGTTCGGCCGCCGGTCATGCATCCTTGACCCATGGACGTCAATGCCCTGCTGCAGTCGATCCCGCCGGTCACGGTTTACCTCGTGGTCTGCGGCGTGGTCGGGATGGAAAGCCTGGGCATTCCGCTTCCCGGGGAGATCGTGTTGGTCAGCGCGGCGCTGATGTCGTCGCACCACGACCTGGCCGTCAGCCCGGTCGGCGTCGGCATCGCGGCGGTGATCGGCGCCGTGGTCGGCGACTCGATCGGCTACGCGATCGGGCGCCGGTTCGGCCTGCCGCTGTTCGACCGGCTCGGCCGGCGGTTCCCCAAACACTTCGGTCCCGGACACGTCGCCCTGGCCGAAAAGTTGTTCAACCGCTGGGGAGTTCGGGCGGTCTTTCTCGGCCGCTTCATCGCGTTGCTGCGGATTTTCGCCGGGCCGCTGGCCGGCGCGCTGAAGATGCACTACCCGCGCTTCCTCGCGGCGAACGTATCGGGCGCCATCTGCTGGGCCGGCGGCACCACCGCCTTGGTCTATTTCGCCGGAATGGCCGCCGAGCGCTGGTTGGAACGGTTCTCCTGGATCGGGTTGGTCGTCGCGGTCGTGTGTGGCCTCACCGCCGCCGTCTTGTTGCGGGAACGCACGTCGCGCGCGATCGCCGAACTCGAGGCCGAGCACTACCGCAAAACCGGCACCGCCGCGCCCGACGCCGCGTGAAATCCGCGGTGGCTCAGCGCATTACGGTCGATGCTGCTCGATGAGGGCGCGGGCCATCCGCTGGGCGCGCAGCGCCGCGTCCAGGTCGCCTTCCGCCGCTGAGATGATCGAGCCCTTCATCAAGATGTGCCAGGACCGGGCGAAGTCATCGACGTCCGAGAGCCCCGCCGCTTCGGCGCGCCGGCGCACGATATTGCGAATGTTGTCCAGATAGGTGACGCTGGCCTGGCCCGCGGGATGATCCGTGCCGAGCTCGAGCAGGACGTTGATGAACGAGCAGCCCTCGAAGCCGTCGCGATTTTGGAACCAGTCGTGGAAGACGTCGAAGATCGCCAGCAATTGTTCCTCGGGGCTGGCACCGCGCAGCTGCGACTGCGTTTCGACCAATCCGATGGTCCAGAGTTGTTCGCGACGGTGCAGCACGGCCAGCACGAGGTCGTTCTTGGTGGGGAAATGCCGATATAGCGTCGCCTTGGCGACACCGGCCCGCTCGATCACCTCGTCGGTGCCGACCGCGCGGATCCCACGCCGGACGAAAAGTTCATAGGCCGCGCTCAGGATGCGATCGCGGGCCGATACGGATTTCGAGACATCGACGCTTGTCATACCCCGGCTTACCGTACTCTTACCGCCCAGCGTGTAGACAGACCGCCCTGTCTCGTTATACAAATGATATTCGCAGTCCGCGAAGAATTTCGTCTTCAGACAGCAGGACGGGCATCCACCCCGGCGCGGGGCGCCGGATTAGGGAGTCCCCCATGAGCCCAGTTATTGTTGCGGAACCAATGTCCAGCCCACATTTCATGCTCAGCACGCGGCTGGTGTACGAGCTGGGCGATCCAAACAGCACGCTGCGCGCGACCACCGACCGCAGCGGCGCCGCGGTGCTGATCAATGCCGGCGGCGAGGTCGACGCCTGCAACGAGCACACCTGGCGTCAGCTCGTCAGCGAGGCGGCCGGCGTCGTCACCCCGCCCGGGCCCTTCGTCGTCGACGTCACGGGGCTCGACTTCATGGGCTGCTGCGCGTTCGCGGCGCTGGCCGACGAGTCGAACCGGTGTCGCGAGCGCGGTATCGAGTTGCGCCTGGTGAGCTGCGACCCGATCGTCACCCGCGTCGTCGACGCCTGCGGGCTGAGCGGCGTTCTGCCGATTTATCCGACGGCGGACGCAGCGCTCGCCTCGGCCGCCCGGTGAGCTGAGCGGGCCTCCGACCGTCGGCGTGGAGGAGGAGTTCCTCCTCGTCGACGCCCACACCGGCGAGCCGGCCCCCCGCAACGCCGCGGTGGCGGAGGAGGCGAAGCGCCGCGGTGTCGCGCTGGACCTGGAACTGAGCAGCTGCCAGGTCGAAACCACCTCCGGCGTGGCGGAAACCGGCGCGGAACTCGCCGGGGAACTCGCCGCGCTGCGCCACACCGCGGCCGAGGCCGCCGAGGCCGCGGGGGTTCGGCTGCTTGCCTCGGGCCTGCCGCCCGCGACGCCGCACGAGTTTCCCGTCACTGACACCCCGCGGTACCGGCGGATCGGCGCGCAGTTCGGGATGATCGCCCACGAACAGGGCATCTGCGGATGTCATGTCCACGTGCAGGTGCCCGACCGCGCTGCCGCCGTTCACGTCAGCAACTGGCTGCGGCCGTGGCTGCCGTCTTTACTTGCGCTGTCGGCGAATTCGCCGATCTACCGCAACGCCGACAGTGGCCACGCCAGCTGGCGCAGTGTTTTGTGGCGACGCTGGCCGGCCGCCGGGCCGCCCCCCTTCTTCGACTCGCTCGACGACTACGACGGTGCGGTGCGCACGCTGGTCGATACCGGGGTGATCCTCGATCCGGACATGATCTATTGGGACGTGCGCCCGTCGGCGGACTTCCCGACGGTCGAGGTGCGGGTGGCCGACGTGCCCGCGACGGTCGCGGAAACCGTCCTGCTGGCGACGCTGGTCAGGGCCGCGGTGATGACTGCGCTCGACGCGCGCGACGATCGGCCGGCACGGCTGCCGCCCGGCGGGCTGCGGGCGGCGTACTGGAAGGCCGCTCATGACGGGCTGGCGGGCCGCTCGCTCGATCTGGTCGGTGGTCGCGGAGCGGTTCCGGCGCGCGAGCTGCTGGGCACGCTCGTGCAGCGGGTGCGCCCCGCGCTCGACGCGCTCGGCGAATACGACCATGTCACAGCCGATCTCGACGGGGTGGCCGCGCAGGGCAACGGCGCGATGCGCCAGCTGCGGGCGTGGCGGAAACGCGGGGACGTGATGGACGTCATCGCCGAGGTCACCGTCACGCCAGAGTGATCAGCCGGTACAGGCCGATCAACCCGACCGCGACGATCGTGGTGCGCAGCGCGGCCGGGGAGAGGCGGCGCCCGTACCGCGCCCCGACCACGCCCCCGGCCAGCGAACCCGCCGCGATGAGCCCCGCGACCGGCCAGCTGATCCGGTCGAACGCCACCAGCGAATAGCTCACGGCCGCAACGATATTCACCAATAGTGCGAGCAGGTTCTTGGCCGCGTTCATGCGCTGCACCGACTCGGGCAGCAACGCACCCATCACCCCGACCAGCAGAATGCCTTGCGCGGCGGTGAAATAACCGCCGTAGACCCCGACGGCGAAGGTTCCCAGCACGAGCGCCACCATCCGCGCCGGCGTGACGTGTTCGGCGGATCGTCCCGCCAGCTCCGCGCGCTTCGACGCCCAGGCCTGCAGCCGCGGCCCGAGCACCACCAGCACCAACGCCAGCACCAACAACACCGGCACCACCCCGGCGAACACCGTCGCGGGCAGATGCAGCAGCAGGAATGCTCCCAGCACCGCGCCGGCCAGCGACGCCGGGATCTGCCACCGCAACCGGTTCCCTTGGCCGGCCAGCTCGGCGCGGTAGCCCCAGGTGCCCGACACGCTGCCCGCCACCAGACCGACGGCGTTGGACATGGTGGACGTGACCGGCGGATAGCCCAGGGCGACCAGCGTCGGGAAGGTGATCAGGGTGCCCGACCCGACGAGCGCGTTGATGGCGCCCGCGGCGAACCCCGCCGCGGCGATCACCACCACATGGGAAGCCAGCACTACGCGCGCTACTCGGGAAAGCCGAACAGTTTGACGACACCGTGATCGCGGCCGGCGGTGTAGCCCCCGTCGACGGCGATGGCCTGCCCGCTGACGAACGAGGCGTCCGGGGACAGCAGGAAGGCCGCCATCGCCGCGACCTCCTCCGGGCGACCCAACCGTTGCAGGGCGTGCTCCTCGGTGATGGAGGCCAGCGGCCCCTCCATCCCCGGCAGGCCGAAAACACCTTGGGCCATGGGGGTTTCGATGAAGCCGGGGCAGATGGCGTTGGCGCGGATGCCGCTGGGTCCGTAGTCCAGCGCGATGTTCTTGGTCAACAGGACCACGCCGCCCTTGGCCGCGTTGTACGAGCTGCCGCCCGCCGTGCCCTCCAGGCCCTCGATGCTGGCGACGGTGACGATCGAGCCGCGCTCGCCGTCGACGCGGGGTTGCTCGATCATCCTGGCCAGCGCCGCCTTGGCCACCAGGAACGTGCCGGTGAGGTTGATCCCGATCACCCGGTCCCATTCCTTGCGGTCGAGCAGGTGGACCGGGCCGCCGCCGGCGACGCCGGCCGCGTGGAAGAGGCCGTCGAGGCGGTCGGGCACCGCGGCCAGCACTCCGGCGATGGCGGCCTCGTCGGTGACGTCGGCCGTCACGAAATGGAACTCGGGGCCGAGGTCGGGCGGGGAGGCCACGTCGGCGCCGACGACGGTGCCGCCCTCGTCCAGCAGGCGCTTCGCGGTGGCCAGGCCGATGCCCGACGCCGCGCCCGTCACGACGAAGGTCCGGGACCGGGCGCGATCAGCGTTCACCATGGCAGTCATGGTGGCACACCCACGTCACCCGGGTCGGGCTCGACAGCGGGCGAAAAATCAATGTCAAGCGAAATTGCGAAACCCATATGATCCACACCACAAAATTGCGACACTTCGCGTGGCGGCACCCGCCGTTTTCCAGGGAGGCCGGGAATGTCCTCATGAGAGCAGTCTCGATCGCCGCTGCAGCGCCCCGCGCCAAGAATCCTTCAAGCCGGTAGCGGGAGCATTGGTCTTCCAATCCAGAATCTCGTCCGCAGAAAGACACGAAGATGAGCACACCCCAGCCCGGCTGGTACGACGACCCGGAGAACTCGAACGCACAGCGCTATTGGGACGGTCAGAACTGGACACCGCAGCGTCAGCGAAAGGACACGACGCCGACGGCGCCCGACCACGCCGCCGCGGCAAAGATGATCTTTCGTTGCCGAGGCTGCGCGGACCAGAACTGCCGACCGTCGTCCCGCGCCTTGTTC
>NZ_MVHD01000096.1 GCF_002086635.1 Mycobacterium alsense | reverse complement strand
TGCGCCCATCAATCGCGTTGCGCTGACCAGCCAACTCCGCGAGCTCCTCGAACAACACCGCAAGACGCTCCTTGGGGCTCACCACCACGGAAGACGACGCGATCGAAGACATGACCTCATCATCGCAGCCACCTACGACAAGTTTCGGTCCATCCGATTGGCCGGCGACGGCGCCGCCAAGCACGGCTGAGGTCAATCGAACCTGATGAGCTGGCGCACGGCGGTGCCGTCGGCCAGATGGTCCATCGCCTCGTTGACGTCGTCCAGCCGGATCGTCGACGAGACCAGCGACTCCACCGGCAGCCGGCCCGACCGCCACAGCGAGACGAACCGGGGGATGTCGCGGCTGGGCACCGACGAACCCAGGTAGCTGCCGAGCAGTGAGCGGCCCTCGGCGACAAGGCCCAACGGGGACACGCTGATTCGCGCGCCCGGCGGCGGCAACCCCACGGTGATGGTGCGACCGCCCGGCGCGGTCAGCCCGATCGCGGTCTCCAGCGCGGCCGGATGGCCGACGGCCTCGACGACCACCTCGGCCCGCACGCCGTCGTCGGCAGCCTGCTGCGGGGTGTAGGCCTCGTGCGCCCCCAACGCCCGCGCGGCCGAAAGCTTCTCGGGCAACTGGTCGACCGCGACGACGCGAACGTCGTCGTAGGTGAGCGCGGTGATCATCGCCGCCATGCCCACGCCCCCGATGCCCACGACGGCCACCGCCTGACCCGGACGGGGATCGCCGACGTTGAGCACGGCGCCGCCCCCGGTCAGCACGGCGCACCCGAGCAGCGCGGCGACCTCGGGCGGCACGTCGCCGGGCACCGGCACGGCGCTGGCCCGGTTGACGACCGCGTGCGTCGCGAAGCCCGAGATCCCGAGGTGGTGGAACACCGGGCCCCCGGCACGGGCGAGCCGGATCCCGCCGCCCAGCAGCGTGCCGGCGGCGTTGGCGGCGCTTCCCGGTTCGCACGGCGTCAGGCCGTCGGTCGCGCACGCCACGCAATGCCCGCACCGCGGCAGGAACACCAGCACCACCCGCCGGCCGGGCGGCAGGTCGTCAACGCCGGCACCGACCCGCTCGACGATGCCCGCCGCCTCGTGACCGAGCAGCATCGGCACCGGCCGCACCCGGCTGCCGTCGACCACCGACAGGTCGGAGTGGCAGACGCCCGCCGCCTCGATGCGGACCAGCACCTCGTCGGGGCCCGGCTCGTCGAGGCCGACGTCGACCACGCCGATCGGCCTGGAATCCGCGTAGGGCCGGGGCGCGCCGATCCGCTCCAGCACCGCCCCGCGGATGTCGATCATGTTGGAATACAACCATGGCCCCAGCTTCCGAAGCCTCCGAGCCGGAGCGCTTCACCAGCGACGACTTTCCCGTGCTGTGGCCGGTGGGAACCCGGTGGGCCGACAACGACATGTTCGGCCACCTCAACAACGCGGTCTACTACCAGCTTTTCGACACCGCGATCAACGCCTGGATCAACACCGGCACCGGGCTGGACCCGCTCAGCACGCCGGCGCTCGGCATCGTCGCCGAATCGGGCTGCCGCTACTTCTCCGAGCTGCACTTCCCCGAGGGCCTCGTGGTGGGCCTGGCGGTCACCCGGTTGGGCCGCAGCAGCGTCACCTACCGGCTCGGCGTGTTCCGGGAAGCCGCCGGGGCCCAGCCCGTCACCGCCCTGGGTCACTGGGTGCACGTCTACGTCGACCGGGCCAGCCGCAAGCCGGTGCCCATCCCCGACGCCATCCGATCGCTGCTGGCGACGGCGTGCGTGGACGGCTGAGCCTCAAATCGCGCCCGGAGCGGTCGGTTTCGACGGACCCGCACGCCGCTATGCTTCGCCAATGCCAGTTTTGAGCAAGACCGTCGAGGTCAGCGCCGACGCCGCGTCGATCATGGGCATCGTCGGCGATTTCGAGCGCTACCCGGAATGGAACGAGGGGATCAAGGGCCTGTGGATCCTCGCCCGCTACGACGACGGGCGTCCCAGCCAGGTGCGGCTCGACACCGACTACCAAGGCCTGCAGGGCACCTTCATCCAGGCGGTGTACTACCCGGGGGAAAACCAGATTCAGACCGTCCTGCAGCAGGGCGACCTGTTCTCCAAGCAGGAGCAGCTGTTCAGCGCGGTGGAGGCCGGCGCGTCGACCCTGCTGACGGTCGACCTGGACGTCGAGACCACGTTGCCGGTGCCCGCGCCGATGGTGAAGCAGCTCCTCAACAACGTGCTCGACCACCTCGCCGACAACCTCAAGCAGCGCGCCGAGCAGCTGGGTGCCCGGTAGAGGATCGCCGCTAGTCGAAGATTCCGGTCCGGTCGCGCATCTCGGTCAGCCGGGCCGCCGCGTCGGTGAACTGCCACACCGTGTGCTCGATCACCGCGGCGGCGTCGCGGCGGCGCAGCGCCGCGATCAGCTGCCGGTGGTTGTCGACGGCGGCCGCTCCCCATTGCGGGTCGGCGGCGTACACCAGCACCGGCATGTATCGCGCGGCGTTCAACAGGAACCACGCCAGCTTGATCCGCCCGCTTGCCTGGTTGAAGACGCGGTGGAACGCGAACTCGATGCCCGAGATCGTCTCGGCATCGCCGGACCCGACGGCCGCGGCGAGCGCGTCGTTGATGCGCTCCAGCTCGTCGATCTCGGCGTCGGTGATGTGGACGGTGGCCGCGGCCGCCAGCTCCTTGGCGATCGACGCCTGCAGCCAGAAGATGTCCTCGATGTCCTGGCGGGTCAGCGGCAGCACGACGTGGCCGCGGTGCGGCTCGAGCTGCACCATGCCCTCGCCGCGCAGCTTCAGCAGGGCCTCGCGCACCGGCGTGACGCTGACTCCGAGCTCGGCCGCGGTCTCGTCGAGGCGGATGAACGTTCCCGGCCGCAGGGCCCCGGACATGATCGCCGCGCGCAGGTGGCCCGCGACCTCGTCGGACAGCTGCGCCCGTCGCACCGGCCGCCGGGCACTGGGCTGCATAGATGTAGGTGCGTTCACGCGAGCTGCCAGGGGTTTCGCCGTCTGGGTGGGGCTTGTCTTTGCGGCACTAAAGCCATAGTGTGACCCACACAACACCATGTTTTATCAAATATCAACCTGGCGCAAGCGGTGCGTGAGTGAAGGGGAGGCAGCTAGTTGACCGCGCAATTGGCGGGCCACGTGGCCGAGGGCTCAGAGCCGGCCCGAGAGCAGCCGTACCTGGCCCGCCGGCAGAACTGGATCACCCAACTCGAGCGTCATGCGCTGATGCAGCCGGACGAGCCGGCATTGCGGTTCGTGGGCAACACCGTGACGTGGGGCGGGTTGCGCCGCCGGGTCGTGGCGCTGGCCGACGCGCTGAGCCGCCGCGGGGTCGGGTTCGGCGACCGGGTCATGATCCTGATGCTCAACCGCCCCGAATTCGTCGAGGCGGTGCTGGCGGTCAACTCCCTGGGGGCCATCGCGGTCCCGCTCAACTTCCGGCTCACCTCGGCCGAGATCGTCTTCCTGGTCGAGGACTGCGAGGCGCGCGTGATGATCACCGAGGCCGTGCTCGCCCCGGTGGCCACCGGCGTGCGCGACATCCAGCCGATGCTCGACACGATCGTCATCGCGGGCGGCCCGACCGACGACACTGTCGGCGTGCTCGGCTACGAAGACCTCGTTGACGAGGCCGGCGAGCCCCATGGACCCGTCGACATCCCCAACGATTCGCCGGCGCTGATCATGTACACGTCGGGCACCACCGGCCGGCCCAAGGGCGCGGTGCTGACCCACACCAACCTGACCGGCCAGACGATGACCGGGCTTTACACCAACGGCGCCGATATAAATAGTGACGTCGGTTTCATCGGGGTGCCGTTCTTCCATATCGCCGGCATCGGCAACCTGCTGCCGGGCATGCTGCTGGGCATTCCCACGGTGATCTACCCGCTGGGCGCCTTCGATCCCGGCCAGCTGCTCGACGTGTTGGCGGCCGAGAAGGTCACCGGCCTCTTCCTGGTTCCGGCTCAATGGCAGGCGGTGTGCGCCGAGCAACGGGCCCGCCCCCGGGATCTGCGGCTGCGGGTCATGTCGTGGGGTGCCGCCCCGGCTCCGGACGCCTTGCTGAGGGAGATGTCGGCAACCTTCCCCGGAACCCAGATCCTGGCGGCGTTCGGCCAGACCGAGATGTCGCCCGTGACCTGCATGCTGCTCGGCGACGACGCGATCCGTAAGCGCGGCTCGGTCGGCAAGGTGATCCCCACGGTCGCCGCCCGCGTCGTCGACGAGAACATGAACGACGTGCCCGTCGGCGAGGTCGGTGAGATCGTCTACCGGGCGCCGACGTTGATGAGCGGCTACTGGAACAACCCGGAGGCCACCGCGGAGGCCTTCGCCGGTGGATGGTTCCACTCCGGCGACCTAGTCCGCATGGACTCCGACGGCTACGTCTGGGTGGTCGACCGCAAGAAGGACATGATCATCTCCGGCGGCGAGAACATCTACTGCGCCGAGGTCGAGAATGTGCTCGCCGGCCACCCCCAAATCCTCGAGGTCGCCGTCATCGGCCGGGCCGACGAAAAGTGGGGCGAGGTGCCGATCGCCGTGGCCGCTGTTGCGGGCGAGCCGCTGCGGCTCGATGATCTGGGCGAGTACCTGACCGAGCGGCTGGCGCGCTACAAGCATCCGAAGGCGCTCGAAATCGTCGACGCGCTGCCCCGCAACCCCGCCGGCAAGGTGCTCAAGACTGAGCTGCGGGTGCGCTACGGGTCGGTGGTTGTGACTGAAAGTGCTTCTGTCGCAACGGATTCAATGGCGGGAGAGGACGGTTGACGGGAACTGTAACGTTTGCTCGCTGTTGACGAAGGGTTAATTGTGTGGATGCGGTTCACAGGCTCACGGCCATCGGGTACATTCCTGTGGTCTCCGTTACTACTTGCGAGTAGGGAGCCGATGGTCACACACGTAGGGTCGTGGCGAGGTGGGGGCAGCCCCGGCCGCGGAGCGGCGAGGTGGGGGTACCCCCAGCCGCGGAGCAGCGAGGGGGAGCGAGGCGTGCGACACCTTCCGGCGCGGCGCCACGCGACGCGCGGCGCCGAGGCGAGGGGGCGGCGGTGACTTCCACGTCGACGGATCGTCCACACCTGATCGGCTACCTGCGCGACCAGCTGGACACGCCGCTGACCCTCATCGGTGGATTCTTCCGGATGTGTGTGCTGACCGGTAAAGCGCTGTTCCGCTGGCCTTTCCAGTGGCGTGAGTTCATCTTGCAGTGCTGGTTCATCATGCGGGTGGCGTTCCTGCCGACCATCATGGTCTCGATCCCGCTCACCGTCCTTTTGATCTTCACCCTCAACGTGCTGCTGGCCCAGTTCGGCGCCGCCGACCTGTCCGGCGCGGGCGCGGCCATCGGTGCGGTCACCCAGCTGGGCCCGCTGACCACGGTGCTGGTGGTCGCCGGCGCCGGGTCGACGGCGATCTGTGCGGACCTGGGCGCGCGCACCATCCGTGAGGAGATCGACGCGATGGAGGTGCTCGGCATCGACCCGATCCACCGGCTGGTGGTGCCCCGCGTGGTCGCCGCGACCCTGGTCGCCACGCTCCTCAACGGGCTGGTGATCACCGTCGGGTTGGTGGGCGGCTACCTGTTCGGCGTGTACCTGCAGAACGTGTCGGGCGGCGCGTACCTGGCCACCCTGACCACCATCACGGGGTTGCCGGAGGTGGTCATCGCCACGGTCAAGGCCGCCGTATTCGGCCTCATCGCGGGCCTGGTCGGCTGCTATCGGGGGCTGACCGTGCGGGGTGGCTCGAAGGGCCTGGGCACCGCGGTCAACGAGACCGTGGTGCTGTGCGTGGTCGCCCTTTACGCGGTCAACGTGGTGCTGACCACGATCGGTGTTCGGTTCGGGACGGGGCGCTGACATGTCGACCGGAACGGTGCTGCGCTCCCGCTTCCCGCGGGCGGTCGAGAACCTCAATCGCTACGGCGGTGCCGCGGGGCGGGCGCTCGACGACACCGGGCAGATGGCCTGGTTCGGGGCGGTGGCCCTCGGGCACATCCCGCACGCGCTGAGCCACTATCGCAAGGAGACCCTGCGGCTGATCGCCCAGATCGGCATGGGCACCGGTGCCATGGCCGTCATCGGCGGCACCGTCGCGATCGTCGGTTTCGTGACGCTGTCCGGCAGCTCGCTGGTCGCCATCCAGGGCTTCGCGTCGCTGGGCAACATCGGCGTCGAGGCGTTCACCGGATTTTTCGCCGCGTTGATCAACGTGCGCATCGCCGCGCCGGTCGTGACCGGCATCGCGATGGCCGCCACCGTCGGCGCGGGAGCCACCGCCGAGCTCGGGGCCATGCGGATCAGCGAAGAGGTCGACGCCCTGGAAGTGATGGGCATCAAGTCGATTTCGTTCTTGGCGACCACACGCATCATGGCCGGGCTGGTGGTGATCATCCCGATCTACTCCATGGCGATCATCATGACCTTCCTGTCCCCGCAGATCACCACGACCGTGATCTACGGGCAGTCCAGCGGTACCTACGAGCACTACTTCCGGACGTTCTTGCGCCCCGAAGACGTGTTCTGGTCCTTTGTGGAAGCCATCCTCATCACGGCCGTCGTCATGATCACCCACTGCTTCTACGGATATAACGCCGGCGGCGGACCCGTCGGCGTCGGCGAGGCCGTCGGCCGCTCGATGCGCTTCTCGCTGGTTTCGGTGCAGGTTGTCGTTCTGTCCGCCGCGTTGGCGCTCTACGGCGTCAACCCCAACTTCGCGCTTACGGTCTAGGCGCCATGACCACCGCGACTGGACCCGCCGGGAAGATCAACCCTCCCCGCAACCCGCCGTACAAATTTGCCGGGTTCGCGTTGCTCCTGGTCGCGGCCGTGGTCTTCTTCGCTGTGTTCTGGCAGTTCCGCGGCAATTTCACGGCGAAGACCCAGCTGTCGATGCTGGCGTCGCGGGCTGGGTTGGTGATGGATCCGGGTTCGAAGGTCACCTA
>NZ_MVHD01000095.1 GCF_002086635.1 Mycobacterium alsense | reverse complement strand
CCCCCGGCTACTATCCCCCGCCGCCCGGATACGGTCCCGCGTCCGCATACGGTCAGCCGCACTTCGCCCCCGGGGCCGTCAAACCCGGGATCATCCCGCTGCGACCGCTGACCCTCAGCGACATCTTCAACGGCGCGGTCGGCTACATCCGGGCCAACCCCCGGGCCACGCTCGGACTGACCGCGATCCTGGTCGTCCTCATGCAGATCGTCTCGCTGGCCGCCACGGTCGGCCCGCTGGCCGCGTACGGCAGGATCACCGCCGCGCGCTCGGACGAGCTCAGCGGTGGGATCGTCGGCGCCTGGATGGGGTCGGTCGCCGCCGGGCTGCTGGTCACCTGGCTCGGCGGCACGCTGCTGTCCGGCATGCTCACCGTCATCGTCGGCCGGGCGGTGTTCGGGGCGCCGATCACCATCGGCGAAACGTGGGCGAAGATTCGCGGGCGGTTGCTGCCCCTGTTCGGGCTGGCGCTGCTGGAGGCCGCCGCGCTGGTGACGATCCTCGCGCTAGCCGTCGGGATCATCGCGCTGGTCGCGGCGATCGGCGGCGGGGCGGCGGCGGTCCTGCTGGGCCTGCCGATGGTGCTCGCGGTGATCGCGGCGCTGGTCTACCTCTACACCGTGGTGCTGTTCGCGCCGGTGCTGATCGTCCTGGAGAGGCTGCCGGTCATGGACGCGATCGGCCGGTCGTTCGCGCTGGTGCGCAACAGCTTCTGGCGGGTGTTGGGGATCCGGGCGCTGACGTTCATCGTGGCCTCCTTCGTGGGCAACGCCGTCGCGTTGCCGTTCAGCATCGCCGGCCAGATCATGCTCGCCGGGGAGACCCCGACGACCGGGACGCTGCTGCTGGGCACCGCGATCGCCTCGGTCGGGTCGGCGATCGGGCAGATCATCACCGCGCCGTTCAACGCCGGTGTCATCGTGCTGCTCTACACCGACCGCCGGATGCGGGCCGAGGCGTTCGACCTGGTGCTGCAGACCGGCGCCGCCGGCGGCCCGTACGCGGTCGCGTCCACCGACAATCTCTGGCTCACCCGCCCGGTTTAAGGACCCGCTGACCGTGCCCTCCATCGACATCGACCGCGATGCCGCCCGTCAGGCCGCGGAGATAGAACTGGGCAAGCCGATCTACTCCAAAGGCTCCGCGGCCCAGCAATTCGCCGATTGGGTCAACGAACAGCTCTACCGGCTGCTGGAGAAGACCGCCAAGATTCCCGGCGGGTGGATCACCACCACCGTGCTGCTCATCCTGCTGGCGATCGCGGTGATCGTCGCCATCCACGTCGCGCGGCGCACCATGCGCACCAACCGCGGCGGCGACTACCGGTTGTTCGAGTCCGCTCAGCTCACCGCCGCACAGCATCGCGCGACCGCCGAAAGCTATGCCGCGCAAGGCGATTGGTCGGCTGCGATACGCCATCGGCTGCGTGCCGTGGCGCGCCACCTCGAGGAGACCGACATCCTGCAGCCGGTCCCTGGCCGCACCGCCAACGAGCTGGCCTCCGACGCCGGCACGGTGCTGCCCCACCTGCGGGACGAATTGTCGGAGGCGGCAACGGCATTCAACGACGTGACCTATGGTGAGCAGCCCGGAACGGAGGCGGCCTACCGGATGGTTGTCGCGCTCGACGACCATCTGCGGTCGCGCTCTGCGGCCGGCTCGCCGACGGCGGGCAGGCCCGCGGCCCCCGAATCATGGGCGCAGGTCCGGTGAGCGCCCCCACCGCGACCGGGACGTCGACTCGCCGATGGCGATTGTGGGCCTGGGTGATTCTCACCCTGGTCGTGCTGGCCGTCGTCGCCGCCATCGGTGCCTACCTGAGCGCACCGCGGCCCGGCGCCCGGATGGATCCCAGATCGACCGAGCCCGGCGGGGCGCATGCGCTGGTGGCGTTGCTGCGCGACGGCGGCGTCGAGGTCGTGGCCGCCGACACCATCGCCGATGTGGAGGCGGCGGCGCGACCCGGCACACAGGTCCTGGTGGCGCAGACCCAGTACCTCGCCGACGACACCCTGGACCGGTTGGCCAAAGTCCCCGGTGATCTCCTGTTGGTGGAGCCGACGGCGCGCGCCCGCGAGGCGCTGATGCCCGGGGTGCGCAGGTCGACCACCACCGCCGCCTTCGACACCAGCCCCAATTGCGCCCTGCGAGAGGCTAATCGCGCGGGAACGGTCCGCTTCGGGCTCAGCGACACCTATCACGCCAAGAACGGCCGGGACATGGCCAGCTGTTACGACGGTGCGCTGGTCCGGTACCGCGCCAACGGGCGTACCCTCACGGTCGTCGGCAACACCGACTTCATGACCAACGGGGGCCTGTCGCAGGCCGGCAACGCCGCACTGGCGATGAACCTCGCCGGCGATCGGCCCCGGCTCGTCTGGTATGCGCCCCACCGCATCGAGGGTGAAACATCGCCCCCGGCTTCGGTTTTCGACCTGATTCCGGAAAACGTCGACTGGATCGTGTGGCAGCTGTGCCTGGTCGTGCTGCTGATCGCCGTGTGGAAGGGCCGCCGTCCGGGCCCGCTGGTGGCCGAGGAGTTGCCCGTCGTGGTGCGCGCGTCCGAGACCGTCGAGGGCCGCGGCCGGCTCTACCGGTCCCGCCGCGCGCGCGATCGTGCCGCCGCGGCGTTGCGCGCCGCCGCCGTGCAGCGGATGCTGCCCCGGCTGGGCCTGGGCCCGGCCGCGCCGCCGCCGGCGGTGGTGAGCACCGTGGCCCGACGCTGCGGCGCCGACCCGGGATTCGTCTACTACCACCTGTTCGGGCCGCCCCCGGCCACCGACGGTGACCTCTTACAACTCGCCCGCGCGCTCGATGACATCGAAAGGCAGGTCACACAAAGGTGACTCAACCAACCCCCACCGAGACCACAGGTGCTGAATCGGCGCGCGAGGCGCTGCTGGCGTTGCGAGGTGAGCTCGCCAAGGCCGTCGTCGGGCAGGAGGGCGTCGTCAGCGGCCTGGTGATCGCGCTGTTGTGCCGCGGCCACGTGCTGCTGGAAGGTGTTCCGGGCGTGGCGAAGACGCTGCTGGTCCGGGCGTTGGCGGCCGCCCTGCAGCTGGAGTTCAAGCGGGTGCAGTTCACCCCGGACCTGATGCCGGGCGACGTCACCGGCTCGCTGGTGTACGACGCGCGCACCGCCGCGTTCGTGTTCCGGCCGGGCCCGGTGTTCACCAACCTGCTGCTGGCCGACGAGATCAACCGCACCCCGCCCAAGACCCAGGCGGCACTGCTGGAGGCGATGGAGGAGCGTCAGGTCAGCGTGGAGGGCGAGGCCAAGCCGCTGCCCGAGCCATTCATCGTCGCGGCGACCCAGAACCCGATCGAGTACGAGGGCACCTACCAGCTGCCCGAGGCCCAACTGGATCGCTTCCTGCTCAAACTGAACGTCGCGCTGCCGTCACGCGACGCCGAGATCGCCATCCTGGGCCGCCACGCGCACGGCTTCGATCCCCGCGACTTGTCGGCGATCACGCCGGTGGCCGGGCCCGCCGAACTCGCCGCCGGGCGCCAGGCCGTCCAACAGGTGCTGATCGCCGACGAGGTGCTGGGCTACATCGTCGACATCGTCGGGGCCACCCGCTTTTCGCCGGCGCTGCAGCTGGGCGTGTCGCCGCGCGGGGCGACGGCGCTGCTGGCCACCGCCCGCTCCTGGGCGTGGCTGTCGGGGCGCAACTACGTCACCCCCGACGACGTGAAGGCCATGGCCCGCCCGACGCTGCGGCACCGTGTGATGCTGCGCCCGGAGGCCGAGCTCGAAGGGGCCACCCCCGACGGTGTCCTCGACGGCATTTTGGCGTCGGTTCCGGTGCCCCGCTAGCACCATGGTATTGACCGGACGTACCGGGCTGCTGGCGCTTATCTGCGTCCTTCCGATCGCGCTATCACCCTGGCCGGCACGGGCTTTCGTGCTGCTGCTGGCGCTTCTGTCGGTACTGGTTGTCGTCGACGCCGCGCTGGCGGCGAGCACCCGCAGGCTGCGCTTCGTCCGCTCGCCGGACTGCTCGGCGCGCCTGGCCCAGCCGGTGGAGGTGGACCTGCTGATCCACAACGACGGCGGCCGGCGGTTCCGCGGCCGGGTCCGCGACGCCTGGCCGCCCAGCGCGCGCGCCGAGCCGCGCAGCCACGATCTCAAGATCGCGCCCGGCCAACACCAGCGCGTCCAGACCCGGCTGCGGCCGGTGCGCCGCGGCGATCAGCGCGCGGCCGCCGTCACGGCCCGATCGATCGGTCCGCTGGGGCTGGCCGGCCGCCAGCGCTCACAGGCGGTGCCGGGCCAGGTGCGGGTGCTGCCGCCGTTTCTGTCGCGCAAGCACCTACCGTCGCGGCTGGCCAAGCTGCGGGAGATCGACGGGCTCCTGCCGACGCTGATCCGCGGGCAGGGAACCGAATTCGATTCGCTGCGCGAGTATGTCGTCGGCGACGACGTCCGCTCGATCGACTGGCGCGCATCGGCGCGCCGCGCCGACGTCGTGGTCCGCACCTGGCGACCCGAACGCGACCGGCGGGTGGTGATCGTGCTCGACACCGGGCGCACGGCGGCGGGCCGCGTGGGCGTCGACCCGACCGCCGCGGATCCCGCCGGTTGGCCGCGGCTGGACTGGTCGATGGACGCCGCGCTGCTGCTGGCCGCGCTCGCGTCCCGAGCCGGTGACCACGTCGACTTCCTCGCCCACGACCGGGTGAGCCGGGCCGGCGTGTTCGGCGCCTCGCGCACCGAAATCCTCGCCCAGCTGGTCGAGGCGATGGCCCCGTTGCAACCGGCGCTGATCGAGTCCGATTGGCGCGCAATGGTCGCCGCCATCGCGCGGCGGACGAGGCGGCGATCGCTGGTGGTCTTGCTGACCGACCTCAACGCGGCCGCCATGGACGAGGGCCTGCTGCCGGTGCTGCCGCAGCTGTCGGGCAAGCACCACGTGATGGTCGGCGCCGTCGCCGACCCCCGCGTCGACCAGATGGCGGCCGGGCGCTCGGACGCCGCCGCCGTCTACGACGCGGCGGCCGCCGAACGGTCGCGCAACGATCGGCGCGCGATCGCGACGCGGTTGCGCCGCAGCGGGGTCGAAGTCGTCGACGCCCCGCCCACCGAGATCGCGCCGGAGCTCGCCGACCGCTACCTTGCGATGAAAGCCAGCGGGCGGCTGTGAATTTCGCGGCTCAGCTGGTGGGCACCACGTCCGGTGCGTCTTCGATGTCGCCGGTCTCGCCGGCCTTCGCCGCGCGACGGCCGAAATACACGACGTAGAACAAAAACGCCGCCTCGGCCACGGCCCCGATGCCCACCCGCACGAACGTCGGCAACGGCGACGGCGTCACCAGCGCCTCGATCAAGCCGGAGACCAACAACACACCCGCCAGCCCCACCGCGACCGACACGATGCCACGGCCCTGTTCGGCGAGCACCTGTCCCCGGGGACGATCCCCTGGCGAGATCACCGACCACCCCAGCCTCATCCCCGTCGCCCCGGCGAGGAATACCGCCGTCAGCTCCAGCAGCCCGTGCGGGGCCAGCAGGCCCAGCAGGATGCCCCCTTTGCCGGCCTGGAACATCAGCCCCGCGATCAGCCCGAGGTTGGCGGCGTTGTTGAACAGCACGATCGGGATCGGCAGCCCCAGCAGCACCGACATCGCGATGCACTGAGCGGCAACCCACGAGTTGTTGATCCAGATCTGCAGGGCGAATGCCGCGGCGGGGTGTTCGCTGTAGTACGACGCGACATCGTGGTTGACCAATTCGTCGATGTCGCTTGGCGTTCCGAGGGCGGCTTGCACGTCCGGATTGCCGGCCACCCACATCGCGATGACCACCACGACGGCCAAAAACGCCGCCGCCGTGCCCGCCCACCACCGCCAGCTGCGGTAGGCGACCACCGGAAACGACACCGTCCAGAACCGGACGAACGTCCTGGTCAACGGCGCGTGGGCGCCGGTCACCACCGAGCGCGCCCGCGCGACCAGGCTCGAGAGCCGGCCGATCAGCACGGAATCCGAGGAGGTCGACCGCAGCATCGACAGGTGGGTGGAGACCCGCTGGTAGAGCTCGACGAGTTCGTCGACCTCGGCGCCCGTCAACGACCGGCGCTTCTTCACCAGCCGATCCAGCCGGTCCCACGTCCCGCGATGGGTCAGCACGAATGCGTCGACGTCCACCCTGCGCAGCCTAATCGGCGGGGCCGCCGCACCCTGTACCGTTCGGGGTTATGCCCGAGGTGGTGACCGGCGACGCGGTGGTGCTCGACGTGCAGATCGCCCAGTTGCCGGTGCGGGCGGTGGGCGCGCTGATCGACATCACGGTGATCTTCATCGGCTACGTCGTCGGCCTGATGTTGTGGGCGGCCACTCTGACCCAGTTCGACAGCGCCCTGAGCGCCGCCGTTCTGCTCATCTTCACGGTGCTGGTGATCGTCGGGTATCCGGTGGCGTTCGAAACCGCCACGCGGGGCCGGTCGGTGGGCAAGATCGTGATGGGCTTGCGGGTGGTTTCCGAGGACGGCGGCCCGGAACGCTTCCGCCAGGCGCTGTTTCGCGCGCTGGCGTCGGTGGTCGAGATCTGGATGCTCGCGGGCAGCCCCGCCGTCATCTGCAGCATGTTGTCGCCGAAGGCCAAACGCATCGGCGACGTGTTCGCCGGCACCGTCGTGGTCAGCGAGCGGGGGCCCAGATCGACGCCGCCGCCGGTGATGCCGCCGTCGCTGGCGTGGTGGGCGTCCTCGCTGCAGCTGTCCGGGCTGGACCCCGCGCGGGCCGAGGTCGCACGCCAATTCCTTTCCCGCGCACCACAACTCGACCGTGGGCTGCGTCAACAGATGGCCTATCGGATCGCCGGTGACGTCGTGTCGCGCATCGCCCCGCCGCCCCCGCCGGGGGCCCCGCCGGAGCTGGTGCTCGCCGCGGTGCTCGCCGAGCGGCACCGCCGCGAGCTGGCGCGAATGCAGCCGGTGTTTCCGAGTGCCCCCGCGCCCCAACCGCAACAGTTCTTCCC
>NZ_MVHD01000094.1 GCF_002086635.1 Mycobacterium alsense | reverse complement strand
GCCCAGAGGGAGGCGTCGCCCACAAGGTGCGGGGGGGGGGGGGCCCCCGCCGGCGACCCCCCCCGCCCCGCCCCGCCCGATCTGCAGGAAGCGCTCGCCATCCGCTACCTCGGCGAGGAGGGCGGGCGCGCGTTCGTCCGCAGCATGGAGGGCGTCGAGGAGGCGCTGTACACCATCCGCCCCGACCGCTGGCTCAGCGCCGACTTCACCGGCGACCTCTAGCCGATCAGGTCCAGCGTTCCCAGGTCGCGGATGGCCCGGCAGCCCCGGGCGAGCATGGTCAGCACCATGTCGTCGCCCCGCTCGGTGGCCGCGGCGAAGGCGAACCCCAGCGCCGAGATCAGCGGCGCCTGCAGCACGCCGAGCCGGTAGTCGCGCCAACACGTTTCGCGGTCGTAGTCGGTGACCCCGCAATCCGTCAGCGCCCGGTGATACTCGGCGACGAGGTCCTCTTCGATACTCGCGCGCAGCTGCGAATTCAGGCTGGTCGCGGTGAAGTAGGCGAGGTCCCTGGCCGGCAGCCCCACGCCGAGCGTCTGCCAGTCGACGACACTGATCCGCGTGCGTTCCGGGTCGAACAGCATGTTGTCCAAGCGGTAATCCCCATGCATCAGGGCGAACCGGTCGTACTCGGCCAGCAGCCACGGCGCCACCAAACCCATTGCCGCGCCGAAGGTATCGCGGTCCTCGGGCCTCATCCGATCGCCCAGCCTCTCGAGGGTGATGTCCGCGCTCATTTTCGCGACCTCGCCCATGCCGCCGGCGCCGGCCTCGTCGGGCCGGCCGAACGCGATGCCGGGAAAATCCAGCCAGACCGGATCGCACCAGCTGGGCGCGTGCAGGCCGGCCAGGGCGGCGACCGCCAGGCGCGCCTCGGCCTCGCCGCAGCCGGCGAGCTGATCGCCCTGCACCGCAGGCGCCTGATCGGCGAGAAGCAGCGCGAAATCCATTGCGTCCTCGGAGATCTCGCAGTAAAAGCAGTCCGGCGTCGGCACCTGCACCCGCTCGGCCACCGACGAGTAGAACGCGCATTCGCTGCGGTAGCCGATGACGACCCGGTCGCGCACGCTGTCGTCCTGGGCGGGCAGCTTGACGACGAAGGTCCCCGGCAGGTCCCCCGGGTCGCTCGTATACCTGGCCGTGACCCGATAGGTCGCCCCGGTCTGCCCGGTGCCGATGGCCACCACGTCCACGCCGGAGACCTCGACGGGCGCGCGGCCGTCGCTCAGCGCGGCCGACAGCCATTCGGGGGTCACGTCGCCGGGGTAGCGCGGGATCGACACCACGGCGCTCATACGCAGGCCTCCAGTGCTGGAACGATCGACTGAGGAGATCTACTGTAAGGCATACGGCAAGAGCCGCGGTGAGGCCCGTGCTCTACCCGGTGGCCCTACTCGGCAACGATGTTCCATTCCGCGGCTTCGCGCTGCTGCCGCCAGAATTCCTCGAAGCGCCCGCGCGCGGCGAGCAGTTCGTCGACCGTGCCGTCCTCGACGATCCGGCCGTCGTCGAGGAACAGGACGCGGTCGGCGTGGCGGATGCTGGCCAGCCGGTGCGCGACGATCACCCCGGTCCGCGAGCGTGGGTCGGCGGTGAGCGCGTCGACCACCGCGGCCTCGTTCTCGTTGTCCAGGGCGCTGGTGGCCTCGTCGACCAGCAGTATCGGTGCGCCCTTGAGCAGGGCGCGCGCGATGCTGACGCGTTGGCGTTCGCCGCCGGACAGCGTCGAGCCGGCCTCGCCGACGACCGTGTCGGCGCCGTCGGGCAGCCGGGCGGTGAGTTCGTCGACCCGCGCCAGCGCGATCGCCCGCGCGAACCGTTCGTCGGCCGCGGATGGGTCTCCGGCGAAGACGTTTTCGCGGATCGTGCCGTGGAACAGGTACGGGTGCTGGAACACGACACTGCTGGCCGCACGGCGGGTTTCGGCGTCCAGCTGCGCCGCGTCCACGCCGTCGATGAGCACGCGGCCGCCGCTCGGCTCGTGCAGGCCCGCGATCAGCGCCAGGATGGTGCTCTTGCCCGAGCCGGAGGGGCCGACGATCGCCGTGGTGGTTCCCGGTCGCAGCGAGAAGCTCACGCCGTCGAGCACGGGCGCGCCGGAACCGTAGGCGAAGGTGACGTTGTCGAACTCGATGCTGGGCGCCGCGGCGGCGTCGGGCAGCGCGGCGGCCCCTGCGGTCATCACGGGCGCGGTGAGCACCGCACGAATCCGGTCCAGCGTGGCGCGGGTGCTCTCGAGGGCCGGGGCCAGCTCGCTGATGGTGGTGAAGGGCTCCAGGTAGCGGGCGATCACCACGATCAACGCCACGGCCTCCGGCACGGACAGCGTGCCGTTCACCGTCAGCGCCGTGGTCGCCCCGGCCAGCACGATCAGGGCGAGCTGGCTGGCCAGGCTGAACAGCAGCTGGCCGGGGACCTGCATGGCCAGCAGCCGCATCGTCGCGCCGCGCTGCGCGGCCAGCGCGTCACCAAGCTGGCTGCTGGCCGGCTCCACGCGCCGCGCGGCCCGCAGCGCCTGCTGGGTGCGGGCGAACTCGATGATCCGTTCGGTGAGCGCGGTGTTGGCGTCGGCGGCCGCGGCGTCGGCGCGGCGCGCCAGGCGGGTGGAGGCCCACAACGCGCCCAGCAGCAGCGGCACGCCGGCCAGCGCGGCCGCGCCGAGCCGCCAGGAGACCGGCAGCAGGGCCGCCGCGATGGCCGCCGGCAGCAGGACCGCCGTGACCAGCGGCGTCAGCAGGTTGACCACCAGGCCGACGAGTTCGGGCCCCGTGGCGGCGATCGCCTGCCGCGCCGTCGCGGTGTTGCCGGCGGTGAACCAGTCCAGCCGGACATCCGGGAGGCGGTCGGCCACGTGGTGCTGGGAGTGATCCAGGACGGCGAAACCCAGGTCGAACCCGATGCGCGCGGTCGCGGTGTCGATCAGCCACCCGGCCACCGTCGCGGCGGTGAGCCAGCCCAGCCACACCAGGGCCCGCTGCGGGGCGTCACCGAACAGCGCGCCCACCAGCGGGACGAGCAGCACCGTGGCCACCGCGCGCACCACGACGGAGACGAGGGCGAGCGCCGTGTAGGCGATGACCTTGGCGCGCCGGTCTTTGGGCAGGAACCCTATCCAGGTGCGGATCATCGCGACCCCTCCTGCACCGCGACCGCCGGCACGGCGTCGGCCTGGCCGGTGTCCCACAGCCGGCGGTAGCGGCCGTCCGCGGCGAGCAATTCGTCGTGGGTGCCGCGCTCGGCGATGCGGCCGTGGTCGAGGACGACGATCTGGTCGGCCCGGGTGATGGTGTGCAGCCGGTGGGCGATCACCAGCACGGTGCGTTCCCGGGTGAGCCGGTTGAGCGCCTGCTGCACAAGGTATTCCGATTCCGGGTCGGCGAACGCCGTGGCCTCGTCGAGGATCAGCACCGGGGTGTCGGCGAGGATGGCGCGGGCGATGGTGAGCCGCTGGCGCTCGCCGCCCGACAGCCCGGAGCCGGCGCCGAGCATCGTGTCGTAGCCGTGTGGCAGTCGGGTGATGCGGTCGTGGATCTGCGCCTCGCGCGCGGCGGCCTCGATCCGGGCGGCGGTGGCGTCGGGCACGGCCAGCGCGATGTTCTGCGCGACGGTGCCGTGCACGAGCTGCGTTTCCTGCAGCACGAATCCGACCCGAGCGTACAGCTCGTCGGCGGTCAGTGACCGGATGTCTTGTCCCCCAACGCGTATCGCGCCCCGTTCGATGTCGTGGAATCGGGCCAGCAGCGCCGCCAGCGTCGACTTGCCGGAGCCCGACGGGCCGACCAGCGCGGTGACCGTGCCGGGCCGCAGCGTCAGCGACACGTCCCGGATCACGGGAACGCCGGGCCGGTAGCCGAAGGTGACGTGATCGAACACCACCGTCGCCGGCGAATCACCGTGGATCGCCTGCCGTGGTTGCACGGCGAGCTCGGGCTCGTCGAGGGCGTTCTGCAGGCGCCGGGCGGCCAGCATCCCGGCGCGGATGCCCCCGAGCCCGTAGGCGATGCCGAGCAGTCGCGCGCCGAATGTGGTGCCCAACAACAAGAACGGCAGCAGGCTGACCGGGTCCATCCGCCCGGCGACGACCAGCAGGGTGCCCGTCACCGCGATGAGCCACAGGAACGTCGACGGGCGGGTGGCGAGATCCATCAACGTCTTCTTGCCGGCCAGCGGCCGCTGCCAGGCCACCAGGAACCCGACGTACTCGTCCAGGCGGCGGCGGAAGCTCGATGCCGCGGCCCCGCCGAAGACTCGAATCACCGGCTGGCCCTCGAGGTAGGCCCCGGCCTCCCCGTTCATCCTCTCGGCCCAGCGCTGCGATTGCGGGATGCGCGGCCCGGACTGGACGGTCAGCGAGGAGGTGAGCACCAGATAGACGAGGACGGGCCCGAACAGGACCAGCGCCACCCGCCAGTCGACCACGAACAGGTAGGCCAGCACCGCGACCGGCGCCACGACCGCGGCGACCGCGTCCGGGATCGCGTGGGTGACCAGATAGTGCAACGACAGCGTGTCGTCCTGCACCAGCTGCTTGACCGACCCCGACCCCCGAGCGGTGAACCAGCCCAGCGGCAGCCGGGACAGCTTGGTCAAAAGCCTTGTGCGCAATTGGTTTGCGAAGCGCGCATCGACGACGTGCAGCCACAGCGTCAGCGCGGCGCCCAGCACCGTGCCGGTCCCCAGCAGCCCCACGGCCGCGACGCCGACCGCCCACAGCCGAGACGCCCCGGCCCCGGAGACCAGGAGCCGGGCCAGCTCGACCAGCAGCAGGAACGGCGCCAGCTGCAACAGCGTGATCACCGCCTGCAGCACACCGGAGACGATCAGCGCCGAGCGCAGCGGGGCGAGCAACCGGCCGGCCGCCTGGGCGCGCCAACTGCCGCGCGACGCGGGCGCCTCGGCCGTCGCCGGCCCCTCCTGCGGTTGCGGGCTTTTCGCGGGGACGTCGGCCTCGTCGCCGCGGCGCGTGCCCATCGCTTTACCGGCGCTCCAGTAAGCCTGGGCGTGAATCTCGGACTTGGGAAACCCGAACTCGTCGCGCAGGCGGGCTCGCACGTGCTTGAGCGACGTCGCCTCGGGCGTCGCCCACGCGTACCAGTCCGACCAGTCGCGGCTCTCGATCGCCGCGGCCAGCGACCGCTCGTCGCGGCGCGTGACCCAATGCACCCGCAGCCGAGGGTGATTCGCGAGGGGGATCAGCGTGTCGTCGTCGTCGTGCTGCTCGAGGTACATCTCGATCGGGACGTCGGGCGGGACGGTTCCGACGATCCCGTTCATGCCGGGGATCGACGCGGCGTCGCCGATCAGCAGGTAGCCCGCCGGCTGCTCGTCGGGGGTGTCGAAACGCGACGAGCCCATCAGGGACATGGCCGCGATCGTCGCGCCGGGTTGCACGGTGCGCGCCCAGACCGAGGCCGGCCCCGACGGCTCGTGCAGCACGACGTCGACCGCGAAGCGGCCGGTCGCCACGTCGGCCTCGGAAATCGTGTAGGCGCGCTGGAATTCGGTGTTCGACCCGTCCGGATCGGGAAACCAGAAGCGAAGCCATGCCGCGGGTTCGGCCTGAGCGTCCTCGAACAGCGTCGGCGACACCATCCGCACCCGCACGAAATGCGGTGCGATGCGGACGGTTTCGAGGACGGTCGCGATGTGGTCGCGGGCGCCGAAGCCCCGCAGCATCGCCCCCTGGATGCCGCGCGCCATCAGCGGTCCACTCCTGCGGCGCCGAGGTCTGCCATCGCCTCCCGGATCGAGCGGCCGGGCGGGATCGCCGCGACCAGGCCCCGGATCGACGCGGCCAGCAGCAGCCGCACGAACTCCGCATCCGATACCTGCGGCAGTCCGGCGTGGGCCGCGCCGAGCCGCGCGTCGCCGGCCAACCGGGCGGCCGCGGCGTCGCGTTCCACGGCAAAGCCGCCCCCGTGGTCTCCCGCGGTCGCGTTGGCGTTGTTTTCTTCGCGCGCGGCCAGGCTGATCGCCAGAGTGGCCACCGCACTGCTCAGCACCACGGCGGCGTCCGGGGAGTACCCGCGCCGGCCCAGCGCCCCGACCTCGGTGGCCAGCAACCGGGCGCCGGCGTCGCCGCGCGGGAACAGCACCTGAAGGTAGGAGGCCAGTCCCGGGTGCCCGGCGGTGAAGTCGCGGAGCTGCAGGGCGAACGACAGCAGGTGCGGCTCGGTGTCCGACGCCGGGTCGTCGCGCAGCTCGAGCTCGGCGAGCAGGCTTTCGCCGACCAAGCGCTCGAGCTCCCACCTGCTGGCGACGTGACGGTACAGGGCGGTCGCCGATACGCCGAGCCGCGCCGCGACGGCGTTGACACTGAGGCGTTGCATCCCGAGCTCGCGGCCCGCCCGAACGACATCTTCCACCGCGATCAGTGGAGGTCGCCCTCCCTGACGAGACGCAAACGTCTGCATCCGGCACCCTTCGCGTAGGTAAGTTACCCCCACAAACTAAGGGTTGCCTTACTCGCGGTCAACCGCGGGGTGCCGTTACCCGTCGGTGCGGAGCATCAGGTCGGCCTCGGACTCCCGGCGCTTCTGCGCTGCCATCTTGCGGTCGTCGGCCGCGGCCTGGCGATGACGGCTGGCAGAGTCTTCGTGAACCGCGACGTGTGAATCGCCCCGTTCGGCGGTCCGGTCGTGCAGGCTGGCGACTCGCTCGTGTTGGCGTGCGGATTCCTCGATGCTGCTGGCGGCCGAGAGCCCAGCGTAGGCGGCGCGTTCGCGGGCGTCTGCAACTCTGCGTTCGGCGAGTTCCACGTCTTCTGCGGTGAAGGCTTTTTCGGGTAACTCGTGTCCGGTGGCCATGGCGCCTTCCTTATTGCGGTGCATCGCGTCTACCCGCGGAAGGCGCGGCGAAACGTGGGCTCGGTGGTCGCTGCGGGCCGGCCCTCGAAACCTAGCCCTTCCGCAGCCGCCACCCGGCACAATATTCTCTCGTAACTTGTCCCGTTCGTCCGATTCACCCGGATATGGTGACGACCCGATTAGAGGTGGCGATGTCGTATCTGGCGGTGGCCCCAGAGTTCCTCAGTTCGGCTGCAAAGGATTTGTGGGAGATCGCCTCGGCGGTGAGCGCTGCGCACGCCGCGGCGGCGGCCCCGACGACGGGGGTGGTGGCCGCGGCGCAAGACGAGGTGTCCGCGGCGCTCTCGTCGTTGTTTTCCAGCCATGGCCGGCAATTTCAGGCGCTCGGCGCTCAGGCGGCGGCCTTTCACGCCGAATTCGTGCAGGCGCTGAGCGGCGCGGGCGGTGAGTACGTGGTCGCCGAGGCGGCCAATGTGGCGCCGTTGCAAACCCTCGCACAAGCGGCCGCGGACGTTCAGTCGTTCTCGCCCTGGCGGACCCTGACCGGGCGGCCGCTGTTCGGCGATGGCACCAATGGGGCGCCGGGGACAGGTCAGCCCGGCGGACCGGGTGGCTGGCTTTTCGGCAATGGCGGAAATGGCGGGTCCGGCGGGGCGGGGGAGAACGGTGGGGCCGGCGGATCGGCGTTCTTG
>NZ_MVHD01000093.1 GCF_002086635.1 Mycobacterium alsense | reverse complement strand
CCGCCGGCCGAGAGCATCCCGCCGGCGCCCCCGGTGCCGCCGGCCCCGCCGGACGCGGTGCTGCTCTGCGTGACCCCGCCCGCGCCGCCGGTACCGGCCGTGCCGGTGAGCATGCCGGCGTTGCCCCCGGTGCCGCCTGCCCCGCCGGCGCCCTGGATCGAGCTGCCGCCGGCGCCCCCCGCGCCGCCGGCGCCGAACAGGCCCGCGGCCCCGCCGTTTCCGCCGGTGCCCCCGGTGCCGGTGGTGGCGGATCCGCCGGCCCCGCCGGCGCCGCCGAGGCCGAGGAGGCCGGCGGCCCCGCCGTTTCCGCCGTTTCCGCCATTGGTTCCCGCGGTGCCGGATCCGCCGGCCCCGCCGTTGCCGATCAGCCACCCGCCGGGCGTCCCGTTTTGTCCGGTCCCGGGGGCGCCGTTGACTCCGTTGCCGATCAGCGGGCGCCCGGTGGCCGCCTGGACGGGCGCGTTGATCCCGTCGAGCAGGCTTTGCAGTGGGGACGCGGCGGCCGCCTCGGCGGCCGCGTACATCGCCCCGCTGGAGCTCATGGTCTGGACGAACTGCCGCTGGAACTGCGCCGCCTCGGCGCTCACGGCCTGGTAGAGCTGGCCGTGCCCGGAAAACAGCGACGCGAGCGCCGCCGATACCTCGTCCTCGGCGGCGGCCAGGATCGCGGTGGTCGGGGCCGCCGCGGCGGCGTGGGCGGCGCCCAGCGCCGATCCGATGCTTTCCACCTCGGCCGCGGCCGCCGCGACCACGTCGGGAGCCACCAACACAAACGACATCGCAATCCTCCCGGTCCGCACCGGGCGTCCGGGGATGCGGGTCGCGCTATCCCGGTCGGACGCCCATCTGGAATGCGGTCCAGAATGCGGGGCCGCGCGACAGCGAAACGTCGGTCATAGCTCGTAGATTGCGCGCGGCGGGGTCGTAGATTCGCCGCGGCGGGTGTGCGGGCGCGCCGGTCAGCGGTGGCCGGCTACCTCCTGAGCCAGCTGCACCCGAGAGTTGATGCCCAGTTTCGCGTAGATGTGCGTGAGGTGGGTTTGCACGGTGCGCCGCGATACGAAGAGCCGCGCGGCGATCTCGTTGTTGGCCAGGCCGTCGGCGACCAGTCGCGCGACGTCGCGCTCGGTCGGGGTCAGCGACGCCCAGCCGCTGCTCGGGCGCTTGCGCTCCCCGCGGCCGCGGCGCGCGTAGGCGATGGCTTCCTCGAGCGACAGGCCGGCCCCCCCGGCCCACGTGCCGTCGAAGTCATCGCCCAGGGCGTCGCGAATAGCCGCGACCGCCCGGTCATGCTCGGCGTCGTAGATGGCGAACCGCGCCACGCCGATCCGTCGCCGAATCGCGTCCGCGGCGCCCATCAGCCGCGCCGCGTCGCGATGGCTGAGCCCGTCGGCCGCCACGCGGCCGAGGCACTCGAGGACGTCGGGGACGGCCAGGTGGGCCCCGCACTCGGCGGCGCAGGCGAGCGCCTTGTGGGCGTCGCGTTCCGCCTGGTCCGGTTCGCCCTTGGCGATGCCGATGCGCGCCCGGGTGGTCAGCGCCCGGGCCAGGTGCCATCCCGCCGACGCCGCGACCTGTTGGTCGGCCCAGCGCCCGGCCTCGATCAGGTCGCCGCGCGCCAGGGCAACCTCGGCGATCGGGTTGACGATCGCCGCGCCGAGTTCGCCGCCCACGCTCAGCCGCTCCTGCGCCGACCCGCAGGCCGCGGCCGCCGCCGCGACATCACCGGCGGCCGCCGCGGCGGTGGCCAACACCGCGTAGCTGAAACCCTCGTTGTACGGCCACAAATCGGCGGCGGCCTCCAGCGAGGCGCGGGCCGCCGCCCCGGCCGCCTCGGTTTCACCCTGGAAGGCGAGCGCGAGGCTGAGGCTCAGCCGGGCACCCCACCTGAACAACACGTCGTGCGACGCGTCGGCATCGGCGGTCACCGCGTCGAACTGCGCGACGGCGTCGGCCAGCTCGCCCTGCATCAGCTGCGCCAGCCCGAGCGTCCAGCGGCACGACCGCGCGTCGAATCGGTCGCCGATGGCCTCGGCGATTTCGCATCCCTCCCGGGAGGCCGCGCTCGCGGCGATCGGGTCGCCCGCGTAGAAGGCGCCGTTGGCCTGCCAGGTCAGGATCTGCGTCAGTCGCCACTGATCGTCGAGCTCGCGCGCGATGCCGATCGCCTCGGCGAGGTACGGGCGGGCCGCGTCGGCGCTGTAGGACGCGATCGCGCCGCACGCGGTGAGCGCTCGCGCCAGCAGGGCGGGGTCGTCGATCTCGCGGGCGATGGCGACGGCCTGCTGCGCCTGCTCGAGGTTGTCGGCGATGCTGCGCGACGCGTCGAGGGCGGCCTTGTCGGCGAGCGCGCGCCCGCGCACCACCGCCGAGATGTCGGAGTCCCCGGCGCCGCGCTCGGGGAGGGTGGCCTCGAACCAGGCCAGGCCCTCCTGGATGCGGCCCCGCGTCTGCCAGAGCGGCTGCAGCGACGACGTCAGCTCCAGCGCCCGCTCGATCTCGCCGCGCTGGCGGCTCCACTCGAACGCCGCCCGCAGGTTGTCGATCTCGAGCTCGGCCTGTTCGATGCGGCGCTGATGGTCGGCGTCCGCGGGGCTGTCCAGCAGGGCGGCCAGCGCCGCGTAGTAGTCGCGGTGACGCGTATGGATCTCGTCGGCTTCACCGGATTGCTCCAGCCGCGCCAACGCGTAGTGGCGGACGGTCTCGAGCAGCCGAAAGCGCGTCCGATCCCCGGCGTTCTCGGCCACGACCAGGGATTTGTCCACCAGCTGGGCGAGCCGGTCCAGGACCTGCAGTTGCTGCGCGGGCTCGCCGTCGCCGATCGTGCGCGCCGCCTCGAGGTCGAATCCGGCGCGGAAAACCGCCAACCGGCGAAATAGGACCCGTTCCGCCTCGCTCAGCAGGGCGTACGACCAATCGAGCGATCCGCCCAGCGTCTTCTTGCCGCGCCCCCCGGTGACGACCTCCGTCACCAGCCGGAACCTGTTGCGCAGCCCGTCGAGGATCTCGGCCAGCGACATCATGCGCACGCGCGCCGCGGCGAGCTCGATCCCCAGCGGCAGCCCGTCGAGGCGGCCGCAGATCTCGCGCACGGCAGCGCCGTCGTCGACGGCGATGCTGAAGTCGGGCCGGGCCAGGCGCGCGCGGTCGACGAAGAGTTCGATGGCCTCGTCGGCGAGCGACAGCGACGGCACCCGCCAGGTCAGCTCGCCGGCCACTCCGATCGGTTCGCGGCTGGTCGTCAGGATCGTCAGCTGCGGGCAGGCGCCCAGGAGCGCGACGGTCAGGTCGGCGCACGCGTCGAGCAGGTGCTCGCAATTGTCGAGCACCAGCAGCACCTGGCGGTCGCCGAGGAACCGCACCAACGTTTCGGTGGCCGAACGGCCCGGCTGGTCGGGCAGGCCGAGCGCCCGGATCGCCGCGACGGGCGCAGCCTCGGCATCGGCGACCGCCGTGAGATCGACGAACCACACGTTGCCGTCGAACTCGGCCGCCGCCTGCGCAGCGACCTGCACCGCCAGCCGCGTCTTGCCGACGCCCCCCGTGCCGGCGAGGGTCACCAGCCGGTTCTCGGAGAGCGCCTTGGCCACCTCGTTGGTCAAGGTGACGCGACCGACGAACCGGGTCAGCTGCACGGGGAGGCCATGCGGGACCAGGCTGCCCGTGGTGCGCAGCGGCGGGAACTCGACGTCGAGATCGGAGTGGCACAGCTGCGCAACCCGTTCCGGGCGGGGCAGGTCGCCCAGCTGATGCGCGCCCAGGTCGGTCACCCACGCGTCCTCCGGCAGCTCATCGAAGACCAGGTCGCGCGTGATGCCCGACACCAGAATCTGGCCGCCATGGGCCAGATCGCGCAACCGGGCCGCTCGCTCGGGGGTCGGGCCGACGTACTCGCCGGCATCGTCCAGCTGCACCTCGCCGGTGTGCACCCCGACCCGCAGGCGGATCGGCGCCAGGCGCGCCCGCTGCAGGTCCACCGCGCACGCCACGGCGTCGGTCGCGTTCGGGAAGGCGACGATGAAGCTGGCGTCCGCGCCCGGTTCCACGGCCAGCACGCCGTCGTGGGCGGCGACGATCTCGCCGACCACGCGGTCGAGCCGCACCAGGGCGGCCGTCATTTGCTCCGGCTGGGTCTCCCACAGTCGCTCGGAGTCGTCGAAATCGGCGAGAAGCAGCGTCACCGTTCCAGCGGGCATAAGCTCCTTCACGCCATGGTCACGCGTGTTCCGTGACCCAACCCCCGCGCGTACATCAGTTTCGCTCATGCCGGCCACCCCGGGTCGAATACACCGAAAAATATGGAGATCGTCGAGGCGGAGTGGGTTGTCCTCAGCGCGGCCGCGTGGGCGGCACCTTTGCCGCGGGCGGCCCTACGACCCCGCATCTCGTCGCAATTACGACCCCTCATGTTCTGGATCTACGCGATTCGACCGACGTTAGTTCGACGCCACGCCCCACATATTTGACTCGTTGTCAATAGACGTCGGGGGTCGGTATCGCGCATTCGCTGCGCTGCATCCGGTCTTCCGACCGAGAGTCGGGGTCTTTCAACAGGGTGGGCGCCCTGGGGGCAGCTTCCCGCTGGGCGTGGTCAACGAAGGGACATTGCGATGAACTTCCTGGTACTGCCGCCGGAGGTCAATTCGGCGCGGATGTATCTGGGTGCGGGGCCGGGGCCGATGCTCGCGGCGGCGACGGCCTGGGACGGGCTGGCCGGCGAGTTGGGTGCGGCGGCGGAATCGTTCGGGTCGGTGACCTCGGGGCTGGCGGGCGCGGCGTGGCAGGGCCCGGCGGCGGCGGCGATGCTGGGGGCGGCCGCGCCGTACGCGGGCTGGCTTTCCGCCGCGGCGGCGCACGCCGAGGGTGCGGCGGGACAGGCGCGGGCGGCGGTGTCGGCGTTCGAGGCGGCGGCGGCCGCGACGGTGCACCCGGGCACGGTGGCGGCCAACCGCAACCAGCTGGTGTCGCTGATTCGGTCGAACCTGTTGGGGTTCAACGCCCCGGCGATCGCGGCGGCCGAGGCCCAGTACGAGCAGATGTGGGCCGCCGACGTGGCCGCGATGGTGGGCTATCACGGCGGGGCCTCGGCGGTGGCCGCGCAATTGGCCCCGATGCAGCAGGCGCTGCAAAACCTGCCGGGGGTGGGGCAGGTGCGGGCCGCCCTGGCGAGCATGAACCTGGGGCCCGGCAACACCGGCGGCGGCAACGTCGGTGGCGGCAACCGGGGCGACGGCAATATCGGCAGCGGCAACATCGGCAACCAGAACGTGGGCGGCGGCAACCTCGGCAGCACGAACATCGGCAGCGGCAACAACGGCATGGGCAACATCGGCGACGGCAACCGCGGCATCCAGAACATCGGCAGCGGCAACGCCGGCAACAACAACACCGGCTTCGGCAACAAAGGCATCGGGAACGTCGGCGCCGGCAACCTGGGCGATGCCAACCTGGGCAACGGCAACCTGGGCAACGCCAACACCGGCAGCGGGAACCGCGGGGACTCCAACATGGGCTTTGGCAACCGCGGCAGCAACAACGTCGGCCTCGCCAACACCGGCAGTCACAACATCGGGTTCGGCAATACCGGCAACAACAACATCGGGTTCGGGCTCACCGGCGACAACCAGATCGGTTTCGGTGCACTGAATTCCGGGGTCGGCAACATCGGCTTCGGCAACTCGGGCACCGGAAACATCGGATTCTTCAACTCCGGCACGGGGAACGTGGGCTTCTTCAACTCGGGCAACCACAGCTTCGGCTTCGACAACGCCGGCAGCATCAACACCGGGTTCTGGAACGCGGGCTTCACGAATACGGGGTTCGGTAACGGCGGCGACACCAACTTCGGTTTCGGCAACGGCGGCTCGAACAACTTCGGCATGCTCAACAGCGGTGCGCAGAACTTCGGCGTCGCCAACGCGGGCGCCCAAAACACCGGTTCCTTCAACGGTGGGTCCCTCAACACCGGCGACATGAACGCCGGCGACATCAACACCGGTTGGGGGAACTCGGGCAGCAGCAACACCGGTGGCTTCGACGCGGGCAACCTGAACACCGGCTTCGGCAGCGTGATCACCCCGGCCGGCGTGAAGAACTCGGGTTTCGGCACCACCGGCCTCGACTCGTCGGGCTTCTTCAACTCCGGGGGTGACACCTCCGGCTTCATGAACACGGGCCTGGCCTTCGATAGCGGCTTCCACAACTCGGGCAACGGCGCCAACGCCGGCATCAACAACATGGGCAGCACCCTCATCGGGGTCGGAAACACCGGCTTCCTGAACATCGGCATCGGCAATACGAACGTCTTCAGCTCCGGCATCGGCAACTCGGGCAACAACGACTCGGGATTCTTCAACGTCAAGGACGCGATCGCCGGCTTCTTCAACTTGCTGGCGATGGTCTGACACGGCACGGTCGCGATGAATTTCTCGATGTTGCCGCCGGAGATCAATTCCGCGCGCATGTACGCGGGTGCGGGGGCGGGCCCGATGTTCGTGGCGGCGACGGCGTGGGACGGCTTGGCGGCCGACCTGCGGGCGTCGGCGTCGTCGTTCGCCTCGGTGGTCGCGGCTTTGACCGGCGGACCCTGGTCGGGCCCGGCGTCCGAGGCGATGGCGGGCGCCGCCGCGCCGTATGTGGGGTGGCTGGCGGCGTCGGCGGCGCAGGCCGAAGCGGCGGCGGCGCAGGCTCGCACGGCGGCGACGGCGTTCGAGGCGGCGCAGACGGCGACGGTTCACCCCGCTGCCGTGGCGGCGAACCGGGTGCAGCTGATGTCGTTGGTGGCCACCAACTTTCTGGGCCAGAACACGCCGGCCATCGCGGCGACCGAGTTCCAGTACGTGGAGATGTGGGCCCAGGACGTCGGCGCGATGCTCGGTTATCACGCAGGCGCGATGGCCGTCGCGTCGGCGTTGACGCCGTTCGCGGCGCCCCCGCTGGACCTGGCGGGCCTTGCCGGACCGGTCATCGGCGCCGCGTCGACGGTGGGTGACGCGCTGGCCCCCGTGCTGCAGGGCGCGGCCGACGCGACCCCGGCCCTCGCGGACACGCTGCAGTCCCTGGCTTCCGGTGTGCCCCTGCAGTCGTTGTCGTCCCTGGCGGAGGTCGCTTCGCTCCCGGTCAGCATGCTGATGTCACCGATCATGTCGTTGGCCCAGGGGACGAACGCCGGGACGGCGGGGCTGGCCGGCACGGCGGCGATCGGGGCCGACGCACCAAAGTTCGTCGGCGACACCACGTTCAAGCCGTTCGGCGGTGGCGGTGGCCTGGGGCCGGCCATGTCGGCGGGGCTCGGCAAGGCCCGGCTCGTGGGCGCGATGTCGGTGCCCCCGACGTGGCAGGGGTCGATGCCCGCCGGGATGATCAGTTCGGCGATGTCGGGGTTGGGCGGCGGAACGCCCAGTCCCCCAGGGAGTTACGGGGCCGGAATGGGTGGCATGCCGATGATGCCGATGCCGATGGGCGGCATGGGCGGCGGTGCTCCCGCCGGGATGATGGGCCGGGGTGGGGCGAGTCCGAATCATGTGGTGCAGTCGCGGCCCAGCGTGGTGCCGCGGACCGGGGTCGGCTAGGGC
>NZ_MVHD01000092.1 GCF_002086635.1 Mycobacterium alsense | reverse complement strand
GGTCCCGGCGGCATCGGTGGGGCCGGCGGCATCATCGGCCTGCCCGGGATCGACGGGATAGCGGGCCCGTAACGGTCGACTCAGTACAGCGCGTTGGCCAGGTTGCGCCGGCCGGCGACCACCTCGGGGTCGGCGGGATCGAAGAGCTCGAAAAGCTCGATCAATCGGGTGCGCACCCGGGTGCGCTCGTCGCCGGAGGTGCTGCGCACCAACGCAATCAGGCGGTCGAACGCGCCGCTGACATCCTGGTTGAGGATTTGCACGTCGGCGGCCGCCAGGGCGGCCTCGATGTCACCCGGCGCGGCGTCGGCGACCGCGACCGCGTCGGGGCGTTGCGCCGTTGCGCGCGTGAGGAAGTCGATCTGGCGGATCGCGCCCTTCGCTTCGGCGCTGGACGGGTTGGTGTCCAGGATCGCCTGATACGCCGTCTTGGCGCCGGCGAAGTCACCGTCCTCAAGCTTTCTTCGGGCCTCGGCGAGCTCCGGGTCCACTTCTGCGGCCTGCTCGGAACCGCTTGGGCCCCTGAGCTTTCCGGCCGTCGCCGACAGCAGTGAGTCCACCCAGCGGCGCAACTGGTCGGGCGGCTGGACGCCCTGGAAGCTGGACAGCGGTTGCCCGGCGGCCAGGGCCACCACGGTGGGGACCGCGTCGACACCGAATATCTGCGCCACCCGGGGGGCCACGTCGACGTTGACCGTCGCCAGCGACCACTTGCCGTCGTCCTCGGTCGCCAGGGCCGACAGCGTCTCGACGAGCTCGACGCACGCGTCGCTGCGGGGCGACCACAGCAGCACCACGACCGGCACCTCGTCGGACCGGACCAGCACTTCCTCTTCGAAATTGGCCTCGGTGACCGCGGTGGCCCCGGGCGCGGCCGGGGCGGCCCGCCCGTCGGGGTCGGCGGCGGATGCGGTCTGCTGGGCCCGCTGCTTGAGGCCAGACAGGTCGACCGCGCCGGCCAAGGCGGGTCCGATCGGGGGTCGCGGACGCGTCACGCCGTCAAGTTTGTCATGCGCGCCGCCGGCCGATCCACCCGGCCGGGAGCGCTCTCGAGGCGCCGGGAACGGCCCCGGACGGCGTTTATGACGAAGATCACAAACCCACCCCGGCGGCGGGTGCCAGCAACGCCGTGGCGGGCCGGTTAACGGGCCCGCAGGATCAGCGCGTCGCCCTGGCCGCCGGCGCCGCAGAGCGCCGCAACGCCGTAGCCGGAGCCGCGGCGGGCCAACTCCAGGGCCACATGCAGGGTGATCCTGGCGCCCGACATGCCGATCGGGTGCCCGACGGCGATCGCGCCGCCGTTGACGTTGACGATCTCGGGGTCGACTCCCAGTTCGCGCGTCGACGCCAGCGCGACCGCGGCAAACGCCTCGTTGATCTCGACGACGTCGAGCCGGTCGACCGGGATGCCCTCGCGGGCGAGCGCCTTCTTGATCGCGTTGGCCGGCTGCGACTGCAGCGTCGAGTCGGGCCCGGCCACCACGCCGTGCGCGCCGATCTCGACCAGCCAGGAAAGCCCGAGCTCCTGCGCCTTGTCCTTGTTCATCACGACCACCGCCGCGGCGCCGTCGGAAATCTGCGACGCCGAACCGGCGGTGATGGTGCCGTCGCGCCGGAACGCCGGTTTGAGGCCGGCCAACGACTCCGCGGTGGTATTGGCGCGGATCCCCTCGTCCTCGGTGAATTGCAGCGGATCACCCTTGCGCTGCGGGATGTCCACCGGCACCACCTCGTCGGCGAACACGCCGTCCTTCCATGCCGCGGCCGCCTTCTGGTGGGACCGCGCAGCGAATTCGTCCTGCTCCGCGCGGCTGAACCTGTCGACGTCGTTGCGCTGCTCGGTGAGCGCGCCCATCGGCTGGTCGGTGAACACGTCGTGCAGGCCGTCGTAGGCCATGTGGTCGAGCACCGTGACGTCGCCGTACTTGTAGCCCGCGCGGCTGTCCATCAGCAGGTGCGGCGCCTTCGTCATCGACTCCTGGCCCCCGGCCACCACCACGTCGAATTCCCCCGCACGAATGAGCTGGTCAGCCAGGGCGATGGCGTCGATCCCGGACAGGCACATCTTGTTGATGGTCAGGGCGGGAACATCCCAGCCGATGCCGGCCGCCACGGCCGCCTGGCGCGCGGGCATCTGGCCCGCCCCGGCGGTCAAAACCTGGCCCATGATCACGTATTCGACCAGGCGGGCCGGCACGCCAGCCTTTTCCAGGGCACCCTTGATCGCGATCGCACCCAGATCGGTGGCCGAAAAATCCTTCAGCGAACCCATCAGTTTGCCGATCGGCGTCCGCGCTCCAGCAACTATCACCGACGTCGTCATGAGTACCTCCTCAGCGTGCGGGGACGGCCGTTTCGGGATCCCCGAGAAGCGCGATCTTTGCCGTCAGGTTACCGTTATGTGATGACGACTGATCAAGTTGACGCCCGTCAGATCCTGGCCACCGCACTGGTGACGGCGATCGATCACGTCGGCATCGCAGTCGCCGACCTGGATGCGGCAATCGACTGGTACCACGAGCACCTGGGCATGATCCTGGTGCACGAAGAAGTCAACGACGACCAGGGAATCCGCGAAGCCATGCTCTCGGTGCCCGGCGCCCCGGACGGCACCGCGCAGATCCAGCTGATGGCCCCGGTCGACGACTCCTCGGCGATCGCCAAGTTCCTCGACAAGCGTGGCCCCGGTATCCAGCAGATGGCGGTTCGGGTGAGCGACCTCGAGAGCCTGTGCGAGCGCCTGCGCTCACAGGACGTGCGCCTCGTCTACGAGGCACCGCGGCGCGGCACAGCGAACTCGAAGATCAACTTCATCCACCCTAAGGACGCCGGCGGCGTCCTCATCGAGCTCGTCGAGCCGGCCTCCTGAGCTAGGACCACTTTCGGGTCGGGCCGCGGTTGGCGCGGTTGGCCCAGCACGGGGTGTGCCAATGCCTCCGGTCGTCGGTGCCCTGTCCCACCTCGGCTGGCCATACCACCAGATGCGCCGTGCCGGAACGGATTTCGTGATCGCATCCGGGGCAGCGATAGGTCTTCACGGCTCGGGCCGCGGCGACCGGGCGTACCTCGTACTGGTACCCGTCGGGCCCCGTTTCCACCCGGCCCAGGGCCGGCGACGGCAACGGAGGTTGCCGACGCGAGGGTTCGCGGCGCCTGGGCATCAGAACAACCGGTACTCGTCGCTGTCCATACCGCGCATCTTGTCGTAATCCAATGTGACGCAACGGATCCCGCGGTCGGCTGCCAGGGTGCGCGCCTGCGGCTTGATCTGCTGGGCCGCGAAGATCCCCCTGACCGGCGCGAGGCGGGGGTCGCGGTTGAGCAGCTCGAGGTAGCGGGTGAGTTGCTCCACGCCGTCGATCTCACCGCGCCGCTTGATCTCCACCGCGACCGAGCCGCCGAGTTCGTCGCGACACAGCAGATCGACCGGGCCGATCGCCGTCATGTACTCGCGGCGCACCAACGTGTAGCCGTCGCCCAGCAGCTGCACGTGTTCGGCGAGCAACGCCTGCAGGTGGGCCTCGACGCCGTCCTTCACCAGGCCGGGGTCGACGCCCAGGTCGTGGCTGGAGTCGTGCTCGATCTCCTCGACGGTGATGCGCAGCTGCTCGCCGGCCTTGTTCTCCACCACCCATACCGGCGCCGCCTGCGAGTCAGGGCCGGGCTCTTCGGTCAGCCGGCACGGCGGGCTCATCCAGTTCAGCGGCTTGTAGGCACGGTCGTCGGCGTGCACGCTGACCGACCCGTCGGCCTTGAACAGCAACAGCCTGCGTGCCGACGGCAGATGCGCGGTGAGCCGGCCGACGTAGTCGACGGTGCACTGGGCGATCACTAGACGCACCCGACTCACCTTAGAGCGTGGTCGTTTAGGCTGGCGCCACGATGTTGGCCAACCAGAGCATCGCCAGACGCCTGGGCCGGGTGCTCGAACGGGTGACCCGACAGAGTGGCCGCCTGCCGGAAACCCCCGCGTATGGCTCCCTGCTGCTCGGCCGGGTGACGGAGAGCCAACGCCGTCGCCGGGTGCGCATCCAGATCATCATGACCGTCCTGGTCTTGGGGGCGAACCTGATCGGGATCGCCGTTGCGCTGCTGCTGGTGACGATCGCCATTCCCGTCCCGAGCATCTTCGACGCCCCGGCGTGGATCACCTTCGGCGCCTCCCCGGCCTTCATCGTGCTGGCCCTGGCGTGGGGTGTCTTTTGGATCACCCGCCGGACCGTGATCGCGTTGCGGTGGGCGATCGAGGAGCGCACACCGTCTCAAGAGGACGCGCGCAACGCCTTTTTGGCGCCGTGGCGCATCGCCCTCGTCGACCTCGTCCTGTGGGGGCTCGCCGCGGCGCTGCTGACCACGCTGTACGGCATGGTCAACACCCTGTTCATTCCGCGGTTTCTTCTCGTCGTCAGCTTCTGCGGTGTTCTGGTGGCCACGGGTAGCTACCTGCTGGCCGAGTTCGCGCTGCGCCCGGTGGCCGCTCAGGCGCTCGAAGCGGGTCCGCCCCCGCGGCGCCTGAGCGACGGCATCATGGGCCGGACGATGATGGTCTGGTTCCTCGGGTCGGCCGTGCCCGTCATCGGCGTCATGTTGCTGGCCGTCATCGAACTGGCGCTGCGCAACCTGACCCAGACCCAATTCGCGGTGGCCGTGGTGATGGTGTCGATCGCGGGTTTGGTTTTCGGGTGCATCCTGATGTGGATCCTCGCCTGGCTGACGGCGACACCGGTGCGGGTGGTGCGCGCGGCGCTGCGGCGCGTCGAGCAGGGCAACCTGCGGGGCGACCTGGTGGTGTTCGACGGGACGGAGCTCGGTGAGCTGCAGCGCGGGTTCAACGCGATGGTCGACGGCTTGCGCGAACGGGAACGCGTGCGCGACCTTTTCGGCCGGCATGTCGGGCGCGAGGTGGCCCTGGCCGCCGAGCGCGAGCGGCCGAAACTGGGCGGCGAAGAACGACACGTCGCCGTCGTCTTCATCGATATCGTCGGCTCCACGCAGCTGGTGACCAGCCAACCCCCCGCGGAAGTCGTCGCCCTGCTCAACCGGTTCTTCGCGATCGTCGTCGAGGAAGTGGACCGCCGTCGCGGCCTGGTCAACAAGTTCGAGGGCGACGCGTCGCTGGCCATCTTCGGCGCACCCAACCACCTCGACTCGCCCGAGGACGAGGCGCTGGCCGCCGCGCGCTGCATGGCCGACCGGCTGTGCGACGAAATGCCCGAATGCGACGCGGGTATCGGGGTGGCGGCCGGCCAGGTCGTCGCCGGCAACGTGGGCACCAAGGAACGTTTCGAATACACCGTGATCGGCGAGCCGGTCAACGAGGCGGCCCGGCTTTGCGAGATCGCCAAGTCGCACCCGGGCCGATTGCTCGCGACGGCCGACGCGCTCGAGGGCGCGAGCGAAGAGGAAAGGGCCCGTTGGACTTTGGGAGAGACCGTGACGTTGCGCGGGCACGGACGGCCCACCCGGCTCGCGTTGCCCGTCTCCTCCGCCGAGCGCTGAGCCCTATAGCGCGAGGGCCCGGCGCAGCACCGCGATCGACTCGGCCGCTTCGCGCTGCGAGATCGCCGCGTGCTGGATGAGCGCTGAACCGTGGAAAGTCCCGGGGAACAAATGCAGTTCGACGGTGACCCCCGCGTCCAGCATGGCCAGGGCGTAGGCGACGCCCTCGTCGCGCAGGGGGTCGAAGTGCATCACCGAAACGTAGGCGGGCGGCAGGCCCGCCAGGTCGGTGGCGCGCGCAGGCGCGGCGTAGATCGAGACATCGTCGGAGCCGGCTCGGCCGGCCCCGAGGTAGCAGTCCCAGCTGAAAATCGCTCGCGGGCGGTTCCACAGCGGCGTGTCGACGAACTCGGTCATGCTCGCGGTGGTGAGCCGGTCGTCGAGCTCCGGTACCGACAGGAACTGGAAGGCGATGTGCGGGCCCCCGCGATCGCGAGCCAGCAGCGCCAGCGCCGCGCACAGCCCACCGCCGGCGCTGACCCCGTGGATGGCGATGCGCTGCGGGTCGATGCCCAGCTCGGCCGCGTTTTCGGCCGTCCAGACGAGTCCGGCGTAGACGTCTTCCAGCGGCCCCGGGAAGGGGGTTTCCGGCGCAAGCCGGTAGTCCACCGAGACCACGACGACGCCGAGCTCGCGGGCCAGCCTCGTGGCGATGCCCTGCTCGGTCTCGAGGTCACCCACGATGAACCCGCCGCCGTGGACCGTGTACACCGCGGCGGGTCCGCTGCGCTCGTCGGGCCGGTAGATTCGGATCGGGACCGCGGGATCGCCTGCGCGGCCGGGGATTTCGCGGTCTTCGATCCGCAGGCCGGAGGTGTCCGGCGCCGGCATCGCGGCGATCATCTCGGAAAAGGCGGCGCGCATGGTCGCCGCGTCGTCGGCCTCCAGCGAGGGCAGCAGCGGGACCACCGCGGCGATTTCGGGGTCGAACGCGTAGGCCTGTTGCGTGTCATCCGTCACAGCAAGACATTGTGCTGAGCAATGTCGCCGTTGGCTAGGCCCGGGTGGGCCGGCAAGCCGCGCGCCACGTTGATGTCGTTTTTCCGCCAGTATTGTCGGCCGGTGGGTGTAAGTGTGGAACCGTGCACGACGATTTCGAACGCCGCTACCGGGCAGTCCAGTCCAAGGACGCCCGGTTCGACGGCTGGTTCGTCACCGCCGTGCTGACGACGCGGATCTATTGCCGGCCCAGCTGCCCCGTCCGGCCGCCGTTCGCCCGCAACGTCCGCTTCTACCCCACCGCGGCCGCCGCTCAGCGCGCGGGTTTCCGGGCGTGCAAGCGGTGCCGGCCCGACGCGTCCCCGGGGTCTCCCGAGTGGAACGTGCGCGGCGACGTGGTGGCGCGCACGATGCGGCTCATCGCCGACGGCACCGTGGACCGGGAGGGCGTCGGCGGCCTCGCGGCCCACCTCGGCTACACCACCCGACAGCTGGAGCGGCTCCTGCAGGCGGAGGTGGGCGCCGGCCCCCTGGCCCTGGCCCGCGCGCAGCGCGCCCAGACCGCGCGGGTGCTCATCGAGACCACGGACCTGCCGTTCGGCGATGTCGCCTTTGCCGCCGGGTTCTCCAGCATCCGCCAGTTCAACGACACCATCCGCTCGGTGTTCGAAACCACGCCGTCGGCGCTGCGCAGACGCGCCGCGGTGCGCCCGGTGACCGCCATGAATTCACAAGGCGCCGTGTGTCTTCGGCTCCCGGTCCGCACCCCTTTCGCCTACGAGGGTGTGTTCGGCCACCTCGCCGCCGGCATCGTGCCCGGCTGCGAGGAGGTGCGCGACGGCGCCTACCGGCGCACCCTTCGGCTGCCCCGTGGCAGCGGCATGGTGACGCTGACCCCGGCCGTCGACCACGTCCGCTGCCAGCTGGTGCTCGATGATTTTCGCGATCTCACCACCGCGATCGCCCGCTGCCGGCGGCTGTTGGACCTCGACGCCGACCCCGAGGCGGTGGTCGACGCGCTGGCCGGGGACCCCGAGCTGGCCCCGGTGGTGAAAAAGGCCCCCGGCCAACGGATTCCGCGGACCGTCGACGAGGCCGAGCTCGCCGTCCGCGCCGTGCTGGGCCAACAGGTGTCGACGAAGGCCGCGAGGACCCACGCGGGCCGGCTGGTCGCGGCCTACGGCCGGGCGATGCACGATCCCGAGGGCACGCTGACCCACACCTTCCCGTCGATCGACGAACTCGCCGGCATCGATCCGGCCCACCTGGCGGTGCCCACCGCCCGGCGAACGACGCTCAACGCCCTGGTCGCCGGGCTGGCCGACGGAAGCGTCGTCCTGGACGCCGGATGCGACTGGGACAGCGCCCGCGCCCAGCTGCTCGCGCTGCCCGGCATCGGGCCCTGGACCGCGGAGGTGATCGCGATGCGCGCCCTGGGCGATCCGGACGCCTTTCCCGCCAGCGACCTCGGCGTCCAGCTGGCCGCGCGCCAGCTGGGGCTGCCCGCGGGCCAGCGGACACTCGTCGCGCGCAGCGCCCGCTGGCGCCCGTGGCGCTCGTACGCCACCCAACACCTGTGGACGACCCTCGAGCATCCGGTAAACCATTGGCCCCCAAACCTGACTTGGCTCACGTTGCCGGATTGACGACGATCGCAGGGCCCTGAGCTGTGGTTTCTTTGTCGGTTCGGGCTGA
>NZ_MVHD01000091.1 GCF_002086635.1 Mycobacterium alsense | reverse complement strand
GCTCCGGTGACTGGCCCAACGGGCTGGCCAACGGCTCGGACTACGTGGGCCGCAACCTGATGCGCCACCTGATGGACTGGATCGAGGTCTGGCCGGAACGCGGCTGCAAGATCACGGCCGAAAACAAGGAAGTCGGGCTCAACGACTTCTACTTCTGGGAAGGGCAGAAATACGGGACCGTGCAGTCGGCCGGCGCAATGGCCAATTTGGCATCCATGGACATGCTGACCAACCAGCCCGGCTGGCAGCCAAAGATGCTGCGCGCGATGAGCCCGGCGGTGCGACCGATCTACGATCGCTTCTTCAACGGGGGGCTGGTGCTGGTCCCGATGATGGAAGACCTGCCGTATCTGGATAACCGAGTCTTGCCCAGCGACCGGCCCGGCGCGGACGACCGCCAGCGGCTGCGGCTTCACTATCGCTTACACGCCAGCGAGATCGAACGCCGCGGGGTGTTCGTGCGGCAGATAAAAGAGGTGCTGAAACCGTTTCGCACGCTCACACTGCGGACCGGCGCGAACAACTCGACCCTGGGCCACGTCTGCGGCACGTGCCGCTTCGGCACCGATCCCCAAACCAGCGTGCTCGACGCCCACAACCGGGCCCACGAACTCGACAACCTTTACGTGGTGGACGCCTCCTTCTTCCCGTCCAGCGCCGGTCTGAATCCCAGTCTGACGGTCGCGGCCAACGCCCTGCGGGTAGCCGAATACCTGAACCAGGCGCATTTCGCCACCTGACGATTCGTTGGGGTCCGCCGCCGATCAGCCCACCCGCTTGAGGCGCGCGAAACCCTCCACAAGATCAGCGGCGGTCGCAACGCTTTCGCCGGGCTTGGTCATCCGAGTGGCGACCTCGCGGGCCCGGGCGAGGTATTCCGGGGCGAGGATGGTCCGCAGGTCCGCGACCAGTGATTTCTCGGTAGCGGCCGAAAAGCGCCGAGCGGTGCCCACTTTCAGCCGTTTCACCGCAGCCCCCCATATCAGCTGGACGTCCGCCATCCACAACACCAACGTGGGGACTCCGGCGCGCAATCCCGCGGCCGTGGTACCCGCACCGCCGTGATGTACGACCGCGCGACAGGCCGGAAAGATGGTCGCGTAATTCACCGCGCCGACCACCTTGACGTGGTCGAAATGGGGGACGTTGCTGAAGTCGGACGCGGCGGCGCAGATCAGCGCCCGCTCACCCAATTGCGCACTGGCCCTGCCGATCATCGCGATCGTGTCTTCGGCGGATTCGACGGGAATGCTGCCGAACCCGAAGAAGATCGGCGGTTTTCCGGCGGCGATCCACGAGGCCACCTCCTCGTCAGCATCCGTCGGCGATTCCATCGTCAGCGTGCCGACAAAGGGCCGTTGCCCATCCCACCTGGCCCATTCGGTCGCCAACCCCGGAAAACAGACCTCGTCGTACGCCTGTATTTCCAGGGATCGGCGTTGGGCGATGCGCCGCGGCGCGGGACAAGTGGCCTCCGGTAGGCCCAGTTCGCGGCGCTGGGCGCTCTCGACTTTTCGCACCCCACGCCAGACGACCCTTTCGTAGACCCTCATGGCCGAGCGGATCATCGGCGGCGGCAGCGTCGGAAGTAGGCGGCCGTTGACCCGTATCGGGAACCACAGCACCGTGGCCAACGGAATGCCGCGATACTCCGAGACGTTGGCCGCAAGTTCCTGATAACTCATGCCGGTCACCAGCAGATCGGCGCCGTCGGTCAGCGAGGTCAGCATCGTGCTCATCTCGCCCCAACACCGGGTGCCGGGTGCCCGGGACTCGCGCAGAAACGCGAGCACCGCCCGAACCCTCCAGAAGTTGCGGAAGAAAAACGCCCAGAAGTTACGCGTCGACTCCAGCCAGGCCTGGACATCCGGCCCGTAATCGACGGCCGCAAGCCCTGCCGCCTCGGCGAAGCCAACCAGGTCGGGCGGGACGGCCATGCGCACGTCGTGCCCGCGGCGCAGCAACTCACGGCCGACGGCAACGCCGGGTTCAACATCGCCGCGAGTTCCATAGAACGCCAGCACAAATTTCATCGCGCCATCCTGGCCCTTCATTTCCCGTGCGCGCCTGCGAGATGAAAGCCGCGGCCTCACCCTCGCGTGGCCGTCCGGCAGCATAACGTAGTTAGCCCGGCTATCCCGGGGGATGTCACGCGCGCACCGATCCAGTGGGCATGATTGGGACCGCATCGGCACATCACCCTGAGAAGTTCCTTAAATCACGGTCGGACGCCGTAGGCCACCAGTATGGTTTGGTGCCGTAATTAAACTTGTGTTGGCTAAGGTGGTGCGGTGGTCTGGGGCAGTGTGAGCGATGTCGAGCCGGCGTGGTCCGATGTCCCCGCCGAGGGCGGCCAGGACACCAACCAACCGCCCGGTCCGCGGCGCGTTCTCCTGCGACGCGCTCGCCAACCGTCATCCGCACCCCAAGAACAAGTGCGTTCTGGCAAGAGTCGCCGAAATCAGGGATCTGTGGTTCTCCGGGGTCTGAAGCGCCTATGGATCCCGCTGGTCGTAGTGGCGGTGATCGCGGTTGGAGGACTGACGGTGTCGCGTCTGCACGGCCTGTTCGGCTCGGAGAAGGGCCTTTCGTATGCCGACACCAGAGTCGACAACAAGCCTTACAATCCCCCGCACCTGAGGTACGAGGTATTCGGACCACCCGGGACCGTGGCCTTGATCAGCTATTTCGGCGCCAATGGCGATCCGCAGCATGTCGAGGGGGCGAGCCTGCCGTGGTCATTCGAGTTCGCGATCACCGCGGCAACGGGCATGAGAAGCGTCGCGGCGCAGGGTGACAGTGACAGTATCGGCTGCCGCATCCTGCTGGACGGCGTGGTCAAAGCCGAGAAGACCACGCACGCGGTGAGCGCCTTTACGTCCTGCACGCTTAACGCAGCATGAGCAACGATCCGCTCCACGACAGTCGACCACTGATCGCGCGGACGATCCGTCGACTTTCGGTGCCCATCATCCTGGCGTGGCTGGGGATGATCGGCTTCTTGATTGTCTGCGTTCCGTCATTGGAACAGGTGGAGAGCGAGCATTCGGTATCCCTGAATCCGACAAATGCGCCGTCCGTCAGGGCGGCGGAGCGGATGAACGAGGACTTCAAGTCCACTGACCAATCTCGCCAAGCGGGTTCCGCCAGCATGGCTTCGATCGTTTTGGAGGGTCAGCAGCCCCTAGGCGACGATGCCCACAGATATTACGACCGCCTGATTTCTCAGTTGAGAGACGATCCGAAACATGTCGCATACGTCCAGGATTTCTGGGGGGATGAACTAACCAGACACGCCGTGCAAAGCGTTGATGGTAAGGCTGCGTATGTTCAGGTGGTTCTTGCCGACAACTCGAGCCAGACCGCGGGCAACGGCTCGATCGCAGCCATCCAGCGCATCGTCGCTCGGACGCCGGCGCCGCCGGGAGTCAAGGCGTATGTCACCGGGCCCGCGGCGATCAATGCGGATATGGGCCATAGTGGTGACCGGACCGTTGCCACGATCACCGCGGTGAGCATCGCGGTCATCTTCATTACGTTGCTCCTCGTTTATCGTTCCGTGGTCACCGTAATTCTGCTGTTGGTGGTCGTCGGGATCGAATTGCAGGTGGCCCGCGGAATCGTTGCCTTTATGGGCCATCACGGGGCCATCGGCCTCACCACCTTCGCCGTTAACCTGCTGGTCTCCCTGGTGATAGCGGCCGGAACCGACTACGGGATATTTTTCGTTGGCCGGTACCAGGAGGCGCGTCAGGCCGGCGAGGACAGGGAAACGGCGTACTACACCACGTACCACGGGGTCGCCAAGGTCGTCTTGGCCTCGGGGTTGACGATCGCCGGAGCGCTTTTCTGCCTGATCTTTACGCGGCTGCCCTCTTTTTACATTCTGGCCATCCCGTGCGCGGTGGGCGTGTTGGTCGCCGTCGCGGTCGCGGTCACGCTGATTCCGGCGGTTCTTACCGTCGGAAGCCGTTTCGGCCTGTTCGAGCCCCGGCGAAACACCCACGCTCGAGCATGGCGACGGGTCGGCACGGCGATCGTTCGATGGCCCGGGCCCATCCTCGTCGCCACCTTGGCGGTCACGCTACTCGGGCTGTTGACGCTGCCGGGTTACAAGCCCAGCTACAACGACCAGAAGTACATCCCCAAAGACATCCCCGCCAATTTGGGGTACGAGGCCGCGGCGCGGCATTTTCCGCCGTCGGCAATGATGGCGCCCGAGATCCTGTTGGTCGAGACGGATCACGACCTGCGCAATCCGGCCGATTTCCTGGTGTTGGAGAAACTGGCCAAGGCCGTCCTCGCAGTGCCCGGCATTTCCTCGGTGCAGGCCGTGACCCGGCCCGAGGGAACCCCGATCAAGCACACGACGACACCGTATTTCCTCAGCATGCAGGTCGCCGGGCAGCAGCAATTCCTGTTCTTTCAGAAGGCGCGCCTCAAGGACATGCTCAAACAGGCCGACATGCTGGCGGAAGCGATCAACATCACGCGGCACCTCAATGGCCTGACGGAGCAGCTGGTCGCGACGACGCACGACATGGTCGGCACGACGCATGACATAAAGGACCTCACGGACGACCTGCGAGTTCATATCTCGGATTTCGAGGACTTCCTCAGGCCGATCCGCAGTTACTTCTACTGGGAAAAACACTGCTACGACATTCCGATTTGCTTTGCGCTGAGAAGCATATTCGATTCTATCGACGGCGTTGACGCGGTTACCGACAAGCTGACCGACGTCGTAACGGACCTCGACCAGGTCGACTTGCTGCTGCCGCAGGTACTCGCCCAGTTTCCGCAGATGATCGCGATCATGGAGAGTTCACGGACCATGCTGCTGACCATGCACAGCACCATGTCCGGGGTACTCGGAAATATGGGCGACGACAACAGTAATGCCACCGCCATGGGGCGGGCATTCGACACCGCTCAAAACGATGATTCGTTCTACCTGCCGCCGGAAGCCTTCAACGACAAGGACTTCCAGCGAATCATGAAAATATTCCTGTCACCGGACGGGAAGAACGTCCGCATGCTCATTCTGCAAAAAGGCGATCCGGCGTCCCCGGAGGGCATTTCCCGCGTCGATCCGATCAAGAGCGCGGCGGAGGAGGCGCTCAAGGGAACCCCACTGGAGGCATCGAAGATCTACCTCGCCGGCACCGCGGCGGGTGTGCGGGATGTGGTGCGGGGTTCCACGATTGATCTCATGATCGCGGGGGTCGCCGCGCTCTGTCTCATCTTCATCGTCATGCTGATCATGACGAAAAGCTTTGTAGCCGCGTTGGTTATCGTCGGCACGGTACTGCTCTCGCTGGGCGCGTCGTTCGGGCTTTCCGTGTTCGCCTGGCAGGATTTGCTTGGCATACAAATACACTGGTCGGTTCTCGTGATGGCCGTGATCGTCCTTTTGGCGGTGGGGTCTGACTACAATTTGCTGCTGGTGGCCCGGATGAAAGAGGAAATAGGGGCCGGCATAAACACCGGCATCATTCGCGCCATGGGTGGCACCGGCAAAGTCGTGACGAACGCGGGGCTGGTCTTCGCGTTCACCATGGGGTCCATGCTCGTCAGCGACCTGCGCGCGATCGGCCAGGTGGGGACGACGATCGGTCTGGGTTTGCTGTTCGACACGCTGGTCGTACGGGCGTTCATGACACCCTCCGTCGCCGCGCTGCTGGGGCGCTGGTTCTGGTGGCCGCAACAAGTGCGCCCCCGCCCCGCAAGTTCCTTACTTCGGCCGACCGGGCCCCGCCCGCTGGTACGCGCTTTGTTGCTGAGATAGCGGAAGTCAGCGGCGGATTTTCAGTTGAGGACAACACCGGCAACCGTGGAGAGCATCGTGACACAAGGCGATAGCGACAGCAGCGGCTGCCGCGTCGACGTGCGCGGCGCGGGAGCCTCTACCGTCCGCCCGTGGAAGGCCGCATGAGCGCCGAAGCCCCCCGGCCGCCCTCCGTAGCGCGGACGATCCGCAGGCTTGCACCGTTCATCATCCTCGCGTGGGTGGCGTTGACACTCACCGTGACTTTTGCGGTTCCGCCGTTGGAGCAGGTCGGCGAGGAGCACTCCGTGCCGCTGGCGCCGCAGGACGCGCCGTCGGTGCGGGCCATGACGACCATGGGCAAGGCTTTCAAAGAGTCCGATTCGGACAGCTTCGCCATGATCGTCCTCGAGGCGCAGCAACCGCTGGGGGACGACGCTCACACCTACTACCGCGAATTGGTTCGCGCATTACGAAACGACCCGCGGCATGTCGAACACGTGCAGGACATGTGGGGGGACCGCCTTACGGCCGCGGGGGTGGAAAGCCCCGACGGCAAGGCCGCGTATGTGCAACTGAATCTGGCCGGCGACCAGGGCACCACCCTGGCGAAGGAATCCGTGGCCTCGGTCCGGAACATCATGAAGCAGACGCCGCCTCCCCAAGGCCTCGAAGTCCATCTGACCGGCCCGGCGGCCCTCATTCCGGACATGCAGCGCAGCGGCGACGCATCGCTTCTGAAGATGGCGCTCGTCGGAGCCGCGATCATCTTCGTGGTACTGCTGATCGTCTACCGTTCGGTCACCACCGCGGTGCTGGTGTCGATCGGGGTCGGGATCGAGGTCGGCTCGGCCAGGGGGATCATCGCGTTTCTCGCCGACAACAACGTCGTCGTGCTCTCGACATTCGCCATCAATCTGCTGGTGACGCTGTCGATGGCGGCCGGAACCGACTACGGGATATTCTTCTTCGGCCGCTACCAGGAGGCCCGTCAGGCCGGCGAAGACCCCGAAACGGCTTACTACACCACTTACCGCGGCGTCACTCCCGTCGTCTTGGGTTCCGGATTGACGATCGCCGGCGCGATGTTGTGCCTGAGCTTCACTCGGATGCCCATCTTCCAGACCATTGGTGTCCCGTGCGCCGTCGGCATGCTCGTCGCGGTCGCGATCGCGATCACGCTGGTCCCGGCCATTCTGGCCGTCGGGAGTCGCTTCGGGCTGGGTGATCCCAAGCGCAGGATCGCGCAACGCCGGTGGCGAGGGGTCGGCACGGCGATCGTCCGCTGGCCCGCGCCCATTCTCGCCGCGACGTTGGCGGTCGCGCTGATTGGCCTGGTGACGCTGCCCGGCTACAAAACGAGCTACGACGACCGGTCCTATCTGCCCAATGACCTGCCGGCCAATCTGGGGTATGCGGCCGCCAATCGCCATTTCTCACAATCGCGGATGATGCCCGACATTCTGATGATCCAGGCGGATCGCGATATGCGCAACCCGGCCGATTTTCTTGTACTGCACAAAGTCGCCAAGGCGATTTTTCGGGTTCCAGGGATTTCTCGGGTGCAGGGCATAACCCGACCCGAGGGAACGCCCATTGAGCACACTTCGATACCCTTCCTGATCAGCATGCAAAATGCTGCAATGCTGCAAAATGTCACGTTTATTAGAACGACTATGAATGACCTTCTCAAGCAGGCAGATCTGTTAACCGAGCAAATTGCGGTGATGAAGCGCCTTTATAGCTTGCAGGACCGGCTCACCGACCTTGCGCACCACACAATCGGCCTAACGAAAGAAATGGTGGGCATAATCGATGAAACAGAAGTTCACTTCTCCGATTTCGAGGATTTCTTCAGGCCCATTCGAAGTTATTTCTACTGGGAAAAGCATTGCTACGATATTCCCATCTGCTTTGCACTGCGAAGCGTATTCGATTCGCTCGACGGCCTCGACCTGCTTGCCGAACAAACCCACCATATTCTGAAAGATGCGGAGAGAATCGACGAACTCCTGCCGCAGATACTCGCGCAGCTCCCGCGGATGATCGCGATCTTGGAGGCAACGCGTGCCAACCTGCTGACGAACCACAGCACCATGTCCGGGTTCTTGGGCCAGATGGACGACACGAGCCAGAACGCCACCGCCATGGGCCAGGCCTTCGATGCCGCCCACAACGACGACTCCTTCTATCTGCCTCCGGAGGTCTTCAAGAACGCGGACTTCCAACGCGCGATGGCGTCCTTCGTCTCTCCCGACGGAAAAGCGGCGCGCTTCATCATTTCGCATCGCGGCGATCCCGCGACGCCCGAGGGCATCGCGCGCATCGACCGGATCAAATCGGCGGCCGAGGAGGCGCTCAAGACCACCCCCTTGGAGGGCGCCAAGATCTACCTAGCCGGCACCGCATCGACC
>NZ_MVHD01000090.1 GCF_002086635.1 Mycobacterium alsense | reverse complement strand
GTCGGGCGGCCGGGCGCGGTCCTGGGAGACCGTGACCGAGGCGAAGCTCAACAAGCTGTCGCGCTACGTGGCCGTCGGCGCGCCGCTGTGGTCGCGCGCCGAGGGTTACCACGAACTCGAGGAGCAGCCCGACGGCACCACCGTGTTGACGTTCCACGAGACCTACCACGCCTACAACCCGGTGCTGCGCTTCTTCCTCGAGCGCCCCGTGCACGCCAGGATCTCGCGCGACAACCTCGAGGTCTACGAGCACGCGCTGGGCTACGCGGGCAAGGTGCGTCGGCTCGACTGAGCCCTGCGTGAGCGCGCGCGGCGCCAACGAATGTGAAATGGGCCGTTCGCCCCGGTACGCTGCTGTGCATGGGTTTCAAGCTGGGCGCACCCGTGGCGGCGCCCCTCGTCGCCGCCGGCCTGCTGCTCGCGGGCTGGCCGTCGGCGGGTGTCGCCGGCGCCGATCCGCAGCCGACGCCGCCGCCCGGGCCGACCGCCTCAGCGGGACCGTCCCCGTCGCCGGCCGCGTCACCTGGAGCCGGGCCGAAGACGAGCATCGACAAGGACGGCACCTACGCGGTCGGATCCGACATCGCGCCGGGCATCTACAGCTCCGCGGGGCCCGTCGAGAACGGCACCTGCTACTGGAAGCGGCTGGGCAACCCCGACGGCAACCTCATCGACAACGCCCTGAGCAAGAAGCCACAGGTCGTGCAGATCGAGCCGACGGACAAATCGTTCAAGACGTCGGGCTGCCAGCCCTGGCAGCTGACCCCCGACGCGCCGCCGCCCGCCAACGCGCCGCCGCCCGGCACGCAGGGCGCGCTCGGCATCCTCAACGGGCTGCTCGGCGGCCAGAACGGCCCGCAACCCCCCCATCCCTGACGGGAGCTTGCGGCCCTTGGCAAGTGAGGCGGGTGACCCGCAACCGATCCAACAGATCGTTGTCGTCGGCGCCGGCGTCAGCGGCCTGACATCGGCGGTATGCCTGGCCGAAGCGGGCTGGCCGGTGCGGGTGTGGGCGGCGGCGATGCCGCACCAGACGACGTCGGTCGTGGCCGGCGCGGTGTGGGCGCCCCCGCAGCCGGCCGAACGCGCCGCACAGACCCTGGGGTGGACCGAGCATTCGCTGGGCGTGTTCCGCGAACTGGCCGACGACCCGGACACCGGGGTACGCATGGCGCCCGCACTGGCGGTCGGCGAACTCGGCGAATCCGAGGCGGACTCGCCGGCGGCCCGGCTGATCCCCGACCTGCGCCCGGCCGACCCGTCCGACGTGCCAAACGGGTTCGGCACCGGGTTTCGCGCCATCATGCCGATGATCGACATGCCGCGCTATCTCGACTACCTGACCCGGCGGCTGGCCGCGGCCGGCTGCGAAGTCGAGGTGCGCCCGGTGCGCTCGCTGGCCGAGGCCGCCGACGCCGCGCCGATCGTCGTCAACTGCGCCGGCCTCGGCGCGGGCGCGCTGACGGGCGACGATACGGTGCGGCCGCTGTTCGGCCAGCACGTCATCCTGACGAATCCCGGTCTGCGCCAACTGTTTATCGAGATGAACCGGGGCCCGGAATGGACCTGCTTCTTTCCCCACCCGCAGCGCGTGGTGTGCGGCGGCATCAGCATCCCCGGCCGCTGGGACACCACCGCGGACCCCGACGTGACCGAACGGATCCTGCGGGACTGCCGCCGCATCGAGCCGCGGCTGCGCGAGGCCGAGGTCATCGAGGTCCTCACCGGGCTGCGTCCCGACCGGCCGTCGGTGCGGGTGGAGGCCGAACCGCTGGGGCGCGCGCGCTGCGTGCACAACTACGGTCACAGCGGCAACGGCGTCACGCTGTCGTGGGGCTGCGCGCGCGACGTCGTGCGCCTGGTCGGGGCGGGCGCGCGGTGAGCATCGACTACCGGCTGGACGGCCACATCGCCACCGTCACGATCAACCGCCCCGAGACGCGCAATTCGCTGGACATGGAACATTTCCGCGACCTGGCTCACGCATGGGCGGCGTTCCGCGACGACGACAAGGCGTGGGTCGCGGTCGTCACCGGCGTCGGCCGCGACTTCTGCACGGGCGCCGACCTCAAGAAATTCATCCCGGAACTGACCGGCGACCTGCCCAGGCCCGAGGGTTGGAACAAGGACGACGCCATCCACGCCGTCCTGCACCGCTTTCCGGTGTACAAGCCGATCGTCGCGGCCGTCAACGGCACCTGTGTCGCGGGCGGCTTCGAGATGCTGACCTCCACCGACATTCGCGTCGCCGTGCCCGAGGCTCGGTTCGCGGTGATGGAACCCAAGCGCGGCCTGTTCGCCGGCGGGGGAACCACCGTGCGCCTGCCGCGCCAGATGCCCTACCCGCTGGCGATGGAGCTGTTGCTGACCGCCGACATGGTGGACGCGGGGCAGGCCCTGGCCATGGGACTGATCAACCGGGTGGTGCCCGCGGAGCGGCTGATGGACGCCGCGCACGAGTACGCCGAGCGCATCGCGGCCAACGCGCCGCTCGCGGTCTTCGCGACCAAGCAGTCCGCCGTCGAGGGTCTGGCGCTGGACCTCGCGTCGGCCTACGACAACGAAACCCGGCACAGCGACCGCGTTTTCGAGACCGAGGACGCCAAGGAGGGGCCGCGCGCCTTCGCCGAACGGCGACCGCCACGGTGGCGGGGCCGCTGAAACCCAGGCGAGCCCCGGGCGCCGTCAGGCGCGGGCGCGGCGAATCACCAGCGACAGCACCCAGCTCACGATCGACAACACGATGGCGGCCCAGATCGCGGTCCACCAGAAATGGTCGATCTGCAGCCCCCAGTGCGTGGTGTGCTCGGTGATCCACGCGGTGATCCACAGCATCAGCGCGTTGATCACGATGTGGATCAGCCCGAGCGTCAGGATGTAGAGCGGGATCGACAGGATCTGGACGATCGGCTTGATGAACGCGTTGACCAGACCGAAGATCACCGCTACGACGAAGATGATGCCGACGCGCTGCAGCCTCGTGTCACCACCGACGAAGGTGATCCCGTGCACGAACAGCGTGACGATCCACAGTGCGAGTCCGGTCAGCGCGGCGCGAAGCAGAAAAGGGCCCATGGTCCAACATCCTGCCAGCGCGATCAGTTCAGGTTGTAGAAGCGCTGCGCGTTGCGGCCGCCGATCTTTTCGCGCGCCTCCTCGCTGATGTCCGGGCGGGTCCGCAGGTGCCTGGTGCTCTCCGGCCATTCGCCGTCCCAGTGCGGGTAGTCGCTGGCGAACATGATGAAGTCGGCGCCCAACACGTCGATCACGCCGGGCAGGATCGGCTCCTCCGGCTCGCACGTCACGAAGATGTTGCCCGCCCGGAGATAGTCGTGCGGGTCGCGGCGCCAGCCGCGCTCGACCCAGTCGCCGCGCTTCTCGTAGTGCTCGTGGAGGCGGTCGATGAAGAACGGCACCCAGCCCGCACCCGCCTCGAGGAAGGCGACCCGCAACTTGGGATGGCGCTCGAAGACGCCGCCGGAGACCATCGCGGTCATCGCCGTCATCTGGTCGAACGGAAAGCTGATGCAGTGCACCTGAATGTAGTTCGTGAATCGGTCCACGCCGATCTTCGGCAGGTGGATGCCGGGGGCGCCGTGAATGCCCAGCGGCATCTCGAGGTCGACGGCCGCGGCGTAGAACGGGTCGAGGTCCGGGTGATCCAGGTTGCGGGTCTTCAGCGCCGGTGGGACCAGCGTCGCCACCAGCCCGAGCTCCTTGGCCTCGGTCATGACGTCGATCGCCGCCTGGCCGTGCTCGATCGGGGTCACGGCGACGCCGCGCAACCGGCCGCCGGACGACGCGCAGTAGTCCGCGATCCACTGGTTGTACAGACGCGAGAACCCGGCGGCGAATTCGGGATCCTCCAGGCTGGGGGCGCACAGCCCCATGCTCGGGTACAGCACCATCGTGTCGATGTGGTCGCGGTCGGCGTCGCCGAGCACGCCCTCGGGCGAACGGCAATTGATGTCGGGCGCCTTGCTGATCCCGTGCTCGGGCGGACAGCCCGCGCCGGGGCCCTGGTCCTCCGGATAGTTGCGGCCTTCGAGGGTCAACCGCAGCCGCCCGTCGGCGCTCGGTTTGACGTGTTGCGGCCAGCGCTTGATCGCTTCGACCGCCAGCGAGGAGTTCTCGGCGACGTGTCCGTCGGCGTCGATGATTCGCATGTATGCGGAACTTACTCTCGCGGACTGCCGCCCGGTACTGCACGATGCTGACGTGACCCCGCAACGTCCCCGAAAGAAATTGACCGCCGACCAGCGAAACTCATTCACCGCGGCGTTGCTGGGTTGGACGATGGACGCCTTCGACTACTTCATCGTGGTGCTCGTCTACGCCGACATCGCAAAGACCTTCCACCACAGCAAGGCCGAAGTCGCGTTCCTCACCACGGCCACCCTGATGATGCGGCCCGTCGGCGCGCTGTTGTTCGGGCTGTGGGCCGACCGCGTCGGCCGGCGCCTCCCCCTGATGGTCGACGTGATGTTCTACTCCGCCGTGGGGTTCCTGTGCGCGTTCGCGCCCAACTTCACCATCCTGGTGATCCTGCGGCTGCTGTACGGCATCGGCATGGGCGGCGAATGGGGTTTGGGGGCCGCGCTGGCCATGGAGAAGGTCCCCGTCGAGCGGCGCGGGTTCTTCTCCGGGCTGCTGCAGGAGGGTTACGCGTTCGGCTATCTGCTGGCGAGCGTGGCGTCGCTGGTGGTGATGGACTGGCTGGGGCTGTCGTGGCGCTGGTTGTTCGGCCTGAGCATCGTCCCGGCGTTGATCAGCCTGATCATCCGCTACCGGGTGGAGGAGTCCGAGGTGTGGGAGGCCGCCCAGGATCGAATGCGCTTGACCAGCACCAGGATTCGCGACGTGCTGCGTGACGCCGCGGTGGTCCGCCGCTTCGTCTACCTGGTGCTGCTGATGACCGCGTTCAACTGGATGAGCCACGGCACCCAGGACGTCTACCCCACCTTCCTCGGGGCGACGGCCAACGGCGGCGCCGGGTTGTCCAGCGCGACCGTCAAGTGGATCGTGGTCGCCTACAACGTCGGCGCCATCATCGGCGGATTGGTTTTCGGGTCGCTGTCACAGCGGTTCAGCCGCCGCTACACCGTCGCGTTCTGCGCGCTGCTGGGCCTGCCGATCGTGCCCTTGTTCGCCTTCTCGCGCACCGCGGCGATGCTGTGCCTCGGCTCGTTTTTGATGCAGCTCTGCGTGCAGGGTGCGTGGGGCGTGATCCCCGCCCACCTGACCGAGATGTCGCCGGACGCCATCCGCGGCCTCTACCCCGGCGTGACCTACCAGCTGGGGAACCTGCTGGCCGCGTTCAACCTGCCCATCCAGGAGCGCCTGGCCGAGTCGCACGGCTACCCCTTCGCGTTGGCGGCGACGATCGTGCCGGTGCTGGTCGCGGTGGCGTTGCTGACGCTGATCGGCAAGGACGCCACCGGGATTCGCTTCGGCACCGCCGAAAGCGCGTTTCTGCCGACCGAGATGGCGTGAATTCAGTCGGCGTCGGTCAGCAGGCGGCGCAGCAGGTGCATCGCCACCGTCGTGGATCGCTCCCGGACGTCGGAGCGGTTGCCGGGTAGCCGCAGCGTCCGGGTGTCCGTGTGTTCGACGGCGCCCGCGGCGCCCAGGGCGACCGTGAAACACACTGTGCCCACCGGCTTTTCCGGTGTGCCACCGCCGGGTCCGGCGATCCCGGTGATCGCGACGGCGGTGTCGGCCCCGAACCGTTTCAACGCGCCCGCCGCCATCGCCTCGGCCACCGGCTCGGACACCGCGCCGTGTTGTTCGATCAGGGCGCCGTCGACGCCGAGCAGTTGCGTTTTGGTTTCGTTGGAGTACGACACCACGCCGCCGGCCACGTAGTCCGACGACCCGGGCCGCTCGGTCAGCCGGGCCGCCAACAGGCCCGCGGTGCAGGATTCGGCCGTCGCGATCCAGCGGCCCGCCAATAGTTGCGCGACCAGGTCGTCGACGCGCGAGCCGTCTTCGGAAAAGATCTGCTGTGCGTGGCGTTCGCGCAGCAACTTGGTCAGCTGGGCATAGGTGTCGGCGGCGTGCGGTTCGTAACGGGTGACCATTTCGATCTCGCCGCGCCGCAGGCAGGTGGTGATCTCGAGCGCGTCGAACCCGGTGACCGTCTTCTCGGCGTCGCGCAGCGTTTCGGCCAGCCCCGACTCCGGTAGCCCGAACATGCGAATCATCTTCTGCTCGTAGGTGGTTCGGCCCGCGATCGCTTCCTGCGCGGCGGGGGTCGCGATGGCCGTACGCCACATCGGTTGCAGTTCGCGCGGAGGCCCCGGAAGCACGATCACCGTCGGCGTGCCGGGCACCACCACTCCCGGCGCGGTGCCCACCGGGTCGAGCACCAGGGCGCCCTTGGGGACCATGGCCTGCTTGCGGTTGGCGGCCCGGATGGAGTCGAAATTGCCGGCGTCGAAGGCGGGATTGCGGCCCATCAGCTTCCTGAGGATGTTCGCGATCTTTTCCTCGACCTCGGTGTCGAGCACCAATTCGCGTCCGCAGAAGCGGGCCACCATCTCGACGGTCATGTCGTCGGCCGTGGGACCCAGGCCGCCGCTGGTGATGATCAGGTCCACGCCCTGGGCGGCCATGAAGCGCAGCTGCGCGTCGATGTCGGCGGGCCGGTCGCCGCAGATGGTGATGTGGGCCAGCTCGATGCCCAGCTCCAGCAGCCGGTCGGCGATCCAGGGGCCGTTGGCGTCCTGGACGCGTCCGGTGAGGACTTCGGTTCCGGTGACGACGATGCCCGCGCGTGCGCTCACCGGCATGAGCCTACTGGCGGGGAGCGGCGCAGTTCGTTACGGCAATGACCCGGTGGTACCGGGGTTGCCGTTGACGGGCGCGGGCGGTCCGTTGCCCGTCCCGGCCAGGCCGAAGGCACCCGCGATGGCATTGGCGGGGGAGTTGCCCGTGTAGACGTACGCGTCGCCGCCGTTGCCGCCGTCCCCGCCCTGGAATCCGCCGTCGCCGCCGTTGGCACCGGCGCCGCCGGTGGCGATCCCGTTTCCGGAGTTGTACGCCGTCCCGCCGGACCCACCGTTTCCGGCGAAGGTGACGGCGTCACCGCCGCGACCGCCCGCGCCGCCGGTGGCGTCGCCGGTAGAGCCGTGGGCGTCGATGTAGGCGTTACCGCCGTCACCGCCGTTGCCGTAGATGACGGCAATGTCGTTGTAGCTGGCGCCGCCGTCTCCGCCTTTGCCGCCGATGACGCTGTTGGTATTGGCGGCGTTGTTGATCTCCGCGCCGCCGCCTTTGCCCCCACTGCCGCCCGAGCCTCCGGTCAGGTCGCCGCTGTCGCCGCCACGCCCGCCGTCGCCCGGGGTCACACTTCCGGTCCCGGCCGTGTATGCGAAACCGCCATGACCGCCCGAGCCGCCGGACCCGCTCGTCCCGCCGCCCGCGCCGCCATTCGCGCCGGTCCCGCCGTGGCCGGCGGTGGCGGTAGCCGGAGAGGCGGCGCCGAAGATCCGCGCATCGCCGCCGGCTCCGCCGGACCCGCCGGTGCCGCTGGGCGTGGTGAGTGTGCCGTCGGCGCCGACGGTCCCGCCCGCGCCGTCGTGACCGATGGCGTTCCCGGTCCCGAAGTTCCACGCCGTACCGCCTTGGCCGCCGGAGCCGCCATTGACGCCGGCCCCGCCCGCGCCCGGGGCGCCACCTACGGCATCTCCAGAGCCGTGGTTCTCGGCGTACCCGCCGGCGCCACCGATACCGCCGGTCCCGCCGGGGTCGGTGGTCAGGTTCCCGGGGTCGGTGGCAGCGCCGCCCGCGCCGCCCGTGCCGCCGATGGCCTTGATCGTCGATCCGCTGTTGTCGACATACGCGTCGCCGCCGGCCCCGCCGCGGCCGGGTTGCAGCGGGCCGGCGTTGTTGAAGCCCGTACCGCCCGCTCCACCCTGGCCGCCGGTGATGTCGTGCTGATAGGCGGCGTTGTTGACTTCCACTCTGCCGCCTTGGCCGCCGGATCCGCCGGCGCCGGTGGTGCCGGTGCCCCCATCGCCGCCGTGACCGGGGGTGAGGGTCCCGGTTCCGGAGGTGTAGGCGACCCCGCCGAAACCACCCGAACCGCCGTTGACACCGTTGCCGCCGGTCCCGCCGCTGCCGGAGGTGGCGCTGCCCGTGGAGGCTGTGTTGAAGATGCGGGCGTCTCCGCCACCGCCACCCGCGCCGGCGGTCCCGGCGGCATTGTCTATGCCGTTCGCGCCGTCGTGTCCGAAGGCGTTTCCGGTCCCGGTGACCTGGACGTAAGCGCCACCGCCCCGGCCGCCGGCGCCCGGGGTGGCGGTGTTGCCGGCGGTCCCGCCGGACCCAGCGCCCCCGCCGAAGGCGTCCCCGGTTCCGTAGTTGGTCGCGTCACCTCCGTCGCCGCCGATCCCGCCGTCGCCGGTGCTGCCGTTGCCGCCCGCGCCGCCCTGGCCGCCGATAGCCCTGGCGGTGGACAGGCTGCCGTCGACTTCCGCATCGCCGCCCCGCCCGCCGTGACCGGGTTGGGTGAAGCCGGCGTTGCTGACACCGCTGCCACCATGTCCGCCGGTGCCGCCGATGACGTCATGCGTGTAGGCGGTGTTGTTGACGTCGGCCCCACCGCCCTGGCCGCCGCCACCGCCGCCGAAGGCCGTGCCCGTGCCACCATCGCCGCCGGTGCCCGGGTTGAGGTTTCCGGTTCCGTACGTTTGCACGGAACCGCCGTAGCCGCCATTTCCGCCGCTGGCGCCGTCGCCTCCGATGCCGCCGCCGCCGCCGGTGGCGGTCGCCGTGGAGCCGGTGTTGAGGATGTGCGCGTAGCCCCCGCCGCCGCCGGTGCCGCCGGTACCGGTCCCTGCGGCGGTGCCGCCCTTGCCGCCGTCGCCGCCCGTGGCATCCGCGGTCCCGGATTGGGTGACGTTCCCGCCGTTTCCGCCGTTTCCGCCATTGCCGGTGCCGGCGCCGTCGCCGCCGTTGCCGCCCTTACCGCCATGGAAAAGGCTGGCGCCGCCGTCGCCGCCCTTGCCGCCGGCCCCGCCGGCGGCCGAGGCGTTACCGCCGGCCCCACCGGCCCCGCCGGTGCCGTACAGGCCGCCGTCGCCGCCGTTACCGCCGTTACCGCCGTTGGTGCCGGAGGCGGCGGACGTCGCGTCGTAGCCGGCGCCGCCGGTGCCGCCGGTGCCGCCGGTGGACGCGGAGCCCGAAGCTCCGGCGGCCGCGCCGCCGGCACCGTTGCCGCCGGCGCCCACACCGCCGGGGTTTCCGGCGGTGCCCCCCGTGCCGCCGGTGTGGGTGCCCGCATCGCCGGCGCCGCCGTCACCGCCGTTGCCACCCATGCCGGCGTCGCCACCGACGCCGCCTTGTCCGCCGGCGCCGTTGGCGCCCGCCTGGCCGAACAAGAGCGAGCCCCTGCCGCCGGCGCCGCCCGCACCGCCATCGCCGCCGCGGCCGCCGTCGCCGCCGGTGCCACCGGCGCCGCCCATCGCGCCGGCGCTGGCCCCAACCGATCCCGTGCCGCCGGTCCCGCCGGTGCCGCC
>NZ_MVHD01000008.1 GCF_002086635.1 Mycobacterium alsense | reverse complement strand
TGCCGCCGCTGGCGACCGAGGATCACGTGTGCGGGGAGTGTTCGGTCGACTACCGGGCGACCCCCGTCGAGGACGCGGTGGGGGTCATCGCCGGCCTGCCGGACGCGGTGCGGGAGGCCGTCGGCGCGATCCCACCCGAGGCGCGCCGGGTCCGGCCCGGTCCCGGGGTGTGGTCGGTCGCCGAATACCTCTGCCACCTGCGTGACGTCTATGTCAGCTTCACCATCCGGCTACATCGCGTCCGCACCGAGGAACGGCCCGCGCTGGAGCCGATGTTCAACGACCTGCGGGCCCGCCGCTTCGGGTACAACGACTGCGACGTCGACGCCACGCTTCGCGAGCTGGCGGCGGCCGCGGGCGGGTTCCGTGATGAGGTCGCCCGGATGGGAGAAGGCGACTGGGACCGGGTCGCGACCCGTTTGCCGGGGGAGCGGCGCACCGCGCGGTGGCTGGTGCGCCAGGCGATGCACGAAGGCGTGCACCACCTGGCCGATATCCGCAAAATCGGTGAATTTGGCTCTGAGCTGGTCGTCCCCTAGACTCCAGGGGTTGCCTTGGGCAGACCTCGGCCGGTGTATATCGGCCCCGCGTGCCCTTCGGTGACGAACCGCTTTATAAGACCGCGCATGTCAGGGCTTTGTGGTGGGCTTTCCTGGTTGGAAGGCCGTCTTCCTGCCGTGCACACGTGAACCAGGTCAGGAGATCGAGTGATTCAGCAGGAATCGCGGCTGAAGGTCGCCGACAACACCGGCGCCAAGGAGATCTTGTGCATCCGGGTGCTCGGCGGTTCGTCGCGACGCTATGCCGGCATCGGTGACGTCATCGTCGCCACCGTCAAGGACGCCATTCCCGGCGGCAACGTCAAGCGCGGCGACGTCGTCAAGGCGGTCGTGGTGCGCACGGTCAAGGAGCGCCGGCGCCCCGACGGCAGCTACATCAAGTTCGACGAGAACGCCGCGGTGATCATCAAGCCCGACAACGACCCGCGCGGGACGCGCATCTTCGGGCCGGTCGGCCGCGAACTGCGCGAAAAGCGGTTCATGAAGATCATCTCGCTGGCCCCGGAGGTGCTGTAGATGAAGGTCCACAAGGGCGACACCGTCCTCGTCATCGCGGGCAAAGACAAAGGGGCGAAGGGCAAAGTGCTGCAGGCCTACCCGGAACGCAACCGCGTGCTCGTCGAGGGCGTCAACCGGATCAAGAAGCACACCGCGGTCTCGACCAACCAGCGCGGCGCCCGCTCGGGCGGCATCGTCACCCAGGAAGCGCCGATCCACGTCTCCAACGTGATGGTGGTCGACTCCGACGGCAAGCCCGCCCGGATCGGCTACCGGGTGGACGAGGAGACCGGCAAGCGGGTCCGCGTCTCGAAGCGCAACGGCAAGGACATCTGATGACTACCGCAGAGAAAGTGCAGCCGCGCCTGAAGGAGCGCTACCGCAACGAGATTCGGGATTCGTTGCACAAGCAGTTCGGTTACGGCAACGTCATGCAGATCCCGACGGTGACCAAGGTCGTCGTCAACATGGGCGTCGGCGACGCCGCCCGGGACGCCAAGCTGATCAACGGCGCGGTCAACGACCTGGCGCTGATCACCGGGCAGAAGCCCGAGATCCGCAAGGCACGGAAGTCCATCGCGCAGTTCAAGTTGCGCGAGGGCATGCCGATCGGCGCTCGGGTCACCTTGCGCGGGGACCGGATGTGGGAGTTCCTCGACCGCCTCACGTCGATCGCGCTGCCGCGTATCCGTGACTTCCGCGGGCTTTCGCCCAAGCAGTTCGACGGGGCCGGCAACTACACGTTCGGGCTGGCCGAGCAGTCGGTGTTTCACGAGATCGACGTGGACAAGATCGACCGGGTCCGCGGCATGGACATCAACGTCGTCACATCGGCGACGACCGACGACGAAGGACGAGCGCTGTTGCGGGCCCTCGGCTTTCCGTTCAAGGAGAACTGAGCATGGCAAAGAAGGCACTGGTCAACAAGGCCGCGCGCAAACCGAAGTTCGCGGTGCGCGGCTATACCCGCTGCAGCAAGTGCGGCCGCCCGCGCGCGGTGTTCCGCAAGTTCGGGCTGTGCAGGATTTGCCTGCGCGAGATGGCGCACGCGGGGGAGCTGCCCGGCGTGCAGAAGAGCAGCTGGTGACGGGACACGGGGACTGAACTATGACCATGACTGACCCGATCGCGGACTTCTTGACGCGTCTGCGCAACGCCAATTCGGCGTATCACGACGAGGTGACGCTGCCACACTCCAAGCTCAAGGCCAACATCGCCCAGATCCTCAAGAACGAGGGGTACATCAGCGACTTCCGGACCGAAGACGCCCGGGTGGGCAAGTCGCTGGTGGTGCAGCTCAAGTACGGGCCGAGCCGCGAGCGCAGCATCGCCGGCCTGCGCCGGGTGTCCAAGCCGGGGCTGCGGGTCTACGCGAAGTCGACCAACCTGCCGCGGGTGCTCGGCGGGCTGGGCGTGGCGATCATCTCGACGTCGTCGGGTCTGCTCACCGACCGCCAGGCGGCCAGACAGGGCGTGGGCGGCGAAGTCCTCGCGTACGTGTGGTAAGGGCGGGGAGGATAGAGAAAACGATGTCGCGCATTGGTAAGCAACCCATTCCGGTCCCCAGCGGGGTCGACGTGACGATCGAGGGCCAGAACGTCTCGGTGAAGGGGCCCAAGGGCAGCCTGAACCTGACGGTGGCCGAGCCGATTGCGGTGGCCCGCAACGACGACGGTGCGATCGTGGTGACCCGGCCCAACGACGAGCGGCGCAACCGCTCGCTGCACGGGCTGTCGCGCACCCTGGTGTCCAACCTGGTCACCGGCGTGACGGAGGGTTACACCACGAAGATGGAGATCTTCGGGGTCGGCTACCGCGTGCAGCTCAAGGGCTCCAACCTCGAGTTCGCGCTGGGCTACAGCCACCCCGTGGTGATCGAGGCGCCCGAGGGCATCACGTTCGCGGTGCAGTCACCGACGAAGTTCACGATCTCCGGGATCGACAAGCAAAAGGTCGGCCAGATCTCGGCGAACATCCGCCGCCTGCGCCGTCCCGACCCGTACAAGGGCAAGGGCGTGCGCTACGAGGGCGAGCAGATCCGCCGCAAGGTCGGAAAGACAGGTAAGTAGCCATGGCGCAAAAACAGGCTGACACCGCCGTGCGGAAGCCGGTGGGGCAGAGCGTATCCGCGACCCGGCGGGTTTCCCGGCTGCGCAGGCACGCGCGGTTGCGCAAGAAGATCGTGGGCACCCCGCAGCGCCCGCGGCTGGTTGTGCACCGCTCGGCGCGCCACATCCACGTCCAACTCGTCAACGACGAGAACGGCACCACGCTGGCCGCCGCCTCGTCGATCGAGACCGACGTGCGCGGCCTGGAGGGCGACAAGAAGGCCCGCAGCGTGCGGGTCGGCCAACTGATCGCCGAGCGGGCCAAGGCCGCCGGCATCGACACCGTGGTCTTCGACCGTGGCGGATACACCTACGGCGGACGGATCGCGGCGCTGGCCGATGCCGCACGCGAGAACGGATTGAGTTTCTGATGAACGACATCAGCCCGATGACAACTGGAAGGACCGCATAATGGCGGAACAGTCGACCGGCGGGCCGGGCGCCCCGGACAGCCGCGACAGCCGCGGTGACGGCCGCGACAGCCGCGGCCGGCGCGACGGGGGCGGCCGCGGCGGCCGTGATCGCGACCGCGACGGCGACAAGAGCAACTACCTCGAACGCGTCGTCGCCATCAACCGCGTCTCCAAGGTGGTCAAGGGTGGGCGGCGATTCAGCTTCACCGCGCTGGTCATCGTCGGGGACGGCAACGGCATGGTCGGCGTCGGCTACGGCAAGGCCAAGGAGGTGCCGGCCGCGATCGCCAAGGGCGTGGAGGAGGCGCGCAAGGGCTTCTTCCGGGTCCCGCTGATCGGCGGCACCATCACGCACCCGGTGCAGGGTGAGGCCGCCGCCGGGGTGGTGCTGCTGCGCCCGGCCAGCCCGGGTACCGGGGTGATCGCCGGCGGCGCGGCCCGCGCCGTGCTGGAATGCGCTGGGGTGCACGACATCCTGGCCAAGTCGTTGGGCAGCGACAACGCGATCAACGTGGTGCACGCCACCGTGGCCGCGCTCAAGCTGCTGCAGCGCCCGGAGGAGGTGGCCGCTCGCCGCGGCCTGCCGATCGAGGACGTCGCCCCGGCAGGGATGCTGAAGGCGCGCCGGGAGCGCGACGGGCTCGCCGGCCTGCCCGCGGGCGCGGCGGTCCGGGAGGGGACGGCATAGCGATGAGTCAGCTCAAGATCACCCAGGTGCGCAGCACCATCGGGGCGCGCTGGAAGCAGCGCGAGAGCCTGCGCACCCTGGGGCTGCGGCGGATTCGCCATTCGGTGATCCGTGAGGACAACCCACAGACGCGCGGCCTGATCGCGGTGGTGAGCCACCTCGTTCGGGTGGAGGAGGCCAAATGACGATCAAGCTGCATGATCTCAAGCCGGCGCCGGGGTCGAAGACCGCCCGTACCCGCGTCGGTCGCGGCGAGGGCTCCAAGGGCAAGTCCGCGGGCCGCGGCACCAAGGGCACCAAGGCGCGCAAGCAGGTGCCGGCGACCTTCGAGGGCGGGCAGATGCCGATCCACATGCGGCTGCCCAAGCTGAAGGGCTTCCGCAACCGGTTCCGCACCGAGTACGAGATCGTCAACGTCGGCGACATCAACCGGCTGTTCCCGCAGGGCGGTTCCATCGGGGTCGACGACCTGGTGTCCAAGGGAGCGGTTCGCAAGAACTCCTTGGTCAAGGTGCTCGGCGACGGCGAGCTGTCGGTCAAGGTCGACGTGACTGCGCACAAGTTCAGCGGCAGCGCCCGGGAAAAGATCACCGCCGCCGGCGGCTCGGTCACCGCGCTGTAGCGCTCGCGCGAGCTAACGCAACTGCGGAATCACTTCCGCGGCAAGGCGTTCCATTTGCTCACGGTTCTCGGCGACGCTCGTGCCGACGGGATTGAGCAGCAGCATCTGCGCGCCCGCGTCGATCACCTCGCGCAGCCCCCGCGCGACGTCGTCGGGTGTGCCCGACACCGGAACCGCGTCGATGCCCGCCATCTCGCCGTAGATGCGGCGCAGTCCGGCGAGCACCCGCTCGCGGGCGCGCACGGCGTCGTCGTCGACCGTCAGGTAGACCCGCTTGCCAATCGTGAAGTGTGCGGCCTCTTTTCGCTGTTCGTCGAGTTCCCGGCGCAGCACCTTGACCGCCCCGGCGAACGCCTCGGTGGTCGACGAGCCCGCACCCAGAAACGAGTCGCCGTGGCGCACCGCCCGGGCCAGCGCCCTGGGGGCGAGGCCCCCGAACCATATCGGCGGGTGCGGCCGTTGGGTCGGTTTGGGCGCCATCGGCAGGTCGTCGACGTTGCGGAAGCGACCATGAAACGTCACCCTGGGCTCGTCGGACCAGGCCGCCTTCATCAGCTGTAGTCCCTCGGTGAAATACGAGATGTACGTGGACTTCTCGACGCCGAAGGCGTCGAATCGTCGAAAGCCGCCGCCGGTCCCGACGCCGAGGTCCAGGCGGCCGTGGCTGAGCCGGTCGACGGCGGTGGCGGCGGAGGCCAGCTGGAGCGGGTCGTGCAGCGACGTCACCAGCACGCCGACCCCCAGGCGCAGCCGCTCGGTGCAGGCGGCGCAGTACGCCAGCAGCTCGAGCGGAGCCAGCAGCGGCGCGGCCCCGATGATCTGCTCGAGCACCCACCCTCCCTCGAAACCCAGTTCCTCGGCGCGGGCGAGGTAGGCGCGCAGCCCGGTTGCGTCGAGGCCGTCGTAGTCGAATTGGGGGATGGCGATGGAAAACCTCACCAGACCACCGTACGGCCGCCGATCGGTAGGCTGCGGATATGTTTGGTTTCCTGCCCTCCGTCCCCGGGGTCGACGACGTGCGCGCCCTGGTCAACAGGGTCGACACGGCACGCCACCATGGTGTCCCGAACGGGTGCGTGCTCGAATTCGACCTGCGTTCGGCGCCTCCGGAGACGACGGGCTTCGATCCGCTGGCGCTCGTCGCCGGGGGGGACCGGCACATCGCCCTGCGCGACGCCGTCTCCGCCATCCACCGCGCCGCCGAAGACCCCCGGGTCGCCGGGCTGATCGCCCGAGTGCAGCTCGCGGCGTCGCCCCCGGCCGTCGTCCAGGAGCTGCGCGAGGCGATCGCGGTATTCAGCTCTCGCAAGCCGTCGCTGGCCTGGGCCGAGACCTACCCCGGCACGCTGTCGTACTACCTCGCCTCGGCGTTCGGCGAGATCTGGCTGCAGCCCTCGGGGAGCGTCGGACTGGTCGGCTTCGCGAACAACGCCATGTTCCTGCGCGACGCGCTGGACAAGGCGGGCATCGAGGCCCAGATCATCGCGAAGGGCGAATACAAGTCCGCGGCAAACCTTTTCACCGAGGTCGGCTTCACCGAGGCCCACCGCGCGGCGGTCACCCGATTGCTCGAGAGCCTGCAAGAACAGGTGTGGCAGGCCGTCGCCGAGTCGCGCAAGATCGACCGGGGTGCGCTCGACGCGCTGGCCGACCGGGCCCCGCTGTTGCGCGACGACGCGGTGGCCTCGGGCCTGGTCGACCGGATCGGATTCCGCGACGAGGCCTATGCGCGAATGGCGGAACTCGTTGAGCCGAAAGACCACCCGAGGGACGTCTCCGACGAGGATGATCATCCGCCCCGGCTGTACCTGGCGCGCTACGCCGGCGCGGCGCGGTCGCGGCTGGGTTCGGCGGTGCCGTCGGTGCGCGGCCGCCGGCCCAAGCCGACGTTCGCCGTGATCACCGTTGACGGCACGATCGTCAACGGGCGCGGCGGCCCCCACTTCCTTCCGCTGGGCACGTCGACCGCGGGTGGCGACACCATCGCGGCGGCGCTGCGCGAGGCCGCCGCCGACGATTCGGTGTCGGCGATCGTGCTGCGGGTCAACAGCCCCGGGGGCGCGGTCACCGCGTCGGAGACCATCTGGCGCGAGGTGAAACGGGCCCGCAGGCGCGGGAAACCGGTGGTGGCCTCGATGGGCGGATCCGCCGCCTCCGGCGGCTACTACATCGCGGCGGCCGCCGACGCGATCGTGGCCAACCCGGGCACCATCACCGGGTCGATCGGTGTGATCAGCGGCAAGCTGGTGGTGCGCGACCTCAAGGGCCGCCTGGGCGTCGCGTCGGACACGGTGCGCACCAACGCGAATGCGGACGCGTGGTCGATCGACGCGCCGTTCACGCCGGAGCAGCGGGCGCACCGGGAGGCCGAGGTGGACCTGCTGTACACCGACTTCGTGGAGCGGGTCGCCGAGGGCCGCAACATGGCCACCGAGGACGTGGATGTCGTTGCCCAGGGCCGGGTCTGGACCGGCGCCGACGCCGTCGAGCGCGGTCTGGTCGACGAGCTCGGCGGGTTGCGGGCCGCGGTGCGCCGCGCGAAGATCCTGGCCGGCCTGGACGAGGACGCCGAGGTGCGCATCGTCAGCTATCCGGGTTCCTCGCTGCTGGACCTGCTGCGGCCACGCGCCTCTTCGCAGCCGGCCGCCGCCTCGCTGCCGGATGTGCTGGCCGCGCTGGCGGGCAGCTCGATCGCCGCTGTGCTGCAAAGCATTTCGGACAACGTCGAGCAGACGCTCGGCGGTGCCAGCGTGCTGTGGCTGGGGAAGGCGCGCCTCTGACCGGCCGTCAGCCGGAGAGCCTGCCGCTGATGAAGATGATCTCGCCGAGCGGGTCGTCGTATTCGGGGGGCGGCACCTCGATGCCGTTACGCCCGAACAGTTCGGTTCGGGTCACGCCCTCGGCGTCCCACCCCTTGGACCGCAGGTAGTCGAGGACGTGGTTGCGCTCGCCGGCATAGACCAGCGACGCCATGTCGATGTCGACGCCGTGGTCGCGGAAGGAGCTGGACCTCTCCCGCATCCGATCCGCGTCGAAATCGACTATGCCGGGGACGAATTCGGTGGCGATCGTGCTCCCCGGCGCGCTGAGCGCCGTGATGTTGTCGAACAACCGGTCCTGGGCCTCCGGCGGCAGGTAGATCAGCAGACCCTCGGCCAGCCACGCGGTCGGCGCGGCCGGATCCAGCCCCGCGGCCGACAGGGCGGCCGGCCAGTCCGCGCGCAGATCGATGGCGACGGTGCGCCGTTCCGCGGTCGGTTCGGCGCCGAGGCCGGCCAGCGTGGTCGTCTTGAACTCGATCACCCGTGGCTGGTCGATCTCGTAGACCACGGTGCCGTCGGGCCAGGGCAGCCGGTAGGCGCGGGCATCCAGACCGGACGCCAGGATCACCGCCTGGCGAACCCCGGCGCCGGTGGCTGCGGTGCTTTGGATGAAGTAGTCGTCGAAATACTTGGTGCGCACGGTCATTCCGTCGATCATCGCCTGAACGCGCACCGCCGAGGCGTTCTCGATCGCCTCGACGTCGAGCTCTCCGTCCATCATCTTGGTGAAGAAGTCCACCCCGACGGCGCGCACCAGCGGCTCGGCGAACGGATCGTTGATCAAACCGCGCGGGTCCTTCGTCGCCATCGCGCGCCCGGCCGCAACCATCGTCGCGGTCGCGCCCACGCTGGACGCCAGATCCCAGTTGTCGTCGTGAGTGCGTGGCATGAGAGAACCCTAGCCAACGCCTACCGGCGTGTGGCGGAGACGTAGCTCAGCTCACCGAAGGTGGCCGCCATCTCCTCTTCGGGGAACTCAAACCCGTTGCGCGCGTACAGGTCCCTGGCGGGGTAGGTTTTGACCTCCCAGCCGTGGGTGGTCAGGTAGTCGACGACGATGTTGCGCTCGCCGCGGTAGAACAGGTCGGCCGCGTCCAGGCCGAAGCCCAGCCGCTGCCACCGTTCGGAGATGCGCCGCAGGCGCTCGTCGGAAAACGCGTTCGGGTCGGGCACGTGTTCGGTGGCCAGCCGACTGCCCGGCGCGCTGAGCGCGGTGACGTGGTCGAACAGCCGGTCCTGGGCCTCGGGTGGCAGGTAGGGGAGCAGGCCTTCGGCGCTCCACGCGGTCGGCTGGGTGGCGTCGAAGCCGCCGTCGCGCAGCGCCGCGGGCCAGTCCTCGCGCAGGTCGACCGCGATCGCGCGGCGCTCGGCGGTCGGGGCGGCGCCCAGGCCGGCCAGCGTGTCGGTCTTGAACGCGATGACCTGTGGCTGGTCGATCTCATAGACCACCGTGCCGGCCGGCCATGGCAGTCGATAGCCCCGGGTGTCCAGGCCGGACGCGAGGATCACCGCCTGCCGCACGCCCTCGGCGGTGGCGCCGACGAAGAACTCGTCGAAGAACCGGGTTCGGACCGTGATCTGCTCGCGCCGCCGCTCGCGGCTGAACAGCGGGTCGTCCTCGAAGTCGACCTCGCCGTCGAGGATGCGGGTGAAGGGCTCCATCCCCACGGCGCGGACCAGCGGGTCGGCCAGCGGGTCGTCGAGCAGCGGTTCGGGCCCCTGCGACGCCACGGCGCGGGACGTCGCGACCATGGTGGCCGTCGCGCCCACGCTGGACGCCGGCCCCCAGCTGTCACCGTCGGTGCGCCCCCTACCCATGGGTGCCACTGACGTAGAGCATGTCGCCCATGCGCGTGTCGTCGCCCTCGAGGGGCGGAAGTCCGTTGGCCGAGAACAGCTCCCGGATGCTGACGGCGTCCAGCGCCCAGCCGCGGTCGCGCAGGTAGGGGGCCGCCTCGTTGCGCTCCCCGAAGTAGACCAGGCCGGTCATGTCCAGGTCGAAACCGTGCGCGCGCCAGCGTTCGGAGATGGTTTGCATGCGCTCCTTCATCTTGTCCTCGTCGCCGGGCTCGGGGTTGGGCGCGCTCTCGGTGGCCAGCCGGCTGCCGGGCGCGCTGAGCTCGGTGATGGTGTCCAACAGGCGGTCCTGCGCCTCCGGCGGCAGGTAGCCGAGCAGGCCCTCGGCGCTCCACGCGGTGGGCAGGCCCGGGTCGAATCCGGCGGCGCGCAGCGCGGTGGGCCAGTCCTCGCGCAGGTCGATGGCCACGGCCCGCCGGTCGGCGGTCGGCGCGGCGCCCAGCTCGGCAAGCGCGCGGGACTTGAACTCGATGACCTCGGGCTGGTCGACCTCGTAGACCACGGTTCCCGCGGGCCAGGCCAGCCGGTAGGCGCGCGAGTCCAGCCCCGATGCCAGGATTACGACCTGCTTGATTCCGGCCCGCGTCGCCGCGAGGAAGAACTCGTCGAAGAACTTGGTGCGCACGGCCATGTTGTCGGCCATGCGGGACATCGCCCCGGCGGACGCGACAGATCCCGGAGCCCCGTCGTGGACGTCGTTGAGCTCGCTCGGGTGCAGCTCGCCGCTGGCCAGCCGCGAGAGCAGGTCGACGCCGACGGCCCGGACCAGCGGCTCGGCGAACGGGTCGTCGATCAGCGGGCGGTCGGCCCGGCTCGCGACGGCGCGGGCGGCGGCGACCATGGTCGCGGTCACCCCGACGCTGGATGCCAGGTCCCAGGTGTCGCCCTCATACCTGGTGGAAGTCATGGTTTGCCCCTGTTCGGATCTAGTCCATCTAATATTTAGCCGATATAACAAGCTTCTCCCACTGTACCCTTCCCGCGATTCGCGGCAACCTTGATTGATGGCGTACGACGCGGCGGGTAAACGGGTGCTCATCACGGGCGCCTCGTCGGGTCTGGGTGCGGCCCTGGCCCGGCAGCTGGCGGGCCGGCAAGCGGTCGTGGGGCTGGTCGCCCGCCGCCGCGATCGCCTGGCCCAGGTGCTCGCCGACTGCCGGCGGGCCTCGCCGGGGTCGGCGATGTGGGTGGCCGACCTGGCGGACACCGCGGCGCTGGCCGAGCTGGCGCGGCAAGCGTGGGACGGGCTCGGCGGCATCGACGTGCTGATCAACAACGCCGCGATCCCGAAACGCCGGCCCGTCACGGCCTTGCCGCCGGACGAGGTCGAGGATGTCATGCGGGTCAACTTCTTCGCCCCGATGCGACTGACGCTGGCCCTGCTGCCTTGGATGCTTTCGCGCGGAACGGGTTTGATCGTCAACGTGTCGAGCGTGGGCGGCCGGCTCGGGATTATCCACGAAAGCGCTTACTGCGCAAGCAAGTTCGCGTTGTGCGGGTGGAGCGAGGCGATGGCCGTGGACCTGCACGGCACCGGGGTGTCGGTGAAGCTGATCGAGCCGGGGCCGGTCGACACCGAGATCTGGGACCAGCCCGGCAGCGAGGAGCCGCTCTACCAGGGCCCCAAGGTGGACCCCGATGTGGTGGCCGAAGGGATCATCGATGCGCTGGGCGCCGACACGTTCGAGCACTACGTCCCACGGCAGATGGCGTTGGAAGAAATAGTGGCCGCCAAGAACGCCGACCTGGACGCGTTCATCGCGGGCGTGGCCGGCCTCAACACCGGCGAGCCGCCGCGATGAAGGCGCTGGTCTACGGGGTGCCACCGGAGCCTTTCGAGGTTCCCGGGACCGCCAACGCGCTGACACGGAACCTGGCCCGCACCCCGACGGCGATGCGGGACGTGCCCGATCCGCAATTGCCCCACGAGGATTGGGTCATCACCCGCCCGCGGCTGACCGGCATCTGCGGTTCGGACTCCAAGCAGATCCTGATGGATTTCGGCGAGGACGACGCCGACAACGCCCTGTCCGCGTTCTGTTCGTTCCCGCAAGTGATGGGCCACGAGGTGGTCGCCGACGTGGTGGCGCTTGGGCCCCAGGCCCGCGGGCTGGAGGTGGGGCAGCGGGTGGTGCTCAACCCGTGGCTGTCGTGCGGGCCGCGCGGCATCGAACCGCCCTGTCCCGCTTGCGAAGCCGGCGACTACAGCCTGTGCTGGAGCTTCACCGACGGCGACATCAAGCCGGGCATCCACACCGGGGTGTCGGCCGACGTGACGGGCGGCTACGCCGAACTGATGCCGGCCCACGACAGCATGCTCTTTCCGGTCCCGGATTCCGTGCCCGACGAGCTGGCCGTGTTCGCCGACCCGTTTTCGGTGTCCCTGCACGCGATCACCCGCCACCCACCCCCACCCGTCGGCCGGGTGCTGGTGTACGGGGCCGGCTCGCTGGGGTTGTGCGCGGTCGCGATCCTGCGGGCGCTCTACCCCGGGGTGGCCGTCGCGGTGGTGGCGCGGTTCGCGGCGCAGGCCGAGTTGGCCCGCCGGTTCGGCGCCGCGCTGGTGGTGGAGCACGAACCCCGCCTGGCGGTCGTCGAGGAGGTGGTCGCGTGGGGCGGCGGCCGGTTGCGCCGGCCGCTGCTGGGCCTGCCGATGGCCTACCCGGGCGCCGTCGACGTCGTCTACGACACCGTCGGCAAGCCGGAGACGTTCGAGGTCGGGGTCCGGGTGCTGCGCTCGCGCGGGACGCTGGTGAAGGCCGGCGTGCACGCGCCCGGCCGGTGGGAGTGGAGTCCGTTGTATTTCAAGGAGATCGCCCTCGTGGGCTCCAACGCCTTCGGGGTCGAGGAGGTCGAGGGCCGGCGCCGGCACGCCATCGCCCACTACCTCGAGCTGGCCGCCGCGGGCCGGGTGGACCTGCGCCCCATGCTGACCCACACCTTCCGGCTCGACCGGTGGCGCGAGGCGTTTTTGGCGATCGCCAACCAGGCCGACAGCGGGGCCGTCAAGGTCGCGTTCGACCAGCGGCCGCGGTCAGGGCGTTAACGCGCCGGGGGAGCCGATAACGGGCAGGTCGATCGGGGTGATGACACCCGGTTGTGCCGCGCACAAGAACGGAATGGCGTTGACCGCCGCGACGGCGGTGCTGTCCATCAGCACGGTCATCACGTCCTCCCCGGGTCGACCGAACCGGATCGTCGCGTCGACGCGCGGTTCGCCCTCGATGACCACGCTGAAGCCCTTGGGATCCTCCCACTGCGGGTCCAGCGCGTCGTCGCTCATGGTCCAGCAGATGGCCAGCTCGACCACCGGGCGGCCATTGCGGTAACCGCGATACGTGCGGCGCTGGCCGCCGACGGTGCCGGCGGCGAAGTCCGTCCACCCCAGGTTCAGGTCCCGGGTCACCACGGCGTTCTCGACGAATGCTTCCTTCGATTCGAGTTCGGTGCCCAGCATGTCCGCGATCATGTCCAGGGTCTCGAAGTAGCCGAGGCCGTAGCGCTGCTTGTCCGCGTCGATCTGCGTGACCCGCTGACGGGGTGGCTTGCCGAATCCGAGCACCTTCCAGACTTCGTGCACCGGGTAGGTGGTGCAGTCCAGGGTCTCGACGAGCTTGACGCTGTGCACCCGGGGGCACGCGCCGGTGAGGAAGCCGGCGACGACGTTGATGAACCCCGGCTCGAATCCCGTGCCCAGGAAGGTTGCGCCCCCGTGTTGCGCCGCCCCCCGCAGCGCAGGCAGTTCGACCGGATGGTGGGTGCCGGTCAGGAAGTCCCCCGTGGTCACCACGTTGATGCCGCGGCGCAGCATCCGGTCCACCAGTTCGTAGTCGATGGCGCGCGGCATGTAGTTCACGCAGTCCGGCGCCAGGTCAAGTAGCGCGTCGACGTCGTCCGTCGCGGCGACGCCGATCGGGGCGCGGTCCGCGAGCACGCCGGCGTCGCGCCCGATCTTCTCGGTGCCCAGGGCGTGCACCCCCACCACGTCGAAGTCGTCGCGGTCGAGCAGGATGCCGAGCGCTCGCTTGCCGATGTTGCCGGTTGACCACTGAACCACGCGATAGGGCGTCACGGCGTCAACCGTAGCCCGCGGCCTAGGCCGGGCGCGTGGCGCGATAGTAGGTGAGCCGCCCGACCACGCGTTGCCGGTGCGTGGCGACCTCGGCGCACTCGAAGCCGGCGGCGTTGAGCAGCCGGGGAATCGCGTCGCCGAGGTTGCCGGCCACGTGGTGATTGCGCCTGATGAGCCGCGTCACCACACCACCGTCGGTGGCCGCGTCGCCGCCGATGTCGACCAGGTGCAGCCTGCCGCCGGGGCGCAGGACGCGGAAGATCTCCTCCGCCGCAGCGGCTCTCGCGCCGGGATCGATGTGGTGCAGCATCATCGACGACAGCACCCGGTCGAATTCGCCGTCGGCATAGGGTAGCCGCTCGGCGTAGCCCTGTTCGAAGCGAATCCCGCTGCGCCCGCCGTCCTTTCGCCGCGCCCACTCGAGTGCCCGCGGGTCCGGGTCGCAGCCGGCCGCTTCCACCTCGGGATGCTCACGCTTGGCGCGAATGATGAGATTGCCGGTGCCGCAGCCGATTTCCAGGATTCGTCGGCAGCCGGCGAGCTCGGCCTGCGCGATCAGCCGCTCGTGGACGCCGCCCATGCCCAGCAGGCGGGACAGCAGGTCGTAGCCGGGCAGGAGCGCGTCGTGGCCGGCGGCGGGCAGGTAGTCATGTGGATGATTCTTGGTCACAAATCCCATCCTGAACGGCCTGGGCGCCGAAGAATTGGGCGATCCTCGGCAGAACTGGGACTATCTTTGGCAGTATGACGCGCCCGGCTCGGTTGGTTCGGCAGCGCGCCGGCGTGCCGATCTACGCGTACCGGACCGATCCGGACACGCCCCCGGTGTCGGTGTTTCGGTCGCGCCCCGGCGACGTGGTCGAGCGGGGCCGCCACATCCACGACTTTCCGGCGCTGTGGTACGTGCCGGCGACCGGGCTGGTCCACGTGGCGGCGGCGGGGGAGGTGCTCGACCCGGGACCGGTGGTCCGGCTCGACGACGGCGTCGCGGTGTTCTTCGATCCGGCCGCGCTCGGCGAGGACGCGCGATCGCCGTGGCCGGCCTGGCGGTCGCATCCGCTGCTGTTCCCGTTCCTGCACGGGTACGCCGGCGGGATCCTGCGCCTGGAGCTGCCCGCGGACCGGCGCCCGGCGTGGGACGCCGCGATCCGATCCATCGAGACCGAACTGGGCGAGCGGCAGGACGGTTACCGGCAGGCGGCCCTGGCGCATCTGACCCTGCTGTTGATCGACCTCGCGCGGCTGGCCGGACCGGTCGTCGCCGAGCTGCGGCGCAGCGGCGCGCCGCTACTGGCCGAGGTATTCGAGGTGATCGACCGGCGGCACGGCGGACCGTTGTCGCTGCGCGACGTGGCCGACGAGCTCGGCATCACCCCGGGGCATTTGACCACCGTGGTGCGCCGCCGCACCGGGCGGACCGTGGGCGAGTGGATCGTCGAGCGCCGGATGGCCGCGGCGCGCGGGTTGCTGGCCGAGACCGACCTGCCCGTCGCCGAGGTGGCCAGGCGCGTCGGGATCTCCGACCCCGGCTATTTCAGCAGGCTGTTCGGCCGCGCGCATGGGGCGTCTCCCCGCGAATGGCGCGGTCCGCGCATGCTGGCGCGCCAGGAAAGCTAGCGCCGCGGCTCGAGGGATTCGATGTCCAGCCATTCGTCGATGTCGAATTGATCGGCTTGATCGGTGACCGCGCGGATCGTCGCGCCACCGCGGCCGGGGTAGTGCGCCGGTATCACCGCGGCCCTCGCCGCGGCGGCCTCGGTGAATATCCGGCGGCGGGTCGCCGCGGCGGCGTCGGCGTCCACGTCGAAGGCGCAGGCGTCCCCGGGGCGTCGCAGCTGCAGCGGGCTGTGCGTGAGGTCGCCGACGAAAACCGCCGGCCTGCCGGCGTCCAGCCACAGCACCGAGGAGCCCGGGGTGTGTCCGGGGGCGGGCCGCAGCCGCAGCGACGGGCTGATCCGGTAGTCGTCGGACCATTGGACGATCTGAGCGTCGACGGGCAGGACGCTGTCCTCGAACACCAGCAGGTCACCGCGCTGCTGGGCGGCCTCCTCCTCGGTGCGCGGCGCTCGCCGCGCGGCCGGCCCGTCGGGATGGAAATGGCGGTAGTCGGCGGCGGGCACCAGGTATCGGGCGTTGGGAAACGTCGGTACCCAGGTGTCGCGGGAGTCGCTGTCGCGCATCGTGTTCCAGCCGACGTGGTCGGAGTGGACGTGGGTGTTGACAACCACGTCCACCGCGGCGGGGTCGACGCCCGCCGATCGCAGCGCCGCCAGGAACCCGGTGCTCAGGTGGTCCAGGGGCGGCATGTGCGGGCGTTGGCGGTCGTTGCCGACACCGGTGTCCACGACCACGGTCAGCCCGTCCACCTCGATGACCCAGCTCTGGATGGCGATGTGCCACTGGTCGGTGCCGGGATCGAAGAAGTCCGGCACCAGCAGCTCGGCGTTGTCGCGCCAGCCCTCGGGCGGGGTGTGCGGGAAGGTCCGCGTCGGCAGGTCGAACCGCAGTTCGACCACCCGCGTCACGCTCGCGCGGCCCAGCTGGGTCCTCACGAATTCGAGCGCAGATAGCCGTACACGCCGGCGAAGTTGCGGTTCACGTCCTCGGGAATCGGCACCGGGCCACCGAGAGCCTTTGCGCCCCAGACTATTTGGGCGGTGCGCTCGACCAGTGCGGTGACGTGCAGCACCTTGTCGGGGCGCGGCCCCACGGCCACCAGCCCGTGGTTGGCGATCAGCGCGGCGCCCCGGCCCTCGAGCGCCTTGACCGCGTTCGTGCCCACCTCGGGGGTGCCGGACGCGGCGTAGTCCGTGCACCGAACGTCGCCGCCGCAGTAGACGGCGAACTCGTCGATGCAGGCCGGAATCGGCTGGTGCGCAATGGCGAACATCGTCGCCCACACGGGATGGGAGTGGATGACGCTGCCGATGTCGTCGAACGCCTGATAGCACGCCAGGTGCAGCTTCGCCTCGGACGAGGGTGCGCGGCCGTCGGCCGCCCGCAGCACGGCGCCGTCGGGGTCGATCAGCACCAGGTCGTCGAGTTGCATGTCGCGATAGTCGACCGAGGACGGGGTGATCACGATGTTGCCGTCGGGGCGGCGTGCCGAGATGTTGCCGGCGGTCCCCTCGACCAGCCCCCGGCGCAGCATGTCCTTGGCCGCGTCCAGCACCGCGGTTTCGGCGTTATCAACGGATTTCACGGACGTCATCGGCCGAGCACCTCCGGGTTCACGATATGGGCGGGCGCCTTTCCCGACAGCAGCGCTTCCAGGTCGTCGGCCACCATCTGCGCCTGTCGTGCCTCAGTGTTCCACGTGGCCCCGCCGATGTGCGGCGTCAGCACGACATTGGGCATGCCCACCAGCGGGTGATCGGTGGGCAGCCATTCGCCCACGAAGTGGTCCAGGCCGGCGGCGGCCACCTTCCCGGCGCGCAGCGCGTCGACGAGCGCGTCGGTGTCGTGCAGCTGGGCCCGGGCGGTGTTGAGGAAGACCACCCCGTCGCGCATGGCCGCGAACTGCCGGGCGCCGATCATGCCGGCGGTGTCGTCGGTGACCGGTGCGTGCAGCGACACCACGTCCGCCTCGGCCAGCAGGTCGTCGAGGCCGTGGCGGGCCTCGTCGTGGTACGGGTCGTGGGCGATCACCCGCATTCCCAACCCGGACAGCCGCCACCGCAGGGCCCGGCCCACGGCGCCGAGGCCAACCAGCCCGGCGGTGCGCCCGGCGATCTCCCAGCCCCGGAACCGCTGATATGGGATGACGCCGTCGCGAAAGATGTTGCCGCCGCGGACATCCGCGTCGGCGGCGAGCAGGTGGCGGGTGGCGGCCAGCAGCAGCGCCACCGCCATCTCGGCGACGGCGTCGGCGTTGCGCGCCGGGGTGTTCAGCACCGGGATGCCGGCCGCGGTGGCCCCGTCGACGTCGACGTTGTTGGGGTCGCCACGGGTCGAGGCGATCACCCGCAGGCCCAGGTCGAACACCGGACCGCTCACCGAGTCGCTTTCCACCACAACGACATCCGCGGACTCCGCCGCGATCCGCTCGGCCAGCTGCTCGGCGCTGTAGATGCGCAGCGGGGTCTGCTCGAGCTCAGTTATCCATGGGTCGTAGACCACGTCGACCAGTTGCCGGAGCTTGTCGAATCCCGGCCCCCGCAGCGGCGCGGTCACCAAGGCGCGCGGTCGTGACGTCACGAACCACAATGCTGGCGTACGGTGACGCCCGTGTCACGTGAAGGCGTCACAATCGGCATCGACATCGGCAGCACGGCCGTCAAGGCGGTGGCCGCCGACGCCGACGGCCGGGTGACGGCGCGGGTGCGCATACCGCACCAGCTGCGGGTCCCGGCGCCCGATCGGCTGGAGCACGACGCCGACGAGGCGTGGCGCCGGGGCCCGGTATCGGCCCTGCAGAGCCTGGCCCCCGGCCCCGAGGTGCGGGCGGTCGCCGTCTCGGCGATGGTGCCCTCGCTGACCGCCGTCGACGCCGAGGGCAAACCGCTGACCCCGGGACTGCTGTACGGCGACGCGCGGGGCAGGGTGCCGGGCGAGGACAGCCAGCCCCTCCCGGCGCTGGGCGAGGCCGCCGAATTCCTGCGCTGGACGGCCGCCCAGGCGCCCGGGGCGGCCGGGTACTGGCCCGCGCCCGCCGTCGCCAACCACGCCCTGGCGGGCGAGGCGGTGCTGGACGTGGCGACCGCCGCCACCGCCTTCCCCTTGTTCGACGGGACCGGCTGGAACGCGGCGGCGTGCGCCGAGCGCGGCGCCACCCCCGAGCAGCTGCCGCGGGTGGAGACGATCGGGACGGCCGCCGGCCAGGTGCCCGGCACCGACGCCGTGCTGGGGATCGGGGCGATCGACGCGCTGTGCGAACAGATCGTGGCCGGCGCCGACCGCGACGGCGACGTGCTGGTGCTGTGCGGCACCACGCTGATCGTGTGGACCACGATCCCGGAGGCCCGGCAGGTGCCGGGCCTGTGGACCATCCCGCACACCGTCCCCGGCAAGAGCCAGATCGGCGGGGCCAGCAACGCCGGCGGGCTCTTCCTCGGCTGGGTGGATCGGGTCATCGGGCCCGGCGACCCGGAGGCCGTCGACCCGCTTCGGGTGCCCGTGTGGTCGCCGTACATCCGCGGGGAGCGCACGCCGTTCCACGACCCGGATCGCCGGGCCGTGCTCGACGCGCTGGACCTCACCCACGATGCCGCGTCGCTGCGGCGGGCGGCCTACGAGGCGTCGGCCTTCGTCGTCCGCCAGATCATCGAGCTGGGCGGGGCGCCGGTGGCGCGCATCTTGGCCGCCGGCGGCGGCACCAGGGTCCAGCCGTGGATGCGGGCCATCGCCGACGCCACCGGGCGTCCGGTGGAGGTGTCCGCGGTGGCCGAGGGCGCGGCGCTGGGCGCCGCCTTCCTGGGTCGCATGGCCGCCGGGCTGGAAACGTCGATCGCCGACGCCGCCCGGTGGGCGTCGACGGAGCGGGTCGTCGAGCCCGACCCCGCCTGGGTAGCGCCGGCCGCCGAGCGCTACCAGCGGTTTCTGGAGCTGGGCAACCAAAGATCTGGCGCCATCCCTCCGGCGGCGAACTAGGCTGGTGCAATGACAGACCAAGACCGCAAAGCCGCCCGTCGGGAGATCGCCGACGCGCTGTTGAAGGCCCTCGAACGTCGACATGAAGTGCTCGACCTCATGGTGGACTCCGACGACCGGGCCGCGGCGGTCGAGGGGATCGTCAGCCTGCTGGACACGTCCCACCTGGCCGCCGAAGCCGTGATGAGCATGTCGTTCGACCAGCTCACCAAGGATTCGCGCAAGAGGATCCAGGCGGAGCTCGAGGACCTGAACAAGCAGCTGAGCTTCACCCTTGGGGAGCGTCCGGCCAGCTCCGGGGAGACCCTCGAGCTGCGACCCTTCTCGGCCACCGACGACCGCGACATCTTCGCCGCGCGCACCGAGGACATGGGCGCCGCCGGCGACGGGTCCGGCGGGCCCGCCGGCAACCTCGACGACGAGATCCGCGCGGCGTCGAGCCGCGTCAACGACGAGGAGGCCGCCTGGTTCGTGGCCGTCGACTCGGGCCACAAGGTCGGCATGGTATTCGGCGAGCTGCACCACGGCGAGGTCAACGTGCGGATTTGGATCCACCCCGAGCACCGCAAGAAGGGGTATGGCACCGCGGCGCTGCGCAAGTCGCGGACGGAGATGGCGTGGTGCTTCCCCGCGGCGCCGCTGGTCGTGCGCGCCCCGGCCGCCAAACCCGTTTAGCCGCGTGGCGACCCGGTGCGCGGGCGAGCCGCTGCGCCGAAGCCGTCGAGTGTGAGCGCAGGGCTTTCGGTGTGAACGCAGGGCGGAAATCCGGCGCGAATCGCGCCCTACAGGCACATTCGACGCCGCCTAGTACACATTCGACGCCGCCAGAACACACGCGACGCCGGTTCATGCGACCCGTCAGCCCCCGCGATCGCCGCCAATTCCTACCCGCGTCCTACCCGCGTCCTACCCGCGTGTCGCGGTGAGGCTGAGGATGTTGCGCAGCTGAGATTCCTCGTCGGTGGGGAACGTGCGGCCGTAATCGGCGAAGAAGTCCCGCCGCGGCCGGGTGGTTACCGCCCAGCCCCGCTCGGTCAGGTAGTCGACGACGTTGCTGCGCTCGCCGTCGAAGAACAGCCCCGACAGGTCGATGTCGCAACCCAGGTTGGCCCACCGCTGGTTGAACTCCCGCGCGCGTTCGCTCATCGTCCGGTTGGGATCGTCGCCGTGGTATTCGGTGGCCAGCATGCTCCGGGGCGCGCTCAGCTCGGTGATGTTGTCGAAGAGCCGGTCCTGCGCGTCGGGCGGCAGGTACATCAGCAGGCCCTCGGCGCTCCACGACGTCGGTCGCGCGGGGTCAAATCCGCTGCGGCGCAACGCGTCCGGCCAATCGTCGCGCAGATCGACGGCGACCGTTCGGCGCTCGGCGGTCGGCGTGACGCCCAGGTCGGCCATCGCGGCGGTCTTGAACTCGATGACCTTGGGCTGGTCGATCTCGTAGACCACGCTGCCGGGCGGCCACGTCAGCCGGTAGGCGCGCGCGTCGAGGCCGGCGGCCAGGATCACCGACTGGGTGACGCCGTCGCGGGCCGCGTTGAGGAAGAAGTCGTCGAAGAAGCGGGTGCGCACGGCCATCGAATCCGTCTCCAGCCGCAGGTCCCGCTCCCCGGCCTGGGACTCCGACGGGACGACCTGGCCGTCGATCAGGCGGATGAAGAAGTCGAGGCCGACGGCCCGGACCAGCGGCGCCGCGAACGGGTCGTCGATGATCGCGTCCGGCTCCGCGCTGGCGAGCGCGCGGGCCGCGGCGACCATCGTGGCGGTGGCGCCGACGCTGGAGGCCAAGTCCCAGGTGTCTTGGTCGGTTCGCGACATGGGGTGCTCCCACTTACTTAGCCAATGCAATGAGTCACCAGAACTCTACGCCGCGCGGCGGTCGGCGTCCCGTCCCTGGATGGGCCTTGACCGGGGCCGCGCGGTCCAGCTGTTAGTCTCGTACACGGTTTGACGCGCGGCGCCGTCCGTCCTGGCCTGCGGGTGTTAGGCGCGAGACGCAGGACGCAGGAGGAAGAGTGCTTTCGGCTTTCATCTCATCGTTGCGGACAGTCGACCTGAGACGGAAGATCCTCTTCACGCTTGGCATCGTCGTTCTGTACCGGGTCGGTGCCGCGCTGCCGTCCCCGGGTGTGAACTATCCGAACGTCCAGCAGTGCATCAAGGAAGCCAGCGGCGGCGAGGCCGGGCAGATCTATTCGCTGATCAACCTGTTCTCCGGCGGCGCGCTGCTCAAGCTCACGGTGTTCGCCGTCGGCGTGATGCCCTACATCACCGCGAGCATCATCGTGCAGCTGCTGACCGTCGTCATCCCGCGGTTCGAGGAGTTGCGGAAGGAAGGCCAGGCTGGGCAGTCCAAGATGACCCAGTACACCCGCTACCTGGCCATCGCGCTGGCCGTGCTGCAGGCCACCAGCATCGTGGCGCTGGCGGCCAACGGCGGGCTGCTGCAGGGCTGCTCGCTGGACATCATCGCCGACCAGAGCATCTTCACGCTGGTCGTCATCGTGCTGGTGATGACGGGCGGTGCCGCCCTGGTGATGTGGATGGGTGAGCTGATCACCGAACGCGGCATCGGCAACGGCATGTCGCTGCTGATCTTCGTCGGCATCGCGGCGCGCATCCCCGCCGAAGGCAAGTCCATCCTGGACAGCCGCGGCGGGGTCATCTTCGCCGCGGTCTGCGCCGCCGCGCTGATCATCATCGTCGGCGTCGTCTTCGTCGAGCAGGGCCAGCGCCGGATCCCGGTGCAGTACGCCAAGCGGATGGTGGGCCGGCGCATGTACGGCGGGACCTCGACGTATCTGCCGCTGAAGGTCAACCAGGCCGGCGTTATCCCGGTCATCTTCGCGTCGTCGCTGATCTATATCCCGCACCTGATCACCCAGCTGGTGCGCAGCGGCAGCGGCGGCGTGGGCAACAGCTGGTGGGACAAGTTCGTCGGCAGCTACCTGTCCGACCCGAGTGACCCCGTCTACATCGGCATTTATTTCGGCCTCATCATCTTCTTCACGTACTTCTACGTCTCGATCACGTTCAACCCCGACGAGCGTGCCGATGAGATGAAGAAATTCGGCGGCTTCATACCCGGGATTCGGCCGGGCAAGCCGACCGCCGACTATCTGCGTTTCGTGCTGAGCAGGATCACGCTGCCGGGCTCGATCTATCTGGGCGCGATCTCGGTGCTGCCCAATCTTTTCCTGCAGATCGGCAACGGCGGGGCCGTGCAGAATTTGCCCTTCGGGGGTACTGCGGTTTTGATCATGATTGGCGTCGGTTTGGATACGGTCAAACAAATCGAGAGCCAGCTCATGCAGCGCAACTACGAAGGATTCCTCAAGTGAGAGTCGTTTTGCTTGGACCGCCGGGGGCGGGCAAGGGGACGCAGGCCCAAAAGCTCGCCGAAAAGCTCGGGATCCCGCAAATCTCCACCGGGGAGCTCTTCCGCAACAACATCGAAAACGGGACGAAACTCGGGCTGGAGGCAAAGCGCTACCTGGACGCAGGGGACCTGGTGCCCTCCGAGCTGACCAACCAGCTCGTCGACGACCGGCTCAACGATTCCGACGCCGCCGACGGCTTCATCCTGGATGGCTATCCGCGCTCCCTGGAGCAGGCCAAGGCGCTGCACGCGATGCTCCAACGCCGGGGCACCGACCTCGACGCGGTGATCGAGTTCCGCGTGACGCAGGACGAATTGCTGCAACGGCTCAAGGGCCGCGGCCGCGCCGACGACACCGACGACGTCATCCTCAATCGCATGAAGGTCTACCGCGACGAGACCGCGCCGCTGCTCGAGTACTACCGGGCTCAGTTGAAAGATGGATTGAAGACCGTCGACGCGATCGGCACCGTGGACGAGGTGTTCGCCCGCGCGCTGCACGCGCTGGGCAAATAATCATGAGCGCGCTGGCGCGGCTGCGGAGTCGCAGGGTCGTGCCGCAGCGCAGCCCCGGCGAGCTCGACGCGATGGCGGCCGCCGGCGCCGTGGTGGCCGCCGCCCTCAAGGCCGTCCGCGCGGCCGCGGTCGCGGGGGCGTCGACGTTGAGCCTCGACGAGATCGCCGAGTCGGTGATCCGCGAAGCCGGGGCGGTCCCGTCGTTCCTGGGCTATCACGGCTATCCGGCGTCGATCTGCGCGTCGGTCAACGACCGGGTCGTGCACGGCATCCCGTCCGCCGCGGAAGTACTGGTGCCGGGCGACCTGGTGTCCATCGACTGCGGCGCGGTGCTGGACGGCTGGCACGGCGACGCCGCCGTCACGTTCGGCGTCGGGACGCTCGACGCGGCCGACGATGCGCTGTGCGAGGCGACCAGGGAATCGCTGCACGCCGGCATCGCGGCGATGGTCCCGGGTAACCGGCTGACCGACGTCGCGCACGCCATCGAAACGGGGACCCGCGGCGCCGAGGCCCGTTATGGACGTGCGTTCGGGATCGTGGAGGGCTACGGGGGCCACGGGATCGGCCGGCACATGCACATGGACCCTTTCCTGCCCAACGAGGGCGCCCCCGGGCGGGGTCCGCTGCTCGCGCCGGGCTCGGTGCTGGCCATCGAGCCGATGCTCACGCTGGGAACCGGGAAAACGCTGGTGCTCGACGACGAATGGACCGTGACCACCGCCGATGGGTCGCGCGCGGCGCACTGGGAGCACACCGTCGCGGTGACCGACGCGGGGCCGCGCATCCTCACGTCGGCCTGACCTGCCCTGAACTGAACACCTACTCGACTCGTGTCCATTGGCGGGAGGTGATCGGGTGGTCCGTGTTGCCGGCACTCGGGGCGCGTCCAGGGCGGTAGAAGCCGCGCTGATGAAGGCGCTCTACGACGAGCACGCCGCGGTTTTGTGGCGCTATGCCCTGCGGTTGACGGGGGACGCGAGCCAGGCCGAGGACGTGGTGCAGGAGACGCTGCTGCGCGCGTGGCAGCACCCGGAGGTCATCGGCGACACCGAACGCTCGGCGCGGGCCTGGCTGTTCACCGTCGCCCGCAACATGATCATCGACGACCGGCGCAGCGCGAGGCACCGCAACGTGGTCGGTTCGCTGGACGAGGCCGGGGCGCCCGAGCTGTCGACGCCGGACGAGGTGAACGCGGCGCTGGACCGGCTGCTGATCGCCGAGGCCATGGTGCAGCTGTCCGCCGAGCACCGGGCCGTGATCGAGCGGTCCTACTACCGTGGCTGGACGACCGCGCAGATTGCCGGCGACCTGCAGATCGCCGAGGGGACGGTGAAGTCGCGACTACACTATGCCGTGCGGGCGTTGCGACTCACTCTGCAGGAACTAGGAGTCACCCGATGACGGCGCGAGGGTACAGACGGGTGCCCCATCCGGCCGGTCACGGGCTCCGAATACTTGAGGGGTGACAGGAGATGGACGAGATGAGGACGCCGCTACGAGGCATCGGCCCGCCCGGTGACGATCGCTCACACAACGAGGTGCTGGGTTTGACTACGGGGGACGACCACCGCTACGCGATGTGGGATGCCGCATACGTGTTGGGGTCGCTGTCGGCCTCCGACCGCCGCGAATTCGAGGCGCACATGGCCGGGTGCGCGGCATGCCGGGCGGCCGTCGCCGACCTGAGCGGTGTGCCGGCGTTGCTTTCGCGGCTCGACCATGGCGAAGTGGCCGCGATGGACGAGCCCGGCCGCGGTCCGGCTGCCACGCCGGAGATGTCGCCACAGCTGTTGCCGTCGCTGCAGGCGGCGGTGCGCTGGCGCCGGCGCCGCAACCGGGTGGTGACCTGGGTGGCCTCGACGGCCGCGGCCGCGGTGCTGGGGGTCGGCGTGCTCGTCGGCGTGCAGGGCTACACCGCGGCGCCCGCGCACCAGGCGACCGTGGCCGCCCAGCCGATGGCGCAGGTCGGTACCACGCTGCTGACCTCGACGGTGCAGGTGAGCGGCCAGCACTGGGGGACGTCGATCAACCTCAAGTGCGTCTGCCTGGCGCCGCTGTACGCCCACCACGACACGCTGGCGATGGTGGTGGTCGGTCGCGACGGCAGCCAGACCCGGCTGGCGACGTGGGTGGCCGAACCCGGCCACACCGCCACGCCCGCGGGCAGCATCTCCACGCCGGTCGACCAGATCGCGGCCGTGCAAGTGGTTTCCGCTGATAGCGGCCAGGTGTTGCTGCAGCGTTCGCTGTAAAACCCAACTCCCGGTGAACTGCCGGCAGCCGGGCGTCGTGTTACTGGCATGCCCAGGAAGCAGCGGGTGGTCGACCACGTCGTCGAACGCCTCGCGTCGGTCGGCATCGACCACATCTTCGGCGTCGACGGCGCCAACATCGAGGATCTGTTCGACGCCGCGCACTTCCGCTCCGACATCACCGCGGTGCTGGCAAAGCACGAATTCTCCGCCGCCACCATGGCCGACGGGTACAGCCGCAGCGGGGCCGGGCTGGGGTCCGGGCTCGGTGTCGTCGCGGCGACCTCCGGCGGCGGGGCGCTGAATCTCGTAGCGGCCCTTGGGGAGTCGCTGGCGAGCCGGGTCCCGCTGCTGGCCCTCGTCGGCCAGACGCCCACCACCATGGACGGCCGGGGCAGCTTCCAGGACACCAGCGGCGCCAACGGAGCGCTCGACGCGAGCGCGGTGTTCTCGGCGGTGTCGGTGTCGTGCGAGCGGGTGCTCAGCCCGGCGGACGCCGCGCCGGCGCTGTCGAGGGCGATCGCCGCGGCGCGCACCGGTGGCCCGGCGGTGTTGTTGCTGCCCAAGGACATTCAGCAGGGTTACACGGACTACGCGCGCAACGGCAGCACCGCGCACGACCTGCGGCCCATCGGCAACCCGCTGCCGCTGGCCGCCGTCCTGCGCAACGCGGACGGACCGGTCACGATCATCGTCGGCGAGCAGGTGGCCCGCGACGACGCCCGCGCCGAGCTCGAAGCGCTGCGGGCGGTGCTGCGGGCGCGGGTGGCGACGGTGCCCGACGCCAAGGACGTCGCCGGCACACCGGGTCTCGGGTCGTCGTCGGCGCTCGGGGTGACCGGCGTCATGGGCCACCCGGGTGTGGCCGAGGCGGTGGCCGCCAGCGCCGTCTGCCTGGTGGTCGGCACCCGGCTGCCGGTCACCGCGCGCACCGGGCTGGACGACGCGCTGACCGCGGTCCGCACGGTGTCGATCGGCTCGGCGGCGCCGTACGTTTCCTGCACCCACGTGCACACCGACGACCTGCGCGGCTCGCTGCGCATGCTGACCCAGGCGCTGTCCGGACCCGGCCGGGCGACCGGCGTGCGGGTGCCCAACGTGGTGCTGCGCACCGAGTTGTCGCCGCCGCCGTGCGCGGGCCCCGGTGTGCGCTATCGGGACGCCCTGGCGGTGCTGGACGGCTGCGTGCCCGACGGCGCGGACATCGTCGTCGACGCCGGCAACACCGGGGCGGCCGCGATCCACTACCTGCCCGCGCGGCGGGGCGGCAGGTTCGCGGTGGCGCTGGGGATGGGCGGCATGGGCTACAGCTTCGGCGCCGGCATCGGGATGGCCTTCGGGCGCGCGAACAGCGGCCGTCCCCGCGGGCGCACCGTGGTGATCGCCGGGGACGGCGCATTTTTCATGCACGGCATGGAGATACACACTGCGGTGCAGTACCGGCTGCCGGTGACGTTCGTGCTGTTCAACAACAACGCCCACGCCATGTGTGTGACGCGCGAGCAGCTGTTCTACGACGATCTCTACAGCTACAACCGATTTCGGCCCAGCCGGCTGGGCGCCGGGGTGGCGGCGATGTTCCCGGGGCTGACGTCTCTCGACGTCGCCGACCTCGACGGCCTGGCCGCGGCGATGCGCGCCGCGCTGCGCGTCGACGGGCCGGCCGTCGTCGCCGTCGAATGCGCCGCCGACGAGGTCCCGCCGTTCGCGCCGTTCCTCGGCAGGCCGGCGGCCAACAATGCCGTATCACAGGAGATTTCGAGGGTAAAGGAGAACCGGACCGATGTCGCTGCCAGCGCTTGAGGATATCCCGGACATCGACGGCGTGACCCGCATCGAAACCAGCCCCCGGGAGAAGGCCACCCCGATCATCATGGACATGATGCGCTCGGTGTACCCGCACGACCAGGTGTTCGGGGAATACTGCACCGTCAACGAGTACGTCGATTGTCCGCCCGACGAGTTGTACGAATACATGGCCGACACCCGCAGCCTCGAGGAGTGGACGTACAGCCTGCGCGGCTTCACGCCCACCGACGAGCCCGGGCTGTGGCTGGCCCACGACCGGCTCGGTTCGGAGACCAAGATCTACACCCGGACCGTCGCCAACGAACAGGCGCGCACCGTCGACTACCACTGCGCGTGGGACCAGGGCAAGCACCTGTGGATGATCTATTTGATGCGGGTCGTCGACGCACAGGTGGTCCTCGACAAGCCGGGTTCCGTTGTGCTGTGGACCAATTGCCATCACCCGTTCTACGACCACAACCCGTACCCGGAGACCGCGCCGGCCGAACGCCCGGTGTGGGTCGGCGACTTCTGGGACATGTTCGGCGCCGGGCACCTGCTGGAGATGCAGAACCTCAAGGCCATCGCCGAGTACCGGCACCGCAACGGGCTCCCGGTGACCCCGAAGTGGATGAGATGAGCCGACCATGAGCCAGCAAAGCGTCAGCCTGATCGACGTCGCGACCTACCTGCCCGGTGAGCCGATCGGCGCAGACTACTACGCGCAATTCGCCGAATCCGACGACCTGCGCGACAATCTCATGTTCCGCGCGCCCCGCTTCCGCCATCACGTCGGCGCGGACGAAACCGCCGTCGACATGATCGAACGCGCGGCGCGGGGCCTCATCGAGCGCCACGGCGAAGACGTCGTCGCCGGCGCGGACGTGCTGATCACCCACACCCAGGCGCCCGACCTACCGTTCTACGGCGCGGGCGGGGGGGTCGCGCACCGGCTGGGCATGCGGCCGTCCTGGGTTCTCGATCTGCACAACGGGGGGTGCGCGGTTTTCGTGTTGGCGCTCAACATCGCCCGCAAGCTGCTGTCGTCCGGGGAAGGCCGCACCGCGCTGATCGCCGTCGCGCAAAACGCCGCCGGTCAGGTCTTCGACCAACCCGGAGTGCGCCGCAAGGCGCAGGCCGCGGTGCCCGGCGACGGCGCGGCGGTGGGCCTGGTCACCCTGGGCGACCGATCACCCATACTCGATGTTGAGTGCCGCACCTACGGCGAATACCACGGCGAGATGACGCTGTCCCCCGACCCGCCGCGCAAGTGGTGGGAGCCCGGTACCGGTGAGCTGTGCATCGGCTTCACCGAGAGCAAGATCACCAAGGTGCTGGCCCGCGGCAACCGGCAGGTGCCCGAGGTGGCGCTGGCGGTGTGCGACCGAATCGACTTGTCCCCCAAGGACATCGACCTGTTCGTCACCAACCAGCCCAACCGCGTGTTTTTGCGTAACTGGCGTGACGCGCTCGAGCTGCCGAAATCGAGACACGTCGACACCTTCGACGAGTGCGGCAACCTGTTCGGGGCCGGGATCCCGATCAACCTGGACCGTGCGCTTTCCGGCGGCCAGGTGCGCGCCGGCGACGTGATCATGATGGCGGGGTTCGCCCACGCCGGCGACTTCGCCGGCGCGGCGGCGGTGCGCTGGGGCGGGCGGGCCTGATGCAACTCGTCCGCGGCACCCTCGCCGCCGAGGCCGACGACGCCTGCCCCACGGCCATCGACCCGCTTGCGTTGTCGCTCAACGAGAATCCGTTCCCGCCGCTGCCCGCGGTGCGGTCCGCGCTGATCCGCTCCGTGCACGCGATCAACCGGTATCCGGAGTTCCTGCCCGAACGGCTGCGGGGCGTGATCGCCTGCCGCGTCGGGCTGCCCGCTCGACAGGTGGTGCTGGGCGCCGGCGCCACGGGGGTGGCGTTGCAGGCCCTGCACGCGCTGACCGCCCCGGGGGACGCCGTCGCGATGGCCGCGCCGACGTTCGACGGCTACCCGATCATCGCGAAGATGGCGCGCCTGAACGCACTGACCGTTCCCCTCGACGGGGACGGGCACAACGACCTCGACGGGCTGGCCGGCGCCGCGGCCGGCGCCAAGGTCGTGGTGGTGTGCCGGCCGCACAACCCGACCGGCACGCTGGAGCCCGCGGCCGAGCTGATGCGCTTTTTCGCCGCCGTGCCGCGCGACACCGTCGTGCTGCTCGACGAGGCCTACATCGAGTTCGCCGCGCCCGAGCACCGGATCGACGTCCCCGCGCTGCTCGCCCGCTTTCCCAACGTGGTGGTGCTGCGGACGTTTTCCAAGGCCTACGGGTTGGCGGGCCTGCGGATCGGCTACGCGCTGGCGTCACCGGAACTGGCCGGGCCGTTGTGGTCCCAGCAGCTGCCGTTCGGCGTGGCGCTCACCGGGTTGCTCGCGGTGACGGCCTCTTACCAGGCCGAAGACCAACTGCAGCAACGGATCCAGTCGATCAATGCCGAACGCCACTACCTGCGGATGCGGCTGAGCGCGTTGGGGATCTACACCACCGACGCCCATGCGAACTTCACGTACCTGCCTCCGAGGGGTCGGCAGGGTCGCCCGTGGCGTGAGGTGTTCGACAGCTGCGGGCTGCAGGTCCGCCACTATGCGGACGGCGGCACCCGGATCACCGTGGGCAACCGCGCGTCGACGGTGGCGGTGCTGTCGGCGATAGGAAAGGTCACAGGCCGGCCGCCGATGCGGTAAGAAGGGGCGTGGCCGCATCAAGCTCCAACCGCGATCCGATCGCCGCGGCACGGGCCAACTGGGAGCGCGCCGGATGGGGCGGCGTCGCGCCCGGCATGGTCGCCGTCACCTCGGTGATGCGCGCGCACCAGATCCTGCTGGCCCGCGTCGAGAACGCGCTGCGCCCCTACGACCTGAGCTTCTCCCGCTTCGAGTTGCTGCGGCTGCTGGCGTTCAGCCGGGCCGGGGCGCTGCCGATCACCAAGGCATCCGACCGCCTGCAGGTGCACGTCACCAGCGTCACCCACGCCATCCGCCGGCTGGAGGCCGACGGGCTGGTGCAGCGGGTCCCGCACCCCACCGATGGGCGTACGACCCTGGTGCGGATCACCGACCTCGGCCGCTCCACGGTCGAGGACGCCACGGTCACGCTCAACGAGCAGGTGTTCGCCGACATCGGCATGGACGCCGCCGAATCCGAGGCGCTGGTGTCGTCCATCGAGACGTTGCGGCGCAACGCGGGAGACTTCTGACCCGCCCGCTGCACGCGGTGCCGCGGTGGCGCTGGTGAGTTACGAGTGAATACCCTTGTGCGCCAACGCTCAGCGCAGCATCTGGATCACGGCGCTGAAGTCCAGGGCGGCGTGGGAGTCGTCGGACGCGATGAACTCGGCGTAGATCTGCGCGGCGTGGGTGCCCAGCGGAGCCACCGAACCGGTGGAGGCCAGCGCATCCATCGCCAGGCCCAGGTCCTTGTTCATCAGCGCCGTCGCGAACCCGGGCCGAAAGCCGTCGTTGGCCGGCGACGTCGGCACCGGGCCCGGCACCGGGCAGTTGGTGTGCACCGCCCAGCAGTTGCCCGTCGCGCCGGTGATGACGTCGAACAGGGCCTGCGCCGACAGCCCCAGCCTCTCGGCCAGCACGAACGCCTCGCCGATCGCGATCTGCTGCACGGCCAGCACCATGTTGTTGCACACCTTGGCCGCCTGGCCGGCGCCGGCGGCGCCGCAGTGAATGATCTTGCCCGCCATCGGTTCCAGCACCGGCCGGGCCCGCTGCAGCGCGGACTCGTCGCCGCCCACCATGAACGCCAGCGTCCCGGCGACGGCGCCCTTCACCCCGCCGGACACCGGCGCGTCCACCTGGGGCATCCCGTGCGACGCCGCCAGCGAGTGCGCCTCGCGGGCGTCGTCGACCGAGATCGTGGAGCTGTCGATGAACAGCGCGCCCGGTCGGGCGGCGGGCAGCACGTCGGCGTAGCAGCTTTTGACCAGGGCGCCGTTGGGCAGCATGGTGACGACGACGTCGGCATCGGTCACCGCGGCCGCGGCGCTGTCGAATATCGTGGCGCCCGTTTCGGCCGCCGCCGCCGCGGCGGCGGGGGCGGGATCGAATCCGCGCACGGCATGGCCGGCGGCGACCAGGTTCGCCGACATCGGCGCACCCATGTGGCCCAGCCCGAGGAAGGCGATCGCGAGATGCTCGGTCATGGCTCTCTTTCTCGGGGCGGCTTCAGGAAACACGGAACCGCGCGGCCTCGGCCCGGCCGATGACCACCCGCATGATTTCGTTGGTGCCTTCCAGGATTCGATGGACCCGCAGATCGCGGACGATCTTTTCCAGACCATACTCGCGCAGGTATCCGTAGCCGCCGTGCAGTTGCAGGGCCTTGTCGGCGACGTCGAAGCAGGTGTCGGTGACGTAGCGCTTGGCCATCGCGCACAGCTCGACCTTGTCGGGGTCGTCGGCGTCCAGCGCACTTGCGGCCCGCCACAACATCATTCGCGAGGTCTCCAGCCCGGTGGCCATGTCGGCCAGGGTGAACCGGATGGTGGGCTCGTCGAGCAGGGGAGAGCCGAACGCCTGGCGTTCGCGCACGTAGGCCCCGGCCTTGTCGTAGGCGGCCTGGGCGCCGCCGAGCGAGCACGCCGCGATATTGAGGCGACCGCCGTTGAGGCCGTTCATGGCGATGCCGAACCCGGCGCCCTCGCCGTCGGCGCCGCCCAGCATGGCGTCGGCGGGCACCCGCACGCCCTCCAGGATCACCTGGGCGGTGGGTTGGGCGTGCCAGCCCATCTTCTCCTCCAGGGCGCCGAAACTCAGGCCCTGCGTGCCCTTTTCCACGACGAACGCGGAAATGCCGCGCGGGCCGGGCTTTTCCGGCCCCCCGGTCCGGGCCATCACCACGTACACGTCCGAGGCCCCCGCCCCGGAGATGAACTGCTTGACGCCGTCGAGCACGTAGTCGCCGCCGTGCTTGACGGCGCGGGTGCTCAGCGCGCTGGCGTCCGAACCGGCGCCCGGCTCGGTGAGGCAGTAGCTGGCGATGACGTCCATCGCGGCCAGCCGCGGAACCCAGGCCTTGCGCTGCTCAGGGGTGCCGAAGCTGTCGATCATCCACGCGCACATGTTGTGGATGGACAGGAACGCCGCGGTGACCGGGTCGGCGATGGCGAGCTGTTCGAAGATGCGCACGCCGTCGAGGCGGCGCAACCCGCTGCCGCCCACGTCGTCGCGGCAGTAGATCGCCGCCATGCCCAGCTCGGCGGCTTCGCGCAGCACGTCGGTCGGGAAATGGTTGGCGGCATCCCATTCCAGCGCGTGCGAGGCCATCCGCTTCTCGGCGAAGGCGGCCGCCGTCTCGGTGATCACCCGTTCTTCGTCGTTGAGGGTAAACATGTCGCTACTTCATGGTGGGGATGACGAATTCGGCGCCGTCCTTGATGCCCGACGGCCAGCGCGACGTGACGGTCTTGACCTTGGTGTAGAACTGGATCGACGCCGGGCCGTGCTGGTTGAGGTCGCCGAACCCGGACCGCTTCCAGCCGCCGAAGGTGTGGTAGGCCACCGGAACCGGGATCGGCACGTTGACGCCGACCATGCCCACCTGCACCCGCGAGACGAAGTCGCGGGCGGTGTCGCCGTCGCGGGTGAAGACCGCCACGCCGTTGCCGTACTCGTGCTCCGAGGGCAGCCGCAGCGCCTCTTCGTAGTCGTGGGCGCGCACGATGCACAGCACCGGCCCGAAGATCTCGTCGGTGTAGATCGACATCTCGGGGGTGACGTGGTCGAACAGGGTGGGGCCGATGAAGAAGCCGCCTTCGAGGTTCGCGTCGCCGAAAGCCAGGTCGTCGCTGGTGCGTTCCCGGCCGTCGATGACCAGCTCGGCGCCCGCGTCGACGCCCTGGCCGATGTAGTCGCGCACCCGCGCCAGGGCCGCGTCGGTAACCAGCGGGCCGTAGTCGGCCTTGGGGTCGAGGCTGTGGCCCACGCGCAGGTTGTTGATCCGCTCGATCAGCCTGGCGCGCAACCGGTCCGCGGTCTGCTCGCCGACGGGCACGGCGACACTGATCGCCATGCAACGCTCGCCCGCGCTGCCGTAGCCGGCGCCGATCAGCGCGTCGACGGCCTGGTCGAGGTCGGCGTCGGGCATCACGATCATGTGGTTCTTGGCGCCGCCGAAGCACTGCGACCGCTTGTCGGTGGCCGCGGCGGTGGCGTAGATGTAGTGCGCGATGTCGGAGCTGCCGACGAAGCCCACGGCCTTGATGTCGCGATGGTGCAGGATGGCGTCGACGGCCTCCTTGTCGCCGTGCACCACCTGGAACACGCCCGGGGGCAGGCCGGCCTCGATGAACAGCTCGGCCAGGCGCACCGGAACCGACGGGTCGCGCTCGCTGGGCTTGAGCACGAACGCGTTGCCGCACGCCAGCGCCGGCCCGGCCTTCCACAGCGGGATCATCGCCGGGAAGTTGAACGGGGTGATGCCCGCGACCACGCCCAGGGGCTGGCGCAACGAATAGACGTCGATGCCGGGGCCCGCGCCCTCGCTGTACTCGCCCTTGAGCAGGTGCGGAATCCCGACGCAGAACTCGATCACCTCGATGCCGCGCTGGATGTCGCCGCGCGCGTCGGCCAGCGTCTTGCCATGCTCGAGCGACAGCAGCTCGGCCAGCTCGTCAGCCGCCTCGTTGACCAGCTCGATGAACCGCATCAAGACCCGGGCGCGGCGCTGCGGATTGGTTGCGGCCCAGCCCTTTTGGGCCTCGACGGCCGAGGCGACCGCCGCGTCGACGTCCGCCTTGCCCGCCATGGGCACTTTCGCCTGCACCTCGCCGGTGCTGGGGTTGAAGACGTCGGCGGTGCGGGTGGCCTGGCCGGCGGTGCGCTTCCCATCGATGAAGTGCGGGATCTGTGTGGTCATGATGTCCTCGGAGTCGGTATCGCGCGATTACTTGCATATCCTAGTAACCTGGCCTGGGCGTCGCAAGGTGGATAGCTTGTCGTATGCGCACCATCGAGGCCGACTATCTGCTGGTCGGGGCGGGCGCGATGGGCATGGCGTTCGTCGACACCCTGGTGACCGAGACGGAGGCGCGCGTGGTGCTGGTGGACCGCAACCACCAGCCGGGCGGGCACTGGACCGTGGCCTACCCTTTCGTGCGGCTGCATCAGCCTTCGGCGTTCTACGGGGTCAACTCGCTGCCGCTGGGCAGCGGCGCCATCGACGAAATCGGCTGGAACAAGGGCCTTTACGAGCTGGCGACCGCGGGCGAGGTGTGCGCCTACTACGACCACGTCCTGCGCCACCGGCTGCTGCCGACCGGGCGGGTCGCCTACTTCCCGATGAGCGAATACCGCGGTGACGGCCGCTTCACCACGCTGGCCGGGACCGATTACACCGTCGACGTGGCGCGCCGCCTGGTCGACGCCACCTACATGCGCGTCGAGGTCCCCGCCATGCGCCCGCCGCCCTACCGCGTCGCGCCCGGCGTCGAGTGCGTCCCGCCCAACGACCTGCCCGGGGCCGCGGCCCGCGAGCGCTACGTCATCGTGGGCGCCGGCAAGACCGGGATGGACACCTGCCTGTGGTTGCTGGGGCAGGGCATCGCGCCGGACCGGCTGACCTGGATCATGCCGCGCGATTCGTGGCTACTCGATCGCGCGACGATCCAGCCCGGGTCGTTGTTCGCCGACCGGATCAAGGCCGCGTTCACCGCCCAGCTGAAGGCCGTTCGCGACGCGGCGTCGGTCGACGACCTGTTCGCGCGCCTCGAGGATGCCGGCGCCCTGTTGCGCATCGACCCCGCGGTCACGCCCACCATGTATCGGTGCGCGACCGTCACCCGCGCCGAACTCGAGCAACTCCGGCGCATCACCGACGTCGTGCGCATGGGACATGTGCGGCGCATCGAGGCCGACGAGATGGTGCTCGACGGCGGCGCCATCGGCACGCACGCCTCGACCCTGTACGTCGACTGCGCCGCCGACGGCGCCGAGAAACGCCCCGCCACACCAATTTTCGAGAACGGCCGCATTACCTTGCAGAGCGTGCGGGGCTGCCAGCAGATCTTCAGCGCGGCGCTGATCGCCCATGTGGAGGCCGCCTATCCCGACGACACGGTGAAAAACCGGATCTGCGTGCCGGTGCCGCACCCCGACACGGACCTCGACTGGTTGCGCATCGCGGTGGCCGACTACGGCGGCCAGCTGCGCTGGCTCGACGACCCGGACCTGACCGCCTGGCTGTCCACCGCCCGCCTTGACCTCTTGGGTCATCTGATGGGCGATCTGCTGGCGTCGGCGGCGGCGAAACCCCGGGTGTCCTGCGCATGACCCGCTCGGCGCTGTCGGACACCGCCGCGAAACTCGACCGGCTCATGCTCGAGGAGGCGTCGGGTAACCCGAGCCGATATTGATCGGTGGACGAGACGCCTTGGCGGCACAGGTCAACGATCGACGTCGACCTTGTTATCGACGGCCTAAGTGGGAGGCGCGTCGAAGATGATCGTTCCGACAGATTCGGGAAGGTACGAGTGATAGATCGGCATCAGGGTGTACGGGTAGTTCCCGGTGTTGAAGACACCACCCGCCCCCACGTCGGCCGTCACCAACGTGCCGTTGATGCCCCCCTGCGTGATCTGCTCGTACAGCACGGAATAACCACCCGTCACCGGATCGACCACTCCGACATAGATTCCGGTTCCCGCGGGGAGGGACCCGCCTATCGGGATGTTTTGCAGGTCGGGCGGCAACAGGTTGTGGGGGATGCTGCCGTTGACGCCGCCGGTATCGACGACACCCGTGGTCGGCTGCAGGGTGGTGTTGCCGACCTGCACGATCAGGCCATTGGTGAACGGCGACCCGGTGACGCCGGCAATCCCGGGGAGCGGGTTGTCGCCGAACTGGAAGTAGTGTCCGGGCTGGTTGACCAGAATGCCGTTGGCCAGCTGGCCCGGCAATTGCTGCACGGCAGTGGAGGTGAATCCACTGCCGAGCGTGTTGGCGCCCACCCCGACCAGCGTTTCGGGTGTCGTGGGCGTTCCATTGTGAACTTCGGAGGTGATGACGCCGATGGTTGTCGGCTGGGTCATGATGCCGTTCCCGAAGTTCACCGCGGCCCGGTATTGGTCGTAGGTGACGACCGTTTCGTCTCCGGGACTGCCGAAGTTGTAAGTGAGTCCGGTTTGGATGGGGGTGCCGAGGGCCGCCAGATCGACGTCGCGGGGTGCAAAGAACAGGGCGCTCGATCCGGTGTCGACCGTTGCCTGCACAAACGGCCCGCCGTCGACGGACACCTGCAGTGTCGGGCGGGTCCCGTGCATCGTGAGCTGGACGGCGGCCGGCCCGCCATTGGCGCCGGTGGCCCCGGATTCGCCCAGCAATTGGCCGCCGATGCCGCCCTGACCACCGATGCCGGTGACGACGCCGCCGGTGCCGCCGTCGCCGCCGGCGCCGATCAAAAGTCCGCCGTTGCCGCCGATGCCGCCGTTCGCGAAGGCGCCACCCATGCCGCCGGTGCCGCCATTGCCGAACCATTGCGCGCTGCCGCCGGCACCGCCGATTCCGTACGGCCCGCCGATGCCGCCGGCGCCGCCGTTCCCCCAGAGCAGGCCGCCATGGCCGCCGGTTCCGCCGGTTCCGCCGGGAAGGATCGTGCCGACGGCGTTGTACATGAACGTTCCGCCTTGGCCGCCCGTGCCGCCGTCACCGATGAACAGCGCGCTCCCGCCGGGGCCGCCGATTCCGGTCCAGCCCCCCAGACCGCCGGTTCCGCCGTTGCCCCACAGCAATCCGCCGGTGCCTCCGGCCCCGCCGGCCGCGCCCAATCCGCCCATGCCGCCCGTGCCGCCGGTGCCGATCAAGCCGGCCGGGCCGCCCGCGCCGCCCGCCACCCCGTCGGCGATGCTGGCGCCGCCGTGACCGCCGTTGCCCCACAGGATTCCGCCGGCGCCGCCGGGTGTTCCGACTCCCGCCGCGGTCGTGATGCCGTCCGCGCCGTCGCCGATCAGGGGGCGCCCCAACAGGGTGTTGGTTGGCGTGTTGATCAGCGCCAGCACGTCTTGCTCGAGGGTCTGCAGCGTCGCGGCGTTCGTCACCTCGGCGGCCGCGTAGGCTTGCGCGCTCGTGTTGACGGTCCGCGTCAACTCGCTGTGGAACGCCGCAGCCTGGGCGCTGAGAGCCTGGTAGGCGGCTCCGTGTTGGGCGAACAGTGTCGCGATGGCGGCCGACACCTCATCGCCGGCGGCCGCCGCGATTGCGGTGGTGGGCGCGGCCGCCGCCGCGTGCGCCGATCGGATTGTCGCGCCGAGGCTTTCGAGGCTCTTCGCCGCGTCCGCCACGGGCTCCGGCAACACGATCACAAACGACATAGCTCCCTCCGGCGATGGTCAAGCGGTCGCTGCTGACTGGCGATGAATCGGATGGTATGTAATTTCAGTCACGAAAGTGCTGAATTGACAGGACAAGTCGGATCCGGGCCGCACCCGAACCGTAACGGGTAGCCCTCCGCCGCCGGGAAATACGCGTTTTCAGTTACCGCGTGTCGAAGGCAACAGTTGCCGGCTCGCCGGCGTCTTCGTTGTCCGGCCGGTATGTCAGCCGCGCAGATCGGCGATGAACCGCTGCGTCTCCTCCCAGGTCGGCAGGAGGCCGGCGGCGCGCACCTCGTCGAAGCCGGGTGCCGCGGCGTCGCGGTCGGACAGGCTGGGGGCGGCACCGTCAACCAGGGGCCAGTCGATCCCCAGCGCCGGGTCCGTCGCGCAGATGGTGTGCTCGCGCTGCGGATTGTATTGCGCGGAGCACAGATACATCACGGTCGAATTGTCTTGCAGGGCGAGGAAGGCGTGCCCGAGGCCCTCGGAGATGTAGATCGTCCGGTGGTCCTGGTCGTCGAGCAGGACCGAGTCCCACTGGCCGAAAGTCGGTGAGCCGACGCGGATGTCGACGACCACGTCGAACACCGAGCCAGACACGCACGTCACGTATTTGGCCTGGCTCGGCGGCAGCTGGGCGAAGTGCAGGCCGCGTAGCACGCCGGCCGACGACACCGAACAGTTGGCCTGCCGGATGTCCAGCCGGTGGCCGCTGAAATCGGTGAACCCGCGCTCGGTGAACCATTCGAAAAACACGCCGCGGGAGTCGCCGTGGACGGCCGGGGTGATCTCCCAGGCGCCGGGGACCTTCAGTTCGCGAGCCTTCACGTCAGCGTCCGCGTTCCTCGTAGCGCGCCTCGGCCTCGTCTTTCAGCGGGCGCCACCACGACTCGTTGTCCCGGTACCAGTCGATGGTCGCGCGCAGGCCCTCTTCGAAGTCGGTGTGCTTTGGCGCCCAGCACAATTCGTTGCACAGCAACGACGGGTCGATGGCATACCGCAGGTCGTGGCCGACCCGGTCGGGAACGTGGTCGAAGTCGTCGGGATCGCGGCCCATCATCTTCAAAAGCGTGCGCAGCACGGTCAGGTTGTCGCGCTCGCCCTCGGCGCTGATGAGGTAGGTCTGGCCGATCCGGCCCTTTTCGAGGATGCGGCGCACCGCGCTGTTGTGGTCCTCGACGTGGATCCAGTCGCGCACGTTGGCGCCGCGGCCGTACAACTTGGGGCGCCGACCGGTGAGCACGTTGGTGATCTGGCGCGGGATGAATTTCTCGATGTGCTGATACGGCCCGTAGTTGTTGGAGCAGTTCGAGATCGTCGCGCGCACCCCGTAGGACCGCACCCAGGCCCGGACCAGCAGGTCGGCGGCGGCCTTGGTCCCCGAGTACGGGCTCGAGGGATTGTAGGGCGTCGACTCGGTGAACCGCGCCGGGTCGTCGAGCTCCAAATCGCCGTAGACCTCGTCGGTCGAGATGTGGTGCAGCCGCACGCCGTGGTGTCGCACCGCCTCGAGGATCGCGTAGGTCCCGATGACGTTGGTGCGCAGGGACGGCTCCGGGTCGTCGAGCGAGTTGTCCACGTGGCTTTCGGCGGCGAAATGCACCACCGCATCGGACTCGGCGACCAGCGCGTCGACCAACGCGGCATCGGCGACGTCGCCCTCGACCACCTTGATGGCGTCCTCGACGTCGGCCAGCGACTCGCGCCGTCCCGCATACGTGAAAGCGTCGAGCACCGTCACGGAATCCTCGGGATGCTCCCGCACCGTGCTGTGCACAAAATTCGCACCGATGAAGCCGGCGCCGCCGGTGACCAGCAATCGCATGGTCAACCACACTAACCGAGGGCGGCGGTCAGTTTGGGGCAGTTAGCCCTAATGGGCCGGCCAGCTCGCCCAGCACCGACAGCAGCGCCTCGTCGTTCGGGGTCCCCAGCACCTGGATCGCCACGTGGTCGGCGCCCGCTTCGCGGTGTTCGTCGAGGCGCCGCGCGATGGCCTGCGCGGTGCCGTGGGCGACCACCGCGTCGATCAGCCTGTCGCTGCCGGGCGGATGCACGTCGCGCTGGGTGAACCCGAGCCGCAGCCAGTTGTTCACGTAGTTGCTCAGCCCCAGGTAGAACTCAACGGTCTTGCGGCCGATGGCGCGGGCCTCGTCGGGGTCGGTGGTCAATACCACCTTGTGTTCCGGCGCCAAAAACACCGAGTTCCCCACCTGCTGGCGCGCCTTGGCCGTGTGTTCCGGGGTGGTCAGGTACGGATGCGCGCCGGCGCTGCGTTCCGCCGCCAGCCCCAACACCCGCGGCCCGAGCGCCGCGAGCACCCGCCGGCTGGTCGGCACCATCGCGGCGTCGAGCGCGTCGAGGTAGGCGACCAGCGCGTCGTAGGGCTTGACGTACTCCTCGGTGTGCTCGGGGTGGCCGACCCCGACGCCGAGCAGGAACCGCCCCGGGTGCGCGTCCTCGATGCGGGCGAAGGCGCCGGCGACCGCGGGCGCCGGGGCGGACCAGATGTTGACGATGCCGGTCGCCAGGTGCAGCGAGCTCGTCGCCGCCAGGGCCGGTTCCACCCAGGCCAGGTCCGCGTCCGGCGATCCGCCGACCCAGGCGGCGCCGTAGCCGAGCGATTCGATCTCGGCGGCCAGCCCGGGCGTGATCGAGCGCGTGGGCAGCCATACGCCGAACCGGCCCAGGTCGGGCTTCAGTGCAACTGCGTCGGTCATCCTGGTCCCCCTCGAAGGTCCGCGTGCTAGGTCAGCCCCAGCGGCCCCGCCAAGTCGGCCAGGGCCGAAACCAGGTTTTCATCCTTGGTGAGGACCTGCACGGGCACGTGGTTGGCGCCCGCGTCGAGGTGCTGTTTGAGCCGCGCGGCGATCTCGTCGGGCGTGCCGTAGGCGACCAGCGCGTCGACCAGGCGGTCGCTGCCGGGGCGGGTGACCTCCTCGTCGGAGTAGCCGAGCCGCTTCCAGTTGTTGCGGTAGTTGGCGAGGTTGAAATAGATGTCCAGCGCCCGCCGGCCGACCGCGCGGGCCTTGTCGGCGTCGGTGGTCAGCACCACCTTGTGTTCGGGCGCCAGGAACGCCGACGGGCCGATCAGCTCGCGGGCGCGCGCGGTGTGCTCGGGGGTGGTCAGGTAGGGGTGCGCACCCGCGCTGCGCTCGGCCGACAGCTTGAGCACGCGGGGTCCCAGCGCCGCCACCACGCGCCGGTTGGCCGGCACGCCGTACTCGTCGAGCTGGTCCAAATACTGCGTCAGCGCGTCGAAGGGCTTGCGGTACTCGCTGTGCGCCTCGGGATGGCCGACGCCGATGCCCAGCAGGAAGCGGCCCGGGTAGGCCTTGTCGATGCGGTGAAACGAGTCGGCCACCGGCTTGGCCGCCGCCGTCCAGATGTTGACGATGCCGGTGGCCACCTGCAGGGTCGTCGTCGCCTCGAGGATGGGCTCGACCCACGCGAGCTCGGCGGGCGGCGAACCGCCCACCCAGACGGCGCCGTAGCCCAGGGCTTCGATCTCCCTGGCCTGCTGGGGGGTCACGCCGCGTCCGAAGGATCCGAACCGGCCGAGGGACGGGCTTGACGGGGAGCCAGTGGCTTGAGCATCGGTCATGGTTGCTCCAACCCGCCGCCGGGCCCGCGCTATTCCTGCCCAGGCCCGCCGATTGCCCCGCTCGCGACGCAGTTTTTGCGGAAAAAAACAATGGGCTTGGAAAAATTACCCGGTGAATTCGCGAATTTTCGCATTCCCGCGCCACTAGCCTGGGACTCGATGAGTTTGACCAGTTGTTGTGGGAGCGCTTGTTGCAGGGAACGACCTTCGGAAACTACGAGCTGATCGACTTGCTGGGTCGCGGCGGCATGGGCGAGGTATGGCGGGCCCACGACACCGTCATCGACAGAATCGTCGCGATCAAGATATTGCCCTCCGATATCTCCCAGGACGAGATCTTTCAGCAGCGGTTCCGTCGCGAGGCCCATGCGGCCGCGCGGTTGAGGAGCCCGCACGTCGTGCCGATTCACACCCACGGGGAAATCGACGGACGCCTGTTCGTGGACATGGCGCTGATCGAGGGCCGAGACCTCCAGTCGATCCTGCGCGACGGCCCACTGCCGCCGGCCCGGGCGGTGCACGTCATCGATCAGATCGCCAAGGCTCTGCACTCCGCGCACAAGGAGGGGCTGCTGCACCGGGACGTCAAGCCCTCCAACATCCTGGTCGACGACGACGACTATGCCTACCTGATCGACTTCGGCATCGCCATCGCGGCGGGGGAGCGGAATCTGACCACGGTCGGGGACGTGATCGGCACGTTCCGCTACATGGCCCCGGAACGCTTCAAGACCCAAGAGCCCGGTGCGCCGCCGATCGACTCCCGTTCGGACATCTACGCGTTGACGTGCGTGCTGTATGAGTGCTTGACCGCCCAGCACGCCTTCCCCGGCGAAAGCCTGGAGCAGCAGGTCAGCAACCACCTCGTCAAGCCGCCACCGCGCCCATCGGTCGTCCGGCCCGAGGTGCCGCGAAGCCTCGACGGCGTCATCGCCAAGGGCATGGCCAAGGTGCCCGGTGACCGCTACGACACCACCGTGGAGTTGGCGCGAGCGGCCCGCAATGCCATCACCGCGCCCATCCCCCTGCCGCCGCGGCCCCCGGACTGGGGACCACCGTCGGACCCGTTCCCGTCGATCCCGTCGACGCCGGCCCACGGGCGGTACTACGGTCGCGGCTACCCGCCGGCCCCGCAGGAAGGGGGCGCCACGGTCCGGTACTCGGTGCCCACCCCCGGCGCGCACCCGCGCCCCCAACCCCAGGCGGTGCCCGGGCCCTTCGCCGACCGGCCGCCCGGCGGACCGGCGCGCGCGCGGTGGTGGCGCCGGAAACCCGCCGTCATCTCGGCGGCGGCCCTGGCGACCGTCGCCGCCGTCGTCGCGGGGTTGGCCGCCTTCGGCGTCTTCGGCGTCTTCGGGTCGAACGGCGACGATTCGCGGCAGACGACTCTGCCGTTCACCGGGCTGCGCGAGCCGCAGGGGCTCTCGGTCGGCAACGGCGGCACGGTGTACGTCGCCGACACCCTGCACAACCGGATACTGGCGTTGTCCGCGGGCTCGACGACCCCGGTGGAGCTGCCCTTCGAGGGCCTGAGCTATCCGACCGGGGTGACGGCGGACAACACCGGCAACGTCTACGTCAACGATTCCGGCAACAAGCGCGTGCTGGTGCTGCGTGCCGGGTCGAGGCAGCCGACCCCGCTGCCCTTCAGCGACCTCGACCAGCCGACGGGCCTGACGGTGGACAGCGCCCGCACCGTCTACGTCACCGACACCGCCAAGAACCGGGTGGTCGCGCTCAACCAGGGCTCGAACAGGCAACGCGTCCTGCCCTTCAGCGGCCTGAACGCCCCGACCGGATTGGTGGTGGCCGACAACGGCAGCATCTACGTCGCGGACGGCGGCAACAATCGGGTGCTGGTGCTGGACCCTCGCTCGAACATCGAGTCCACCGTGCCGTTCACCGGCCTGTCGGATCCGGGCGGTGTGACGCTGGACCGGGAGGGCGCCGTCTACGTCACCGACAGCGCGGGCAATCGCGCGCTCAAGCTGCCCGCGGGCTCGAACCAGCAGGTCATACTGCCCTTCACCGGCCTCGACTACCCCTGGGGCCTGGCGGTCGACAACAACGGCACGGTGTATGTCGCGGGCCACAACAACAAGGTCCTGGCACTGCGGCAAGAATAGGGGCGGGCATAACCCCTGACCGAGGCCCGGACTGCCGGGCGTTTTTGCGCCGACTGCGGCGATGCGGGTAAGGTGGGACGACGGTACGGCTTCCCGTGCCGACTTTTTGCGTGCCCAGCCCTCTGAAATTCCGGGAATTTCTGCCACCGGCTCACGTTTGAAGTCGGGGTGAATGGTGGCGTGCCGAACGGGCGCTGAGCGAACGCAACGAATGACGAGGATTTCTGCGAAGTATGGCCAAAAAGGACGGTGCCATCGAGGTCGAGGGCCGCGTGGTCGAGCCCCTGCCCAATGCGATGTTCCGCATTGAGCTGGAGAACGGCCACAAGGTGCTCGCCCACATCAGCGGCAAGATGCGGCAGCACTACATCCGCATCCTGCCCGAGGACCGGGTGGTGGTGGAGTTGTCTCCCTACGACCTGTCCCGGGGCCGCATCGTCTACCGGTACAAGTAAGAACACGAACGAGAACAGGACCGAGAACAGCCGTGAAGGTGAACCCGAGCGTCAAGCCGATCTGCGACAAGTGCAGGGTGATCCGTCGGCATGGGCGGGTCATGGTGATCTGCTCCGACCCGCGCCACAAGCAGCGGCAGGGTTAGCAGGCTTCGGCCTACACAACTGAATGCAGACCTCCCAGCACCAGTGAGCGGCTGGCATCTGTTAGAGATGGGCCGCTCATCCACGCCCGGACGGAGGCCGGGCCCCGCCCCTCGATCTTTGTCGGGGGTCGGGAACGGACTGGGAACAGACCTCCGCCTAGAAAGAGGACACGCCACCTATGGCTCGACTAGTAGGCGTCGATCTCCCGCGCGACAAGCGGATGGAGATCGCGCTGACGTACATCTTCGGCATCGGCCGCACCCGCTCGAACGAGATTCTGGCGGCCACCGGCATCGACAAGGATCTGCGCACCCGCGACCTCACCGACGACCAGGTGACCCACCTGCGTGACTACATCGAGGCCAACCTGAAGGTGGAGGGCGACCTGCGCCGGGAGGTGCAGGCCGACATCCGCCGCAAGATCGAGATCGGTTGCTACCAGGGCCTGCGGCACCGCCGCGGCCTGCCGGTGCGCGGCCAGCGGACCAAGACCAACGCGCGGACCCGCAAGGGCCCCAAGCGCACCATCGCAGGCAAGAAGAAGGCCAGGTAACCGATGCCACCCGCCAAGAAAGCCGCAGGCAGCGCCAAGAAGGGTCAGAAGACCCGCCGTCGGGAAAAGAAGAACGTCCCGCACGGCGCCGCGCACATCAAGAGCACCTTCAACAACACGATCGTGACGATCACCGACCCGCAGGGCAACGTCATCGCCTGGGCGTCGTCGGGCCACGTCGGCTTCAAGGGCTCGCGCAAGTCGACCCCGTTCGCCGCCCAGCTGGCCGCCGAGAACGCGGCGCGCAAGGCCCAGGAGCACGGGGTGCGCAAGGTCGACGTGTTCGTCAAGGGGCCCGGCTCGGGCCGGGAGACCGCGATCCGGTCGCTGCAGGCCGCGGGCCTGGAGGTCGGCGCGATCTCCGATGTCACCCCCCAGCCGCACAACGGCGTCCGCCCGCCCAAGCGTCGGCGCGTCTAGAAGCGTCAGGAGACCCAGAACCCCATGGCTCGTTACACCGGACCCGTCACCCGCAAATCGCGCCGGCTGCGCACCGACCTCGTCGGTGGGGACCAGGCGTTCGAGAAGCGCCCCTACCCGCCGGGCCAGCACGGCCGCGCGCGGATCAAGGAGAGCGAGTACCTGCTGCAGCTACAGGAGAAGCAGAAGGCCCGCTTCACCTACGGCGTGATGGAAAAGCAGTTCCGCCGCTACTACGAAGAGGCCGTGCGTCAGCCCGGCAAGACCGGTGAGGAACTGCTGCGCATCCTCGAAAGCCGGCTGGACAACGTCGTCTACCGCGCCGGGCTGGCCCGCACCCGGCGGATGGCCCGCCAGCTGGTCACCCACGGCCACTTCACGGTCAACGGCGTGCGCGTCGACGTCCCCAGCTACCGGGTGTCGCAGTACGACATCATCGACGTGCGGGACAACTCGCTGAACTCCGTGCCGTTCCAGATCGCGCGGGAGACCGCGGGTGACCGTCCGATCCCGAGCTGGCTGCAGGTGGTCGGGGAACGCCAGCGCATCCTGATCCATCAGCTGCCGGAGCGCGCCCAGATCGACGTCCCGCTCACCGAGCAGCTGATCGTCGAGTACTACTCGAAGTAAGACCCCCTGTACCAACCGGTGCAGGTCTCGCGACGATCGCAAGCGCGGCGAAGCCGGGCGCAGCGGGTCGGAGCGGGACAACCAAGCGGCATCAAATAGCGGGTGCCGAGAAGGAGAACGAGAAACACCATGCTGATCTCACAGCGACCCACACTGTCCGAGGAAGTCGTCACCGACACCCGGTCCCAGTTCGTCATCGAGCCGCTGGAGCCCGGATTCGGTTACACCCTGGGCAATTCGCTGCGGCGCACGCTGCTGTCGTCGATTCCCGGCGCGGCCGTCACCAGCATCCGCATCGACGGCGTGCTGCACGAGTTCACCACCGTGCCCGGCGTCAAGGAGGACGTCACCGACATCATCCTGAACCTCAAGGGCCTGGTCGTGTCCTCGGAGGAGGACGAGCCGGTCACCATGTACCTGCGCAAGCAGGGCCCGGGCGAGGTCACCGCGGGTGACATCGTGCCGCCCGCCGGCGTGACCGTGCACAACCCCGCCATGCACATCGCGACGCTGAACGACAAGGGCAAGCTCGAGGTCGAGCTCGTCGTCGAGCGCGGCCGCGGCTACGTCCCGGCGGTGCAGAACCGGGCCTCGGGCGCCGAAATCGGCCGCATCCCGGTCGATTCCATCTACTCGCCGGTGCTCAAGGTGACCTACAAGGTGGACGCCACCCGTGTCGAGCAGCGCACCGACTTCGACAAGCTGATCCTGGACGTCGAGACCAAGAGCTCGATCACCCCGCGCGACGCGCTGGCGTCGGCCGGCAAGACGCTGGTCGAATTGTTCGGCCTGGCACGGGAACTCAACGTCGAGGCCGAGGGCATCGAGATCGGGCCGTCGCCGGCCGAGGCCGACCACATCGCGTCGTTCGCGCTGCCGATCGACGACCTGGACCTGACGGTGCGCTCGTACAACTGCCTCAAGCGCGAGGGCGTGCACACCGTCGGCGAGCTGGTCAGCCGCACCGAGTCCGACCTGCTCGACATCCGCAACTTCGGCCAGAAGTCCATTGACGAGGTGAAGGTCAAGCTGCACCAGCTGGGCCTGTCGCTCAAGGACAGCCCCCCGAGCTTCGACCCGTCGGAGGTCGCGGGTTACGACGTCGCCACCGGCACCTGGTCCACCGAGGCCGCCTACGACGACCAGGACTACGCCGAAACCGAACAGCTGTAACACAACACCACAAGTCCGTCCCGGCCCTACCTGATACGGGGGTCGGCCCCACTTAGGAGATAGCGCAATGCCCAAGCCCACCAAGGGCCCCCGCCTCGGCGGGTCGTCTTCGCACCAGAAGGCCCTGCTGGCCAACCTGGCCACCTCGCTGTTCGAGCACGGCCGGATCAAGACGACCGAGCCCAAGGCTCGGGCGTTGCGGCCGTACGCGGAGAAGCTGATCACCCACGCCAAGAAGGGCACGCTGCACAACCGTCGCGAGGTGCTGAAGAAGATCCGCGACAAGGACGTGGTGCACACCCTGTTCGAGGAGATCGGGCCGTTCTTCGCCGACCGCGACGGCGGCTACACCCGCATCATCAAGGTCGAGGCGCGCAAGGGCGACAACGCCCCGATGGCCGTGATCGAGCTGGTGCGGGAGAAGACGGTGACGTCGGAGGCGGATCGGGCGCGCCGGGTGAAGGCTTCCAAGAAGGTGGATGCGCCGGTGGCCGCGGCTGCGGCGCCGCAGGCGGCCGTCGAGCCGGAGGCGGCCGAGGGCCCGACGGCCGACGACGTCTCGGAAGTCACCGAGCCGGCGGATACCGAGGCCACGGAGACCGAGGCCACCGACGCCGAGGCTGCCGCTGAGGAAAAGCATGACGAGGCCGTGGCGGCGAGGGCCGAGGCCGAGGCCGCCGAAGTGAACGACGAGGCTGACGAGAGTTAACGACCCGGGTTTTCAGGTCCGTCTGCGGCTGCACATCGCCTACGACGGAACCGATTTCGCGGGCTGGGCAGCGCAGGCCGGGCAGCGGACCGTCGCCGGCGTCCTCGACGAGGCGCTGACGACGGTTTTCCGCGTTCCGGTGCGGTTGCGCGCCGCCGGGCGCACCGACACGGGGGTTCACGCCACCGGTCAGGTCGCCCACGTCGACGTGCCCGCCGACGCACTGCCCAACGCGTACCCGCGCGCGCCGCGCGACGGGGAGCCCGAATTCCTGCCGCTGCTGCGCCGGCTCGGGCGGTTCCTGCCCGCCGACGTGCGCGTGCTCGACATCGCCCGCGCCCCAGCGGGTTTCGACGCCCGGTTCTCCGCCCTGCGCCGGCACTACGTCTACCGGCTGTCGACGGCGCCCTACGGCGTGGAGCCGCAGCGGGCGCGCTACGTCACCGCCTGGCCGCGGCCGCTGGACCTCGACGCGATGGCCGCCGCGTCGCGAGACCTGGTGGGGCTGCACGACTTCGCGGCCTTCTGCCGGCACCGTGAGAACGCCACCACCATCCGCGACCTGCAGCGGCTGGACTGGTCGCGCGAGGGCGACCTGATCACCGCCCACGTCACCGCCGACGCGTTCTGCTGGTCGATGGTGCGCTCGCTGGTCGGTGCCCTGCTGGCCGTCGGCGAGCACCGGCGCCCGCCCTCCTGGTGCCGCCAATTGCTTTCGGCCACGGACCGATCGAGCGACTTCGCCGCCGCGCCCCCGCACGGGCTGACGCTGGTCGGCGTCGACTACCCGCCCGACGACCAGCTGGCCGCGCGGACGTTGATCACCCGGGATCTGCGCACGCGAGACTAGACGCGGCCCGAGACGAAGGCCGCGGCCTGGTTGGTCAGCCCGGGCACGTAGCCCAGGTGCGCGCTCCACTTGTTGCCGTTGGAGCAGATCGGGTCGCCCGTGTTGCACAGGTCGATGGTCTTGCCACTGAAATCCGGTGTGAGCGCGCTCATCAACCCGCCCGCGCGGGCCGAAGGGTTGCCGAACAGCGCGACGGCGGCGACGTGGTCGGCGGCCTTGGCGGGCAGCGGCTGATGAAAGCCGAAGCCCGGCAGCGGTGCGGCGGTGACGATGTCGATGACGGCGGCGCCCTGCGAATACCCGCCGAGCACCACCTTGGAGTTCGGGCAGTTGTTGGCCATCCGCTGGACGTGGTTGCTGGCGTCGTTCGCGCCGTCGGCGGCGGCCAGGAAGTCCTTGCTGGCCGGGTAGTTAACCCCGTACGCGCCAACGCTTTTGCGGGTGTGCTGGCGCAGCGAGTTGACGAAGGCCTGACCGACCCGCCCGACGCCCGGCGGCTCGTCGGTGCCCCGCGCGAACACCACCTCGACGTCCGGGCAGGAGGCCGAGGCCAGCGGCATCAGCCTCGGCACGACGAAATACGCTGCCACCGCGAGGAATGCGACGGCCAGCGCCAGGCGGATCAGCCTCACACGACGAGGCTACGGACCGATCTGCGGACCTATGGTCAAGCGCCGGTAACGATTTAGACCAGGGGCGCTTGCAGGTTCGGCGCGGGCGCGCTCGGCGCGGGGACCGACGGGCCCGGGCCGGGGACCGAGGGGCCGGACCCGGGGACCTGCGGGGCGTAGCCCGGCGCCTGCGGCGCGTAGCCGGGCGCCTGCGGGGCGTAGCCGGGCGCCTGCGGCGTGTACTGGGGCCCATAGCCGGGCGCTTGCGGGGTCGTCGCACGCAGCCGGGACGCCACGAACGCCGCCGCCTGGTTGGTGTAGGCGGGCACGTAGCCCTCGGTGTGGCCGCTCCACTCGTTGCCCGGACCCGCATGGCAGATCGGGTCGCTGGGGTTGCACAGGTCGATCGCCTTGGACCCCAGCAGCGCGCTCTTGGACGGCAGCGTGCCGCCGGCCCGGTCGGCGATGTCACCGAAGGTGGCGACGGCGGCGATGTTGCTGGCGTACTGCGCCGGCAGCGAGCTGCCCCAGTTGATGCCGCCGATGGGGACGCCCGCCACGATGTCCATCACCGAGGCGCCCTGCGAGTAGCCGCCCAGCACGATCTGGGTGTTCGGGCACTTCTCCACGCTCTTCTTGACGCGGTCGATGGTGTCGTTGGCGCCGTCGCCGCCGTGCAGCTGCAGCTTGCTGGCCGCGTAGTTCACCCCGTAGGGCAGGATGTTCAGGCCGGTCTGCTGGCGCAGCGCGTCGACGAACGCGTCGCCCACCCGGCCCAGGCCCGGTGGCTCGTTGGTGCCGCGCGCGAAGATGACCTCGACGTCCGGGCAGTCGTCGGCGGAGGCGACCGGCGTCGCGGTCGGGGACAGGAGCAGGCCGGCGGCGGTGAGCACTGCGGAAACCCCCGGGCCCACCCAGCGAACTATCCGGTGGGAAGACACGCCGGAATTTTACCCGCAACCCGCGAACACCGAAAATTCGCTGCGCTGTGGATGGACCACCGCACCGCCGCTGACGTGCGGTTTAACGTGAACCTGAGAGATAGATTCCACAATCTTTTCGGGGTGACTTTGGACGTCGGCGGTTACCGATTTCTGCTGCGCCGCCTCGAGTGCGCATTGCTGGGCCTGGACCTTGGTGAAGCGAACGCATTGCGGCGAGCACGTGCGGCGCCGCTGGCGCTCGGGTGCGCGCTCGCGGCCGCCACCCTGGCGGGATGCGCGTTGCTGGGCGTCCTGCGCCCGCACGCGGATCTGGGTCAGGCGCGGATCGTGATCGCCCAACCCTCCGGGGCGCTGTTCGTGCGGGTGGGCGACACGTGGCATCCGGTGCTGAACCTGGCCTCGGCGCGATTGATCGCGGCCGCGCCCGCCAACCCGCAGCCCGTCCGTGACGCCGACCTGGGCCGCACCAAACGCGGTCCGCTGCTTGGCATCCCGGGGGCGCCGCAACTGCTCGGTCAGCCGCTGTCGACCGACGAATCGGCCTGGACGATCTGCGATACCCACGAGACCGGCGCGACGACGGTGATCGTCGGGCCCACCGACGGATCGACGGCGCAGCACCTGGCTCCCGGCCACGCCCTGTTGGTGGCACCGCCCCCGGGCCGGCCCGCCTATTTGCTCTACGACGGCCAGCGGGCGGTGGTGGATCTCGCCGATACCGCGGTCGTGCGCGCGCTGCGGCTGGAGGGCCGCGCGCCCCGGCCGGTGGCGCCGTCGTTGCTGAACGCGGTGCCCGAGGCCGCGCCGATCAGCGTTCCGCGGATTCGCGGGGCCGGCGACGCGGCCGCCGGGCTGCCCGGGTTTCCGGTCGGCAGCGTGCTGCGCGTCGCGCGCGGCGACGCCGACGACTACTACGTCGTCCTGGCCGCGGGCGTCCAGCGGATCGGGCAGGTGGCCGCCGATCTCCTGCGGTCCAGCGATTCGCGGGGCACCGCCCAGCCGGTCACGGTGGCCGCCGACGCGATCCGCACCGCGAAAGTGGTCGACACGTTGCCGGTGGCGAGCTTCCCCGACCGGGTGCCGGCGTTGGACGTCGGCGACATCGTGTGCGTGACGTCGAAACCGGCGCCATCCGGCAATTTCGGCATCGCGCTCCGCACCGGCGGCGCGTTGCCGGTGCCGCCCGGTCGCGCGCCGGTGACCTTGTCGCAAGCCGACGGTCGCGGCCCCGCGCTGGACGGGGTCTACCTGCCGCCCGGCCGCAGCGCCTACGTGCGCGGCAACGGTCGGGTCGGCACCCGATACCTCGTCACCGACACCGGGGTGCGGTTCGGCGTGCGCGACGACGACGCGGCGCGCGATCTGGGTCTTACCCCGCCGATTCCGGGGCCGTGGCCGGTGCTGGCGACCCTCCCGCCGGGACCGGAGCTGAGCCGGCAGAACGCGTCAGCCGCCCGGGACACGGTGGCGGGAGCCCCGTAGCCGCCCCGCCGCCAGGACGACGACCAGCACCAGAAGACAGAGGCCCGCGCCGCGCAAGGCGATGTCGCTGGCATGCGAATCCGGGCGGGCGGGCGGCGGCGGCGCGCCGATCGGCAGGGGTGCCGGCGGGGAGGTGGTGGGCTTGCCGGGGTCGGTGCTGACCGCGGCCAACGCGTCGACGGTGCCGTTGCCCACCAGCGGATCCCATCCGGCGGGCGGGTGATGCGCGGTCGACTCGATGCGCTGCATCACCTGCCGCGCGGTGAGCGCCGGGAATCGGGCCCGGACGAGTGCGGCCAGCCCACTGACCACGGGCGCGGCGTAGCTGGTGCCCGACACGGGTTCCGAGCCCAGCACACTGACACCCTCGCCGACGGCCGCGACGTCCACCCACGGGCCGGCGAGCGTGAACGCCGACGCTGCCTCGTCGGCGTTGACCGAACCGACGGTCAGCACGTAGTCGTCATACCAGGCCGGACTGGCGACGACCGTGACGGTCTGCCAGGTCGCGCCGGGCCGCTGTGGCGGACACTGCCCGGCGGGGCCGGTGTTGCCCGCGGCGGCCACGACGACCGCATTCTTGACGTCGACGGCGTACGCCAGCGCGGCGCCCAGGGCGCGGTCGTCGGGCGCCGACGCGACCGCAACGCAGGCGACCGACGAAACGTTGATCACCGACGCGCCGAGGTCGGCGGCGGTCCGAATGGCCTTCGCCATGGTGTCGAGGTCACCGACGCCGGAGCCCTCACCGCCGCCGGCGGGGGAGAATTTGGCGCTGGACTGGCGGATGGCGATCAGCGTGGCATCGGGAGCCACGCCGGTGAAGCTGTCGGCGTTGGAATCGGGTGCGGCGGCGATGATTCCGGCCACCAGGGTGCCGTGCGCATCGCAATCCTGGGTGCCGTCGCCGCTGGACACATAGTCGCCTCCCGGCACCACATCGCGCAGCCGGGAATGCCGGGAGACGCCGGTGTCGATGACCGCGACCCGTTGTCCGGCACCGCGGGTCAGCTGCCAGACCCGGGGCAGGTCTGGCAGCTGCGGCCGGCTCGGTGCCGGGCCCGCCGTCATCGCCGCGCACACCTCGCGTTGCAGGGTGGGCCGCGTCGGTGTCGACAATGCCGGCGTGGGCAGCCACTTGTCGTCCACCTTCGGCGGCGAAACCGCTTGTGCCCCCGGTGTTCCCAGTTGGATCATCCACGCAAGCGCCGACACCGCCAGCAGTCGCGGCACTCTCGACGGGCTCATGGCAGCGTCAACCCGCGGACGGCGCCGTAGAGGCCGCACACCCAGCATGCCGCCGGCACCATGGCGATCAGCAAACCGGACTCCAGTGCCTCGACGCCGCGAGCCAGTGCCGGCGAGAGCGATGTCCCCGCGGCGACGAAACCCAGGCCGACCGCCGTGGCCACCAGCGTCGTCGTCGTCGCGGCAACCCACGCGCCATGCCCGGGCATGCTCAGGGCGGCGACGCCGAAAGCCATTGTCACGGGGACCATTCCGCAGGCAGCCAGCACCGGCGTCGGATCCCCCTGCGAACGGGCGCGCAGCAGCAGCCACGTCCCGGTGGCGGCGCCGAATGCGATGCAGGACGGCCGTCCCGCGCCGGCGAGGACGGCGACGACGGCACCCACGGCGGCCGTCGACGCGAACGCCGCGCGCAGGCTTCTGAACCAGTGGTGGGCGCGGATCGCCCTGTGGTCCAGGTCCGCCGGGGGCGGCAGCTGGGGCGACAGTCTCGCCAGCGCGAGCGACAGCCGTGCCGCCAGCCCGAGCAGACCCACGGAGATCAGCGCCGACACCGCGCCGAGGGCGCGCGACGGGGCCGCGGTGATCACACCCACCGCGGCGGTGCCCGCGGTGACCCCGGCCACGCACGCGAGCGCGGTCAATGTCACGGCGCCGCAGCCGGATACGCGCATCCCCAGCACCGAGATGACGGCCGCCGCGGCCGCGGCGAGCGCCACGTTGGGCGGGCCGGGAGGACCGGGCACGGCCAGGAATCCGGCGAGCGCCGCGAACGCCGCCGCGATCACGCCCAGTGCGAGTCCGGCGGTCGCATCCCCGTAGGTTCGGTGCGCAACCGCCGCACCGAGCAGGGCCAGCAGGCCCGCCGACGCCACCACGCCGACGGCGACATCGGTGACCCCGGCGCTGAACGCATCCCGGACGAGTGCCACCGCGCCGATCCCGGTCAGGCAGGCGGCGGCGATCGCGCCGGTCAGCCTGGCCGCCCGCCGGCGTCGGGCGGGCGCCCCCGGCCGGCGCGCGCCGCCCAGCGTCGCCGACACGGCCACCGCCACGTCGTCGTGGCGGGGCGCGGGCGGCGGGGTGACGCCCCGCGCCAGAATCAGGACGTCTCCGTCCCGGACGCCGTTCTGCGCCAACGTCGCCGAGGCGCTCAGCGGGGCGGTTCCGGGGCGCGTCAGCTGGAAGCGCCTCGCCTCGCCGGAGTCGTCGGGGCCGTGGACACCCAGGATGTCGACGATCGACGGAATCAGGACGGCGACGGGAACGCCGGCGGGCAGGGCCAAGTCGGTGACGGTGGCGCCGGCGTGGACCGACACGCGGCGCAGCCCCGAATCGGAAGCGGTCAGGGAGATCAATGGCGGCCCCTTGGATCGGACTACCCGCACGCTAGCCGGGCTTTCGCTCGCCCGGTATTCGGTTGTTAACAGGTGACTTGTCGCGGCATTCGGCGTTCCCTAGCGTCGCCAGCCCGTGGGAGGGCCGAGATGACCGAGTGTTTCGTGCCCGCGGCGCGCCGACCGCCGCCGGCGTTCGCGACCGCGGACATCGTCGTTGATGCGCCGCCCGTGCCGCCGGCGCCGGGATCACACCGGTTGTTGCCGATTGCCGTCTCGGTCGCGACGCTGGCGGTGATGGCGGCGGCGTTGTCGTCGGGCTCGGCCGGGACGCGCAACCCCATGTTCTTGGCCTTCCCGATGATGACGCTCGTCTCGATGGCGGTGACGCTGGCCGGGCGCGGCCAGGGGCGCGGCCGCGCCGTCGACGCCGAACGCGCCGAGTACCTCGACTATCTGAACCGGCTCCGTGAGACGATCGCCGAAACGGCGGCGGCGCAGCGGGTTTCGCGGCGTTGGACCCATCCGGACCCGGACACGCTGTGGACGCTGATCGGCGGCCCCCGGATGTGGGAGCGGCGGGCGTCCGACCCCGACTTCTGCCTCGTCCGTGTCGGGGCCGGGACGCAGCCGCTCGCCACCCGCTTGGTGCTCCCGCAGCCCTCGCCTCGTGGGCCCATTGACCCGGTCACCACGACGGCCCTGCGGCGCTTCGTCGACGCGCATTCGGTCGTCGCGGACCTGCCGGTCGCCGTCGGCTTGCGCGGCGCCGGGCGGGTGACCGTCGGGGGCGATCCGGGGGCGGTCCGCGGCCTGCTGCGCGCGATGATCTGCCAACTGGCCGTGCTGCACCCTCCCGACCAGTTGCTGATCGTGGGGGCGATCAGCGACGCGAATCGCGGCCATTGGGATTGGCTGAAGTGGTTGCCGCACAACCGGCATCCGACCGCGGCCGACGCGGTGGGGCCCGGCCGGATGGTGTATCCCAGCCCGGCGGAGGCGAAGCGCGCGCTCACCGGCGACGGGGCGCAGCAGGTGATCGTGCTCGCCGATCCGGGCGCGCGCGGCGCGTGCGGCGGCTTTGCGGGGCTCACCCTTCTCGAGGTGGGCGCGTGCGAGGACGGCGCTCCAGTGACGATCGCGGTGGACGACGAAGCGCAACCGTTGCGGCGTCCCGATGTGATGCAACCGGTGGAGGCGCTGGTGTGCGCCCGCCGCCTGGCCGCGTTCCGCGTCGGCGTTGCCGGTGTGGGCAGCGCCGCCCGGCCGGACCTGGCGGGCCTGGGCGACCTCGCCGACTTCGACCCGGCCACCGTGTGGCGCAACCAAGCCCGGCGCGGCCGGTTGCGCGTTCCCATGGGAACCGCGGCCGACGGCGCACCACTGGAGCTGGACATCAAAGAGGCCGCGCAAGGCGGTATGGGCCCGCACGGGCTGTGCGTGGGTGCCACGGGGTCGGGCAAGTCGGAACTACTGCGCACCATCGCGCTGGGGATGATGGCGCGGAACTCCCCCGATGTGCTCAACCTGTTGCTCGTCGATTTCAAGGGGGGCGCAACGTTTCTCGACTTGGCGGCGGCGCCACACGTGGCCGCGGTCGTCACCAACCTCGCCGACGAGGCGCCGCTGGTCGCGCGGATGCGCGACGCGCTCGCCGGCGAGATGGACCGCCGGCAACGCCTGTTGCGAACGGCGCGCTGCGCCGGCATCGCCGCCTACGAAGACGCGCGCCGGGCCGGCGCCCCGTTGGCCGCCCTGCCGACGCTGCTGATCATCGTCGACGAATTTTCCGAAATGCTCAGCCAGCATCCGGAGTTCGCCGACACATTCGTCGCCATCGGCCGGCTCGGGCGGTCGCTGGGCATGCACCTCTTGCTGGCCAGTCAGCGGCTCGACGAAGGCCGGCTGCGAGGGCTGGAGGCCCACCTCTCGTATCGGATCTGCCTCAAGACCCTGTCGGCCGCCGAATCGCGAACGGTCCTGGGAACGCTCGACGCCTACCAATTGCCGAATACCCCCGGCGCCGGCTACCTGCGGGGCAGCGTCGGCGAGCCGATTCGCTTCCAGGCCGCATTCGTTTCGGGCCCGGCGCCCGCGCTGGCGCCGCCGGGTGGGCCGCCGGTTGGGGTGCGGGTCTTCGGCGCCGAGGCGACCGGCCCCGTCGCCCACGCCGCGGACGCCCCGCCCACCCCGACCGTGCTGCAGGTGGTCCTCGACCGGCTGGGCCGCCACGGGCCGGCGGCCCATCGGGTTTGGCTGCCCCCGCTGGGTGCCGCACCCGCCCTGGACGCCCTGCTCCGCGACGCCGGGCCGTCGCCCGGTGGGCTGCGCGTGCCCATCGGCGTCGTCGATCGCCCATACGAGCAATGCCGCACGCCGCTGATCGTCGAGTTGTCCGGGGCCGCCGGCAATGTCGCGGTCGTCGGGGCGCCCCGATCGGGCAAGTCGACGACGCTGCGCACCCTCGTCACCGCGTTGGCGGCCACCCACGGCCCGGGCCGGGTTCGGTTCTACTGTTTGGACTTCGGTGGGGGAGCACTGGAGGCCCTGCGCGCCGTGCCGCATGTGGGCGACGTCGCCGGACGCGCCGAGCCGGAGCTCGTCCGCCGCATGGTCGCCGAGATGGGGTCCATCGTCCGGTCCCGCGAGACCGATCGAGGCCGCGTGGGCGATCACCTCACGCGCGCTGACGTGTTCCTCGTCGTCGACGGCTGGGCGAGCCTGCGCCAGGAGTTCGAGGAACTCGACGCCCCGATCACGGCGCTTGCGGCACAGGGCCTTTCGTTCGGCGTGCACCTGGTGCTGTCGGCGTCGCGCTGGGCGGAGATCAGACCGTCGCTGAAGGACCAGATCGGCACCCGGATCGAGCTACGGCTGGGCGACCCCGCGGATTCCGAGACCGACCGCAGGCGCGCGCAGCAGGTGCCCAGGGACAGGCCCGGCCGCGGCCTGTCCAGCGACGGCCTGCACATGATCGTCGCGCGGCCCACCGACCGTGTCGCGCAGGGGGAATCGGTCGCACCGCCGATCCCGCTGCTTCCCGCCCGCGTGGACCGCCGGGAGGTCGTGAGCCGGGCCGGTGCGCACATCCTGCTCGGCCTCGGCGAACGGCGACTGCAACCCGTCGCGGTCGACTTCGACCGGCAACCGCACCTGTTGGTCCTGGGCGACAACGAGTGCGGCAAGACCGCGACGCTGCGCCACCTCTGCCGCGAGATCGTCCGGACAAGGAGCGCCGCGGAAGGCCGGCTGCTGATCGTCGACTTCCGGCGCACCCTGCTCGGCGTCGTCGAGTCGGAACACCTCGACGGCTACGCCATCTCGCCCGCCACGCTCGACGGGATGCTGCCGGGACTGCTCGACACCCTGCGAGGGCGGATGCCACCGCCGGACGTGAGCCAGGCCCAGCTGAAAGCCAGGTCGTGGTGGTGCGGGCCGGACATCTACCTGCTGATCGACGACTACGACCTGGTCGCCACGCCCGCGGCCAACCCCCTCGCGGGCGTCGTCGAATACCTGCCGTACGCCAGGGATCTGGGACTCCACCTGGTCGTCGCCCGGCGCAGCGGTGGCGCCGAGCGCGCCCTGTTCGAGCCATTGCTGGCCGGCCTGCGTGACCTCGGCGGCATGACGCTGATGATGAGCGGGGGCCCGGACCAGGGTGCGCCGTGGGGTTCGCGCCGCCCGGCGCGGTTGCCGGCGGGCCGCGGCCTGCTGATCACGCGGGCCGGCGACGAGGAGCTCGTCCAGGTGGCCTGGAGCCCGCCGCCGTGAACCGACACCCCGCAATCATCGAGGTCGGCCCGGGTGTGATCCGCCGATTGTGTTGCGGCACGGGGCCTGTCGCAACCGATGACACGTCCGAGGAGATGCGGGAGGCGCTGGGCGCCATTGACGACCCGGTTGCCCTCGTCGACGGCCGCCCCGTCGCCGTCGATGCGCTGTGGCGCGCGGTGCTGCGGTCACTGGGATGTGGGCAGCCCGGGGGCCTGGCCGTCGTCCATCCGTCGTGGTGGTCGCCGACGCGTGTCGACCTGGTCACCGCGGCGGCCCGGGCCCTGGGCGGTGACGTTGTCACGCGCCCCCGATCGTGGCTGCTGCGCCACGCGGCCGACGGGGAGGCGGTAGTGGTGGAGATCGCCGAGCGGCTGGTGGCGATCACCGGGGCCGAGGTCACCGCGCTACCGCGCGGGGCGGACCCGGACACCCATGACGGCCATGACACCGACGCCGATGAAGTCACCCGGGTCATCGCCGGGATGACGCACACAACGGCGGTCGTCGTGATCGACGCGCCCAGCGCGGTCGCCGGCGCGCCCGCACTGGCGTCGTCGCTCGCGGCCGCGGTGCGTCGTAGCGGCCGGGCGGTCGTCGAAGTCAGCGACGCGCGGCTGGCGGTTCTGGCGCGTTCGGCCCTGCCGGTGCCCGACGCGCCGTCGACGTCGCGGGTCGACACCGGCCGTGGTCGACGACGCCGCGCGCGGTCGGCGAGGGCGCTTGCCGGTGCCGCCGTCGCGCTCACGGTGCTGCCGCTGGCGATCTCGGCCGTGACTCCGGCGCGTCGGCACGGTCCGCCGGCCCCCGTGGCGGTGCCCACGGCGCCGACGGCTTTCCTGGTCGAAGGCCGGGTGGCGATGACGGTGCCCGGAGACTGGCCCGCGCAGCGGGTCGTCACCGGGCCCGGCTCGGCGCGGGTACTCCTCACGTCGCCGTCGGATCCCGAAGCGGCGTTGCACGTCACGCAATCGCCGGTGGCCGGCGAGACGCTCGGCGGCACCGCCGAGCGGCTGAAACGCGCGATCGCGGGCGAGCCGGCGGGCGTTTTCGTTGACTTCGACCCCGCCGCAACCAGCGCCGGGCGGCCCGCGGTGACCTACCGCGAAGTGCGTGCCACGCACCACGTGCGCTGGACGGTCCTGCTGGACGGGCCGGTGCGCATCAGCATCGGGTGCCAGAGCCGCCCGGGCGGCGACGCGGCCGTACGCGCTGCGTGCGAGCAGGCGGTGCGTTCGGCCCACGCGATCGGATGAACCGGCCGGAACCGGGCGGAACCAAACCGGGGCGGTCGCGGTCCAACCTGATATGGCGAACACCCTGAGCACCGACTTCGACCTGATGCGCTCGGTCGCGGCGACCACGGACGCGCGCAACGACGAGATCCGGGCGATGCTGCAGGCGTTCATCGGCCGCATGAGCGGCGTCCCGCACTCGGTGTGGGGTGGGCTCGCGGTCGCGCGCTTCAACGATGTGCTGGAACGCTGGAACGCCGAGTCGACCCGGCTCTACCACGCCCTGCGCGCGATCGCCGAGACCATCCGGCACAACGCGGCGGCGCTGACCGAGGCCGGCCAGGACCATGCCCACCAGATCGCCGCTGCCGGCGGACACCTGTGAGCGGCGGATCGGCCGGGGACCCGGTCCTGTCGTACAACTTCGCCGAAATCGAGTACTCGGTGCGCCAGGAGATCCACAGCACCGCGGCCCGTCTCAACGCGGTGCTCGACGAGCTGCAATCGCAGATCTCCCCGCTGCGGGAAGCCTGGACCCGCGAGGCCTCGACCGCATACCAGGTCGAACAACAGAAGTGGCACCGGGCGGCCACCGCGCTCAACCAGATACTGGTCGATCTCGGCAACGCGGTGCGCGACGGCGCGGAAGAAGTGGCCAACGCCGACCGTCGCGCGGCCGGCGCCTGGGGACGCTGAGACGCACTGGCCCCTGTGTGGTCCCGGCGGGGGAGAGCCGCCGGGACCACACAGTCGTTTTGACCTGCGGGGACGCGCATCGGTAAGCTGCTCGGTTGGCGTGCGGAACGCCGGGGCCTCGGGTCAATGTCGGTCGCCGAGAACAACCCCACCGTGAACGCCTGACCGGCACCCGGGCTCGACCCGGGATCCACCTCGAGAAGAGAAGGTAAGCGCTGTGCCCACCTATGCGCCCAAGGCGGGTGACACCACGCGGACGTGGTACGTCATCGACGCCACGGACGTGGTGCTTGGCCGCCTTGCCGTCGCGGCGGCCAACCTGCTGCGCGGCAAGCACAAGCCGACGTTCGCCCCCAACGTCGACGGCGGTGACTTCGTCATCGTCGTCAACGCCGACAAGGTCGCCATGAGCGGCGACAAGCTGCACAAGAAGCTGGCCTACCGCCACTCGGGGTATCCCGGCGGGCTGCACAAGCGCACGATCGGCGAGCTGATGGAAAAGCAGCCGACCCGGGTCGTGGAGAAGGCGATCGTCGGCATGCTGCCCAAGAACAAGCTCAGCCGCCAGATCCAGCGCAAGCTTCGCGTCTACGCCGGACCGGAGCATCCCCACACCGCCCAGCAGCCGGTTCCGTACGAGATCAAGCAGGTGGCCCAGTGACCGAGACGACCGAGGCGTTAGAGACCCCGGAGACCCCGGAGACCCCAGTGGCCGCCGAAGAGGCTCCGGCCGCCCGCCCGGCCGAGGCGTTCGTGTTCGACCGGCCCATCCAGACCGTCGGCCGCCGCAAGGAGGCCGTGGTGCGGGTGCGCATCGTGCCCGGCTCCGGCAAGTTCGACCTCAACGGGCGCAGCCTGGAGGCCTACTTCCCCAACAAGGTGCACCAGCAGCTGATCAAGGCCCCGCTGGTCACCGTCGACCGGTTGGAAAGCTTCGACATCTTCGCGCGGCTGCACGGCGGCGGCCCGTCGGGTCAGGCCGGCGCGCTGCGCCTGGCCATCGCCCGGGCGCTGATCCTGGCCTTCCCGGAGGACCGGCCCGCGCTGAAGAAGGCCGGGTTCCTCACCCGCGACCCGCGCGCCACCGAGCGCAAGAAGTACGGGCTGAAGAAGGCGCGCAAGGCGCCGCAGTACAGCAAGCGCTGATCGACATCACTTTCTGGCCGCAGCGTCGCATCTTTGCGCGCCGTCTGCGGCGTGTCTGCGCGCGATCACGCATGGTTTCGGTCAGAAAAGAACGGGCACGTTAGGTGTCAGACCGCCAACTGTGAGAGGTTTGTCCGCATGGGTCGACTATTCGGCACCGACGGTGTTCGCGGGGTCGCCAATCGCGAGTTGACCGCCGAGCTGGCGTTGGCCCTGGGCGCCGCGGCGGCCCGGCGCCTGGCCAGTCCGGGCGCGCCGGGCCGGAGGGTGGCCGTGGTCGGGCGCGACCCGCGCGCCAGCGGCGAAATGCTGGAGGCCGCCGTGATCGCCGGGCTGACCAGCGAGGGCGTCGACGCGCTGCGGGTCGGGGTGCTGCCCACCCCGGCGGTGGCCTACCTGACCGGCGCCTACGACGCCGATTTCGGGGTGATGATCTCCGCGTCGCACAACCCGATGCCCGACAACGGCATCAAGATCTTCGGTCCCGGCGGGCACAAGCTGGACGACGACACCGAGGACCAGATCGAGGCGCTGGTCGCGGCCGGGCCGGGGCTGCGCCCGGTCGGCGCCGGGATCGGCCGCCGCATCGAGGCCGAGGACGCGGCCGACCGCTACCTGCGCCACCTGTCCAAGGCGTGCACGCTGCGCCTGGACGGCCTGACCGTGGTGGTCGACTGCGCCAACGGCGCGGCCTCGTCGGTGGCGCCGCGCGCCTACCGCGCCGCGGGTGCCCGGGTGATCGCGATCAACGCCGATCCCAACGGGCTCAACATCAACGACGGCTGCGGGTCGACGCACCTGGACTCGCTGAAGGCCGCGGTCGTCGAGCACCGCGCCGACCTGGGCCTGGCGCACGACGGCGACGCCGACCGCTGCCTGGCCATCGACGCCAACGGGAACCTGGTCGACGGCGACGCGATCATGGTCGTGCTCGCGCTGGCGATGCGGGAGGCCGGCGAGCTGGCCTCCGACACGCTGGTGACCACCGTGATGAGCAACCTCGGGCTGCACCTGGCGATGCGGTCGGTCGGCATCGCCGTGCGCACGACCGGCGTCGGCGACCGCTACGTCCTCGAGGAGCTGCGGGCCGGCGACTTCAGCCTCGGCGGCGAACAGTCCGGGCACATCGTGATGCCCGCGGTGGGCTCCACCGGCGACGGCATCGTCACCGGGCTGCGGTTGATGACGCGCATGACGCAGACCGGCACCGCGCTGGCCGACCTCGCCTCGGCGATGCGCGCGCTGCCCCAGGTGCTGATCAACGTCAAGGTCGCCGACAAGGCCACCGCCGCCGCGGCCCCCTCGGTGCGGGCCGCGGTCGAGCAGGCCGAGGCCGAGCTGGGCGACACCGGTCGAATCCTGTTGCGCCCCTCGGGAACTGAGCCGATGATCCGGGTCATGGTGGAGGCGCCCGAGGAAGCCCTGGCCCAACGGGTCGCCGCCCGCGTCGCCGACGCCGTCAGCGCCGCGCGCTGACCGACCGGCCGGGAACCCGTACGCCGCATCCGGCGTCGGACTAGGCATGAGATTCGATAGCTCGGCGGCCCACCGGGCCGTCGACCAGCTGGGCGCGGCCGCCGAACTCCTCGACCGCGCCGCGGCGGATCACCTGGCGCGCTTGGCGTTCGGCGGGCCGAGCGCCGGCCGGGCGCACACCGCGCGCGGCGACGCCCTGCGCGCCGAGTTGCAGCGACTGACGGCCGAGGTGGCGCGGTGGGCGCGGGCGGCCGCCGAGGCCGCCGCGGCGGTGCGGGCGGCCGCCGACCGCTACGCCGACGCCGAGCGGTACGCCGCGGCGCGGATCGCCTGACCGTGGCCGAGCGGTTGGACGTCGCCGGGCGCCTCGCCGAGGGTCGCGCCGCCGTCGAGCACACCGAGACCTACGTGCGGGCCTGCCACCTGCTCGGCTACCAGCATCCCGACCTCACGGCGCACCCCGGCCAGATCCGCGACTGGTACGACAGCGAGGACGGGCTCGACCTGCGGGTGCTCGACCGCGACTGCGGCGAACTGCGGGCCGCGGGCGCGGCGGTCCTGGAGGCCCTGCGGATGCAGCGCGACGGGCTCGCCGAGCTGACGGCGGCCTGGCAGGGTCCGGGCGGGGACGCCGCGCTCGGGTTCCTGGAACGCCACTGCGACGCCGCCAACACCGTGGCTTCCGAGGTCCGCGCGGCGGCCCAGCGGTGCGAGTCGCTGCGGGACAACCTGTGGTATCTGGTCGATTCCAAGGTCGCGACCGCCATCGCCATCGACGAGCGCACCCGGGCGCAGCGGCCCGACTGGCTGGCCGCGGCGACGGCGGTCACGACCGGGGTGGGGGACCGGTCCGGCGCCGACGAGGTGATCCGTCAACACGTAATTCCCTACGTGGACAACGAGATTCGCGACGACTGGCTGACGACGATGCGTTCGACGGTCGACGGGGTGGACACGGCCTACGCCATGGTGACCGACCGGATGGCCGCCGCGCCCGCGGCGGGCTTCGAGGTCCCCGGCGATCTCGGGCCGGGCCATCGGCCGCTTGCGCCCGGCACGACGACGCCGCCCGAGCCGGCGTCGCCTGCCGGGGTCGCCGCCGCGCCGGCCGATCCGGTGTCGGCTCCGGCTGCCCCCACTCCAGCCGAGCCCGCACCGGCGGTGCCGCCGACGCCGCCCGCCGCGCTTCCCGCGCCACCCCTGCCGGACCTGGGCACGGCCGCGGCGCCGGACCTGGGCACCGCCGCGGCCATGCCCGTCGGCGGGGCGGGTCTGGGCTCGCTGGTCAGCAGGATCGTCGACGCGATGGGTTCCCTGCTCGGTTCGGGGGCCGAGCCGCTCGGCGGCGAGGACGCCCTCGACAACGAGGAGCCGTTTCACCCCGACCACGAGGACAAACCCGACGGCCCCGACCAGGCCAAGGATGTCGACGCGCACCCGGACGCTGCGGCCGTCACGCCGGTCGAGGAGGCGGAACCGGGGGGCCCGCCGCCGCCGGCGGACGGGCCGCCGGCGCCCGTCGCAGCGCCCGCGCCGGTCGACGGGGCGCCCGCGCCGGTCGCCGCGCCCCCGGGTCCAGGGCCGGCGGGCCCGGCAACCGACCCGTCCACGCCGTGCGAAATCGCCGCGGACCAGCTTCCGCAGGCGGGACAGTGACGACCCGGCCGCTACGCGCCGGCGCAGGCTCGCTGGAGGTAACCCAGCTGGCCGAGGCCCGCCAGGAGCTGGCCGGCCACCGATCGGCGGGCGCCGCTCATCGCCCACCACAGGTGCTCGGGCGCGGTCGCCGTCGCGGTGGCATGGGCCCGGCCGGCCGCGTTGATCAGCACCGCTTTCGCGTTGGGGCTGTAGGCCAAGTGCACCACCCGCGCGGGCTGGTCGGCGCGGGCGCGGATGTGCCGCTCGAAGCGCCGGCGGATCACGTCGAGCTCCGCCCCGCGGGACCATAGTGCCGTCGTGATCGGGCTGGAGCCGTCCGACACCAATGCCAGCAGGAGGTGGGCCGTCCCGACGTAGCGGCTCGCGTAGCGGTAGGCCTCCTGGTGGGCTTGCATCACCACCGCCCTGCCGGAACGACCGAGCGTATCGAGCGCCTGGACCAACTGCAGGGTGTCGGTCCTGTGAAACGGCGAGGGCGGCGCTGCGACCATATCGGAATATTGTGCAATATTTGCGTATTGGAGTCGAGTCCAATAAGCGAGGAATTGGGGCCGGTGGCCCAGGCGAATCGCCCCTTACGGCCGCAGCTGGCCGGATCGGATCAGCGCGTTGACGGCGTCCTGCCAACGCTGCAACTGGGTGGGGCTGGTGAGCGGCTCCGGCAGATGGCGGTCGAGCTGGCGCCGGCAAACGATCCCTCCGAGGATCAAGATCAGCGGGTTGAGCGCCGCCCACACCAGGTCGAGGCCGTCCGCGGTGGAACCGCTTTCGGCCAGATGTTGCCACTGCGCGATTCCGTTCGCCACCATCGCGTCGAAGAACGCCGCGCCCAGGGGGGTGCCGTCCACCACCAGCCGGGCCAGGTAATCCAGGGCGGACGTGTGATCGGCGAGCAAGAGGCTCACCCTGCGCCCCACCTCGAGGACCGCGTCGACCCCGGATTGCGGCAGGGGCGCCGACATCGTCGTCGCGACCACCCCGAGCGCGTGCGCGCCCACCGCCTCGATCAGCCCGTCCTTGGTGCGGAAATGATGCTGTACCAACCCGACGGAGACCCCGGCGGACTCGGCGACCATTTGCAGTGTCGCGTCGGAGGTGCCGTGGGCGGAGAAGATCTCCAGCGCCGCGTCCAGGATCCGGGCTTGCCTCGAGCCAATGGAATCGACTCCGCTAATCACCACTTCCACCTATCCATGCACCCGGCCCCCGGCTCGCCCCGCCGGACCGGGCCATGCACGGTCGACCATAGGCCCTGTTTGCTGACGCCTCGCCGACCGGGCTTGACCACTGCCGTGCACGGGAGTCTAAGGCCACCGACCGGCAACGGCGAGGCAAGCCGGCAAACACATAGATGCCATGATCGAGGGCGTCGCCCGGCCGCCTACGCGGGCCGCAGCTTCAACGCCTCCTCGACGAACCGCACGGCCTCGCCGGGGTCGGCCGCCAGCGGGTTGAGCAACAGCGTCGTCACGCCGGACTCGGCGAAGGCGGCCATGCGCTCGGCGACGTATCCGCGGGGCCCCACGAGCGACATCCCGCGCACCAGTTCGTCGGGCACCAGGTCGGTGGCCTCGCGCTTGCGGCCCGACAAGTACAGCTCCTGGATCCGGTCCGCGACCTCGCCGAAGCCGTAGCGCGTCGCCAGGTTGTGATAGAAGTTGCGGCCCTTGGCGCCCATGCCGCCGATGTAGAGGGCCAAATTCGGCTTGGCCCAGGCCAGCCGATCCTCGACGTCGTCGCCGATGGCCAGCGACGCGTGCACCATGACGTCGAGCGGTCCCAGCGCCGGATCCCGTTTGGCGGCGCCGGCGGCCAGCGCGTCGCCCCACACCAGGTGGGCCTTCTCCGGAAGGTAGAACACCGGCTGCCAGCCTTCGGCGATCTCGGCGGTGAGCTCGACGTTCTTGGGGCCCAGCGCCGCGATCATGATCGGAATGCGTTCGCGCACAGGGTGATTGATCAGATGCAGGGCCTTGCCCAGGCCCGTTCCGCGGTCCGCGGGCAACGGGATCTGGTAGTGCTTGCCGTCGTATTGCAGCCGCTCGCGGCGCCACACCCGCCGGCAGATCTCCACGATCTCGCGGGTGCGCCCCAGCGGGGCGTCGAATGCGACGCCGTGGAACCCCTCCATCACCTGGGGGCCGGAGGTGCCGATCCCGAGCCGGAACCGCCCGTCGGACACGTAATCCAAACCGGCGGCGGTCATCGCCAGCAGCGACGGTGTGCGCACGTAGATGGGGACCACCCCCGAGGCCAGCTCGACCCGGCTGGTCTTGGCGGCCAGATAGCCGAGCTGGCTGACGGCGTCGAAGGAATAGGCCTCCGCCACCACCGCGACGTCGATGCCTACCTTTTCGAGTTCGACGACGCGGTCGACGGCCTCGTGAAAGCCGCCCGAGTAGTCCAGGGCGATCCCGATTCGCACCAATGACAGATACCACGATGACCGCGGCACCCCGCGGCCGGGCGCGTCACTTCAGCAGCGCGACGATCTTCTCTTCGAGGGTGATCGGCTCGGCCTCGGGATCCACCGGGTCCGTCCCGGGCAGCTTGACGTCCGGGTCGGCGAAGGCGCGGTACGTCTTGTCCCCGCCCAGCGCATAGAGCAGGTAGCCGGTCAGCAGCGCCCGCACCGAGCGTTGGGTGCGCCGGTGCGGGCCCGCCAGCCCGACCACCTTCGCCAGCCGACGGCCCTCGACCAGGCCGCCGGTCTCGGCCTTGCGCACGACGCGCAGCGTCGCCGCGTCCCACGCCCCGGCCATCGACAGCGCATGGGAATTCAGCGATTTCGGGTCCCCCGGCGTCGTCAGGATCAGGCCGGGGACTTTCAGCGTCGCGGCGGGCTGGGCGGCGGGCGGGCTGGTGACCGTCGGGAAGATCGCCGCGACCGCCGCGGGCTTGTCGGGCATCCCGGCCGCCGCGAACACGGCGGCCGAGCCGCCGAATCCGTGGCCGACGACGCCGAGCTTGGCCGGATGCACGCTGATTTTTCCGCCGGGCCCCAGGCGCACCCCCGACACGATGTCGAGGGCGGTGCCGAGGTCGAAGGCGAAGTTCAGCACCGAGGGCACCGGGCCCCGCTGGGTGTCGGGCGCACCGGCCACGATGCCCCAGGACGCCAGATGCTCGAGCAGCCCGGCGTAGCGCGCGGCGCCGGCGAGCCAGTCGTGGCCGAACGCCACGCCCGGCAGGTTCAGCCCGGCCTCCGGCGTGTACACCACCCCCGGCAAACCGGCGAAGGCCAAGTCGCCGCGCAAGACTCGGTGCGGGCCACGGCGGCTGAGCTCTGCGACGAGTTTGCGGATCCGGGCCACGCGTCGACGTTAGCGCATCCCGGCGGTGCGCCGGGCCGACGGACGACCGCCACGCGCCGCGCGAGCCGTGCCCGCGATCAGGCCCCGCCCTCCGCGGGTGGCCGCGGCCAGAACCGGGCCGCCTCCGGTCTTTCCGCAGGTCGGCGGCGTGCTGGCGGATTGGGCGCGATCGCTGCACTACCCTGATCAGGATGTGCGGAATTGTCGGCTACGTCGGGCAGCGCCCGGCCTGCGAGGTCGTCATGGACGCGCTGCGCCGGATGGAGTACCGCGGCTACGACTCGTCGGGAATCGCGCTGGTCGACGGCCGCGGCAACCTCACCGTGCGCCGTCGCGCCGGCAGGCTGGCCCACCTCGAGGAGGCGGTGGCCGAGACTCCCGCGGCGGCGCTGTCGGGCACCACCGGTCTGGGCCACACCCGCTGGGCCACCCACGGTCGCCCCACCGACCGCAACGCGCACCCACACCGTGACGCCGCGGGCAAGATCGCCGTCGTCCACAACGGCATCATCGAGAACTTCCCGGCCCTGCGCCACGAGCTGGAGGCCGCCGGGGTGGAGTTCGCCAGCGACACCGACACCGAGGTGGCCGTGCACCTGGTGGCGCAGGCCTACCGGCACGGCGAGACCGCGGGCGATTTCCCGGCCTCGGTGCTCGCGGTGCTGCGCCGGCTCGAGGGCCACTTCACCCTGGTGTTCGCCAACGCCGACGAGCCGGGCACGATCGTGGCCGCCCGCCGCTCGACACCGCTGGTGATCGGCATCGGCGACGGCGAAATGTTCGTCGGCTCCGACGTCGCCGCGTTCATCGAGCACACCCGCGACGCCGTCGAGCTCGGCCAGGACCAGGCCGTGGTGATCACCGCCGACGGCTACCGCATCACGGACTTCGACGGCAACCCGGGCCTGCAAGCCGGCCGCGACTTCCGCGAGTTTCACATCGACTGGGACCTGGCCGCCGCCGAAAAGGGCGGCTACCCCTACTTCATGCTCAAGGAGATCGCCGAGCAGCCCACCGCGGTCGCCGACACCCTGCTCGGGCACTTCGTCAACGGGCGGATCGTCCTCGACGAGCAGCGCCTGTCCGACCAGGAACTGCGCGAGATCGACAAGGTGTTCGTGGTCGCCTGCGGCACCGCCTACCACTCCGGGCTGCTCGCCAAGTACGCGATCGAGCACTGGACCCGGCTCCCGGTGGAGGTGGAGCTCGCCAGCGAGTTCCGTTACCGCGACCCGGTTTTGGACCGCAGCACGTTGGTGGTGGCGATCAGCCAGTCCGGCGAGACCGCCGACACCTTAGAAGCGGTGCGGCACGCCAAGGAACAAAAGGCGAAGGTGCTGGCGATCTGCAACACCAACGGCTCGCAGATCCCGCGCGAGTGCGACGCGGTGCTCTACACCCGCGCCGGCCCGGAGATCGGCGTCGCCTCCACGAAGACCTTCCTGGCGCAGATCGCCGCCAACTACCTCGTCGGGCTGGCGCTGGCGCAGGCCCGCGGCACCAAGTATCCCGACGAGGTCCAGCGGGAGTACCACGAGCTCGAGGCGATGCCGGACCTGGTGGCCCGCGTGCTGACGATGATCGACCCGGTCGCCGCCCTGGCCCACCGGTTCGCGCAGTCGTCGACCGTGCTGTTCCTGGGCCGCCACGTCGGCTACCCGGTGGCGCTGGAAGGCGCGCTGAAGCTCAAGGAACTGGCCTACATGCACGCCGAGGGGTTCGCCGCCGGCGAACTCAAGCACGGCCCGATCGCGCTGATCGAGGACGGCCTGCCGGTCATCGTCGTCATGCCCTCGCCCAAGGGTTCGGCCACGCTGCACTCCAAGCTGCTGTCCAACATCCGCGAAATCCAGACCCGCGGCGCGGTGACCATCGTGATCGCCGAGGAGGGCGACGACACCGTGCGCCCCTACGCCGACCACCTGATCGAAATCCCTTCGGTATCAACCCTTTTGCAGCCACTGCTGTCGACCATCCCGCTGCAGGTGTTCGCCGCGTCGGTCGCGCAGGCCCGCGGCTACGACGTCGACAAGCCCCGAAACCTGGCCAAGTCCGTCACCGTCGAGTAGCCGGGCACAAGAGGGTGGGCGTCGTGGCGAGCGCATCGGTGGGGACGCGGCTGCGGAACATCTGGCTGGCGGTATGGCACTTCGTCACCGGCGCGCCGCTGACCTACATCTGGCTGGTCGTGCTGATGATCACGACGATCATCCAAAACGAACTGTCCGGGCGCCAACTGCACGGCGTGCTGCTGCACCGCTCCACCAACATCCACGGGCTTGGCACCGATCCGCTCGACGTGCTGTTCTCCAGCCTGCTGTGGATCGACGGCAAGAACCTGGAACCGTACCTGCTGCTGTTCACCCTGTTCCTCGCGCCGGCCGAGCACTGGCTGGGCCACTTGCGTTGGCTCGCCGTCGGATTGACCGCCCACATCCTCGCCACCTACATCAGCGAGGGCATCCTGTACTACGCGATCGAGGAACACGAGGCCTCCGAGAGGCTGGTGCACGCCCGCGACATCGGGGTCAGCTACTTCCTGGTCGGCGTGATGGCCGTGCTGACGTATCACATCGCGCGGCCATGGCGCTGGGGCTACCTGGGTGTGCTGTTCGTCATCTTCGGTTTCCCGTTGCTGACGATGGACCACCACGAGCTGAACTTCACCGCGATCGGCCACTTCGCCGCCATCCTCATCGGGCTCTGCTTCTACCCGATGGCCAAGGAGCGCAAACGCCCGGCGCTGAATCCGGCGAAACTCAAAGCGGCTTTCCGGCGAGTCGGTTCGCGGGAGGGGTAGGCGATGGGGCCGCAGGTCCGCGCGCTCTACGGCGCGTCGCTGTCGCCCGACGCCACGGCGTTTGCGCACCTCGTCGACGACGGTGGCTATCCGCACGCGGTGCAGCGCCACCTGCGCGGCCGACAGTTCAGCCCGCCGCGCAACGTCGAACTTCCGATCGAGGGCCCGGTCTCGCGCGTCATCCACTCCGCGGACGGTCGTTGGCTGGCCTGCCAGGTGGCTCCCGAGGGCGGGACCCGGTGCCAGATCTGGGTCGTCACCACCGATCCCGAGGACCGGACGGCTTGGCGCGCCGACCGCGAGGAGGACGGCACCGCCGAATTGATCGGGTGGGACAGCGCGCTGGTCGCGGCCATCCTGACGGGTGAGGACGGGGTGGGGCGGTCGTGCCTGATCGATCCCGCCAACGGCGACTGCGCCGTGTTGGACCGCCGCTCCGGCGCCCGGCTCGTCGACGCGTGGGGCGGGGCCGCGCTGATCCGGGTGGGGCCGCGCGGCTATCGCGAGATGGTCATGCTGCACGGCGACACCGAAATCGCGCTCCTGCCTTCCGATCCCGGGTCGGTGACGGCCTACGGCGCCATCCTCGACGATCATCATTCCCGCCGCCTTCGGTACGGCCCGACCGGCGAGCTGACCAGGCTGTACAACCCGGGCGTGGGCGCTGACGGGTACTTCCGGGCGCTGGTCATCAGCGACAACGGCTGCGAGCACGCCCGGCTGCTCGAAGTGGTCGCCACGCTGGACGGCGTGAGCTACTTCGTGGTGGCCGAGCGCCCCGACTGCGATCTCGACGAATTCGCCGTCAGCGCCGACATGTCCACCGTGGCATTGTTGTGGAACCTACAGGGGCGCAGCGAATTACAGATTCTCGATCACACCGACTACACGCTGGCCGAACCGATCCCGCTGCCGGGCGACGTCGCCGGCGAGCTGTCCATCAGCGCCGGCGGATCGCTGGTGGCGATGACGGTGCAGGGGCCGGCGATGCCGCGAACCGTCGAGGTGGTCAACCCGCGCACGCGCGAATGGCAACTCATCGACGAACCCGGTCGCGGCCCGCTGGCGCACGGATTTTCCGCCCGCCCGACGCTCGAGACGATCACCGCCCGCGACGGGCTGAAACTGCCCTCGTGGCTGTACCGGTCGAGCGTAAAGGGCCCAGGCTCAGGGGCTTTGGTGTATCTGCACGGCGGTCCGGAGGGACAGGCTCGGCCCGACTACAGCGAAATCTTCCCGGAGGTGCTCAACGCCGGAATCAACGTGCTCACACCCAACGTGCGCGGCTCCGGCGGCCTGGGACGCAGCTTCGTGCACGCCGACAACAAGGAGAAGCGGTTCGCCGCCATCGACGACGTCGCCGACTGCGTGCGCTTCCTGGTGGACAACGAACTGGCCGACCGGGGGCGGATCGCCTGCGCGGGCTGGTCCTACGGCGGCTACCTGACGATGGCGGTGATGACGTTCTACCCGGAGTTGTTCGCGGCCGGGGTGACCATCTGCGGGATGAGCGACCTCACCACCTTCTACCGCAACACCGAGCCGTGGATCGCCGACGCCGCGTATCCGGAGTACGGCCACCCGGTCTACGACCGGGAACTCCTCGAGCGGCTGTCGCCGCTGCGCCGGGTGGACGCCCTGGTTGCGCCGTTGCTGGTCGTGCACGGCGCCCACGACACGAACGTCCCGGTCGGCGAATCGGAGCAGATCGTCGACGCACTGCAGCGGGCCGGCCGCGAGGTGCGCTACCTGCTCTTCGCCGACGACGGCCACGAGATCGTCAAGCGCGAGAATCACGCGGCGCTGGCCGGCGCGATGACCGAATGGCTGACTACGGCGTTCGCGGGGCGCGCCTAGCGCCGCCGGTGCCGCGTGCAGGCCCGGCATGGAATGCTAGCGGTGATGCGGCATTACTACTCCGTGGATGCGATCCGCGACGCCGAGGCGCCGCTGCTGGCCAGCCTTCCCGACGGCGCCCTGATGCGGCGCGCGGCGTTCGGCCTGGCCACGCGGATCGCCGCCGAGCTGACCGCGCGCACCGGCGGGGTCGCCGGCCGCCGGGTGTGCGCGGTCGTCGGCTCGGGCGACAACGGCGGGGATGCGCTGTGGGCGGCGACGTTCATGCGCCGCCGCGGGGCGGCCGCCGACGCGGTGCTGCTCAACCCCGAGCGCACCCACCGCAAGGGACTCGCCGCGTTCCGCAAGGCCGGCGGTCGGATCTTAGAAGACGGCGAAAGCGTTTCATCCACAACGGATCTCGTCATCGACGGGGTGGTGGGCATCTCCGGCTCGGGACCGCTGCGACCGGCCGCTGCCGCGGTGTTCAAGGCCGCCGAGGGAATCCCGGTGGTCGCCGTCGACATCCCCAGTGGCATCGACGTCACGACCGGCGCCATCACCGGGCCCGCGGTGAAAGCCGCGCTGACCGTCACCTTCGGCGGGCTCAAACCCGTACACGCGCTCGCCGACTGCGGCCGCGTCGAACTGGTCGACATCGGGCTGGACCTGCCGCACACCGGTCTGCTGAGCTTCGAGGCCGCCGACGTCGCCGCGCGGTGGCCCGTGCCCGGCCCGCACGACGACAAGTACACCCAGGGCGTGACGGGCGTGATGGCCGGCTCGGCGACCTATCCGGGCGCGGCCGTGCTGTGCACCGGCGCGGCCGTCGCGGCCACGTCCGGCATGGTCCGCTACGCCGGCAGCGCCCACGAGCGGGTCCTCGCGCAGTGGCCCGAGGTCATCGCGTCGCCCACCCCGGCTACGGCCGGGCGGGTGCAGGCCTGGGTCGTCGGGCCGGGGCTGGGCACCGACGAGACCGGGGCCGCGGCGCTGTGGTTCGCCCTGGAGACCGACCTGCCCGTGATCGTGGACGCCGACGCGCTGACCATCCTGGCGGCCCACCCCGAACTGCTGGAAAGCCGCGCCGCGCCCACGGTGCTGACCCCGCACGCGGGCGAATTCGCCCGCCTCGCGGGGAAGCCCCCCGGCGACGACCGCGTCAAGGCCTGCCGCGCGCTGGCCGACACGTTCGGCGCCACCGTGCTGCTCAAGGGAAACGTCACCGTCATCGCCGATCCGGGCGGCCCGGTGTACCTCAACCCCGCCGGGCAGTCCTGGGCGGCCACCGCCGGGTCCGGCGACGTGCTGTCCGGGATGATCGGGGCGCTGCTGGCGTCCGGGCTGCCGGCCGGCGAGGCGGCCGCGGCCGCCGCCTTCGTGCACGCGCGCGCGGCCGCGCTGTCGGCCGCCGACCCCGGCCCGGGCGAGGCGCCGACCTCGTCGTCGCGCATCGTCCCGCACATCCGGGCCGCCCTGGCCGCTCTCTAGGAAGGATTCCGCAGTGCCCCAACACCCGTCCCTGCCCGCGCACTCGATCACCCCCGCCTACACCGGCCGGCTGTTCACCGCGCCGGTTCCCGCGCTGCGGTTGCCCGACGAGTCGATGGATCCGGAGGCCGCCTACCGCTTCATCCACGACGAGCTGATGCTCGACGGCAGTTCGCGGCTGAACCTGGCCACGTTCGTCACCACCTGGATGGACCCCGAGGCCGGGAAGCTGATGGCCGAGACGTTCGACAAGAACATGATCGACAAGGACGAATACCCGGCGACCGCGGCCATCGAGCAGCGCTGCGTGTGCATGGTGGCCGACCTGTTCCACGCCGACGGCCTGAACGACGCCGACCCCTACAGCGCGTGCGGGGTGTCCACGATCGGCTCCAGCGAGGCGGTGATGCTGGGCGGGCTGGCGTTGAAGTGGCGGTGGCGGCAAAAGGTCGGAAAGACCTGGGAGAGCCGCCGCCCCAACCTGGTGATGGGCTCCAACGTCCAGGTGGTCTGGGAGAAGTTCTGCCGCTACTTCGACGTCGAACCCCGCTACCTGCCCATGGAGGAGGGCCGCTACGTCATCACCCCCGAACAGGTCGTCGAGGCCGTCGACGAGGACACCATCGGGGTGGTGGCGATCCTGGGCACCACCTACACCGGCGAGCTGGAACCCGTCGCCGACATCTGCGGCGCACTGGACAAGCTGGCGGCCGGCGGCGGGGTGGACGTCCCGGTGCACGTCGACGCCGCCAGCGGCGGGTTCGTGGTGCCCTTCCTGCACCCGGAGCTGAAGTGGGACTTCCGGCTGCCCCGGGTGGTGTCGATCAACGTCAGCGGCCACAAGTACGGGCTGACCTATCCGGGTGTGGGCTTCGTGGTGTGGCGCAGCAAGGAACACCTGCCCGAGGAGCTGGTGTTCCGGGTCAACTACCTCGGCGGCGACATGCCGACGTTCACGCTGAACTTCTCCCGGCCCGGCAACCAGGTGGTCGGGCAGTACTACAACTTCCTGCGGCTGGGCCGCGACGGCTACACCAAGGTGATGCAGGCGCTGTCCGGCACGGCGCGGTGGCTGGGCGAGCAGCTGCGGGTGAGCGACCATTGCGAGCTGATCTCCGACGGGTCGGCGATCCCGGTGGTCGCATTCCGGCTGGCCGGGGACCACGGCTATACCGAGTTCGACGTCTCGCATGAGCTGCGCACCTTCGGCTGGCAGGTGCCCGCCTACACCATGCCCGACAACGCCACCAACGTCTCGGTGCTGCGCATCGTGGTGCGCGAGGGCCTCTCGGCCGACCTGGCCCGCGCGCTGCACGACGACGCGCGCACCGCGCTGGAAACGCTGGACAAGCTCAAGCCCGGCGGGCATTTCAACGCCCAGCATTTCGCCCACTGAGGCCCTCGGCGCCCGACGTCGAGTCGTCGGGCTGATCAGGCCGAACACCCGACAACAAGTCCACGACCGGCGGGGCTCGGCGCGGTTCTGGGACAATGGCGGCCATGAAGGGGCGGGCCGTTGCGCCGATCTCCCTGACGCCCGGCGTGCTCGCCGAGGCCGTCGTGGACCTGGGCGCCATCGCGCACAACGTGCGGGTGCTGCGCGAGCACGCCGGCGCCGCGCAGGTCATGGCCGTCGTCAAGGCCGACGGCTACGGCCACGGGGCCACCGCGGTCGCCCGCGCGGCGCTGGCCGCCGGCGCGACCGAGCTGGGCGTGGCCACCGTCGACGAGGCGCTGGCGCTGCGCGCCGACGGGGTCACCGCGCCGGTGCTGGCCTGGCTGCACCCGCCGGGCGTCGACTTCGGCCCGGCGCTGCTGGCCGGCGTCGAGATCGCGGTGTCCTCGGCGCGCCAGCTCGACGAGCTGCTCGACGCCGTGCGACGCACCGGGCGCGCGGCCACGGTGACCGTCAAGGTCGACACCGGCCTGAACCGCAACGGCGTCGCGCCCGCGCACTACCCGGCGATGCTGGACGCGCTGCGGCGGGCCGCGGCCGAGGACGCCATCCGCATCCGCGGGCTGATGTCACACCTGGTGTACGCCGACCAGCCCGACAACCCCGTCAACGACATCCAGGCCCGACGGTTTACCGACCTGCTGGCGCAGGCGCGCGAGGCGGGGCTGCGGTTCGAGGTGGCGCACTTGGCCAATTCGTCGTCGACCATGTCGCGCCCCGACTTGGCCTTCGACCTGGTGCGGCCCGGCATCGCGGTGTACGGCCTGAGCCCCGTGCCCGAGCTCGGAGACATGGGATTGGTCCCGGCGATGACGGTGAAATGCGCTGTGGCGCTGGTAAAGTCGATCCGTGCGGGGGAGAGCGTTTCCTACGGGTACACCTGGACCGCGTCGCGCGACACCACCCTTGCCCTGCTGCCGATCGGCTACGCGGACGGCGTGTTCCGCTCGCTGGGCGGGCGCCTGGACGTGCTGATCAACGGCAGGCGGCGGCCCGGCGTCGGGCGGATCTGCATGGACCAGTTCGTCGTCGACCTGGGTCCGGGGCCGGCCGACGTCGTCGAGGGCGACGAGGCGATCCTGTTCGGGCCCGGCACCCGGGGCGAGCCCACCGCCCAAGATTGGGCCGACCTGCTCGGCACCATCCACTACGAAGTGGTCACCAGCCCCCGGGGGCGGGTCACCCGGACCTATCGCGAGGCCGAAACCCTTGAGCCCTGACAGAACCCGCAGGCGCCACAGGCGCAGGGCCTGGCTTGCGGGAGGCGCCGGGGTGACCGCCGTCGCCACCATCGTGGGAGCCTCCGCCCGCCGATCGATCACCCAACGCGCCATCCCGGTCGAAGACCCTTACGCCGACGAGGATTTCGACACGATCGACCGCGACCGCGCCTACGTGGTGACCACCCCCGACGGCGTGCCGCTGGCGGTCCGCGAGGCCGGGCCCGTCGACGCGCGCGTGACCATGGTCTTCGTCCACGGATTCTGCCTGCGCATGGGCGCCTTCCACTTTCAGCGGACCCGCCTGCCGGACCGGCTGGGTTCGGGCGTCCGGTTGGTGTTCTACGACCAGCGCGGGCACGGCAGGTCCGGCGCCGGCGCGCCGGAGACCTACACGCTCACGCAGCTGGGTCGCGACCTGCAAAGCGTGCTGAACGAGGCCGCGCCGCGCGGGGTGGTGGTGCTGGTCGGCCATTCGATGGGCGGCATGACGGTGCTGTCGCACGCCCGCCAGTACCCCGACCAGTACGGGCACCGGATCGTCGGCGCGGCGCTGATTTCCTCCGCGGCCGAGGGGGTGGCGCGCTCGCCGCTGGGCGAAATCCTGAAAAACCCTGCGCTGGAAGCGTTCCGGTTCACGGCCCGCTCGGCGCCCAAGCTGATGCACCGGGGCCGCAATGTGTCGCGTTCGCTGATCGGGCCGATCCTGCGCGCCGCGTCGTTCAGCGACCTGCAGGTCAGCCGGAGCCTGGACGTGTTCTCCCAGCGGATGATGAACGGCACCCCGATCGCCACCATGGTCGGCTTCCTCGACGCTTTGGAGGAACACGACGAGACGGCCGGGCTGTGGACGTTGCTCGGGATTCCGACCCTGGTCGCCTGCGGGGACCACGACTTGCTGACGCCGGACGAATACTCGCGCAAGATGGCGGAGTCGTTGCCGCGCTCCGAGCTGGTCATCGTCACCGGGGCCAGCCACCTGGCCCTGCTGGACAAGCCGGACGCCATCAACGACGGGCTGGTCCGGCTCGTCCGCCGGGCCGTTCCGGGCCGGATGACCCTGTGGTACCGGAGATTCCGTGAATGGTGGCGCCGCCATGGGTGACGTCGAGATGCGGGGCACGGCCACGCTCGAACGCGTCGAGGACACCGTCGCGCTCGGGTCGCGGCTGGGCGAGGGACTGCGCGCCGGCGACGTGGTGGTGCTCTCCGGTCCGCTCGGTGCGGGAAAAACGGTGCTGGCCAAGGGTATTGCCGCGGCGATGGACGTCGACGGCCCGGTGACGTCACCGTCGTACGTGCTGGCGCGGGTGCACCCGGGGCGGCGGCCCGGCGCACCGGCGATGATTCACGTCGACATGTACCGATTGCTGGACCACGACGGCGCCGACCTGCTGGCCGAGCTCGACTCGCTGGACCTTGACACCGATCTCGACGACGCGGTGGTGGTGGTCGAGTGGGGTGAGGGCCTCGCCGAACGCCTCTCCGAGCGGCACCTCGACGTCCGGCTGGAGCGGGTCAGCCACTCCGACGTGCGGATCGCGACGTGGGAATGGGGGCGCGAGTGATCCTCGCCCTTGACAGCTCCACCCCCGCCGTGACCGCGGGCATCGTGCGTCGTGACGACCTGACCGTGCTGGCCGAGCGGGTCACCGTCGACGCCCGCGCGCACGCCGAGCGGCTGACGCCCAACGTGCTGGCCGCCCTTTCCGACGCCGCGCTGACCATGGACGATCTCGACGCCGTCGTCGTGGGCTGCGGGCCCGGCCCGTTCACCGGGCTGCGCGCCGGAATGGCGACCGCCGCCGCGTACGGGCACGCGCTGGGCATCCCGGTACACGGCGTGTGCAGCCTGGACGCCATCGGGGTGCTCACCACCGCCGAGGCCCTGGTGGTCACCGACGCCCGCCGGCGCGAGGTGTACTGGGCCCGCTACCGCGACGGGATCCGCACCGGCGGACCGGGAGTCGCTGCCCCGGCCGACGTCGACCCCGGCCCGGCCGCCGCGGTCGCCGGCTCGCCGGAGCATGCGGCGCTCTTCGGCCTGCCGGTGTGCGGCCCGGCCCACCCGACGCCGGCCGGGCTGGCGGCGGCGGTGGACGACTGGTCGGCGGACCCGGCGCCGCTGGTGGCCCTGTACCTGCGCCGGCCCGACGCGAAACCGTTGGCGGCTCGCCGATGACCGCGTCCAGCCAGCCCGTGACCATCGGCGCGTTGACGCCGGCCGACGCGCAGCGGTGCGCCGAGCTGGAGGCCCAGCTGTTCGACGGCGACGACCCGTGGCCCGCGGTGGCGTTCAACCGCGAACTGGCCGCCAAGCACACCCATTACGTGGGCGCGCGCGTCGACGGCCGGCTCGTCGGGTACGCCGGCATCTCGCGGCTGGGCCGCACCCCACCGTTCGAGCACGAGGTGCACACCATCGGCGTCGACCCGCTCTATCAGGGCCGCGGCATCGGGCGCCGGCTGCTCGACGAGCTGCTCGACTTCGCCGCCGGCGGCGTCGTCTACCTCGAGGTCCGCACCGACAACGAGGCCGCCATCGCCCTGTACAAAAGCGCGGGCTTCGCGCAGGTCGGGCTGCGCCGGCGCTACTACCGGGTCAGCGGCGCCGACGCGTACACGATGCGGCGGGAGGGGACCGCCCCCGCTTGCGGGGGCGCCTTATGACGACCATCCTGGCCATCGAAACCTCCTGCGACGAAACGGGAGTCGGCATCGCGCGCCTGGGCGAGGACGGCGCCGTGACCCTGCTGGCAGACGAGGTCGCCTCCAGCGTCGACGAACACGTCCGCTTCGGCGGCGTCGTCCCCGAGATCGCGTCGCGCGCCCACCTGGAGGCGCTGGGTCCCACCATGCGCCGCGCGCTGGCGGCGGCCGGTCTGGACAGGCCGGCCAAACCTGACGTCGTCGCGGCCACCATCGGGCCCGGCCTCGCCGGCGCGCTGTTGGTGGGAGTCGCCGCGGCCAAGGCGTATTCGGCCGCGTGGGGCGTGCCGTTCTACGCCGTGAACCACCTGGGCGGACACCTGGCCGCCGATGTCTACGAACACGGGCCGCTGCCCGACTGTGTGGCGCTGCTGGTGTCGGGCGGACACACCCACCTGTTGCACGTGCGCTCCCTCGGCGAGCCGATCGTCGAACTGGGCAGCACCGTCGACGACGCCGCCGGGGAGGCCTACGACAAGGTGGCGCGGCTGCTGGGGCTGGGCTATCCGGGCGGGAAGGTGCTCGACGACCTGGCCCGCACCTGCGAACGGGCCGCCGCGGAGATCCCCGCCTTCCCCCGCGGCATGACCGGCCCACGCGACGACCCATACGCGTTCAGCTTCTCCGGGCTCAAGACCGCCGTCGCGCGCTATGTCGAGAGCCACCCCGCCGCCGCTACCGCCGAGATCGCCGCCGGCTTCCAGGAGGCCGTCGCCGACGTGCTGACCCGCAAGGCGGTGCGCGCGGCGACCGCGCTCGGGGTGTCGACCCTGCTGATCGCGGGGGGAGTGGCCGCGAACTCGCGGCTGCGGGAGCTCGCCACCCAGCGCTGCGCGGACGCGGGCCTGACCCTGCGGATCCCCGGGCCCCGGCTGTGCACCGACAACGGGGCGATGATCGCGGCCTTCGCCGCGCACCTCGTGGCCGCGGGCGCGCCGCCGTCGCCGCTGGACGTGCCCAGCGATCCGGGCCTGCCCGTGGTCAAGGGCCAGCTGCCCTAGCTGCCGCGGACGGAAGCAGCAGGCCCCCCTTGAGTGCTAGCACTCTCATGTATAGAGTGCTAGGTGGCAATCGGCCGAGCCCTGTGCCGGCACCCGCGACGACGGCGCGAGGGCTCGGAAGGATGCCGCATCACTGATAATTCGGGCGGTTCGGGGCTCACCCCGGACCGACCGCCAACTCCGGCCGGGGCGCAGGCCCCGGACCCGCAACAAACCGTCGGGGCGCAGGCCCCGGCCCGATCGAACTAGTGGAGGGCTCCAATCGTGGCGAAGGTGAACATCAAGCCACTCGAGGACAAGATTCTCGTGCAGGCCAACGAGGCCGAGACCACGACCGCGTCCGGTCTGGTCATTCCCGACACCGCCAAGGAGAAGCCGCAGGAAGGCACCGTCGTCGCCGTCGGCCCCGGCCGCTGGGACGAGGACGGCGAGAAGCGGATCCCGCTGGACGTCTCGGAGGGTGACACCGTCATCTACAGCAAGTACGGCGGCACCGAGATCAAGTACAACGGCGAGGAGTACCTGATCCTGTCCGCCCGCGACGTGCTGGCTGTCGTAGCCAAGTAAGGACCGTGTCCCGCCCCGGCGATCCCCGCATGACCGCGGGTGATTTCCGGGGCGGCATGCGTTGCTAAGGAGCCTGATGAGCAAAGTTATCGAGTACGACGAAACCGCGCGCCGCGCCATGGAGGCGGGCGTGAACAAGCTCGCCGACGCGGTCCGGGTGACGCTGGGCCCGCGCGGCCGGCATGTGGTGTTGGCCAAGGCATTCGGCGGCCCGACGGTGACCAATGACGGCGTCACCGTGGCTCGCGAGATCGACCTGGAGGACCCGTTCGAGAACCTGGGCGCCCAGCTGGTGAAGTCGGTGGCCACCAAGACCAACGACGTCGCCGGTGACGGCACCACCACGGCGACCGTGCTGGCGCAGGCGCTGGTCAAGGACGGCCTGCGCATGGTCGCCGCCGGCGCCAACCCGATCGCGCTGGGCATCGGGATCGGCAAGGCCGGCGACGCGGTGTCCGAGGCGCTGCTCGCCGAGGCCACCCCGGTGACGGGCAAGGAGGCGATCGCGCAGGTGGCCACGGTGTCGTCGCGCGACCAGCAGATCGGCGAGCTGGTGGGCGAGGCGATGACCAAGGTCGGCGCCGACGGCGTCGTGAGCGTCGAGGAATCCTCGACGATGAACACCGAGCTGGAGTTCACCGAGGGCGTCGGCTTCGACAAGGGCTTCCTGTCGGCGTATTTCGTGACCGACTTCGACTCCCAGGAGGCCGTGCTCGAGGACCCGCTGATCCTGCTGCATCAGGAGAAGGTCAGCTCGCTGCCCGACCTGCTGCCCATGCTCGAGAAGGTCGCCGAATCCGGCAAGCCGCTGCTCATCATCGCCGAGGACGTCGAGGGCGAGGCGCTGGCGACGCTGGTCGTCAACTCGATCCGCAAGACGCTGAAGGCCGTTGCGGTCAAGGCGCCCTTCTTTGGCGACCGGCGCAAGGCGTTCCTCGAGGACCTCGCGGTGGTCACCGGCGGCCAGGTGATCAACCCCGACGCCGGGCTGCTGCTGCGCGAGGTCGGCACCGAAGTGCTGGGCTCGGCCCGCCGCGTGGTGGTCGGCAAGGACGACACCATCATCGTCGACGGCGGCGGCACCAAGGACGCCGTGGCCAACCGCATCAACCAGCTGCGCGCCGAGATCGAGAAGAGCGACTCCGACTGGGATCGCGAGAAGCTGCAGGAGCGGCTGGCCAAGCTGGCCGGCGGCGTGGCCGTCATCAAGGTGGGCGCGGCCACCGAGACGGCGCTCAAGGAGCGCAAGGAAAGCGTCGAGGACGCCGTGGCCGCCGCCAAGGCCGCTGTTGAAGAGGGCATCGTGGCGGGCGGCGGGACGGCGCTCATCCACGCCCGCAAGGCGCTTGCGGAGCTGCGTTCGACGCTGTCCGACGACGAGGCGCTCGGGGTCGACGTGTTCTCCGAGGCGCTGGCGGCGCCGCTGTACTGGATCGCCACCAACGCCGGGCTGGACGGCGCGGTCGCCGTCAGCAAGGTCGCCGAACTGCCCGCCGGGCAAGGGCTGAACGCGGACACGCTCAGCTACGGCGACCTGGTCGGTGCAGGCGTCATCGACCCGGTCAAGGTCACCCGGTCGGCCGTTGTCAACGCGGCGTCGGTGGCGCGGATGGTCCTCACCACCGAGACCGCGGTCGTCGAGAAGCCGGCCGACGAGGACGACGACCACGGCCACGGCCATGGCCACGGGCACCACCACCACCATCACCACTAGGTAGTGCCGAAGAAACACCCCCGGTTCCGACCCCCGGGGGTGTTTCGTTTCCGCGCCGCGCCGAGATCCCCGCTCCAGACACCAGCTATTGCGATAATTCTCGGCCTGGCGTCGCAGACATTCATTGTCGCGTTAGGCGGCAATCGCCAGCAGTGAGACGGCAGTGGTCGAGAAGTAAGTCACGAAGCGGACGACTGCAGGTAATAGTCGCGGCCACGGTTGACCTGAACCCGGTCGGGCAGGGTGACCCCCGCGAGGTGAAGTTGCGATCTGGTCGGTCGCCGATTTCAGATCGTAGGCTTCCCGCCACTGCTGGATTCGTCCCCATTCGTCAAGTTCGAAGACTGCCATGACGGCGCTGCTAACGGGAATGCCGCGAATAATCGAGTTAGAGACCTGCTCGACCATGACGGTCCGCCCACGGCTGATGAGGATCAGCACCAGGTGTCGATGCCGGCCTGGGGGCTTGTGTACTGAACCGCAACAGTTTTCGCATGTAGGCCAACGGTCGGAGGCGAGCGTCGCCGGCGACGTCGGAAACGGTTTCGAATCGTGCGCTACAGCGCACTCGGCATTGAGCGCGAGGACTGGGAGGCGCGTCAGAGGGCCGCTTCCGCGAACTGGGACTGTTTTCGCGCACCGGCCGCCCTGTTTTGCTATATCGACCGCGACCTGGGCCGTCCCCGATGGGCCGACGTGGGCATGTATCTGCAGACCGTCATGCTGCCGCTGCGCGCCGAAGGGCTGCACAGTTGCCCGCAGATGGCGTGGTCGGTGTATCGCAAGACTGTCGCGGAGATCCTGTCGCCCCCGGACGGGCTCATCCTCTTCTGCGGCATGTCGATCGGGTACGAGGACCCCGAGGTCGGTTACACGCGGACGGGCCGCGCGCTCGACGAGACGGTCACGTTCGTCCACGGTTAGTCCACCCGATGACCGCCGAAGCGCCCGGGCGTTGAATCGTTTGATGCTTGAATCTGCCACCGGAGCGGCGGGCGAATTATTCGATCGTTGACCCAAATGCCGTGCGGCGTGAGGATGAGCACGGTTGGCGTCCGATGACGGGAGTTGCAGATTCATGGGTGTCAAGACCGCGAGTGGACTGTCCTATGACCCCTACGATGTCGAACTCAACGCCGATCCGTATCCGCTGTTTCAGCGGCTCCGCGAGGAGGCGCCGCTGTCCTACAACGAACGACACGACTTTCACGCGCTGAGCCGATTCGACGACGTGCATGCGGCGCTGCATGACCATGAGACGTTCAGCTCTGCCCGGGGCAACATTCTCGAGTTGATCAAGGCTGACATGCCGATTCCGCCCGGAGTGTTTCTCATGGAGGACCCGCCGCTTCACGACATCTACCGCCAGAGCCTTTCTCGCATGTTCACGCCGCGCAAAATGCGCGAGGTCGAGGCCACCGCACGGCAATTCTGTGCCGAGAGTCTCGATCCGTTAGTCGGTACCGGTGAATTTGACTTCATCGCCAACCTGGGCGCCCAGATGCCGGTGCGAGTCGTGTGCAGGCTGCTGGGAATTCCCGACGAGATGCGGCAGGAGGTGCTCGACCTCGCCGAGGGTCACGTCAACACCGAGGCCGGCGGAAAAATGAAAGCGGCGTCCTCAGGGCTGGAAACGGGGCAGTTGTTCGCCGACTACCTCGATTGGCGCGCTGAACACCCCTCCGACGACGTTGTCACCGAATTGCTCGGCGTCCAATTCACCGACCTCGACGGCACGACACGGGGGCTGACCCGCGAGGAACTACTGATTTGCATCACGCTGGTCGCCGCGGGCGGCGCCGAGACAACGACCCGGCTAATCGGTTGGGCGGGCAAGGTTTTGGCCGAGCATCCCGAGCAACGGCGGGAGCTGGCCGCCGACCGCAGCCTGATTGCCGGCGCGATCGAGGAGCTGCTGCGTTTCGAACCCCCCGCGCCACACATCGCGCGCACCCTCACACGCGATGTGCAGTATTACGGACAGCACGTGCCGGCTGGCAGCATCATGATGTTGCTCGCCGGTGCTGCAAACCGCGACCACCGGCAGTTCCCACCCGATGGCGACGTCTTCGACATTCACCGCAAAGCCGGAGCCCATGTCGGATTCGGCGTTGGCGTGCACTACTGCCTGGGAGCGTCGTTAGCCCGGATGGAGGGCCGCGTGGCGCTCGACGAGGTGCTCAACCGCTTCCCGGAGTGGGACATCGATATGTCTCGGGCACGCATGACCACGACATCGACGGTTCGCGGCTGGGAGACGATGCCGGCCGTCCTCGCATGAAAACCAATCGCGGCGCCCCGACTTGACATTCGGCCCTGATGTAGTGCCGAAGAAACGCCCCCGGTTCATCGCCGGGGGTGTTTCGCTATGGGCATGGATCGCATCTGGCAATTGGCGTGGGAGCGGTACAAATCCAGGTATTCGTGGGTGGGCTGGGCGCTCACCCTCCCGGTGGCGCTCCCGGTCTATCTCGCCTGGTCGTTCGGCATCGTCGCTTTCGAGAGGTCCGATCGCTACACCGAGGCGGCCGCGGTGACCGCGGTCGCCGTGCTCGCGTACCTGTGCGTGCTGGTAGCTCCCGGCGCCAGGGATCCCCGCCTCATCGAGCGGTGGGCCGCCGGCGAAGACGTCGATCGAGAGAGCGCGCTGCGTGCCACCTACAGCTATGGCCGGAAACTGATCACGAGGGGGGTGGTCGTCACCTTCTTCTGGATCGCGGCCCTGTTCGTCGGTGTCGGGATGATTGCGGGAGCCAGCGGGTCGCGGCTCATCCAGTACGCGATTCTGGGCGCCGTCGTCGGGACCGCCGGCCAGCTGATCACTCTGCACAGCTACACCGAACAAACCCTGCGACCCGCCCGGACCGCGATGGTCTCGGACACCGGGATCGGCGATTCCCTGCCTCGCTCCCGCCCGACGTTCGCCATCTGGACCAACGTGGCCATGCTCGCGGTCGGGTTCGCGTTCGCCGTCGCGGGCGCGATCCTGGGGGCCGTACTGGACCTGACGAGCCACGGCCCCGCCCTCGCCATGGTGATCGGTGGTGTCCTGGTGCTCGTCATCGGGCCGTCGCTGTGGGCCGCGTACTCGCCAATGCTGCAACCCATTCGCGATCTTGCCGAGGGCACGAAACGTGTTGCGGCCGGGGATTACTCGCGACGGTTGCCGGTGGTGCAGGACGATGATTTGGGTGCGTTGGCGGCGTCGTTCAATCGGATGCAGGCGGGTTTGGCTGAGCGGCAACGTCTTCAGGCCGCGTTCGGTACCTATGTTGATCCGGCCTTGGCGGCGCGGTTGCTCGAGCAGGGCGACGACGTGTTCAGCGGGGAGCGTCGCGAGGTGACGGTGATGTTTGTCGACATTCGTGACTTCACCCCGTTCGCGGAGGCCAACAGTGCCGAGGACACGGTGGCGCGGCTCAATGCGCTGTTCGAGATCGTGGTGCCGGCCGTGGTGGACGCCGGGGGGCATGTCAACAAGTTCCTGGGGGATGGCGCGCTGGCGGTGTTCGGTGCCCCCAATGATCTTGCGGATCATGCCGAGGCCGCGGTGGCGGCGGCGGTGCGGATCCATCGGCTTGTGGCCGAGCGCTTCGGCGGGGAGCTTCGCATCGGCATCGGGATCAACACCGGCAAGGTGATCGCCGGGACGATCGGCGCCGCGGGCAAGCTGGAGTTCACCTTGATCGGTGACGCCGTCAACGTCGCGGCCCGCGTCGAGCAGCTGACCAAAACCACCGGCGACGCGATCCTGCTCACCCAGCAGACCGTCGACGCCCTGGTTTCTCCACCGCCCGGCCTCACCGACCGGGGCCCTCACGCGCTGAAGGGCAAGTCGACGCCCACACACCTTTTCGGCCTGGAGCCGGCCGCGGTCGGTTAGCCCGCGCGTCGGGGTTGACGCGCCGCACGCATCGGGTGCAGTGTGATACTCGTCATATGACCACTGGTCACACGGAGCAGAGAGGTAGTGGCTCATGACCACGCGGGACAAGTACACGGACGTGCCCGAGCCTTATTCGTGGGAGGTTCCCAGCGCCGGCGACGCGCGCTTCACGTGGGAGTACGACGAGGGGCGCGCCCGGCTCCTTTCGCTGTACCAGAAGGGCAAGGACAAGCAGTGGGATGCCCAGTCGCGCATCGACTGGGCCCAGGACGTCGACCCGATGAACCCCGTCGGGCTGCCCGACGAGTTCCATCCGCTGTTCGCCAGCCCGATGTGGGAGGCCGCCGACGAGGCGCGCCGCGATGAACTGCGCCAGCACTTCCAGGCCTGGCAGTTCTCCCAGTTCCTGCACGGCGAGCAGGGTGCGATGGTGTGCGCGGCCAAGATCGTCGAGGTGGTTCCGGATCTGGACGCGAAGTTCTACGCGGCCACCCAGACCATGGACGAGGCCCGGCACGTCGAGGCGTTCTCGCGATTCCTGCAGGAGAAAGTCGGCCTGGTCTACCCGATCAACAAGCACCTGACCGCGCTGCTGGACGACACCCTGCGCGACGCGCGTTGGGACATGCCCTATCTCGGCATGCAGGTGCTCATCGAGGGGCTCGCACTCGCCGCCTTCGGGGTGCTGCGTGACATGGCGCCGCAGGATTCGCTGGCCAAGAAGGTGCTGGCCTACGTCATGCAGGACGAGGCCCGGCACGTCGCCTTCGGCCGCATCTCGCTGAAGGACTACTACGCCGCGCTGACCGAGGCCGAGCGCGACGAGCGCGAGGAGTTCGTCGTGGACGCCTGCTACCTGATGCGCGACCGGTTCCGCGGCGAGGAGGTCTTCGAGACCCTCGGCATGGACGTCCAAGAATGCGCCGCGTGGGTCGACGCGTCGCCGCTGATGATCCAGTTCCGCTCGCATCTGTTCAGCCGCATCGTGCCGATCGTCAAGGACATCGGGCTGTGGGGAGACAAGGTGCAGAAGGCCTTCCGGGACATGGGTGTCCTCGACATGGCCGCCTTCGACATCGAGGCGCTGATGAAGGCCGACGAGGACCAGGCCGACGCCCTCGACAAGGCACACGCCGAGATGGCGGACCGGGCCCTCGAGGTGAACGAGGTGATCGCCGCGGGCGCGAGCTGACCCGGCAAGTCAGCTCCCACAAAGGTTTTCGGCCTCGACGTTGCCCTTTGGATTTCGTCATCGCCCGAATAGCCCGACGATCACGATGCCCACGCCGAACACGATCGCCAGCGCCAGGGAGATCAACAGAAGGCTGACGAGCCCTTCCTTCGCCGCCGGGGCCTCGTGGCCGGCGGCGGCGATGGGCGCGAGCCTGCGGCCCGCGCCCCATGCCGCTGCGAGCAGCGAGGCCAGCCAGTTCGCGTAGCCGGCGTACACGATCAGGGCGACCGCCGTGACCCCCCACGCTCGGGACAGGTGGATGTGCGGCCAGAGCAGGCCGAGTATCACGAGGAACATGCCGTTGATGACCGCCTCGAGGTGGCTCGACAGCGCCATGCGCGGGTTCTTCAGTGCCGGGACGGCGAACCCGGTAAGCAAGCCGATCAAGAACAGGACCAGGCCCAGCACGAACAAGACCGTCTGCATGTCAGAACAGTAGGGGCGCGCGGCCGCGCGCGCTGGCGTTATGGCGATCGACGTGCCTCTCGGAACTGAGGTGCCGCGGTGCGCCAGGTCAGCGATGCCAGATCGGCGAAATTCGCAGCACATTCCCAGAATTTCGTAAGATTGCGTCGTCCAGATGGAGGTCGGGCCGATGGCAGCGTTCCCCGTTGACCCCTCGTCCGTGACGGCGGAATGGCTCAGCGAGGTGCTGCGCGCCGACGTGCGGGAATGCCGGCTCGAACAAATCGGCATCGGCGTCGGACTGCTCGGCCGCTTGTACCGTGCGCATCTGCAAGGCGAGTCGGGTGTGCCGCAATCGGTGGTGGTGAAGCTGCCGCTGGTGGACACCGAAGCCCGGACGGCCGTCTGCGAGGACCTCGAGTTTTACCTCCGTGAGGTGCGCTTCTATCAAGAGATTGGCCACGCCAACCCGTTGCGGCCGCCGCGTCCGTACTTTGCGGCGTTCGACGAGACGACACACGATTTCGTGCTCGTACTCGAGGATCTCGGCCGACTTCGCGTCGCCGATCAGATCGCCGGCTGCGCCGCCGCGGATGCCGAAACAGTCGTCGAGGCCATCGCCGGCCACCACGCCCACTGGTGGGAGACCGATCGCCTCGCGGCTTTGCCGTGGCTGAAGCCGTTGAGCAGCGCGCCCTTCCCGGCAGTGCTGGCCGGCAACTTCGAGGCCGCGTGGCCACGCTTCCTCGAACGAGTGGGCTTTGACCTGTCCCCGCAGCTGCGTGCCTTCGGGGAGCGGTTTTCCGCGCTCATTCCATGGTTCCTGCAGGAGCTCGCGCGGCCGCCCCGCACCTTCCTGCACGGCGACTTGCGCCTCGACCAGCTGTTCTTCGCCGTCGATGCGGGCGATCCACCGGTGACGGCGCTGGACTGGCAGGTCACCTCGAAAGGCCGGGCTGCCTACGATGTCGGGTATTTCTTGTGCCAGAGCCTGGTCACCGAAACGCGGCGCGGCTGCGAAGGCCGGCTCATCGAGCGGTATGCCGAGGTGCTCGCCGAGCACGGTATCGACTACCCCCGCGACGAGCTGTGGCGCGACTACCGGCTCAACACGGCGTGGTGCTTCATCTACCCGGTGATTGCCTCCGGCCGGATCGACGTGGCCAACGACCGCCAGCTACAGCTGCTCCGCACCATCCTCGACCGCACCGCCGCGGCGATCGAGGACCATGACGCCCTGTCGCTGAGGCCCGACTGACATGTCCGATCCGCGACAGGGCCGCACCTGCGCCTCGTGCGGCACTGACAACGAAGACGACGCCCGCTTCTGCGAGGGGTGCGGCGGGTCGCTCGGCCGGGCGTGTCCGTCCTGCGGCGTGGAGGCCAGTGCCACCGCGCGATTCTGCCGGGCGTGCGGGGCGCCGCTCGAGGATCGGGATCGCCCGGAGCCGGGGCCGGCGCGGGCCGCGGCGCGCAAGACCGTGACGGTGATGTTCGCCGATCTGGCCGGTTCGACCAGCTTCGAGGAGCGGGTCGATGCGGAGACGGCACGCGAGGTCATCGGCCGTTACCACGACCTGCTTCGCTCGACTGCCGAACGCAATCGCGCGGGCGTGACCAAATACATCGGCGACGGATTCATGGCCGTGTGGGGCGTTCCCGAGATCGGTCCCGACGACGCCGGGCGGGCGGTCGATGCCGCCGTCGAGCTGCAAGAGCGCTTCGTCGACCTCGCCGCCGACGTGTCGCACGCGCACGGCGTCGATCTCGCCCTGCGGGTCGCGGTGAACACCGGTGAGGTCGTCGTCGGCACCGGCGACGCCGATCTCGTCGGCGACGCCGTGAACGTCGCGGCGCGGCTCGAGGCCGAATGCCCGCGCGGGCACGTCGTCGTCGGCGGGGAGACGTGGCGGTCGACCCGCGGCCGGCACTCCTACGACGCCCTCGGCCAGGTGCACGTCAAGGGCCGGACCGCGTCCGTGGCCGTCTACCAGTGGCTCGGCCGCCAATCCGAAGCCGCCGACTCCGCCGTCTTCGTCGGCAGGGCCGACGAGCTCGGGCGGCTCGGTGCCGCTTTCGACGACGCGGTCGCGGCGCGGGCGGCGCGGTTGGTCACGGTCATCGGTGACCCGGGCGTCGGCAAGAGCCGCTTGGCGGCGGAGTTCGTCGAGTCGCGGCCCGGCGCTCGCGTCGTGGCGGCCCGGTGCGACGCCGAGCAGACCGTGGCGCTGGCGCCGATCGTCGAGATACTGCGGGCCCGCGACCTCGATGCCGACCTCCCCGTCGGCGTCCCCGAGCGGGACCGCGTGCTCAGCGACCTCGAGGGCCTGGCGGCCGGCGTCCCCGCATCGGTGGAGGAGACGTTCTGGGCGCTGCGCCGCTTCGTCGAGGTGCTGGCGTCCGATGAGCCGCTGATCGTCATTCTCGACGACCTGCACTGGGCCGACACCCTGCTCGTCGACTTCGTCGAGCACCTCGCGGAGTGGGTCAAGGACGTGCCGGTTCTCGTGGTGGCGCTGGCCCGGCCCGAGCTGCGCGAGGCCCGACCCGATCTCGTCGGATGGGTATCCGAGGCGTTCCACCTCGGCGGCCTCGGCCCCGACGCGACAGCCGAGCTCGCGGCCGGCGTCCTGGGCGCCTCCCGGCTGCCGCAGGAGCTGGTGAGCCGCCTGCCGTCATCGACCGGAGGCAACCCCCTGTTCGTCCGCGAGCTGCTCGGAATGCTCGTGCACGACGAGGTCCTCGTGGCCGACCCGGCCGGTTGGCGGCTGACCATCGACGCCGACGCCATCACCATCCCGCCCACCATCCAGGCGCTGCTGGCGTCGCGGCTGGAGCGACTCGACGCGAGGGATCGGCGCGTGCTGGAGATCGCGTCGGTGGTCGGCACCGACTTCTCGCCGACGGCGGTCTGCGCCCTGGAGGAACGCGGTGTCGACATCAGGGCCTCGCTGGACCGGCTGCGCCGCCTTGAACTCGCGCAGCCGAGCGGAGCCTACATCGGCGACGAGCCGGTCTGGCGGTTTCACCATGTCCTGATTCGCGACGTCGCCTACCGCCGGCTGTTGAAGTCGGACCGCGCGGAGCTGCACGAGCGCCTCGCCGCGTGGGTGGAATCGGGCGGGGCGAGCCTTGCGTTCGACGCCCACGAGATGGTCGCCCGGCATCTGGACTACGCGCACAGGTACCGCCTGGACCTCGGCGTGCACGACGAGCACACCGCGGCGCTCGCGCTCCGGTCGGCGCGCGGCTACGCAACCTCGGCACGCCGCGCGCTGGACCGTGACCAACTCGTCTCGGCCGGCACCCAGGCGGCACGCGGCGCGGCCCTGGCCGCCGCCGACGAGGCGCTGCACGCCGAACTGCTGATGGTCGGCTGTGAAGCGTTCCTCGCCGCCGGCGACGTCGCCGCCGGGGCGCCGCTCGTCGACGACCTGGAGCGCATCGCCGGCGAGGCGCTCGAACCGTGGGCGACCTGCTACCGGTGCCAATTCGTCGTCTACACCGATCCGGAGCGGTTGTTGGAGGCCGACGCCCGCCTGCAGGGCGCGATCGATGAGTTCTCCCGGCGGGGGGACCAGGCCGGGCTGGCCAAGGCACACCAGGTGCGCGCGGGTGCGCGGGCCCGGCTCGGCCGGATCGGCGACTGCGAGGTCGACCTGTTCGAGTCACTGGTCGCGGCGCGGCAGGCCGGGGACCACCGGCGGACCACCGCGGCGCTCGCCGCGGCGCCCAATGCCGCGCTGTGGGGACCCAGCCCGGTGCCCAAGGCGGGCGGGCGGTGCCTCGACGTGGTTCGGATGCAGCGCATGACCACGGCGACGCCGTCGCTCGAGGCGACCTCGCTGCGCTGCCTGGCGGTACTCGAGCTGCTGCGCGGGCGACCCGACAAGGCCCGCTCGATGCTGGCCGACGCCCATCAGATCGTCGCCGAGCTCGGTTTGCGGCACGGGCTGATGGAGACCGAGCTCTTCGCCGGGATCATCGAGTTGATGGGCGGCGACCCGGTTGCGGCCGAGCCGCACCTCCGGGCCGCTCTGCAGGGCCTGGACGCGTTGGGTGTGGGCGCCGACGCCGGCCTGGCCGCCGCCCTGCTGGCACGATCGGTGCTCGCCCAGGGCCGCGTCGACGAAGCCGACCGGTACGCCTCCGAAAGCGAGCACCTCGCCGGGCACAACCTGAAGACGGCCATCGCGTGGCGCGCGGTGCGGGCCGAGATCCTGGCGGCACGGCGCCGCTACGACGAAGCCGTCGCGATGGCACGGGACGCGGTCGCCGTCGCCGCCGGGACCGACCTCGTCCTCGACCACGCCGATGCCTGCCGCGCACTCGGGCGGGTGCTGGCCGCGGCCGGTGACGCGCCGGGCGCGGCCGACGCGCGGCGTCACGCCGAGGCGTTGTACGCGGCGAAGGAGGCGCAGGGCGCGATCGCGCGGCCGGTCGAACAAGACGCGCCCAAGGCGGCCGGCGCGGCGCAGTCACGCCTGGCCGTCGCGAACCGTGCGAGCGCCCTCAGCGATCGCGCATTGTTGGCGATGCGAGCCGGAGACATCGACGCCGTGGCGGCGACCTACCAGGACCGGCATGTCTACGAAGACCGGCGTCGTCTCGCCGGTGACCCACTCACGGGTGGGATCCGTGCGGCCGCGGAGCGCCTCCACGATCAGTACGGCCACGTGGAGTGGCGCACGCTGGCCGTGCGGGGCGAACGCCTCCAGCTGCTGTGGACGCGCTGGTCGGATGACTCCACCAACGAGGCGGCATATCTGCACGTGACCGAGGTCGGCGATGACGGGCGGGTCTGCTACGAAGGTCGCTTCGACGAGGACGACTTCGAGAGTGCGTACGGTGAGCTGGAACGCCGGTATTACGCCGGCGGGGGCGCGGCGTTCGCCGAGGCGGGCGCTGTCGCGACCGATTTCATCACCGCCGTCAACCGGGGCGACTTCGACCGGGCGTTCGGCGAGCTCAGCTTTCCCGAGATGCGTTGGGAGAACCGGTCGCGGTCGGGTTTCCCGGATCAATCGGCCGGTGACCTTCGCGCCAGCTTCGAGGAGCTGGACGCGACGATGGGGTCGGTGCGGATGTGGCTGTCGGCGGTGTGCTGGCTGTCGTCGGCCCGCGCTGTCACCCGGCTGGAGCGCGAGGCCGTCGGGCCCGGAGGCGAGCGGTACGCGTGGACGCGGCTCCACGTGGTCGAGTTCCGTGACGTTCGAATCGAGTCGATGTGCGAGTTCGAAATCGACGACGAGGCAGCGGCGTTCGCCCTCGCCGAGGAGCGGATGCGAGCGAGACCCAGCCGGCTCGCCCTCAGCAACCGCGCCAGCCGGGCGATGGACGGCGTTATCGACGCGCTGCGGGCCCGGGATGCGACCGCCGCCGTCGAGTTCTACTCGGATCGCGGCACCTCCGACGATCGGCGCCGATTCAGCGGCGACCCGATCGGCGACCGCGCGGCGCTGGTCGGGGCCATTGACCGAGTCCTCGCCCAATACTCGCAATTCGAGGTACACACCTTGGCGGTGCGCGGTGAACGCCTGCAGCTGTCCAGGTGCCGCTGGTCCGATGAGGCCGGGAATCAAACTACTCATCTGCGCGTGACCGAGGTCGGCGATGACGGGCGGATCACACATGTCGGGCGCTACGAGGACGACGACTTCGAGAGCGCCTACCGAGAGCTGGAGCGCCGCTACTACGCCGCCGAGGGCTCGGCGTACGGCGAGGCCGGTGCCGTCGTGGTTGACTGCATGACCGCCTTCAACAAAGGCGACTTGGACCACGTGTTCGGCGAACTCAGCGCACCCGAGATGCGTCTGGAGAACCGGTCGCGCGCGGTCTTTCCCGACTTTTCGGTTGCCGAATTTCGCACCAGCGTCGAAACACTGAACGAGGGCGTCGCGTCCGTCAGGATGTGGCACTCGGCCGTCTGCTGGGTGTCGCCGACCTGTGGCGTGGTTCGCCAGGAGCGGGAGGCCGTGTGGCTGGACGGCGAACGCTACCTGTGGACGCACATCTTCGCGTACGGGGTGCGCGACGGCCGCGTGGAATGGATATGCCACTTCGACCCGGACGATGAGGAAGCGGCGTTCGGCCTCGCCGAGGAGCGGGTGCGGGCGACCTCAAGCCGGCTTGCGGTCAGCAACTGCGCCAGCCGGGCACACAACCACGTATTCACCGCGTTGCGGGCCCAGAACGCACACGCCGCCGTCGAGTTCTATTCCGATCGCTGCATTCACGACGACAGGCGCCGACTCAGGGGCGGCCTGGTGGACGACCCGGCGGTGCTGCTCGCAAGCGCTGAACGGGCCCTATTGCAATACAAGCGATTCGAGGATCGCACGCTGGCCGTGCGCGGTGAACGCGTGCAGCTGTCCTGGAGCCGCTGGTCCGATGACGCGGGGAACGAGAGCACCCATCTGCACGTGGTCGAGATCGGCGATGACGGGCTCATTTGTTACGACGGCCGCTTCGACGAGGACGACTTCGAGGGCGCCTACCGAGAGCTGGAGCGCCGCTACTACGCCGGCGAGGGCGCGGCGCTCGCCGAACCGGGCGCCGTCGCGACAGAAGCCATGATCGCCTTCAACCAAGGCGACTACGACCGGTCGTTCGGCGAGCTCATGGCGCCTGAGATGCGCCTCGAGACCCGGTCGCGGTCGGCTTTTCCGGATCGTTCGGCTACCGACCTGCGTGCCACTTCCGGGGAGCTGAAAGAAATGGCCGGCTCGGTGCGGATGTGGTTGTCGTCGGTGTGCTGGGTGTCGCCGGCGTGGAGTGTTGCGCGGTTTGAGCGGGAGGCCGGCGCGCCGGAAGGGGAGCTCCACGCGTGGACGCGGATCATGGTAGGCGAAATCCGTGACGGTCGAATCCAGTCCATGTGCACGTTCGAACCCGACGATGAGGAAGCGGCTTTCGCCTTGGCCGAGGAGCGGATCCGAGCAACACGGAGCCGGCTTACGGTCAGCAACCGCGCCACCCGGGCGATGGACGCGGTCTTCGATGCAAGGAACGCCGAGGCCGCCGTCCAGTTCTACGCGGATGCGTTCACCTACGATGATCGGCGCCGGCTCAGCGGCGAGCCGATTCACGACCGCGCGGCGCTACTGGCGGCCGGTGAACGAGTCCTGGCTCAGTACAAGCGATTCGAGGCCCGCATCCTGGCGGTGCGCGGTGAGCGGGTGCAGCTGTCCCGGTGCCGCTGGTCCGACGAGGCCGGGAACGAAACAACCCACCTACGCGTGGTCGAGGTCGGGGATGACGGACGAATCACGTATGCCGGGCGCTTCGACGAAGACGACTTCGAGGGTGCCTATCGCGAGCTGGAGCGACGCTACTACGCGGGCGAGGGCGCACCGTTCGCAGAGGCGGGTGCCGCGCTGGCCGACGCGATCGATGCCTTGAACAACCACGACTTCGACCGGTTGTTCGGCGGGCTCAGCCTCCCGGAGCTGCGCGTCGAGAACCGGACGCTATCGGCTTTCCCGAGTCGCTCGGCCAGCCAGCTTCGCGCCAGCCTGGACGACCTGTACTCGATGGTCGCCTCGGTTCGGACGTGGCTCTCTGCGGTGTGCTGGCTATCGCCGACCTGGTGTGTTACCCGCCTTGACCGAGAAGCCGTCGGGCCCGAAGCCGAGCAGTATGCGTGGACCGGGACCCTTGTTATCGAGATCCGCGACGGCGACTCGCGTTGCTTGGTCAGTTCGAACTCGACGACGAGGAAGCGGCGTTCGCGTTCGCCGAACAGCGGGCACGAACGTAGCCGTCGCGAAAATATGAGATGGGTATGAGGCCTGGCTTTGCCCGGGCTTCTCGCGCCGGACGCGTGCGAGCGTGGGTGGTGTGGCCTCCGACCCGCAGATAGAAGAAGCGCTCCGACAGGCGTCGACCTATCTATGGTTGGCCGATGTCGTCGGCAAGCGGAGGCTGCCGATCATCCAGTCGCTCTACAGCTTTGCCGCCCGGCAGATGGTCGCGTACACCACCGACGGCGAGGACTGGCACATCCGGGCGGCGACCGCCGCCGCACACGATGCCACCGAGATGCATCAGCTGATCACGGGCCGCGTCCAGCCCACCCCGGGCACACTGGACAAACCGTCGAACCTCTGAGACGTCAGCCGCCGGGCGGAAGGCTGTTCGTCGTCGTACTCGGCGTCGTCGTGACAGCCGGGCTGCTGGTGACCGTGACGGTGCTCGTGCTCGTGCTGGTGGACGGCGGCGGCACGGCGGTCGTCGTGGTGCTCGTGGTGACGCTGGTCGTCGCCGTCGCCGTCGCCGTCGTCGCCGTCGTCGTCGTCGCCGAGCCCGCCGCGATCACCCCGCAGGCCACGCGCTTGGCCGCGGCACCGGCGGGAGAGCCACCGAGGTTGTCCGCGTCCTGGTGGACGACCAGCGCGGTGCCCGAGCTGTTCCTCAGGTCCGCGGCGGTGAACGCGTTGCTGGTGGTGACGAGTTTCGCCGAGCCGTCCGAGCGCACCTGCAGGGCGGTCAGGTCGCCGCTGGCCGGGTAACCCGTGTGGCCCGGCGCCTGGTAGACGTCGCCGGCGGAGGCGAAGTCGCCCTCGCAGGTGCCCACCGAGTGGATCTGGAGCCCGTGGAAACCGGGGGTCAGGATCCGGTTGGGGCCGGCGTCCACGGTGACCGTGGCGTAGCCGTTCGCAAAATCGATGGTGGCGTTTGCGACGACGGTCCCGTCGGTGCTCTTCAGCTGCGTGGTCAGCTTCTCGGCGCCGGGCGGCGCGCTGCTGAGTGGCTCGGTATTGGGTTGGCTGCCGCGCTGGTTCGCGCATGCGGCCAGCGGTGCGATGGTCGCGGTGAGCACCGCGACCGCGAGGGATGCGCCCTTTTTCATGGGCCGTGCCTACCCCGATGCACCACCGGCGAAACGAGTGCGCCGGTGGAGTCGGGTAGGCGCACCCCTATGCAAAGCCGGGGCGCGGGCGTCATGCTCACCGGATGGGGGTCAAGGAGGAACGAGATGTCAGCACCTACGGCCGAGGAGATCCGAGCGGCCCTCGAGCGGCACGTCGAACTGTGGAACGCCGGTGACAAGGAGGCGTGGCTCGCGCACTGGAAGCGCGTCGTGCCGGGTGAGGTCACGATGGAGGACCCCGTGGGCACGCCGGTCAAACGCGGATGGGACGTGATGGCCGACGTGTGGGACGCCTCGCCCAACGCAGACTGGAAGCTGGGCATCGGCCTGCTCTACGTGTGCGGGACGACCGGCGCCGCCGTCATTCGCAACTCGGGCACCGTGAATGGCCAACCGGCGCTCATCCAGAGCATCGAGATCTACCGGTTCGGTGCCGACGGCTCGCTGCACACCTCGACGTTCTGGGACCTTGCCGCGGGCAACGAGTACGCGCAGTGGACGGCCGAGACCGGCGAGGCGGCGCGGTAACCCGCTCGGCCGCCGCTAGTCGGTCGCGACGTCGGGCGGGTCGTAGATCACGAGGAAGACCAGGTCGTCGCCGCCGGTGTTGGTGAGGCCGTGCCACGTGTTCGCGGGAACCTTGACGAAGGCGCCCGGCGCCGTCTCCCAGAACCGCTCGCCGAGCTCTCCTATCTCGTCAGGCGGCGACGCTTCCGCCGCCGTCGGCGCGAATGATCTGACCGGTGATGTAGCCGGCGTCCTCGTCGAGCAGCGCGCAGATCGCGTGCGCGATCTCCCGCGGTGTTCCGAGGCGGCGCATCGGAATGGTTTGCAGGAGCCGCGATTCGCGCTCGGACCCGACCGGGCTGAGCTCGCGGTACATCTCGGTCTCGATGGGGCCGGGGGCCACCGCGTTGACCGTGATTCCGGTCTGCGCGAGCTCGCCGGCCCAGATCCGGGTGGCCGCGTCCAGCGCCGCCTTCGTCGCGGCATACGGGGTGCGCTCCGCGGAGCCCAGGGTGGTGAAGCTGCTGACGTTGACGATCCGGCCCCACCCGGCGGCCAGCATTCCGGGCAGCACCGCCTGGACCACCTGCACGGCGGCGCGCACGTTCAGGTCGTAGGTGGTGAACAGGTCGTCCAAGTCGATCGAGCCGATTCGGCCGAACCGTGCGATGGCGACGTTGTTGACCACGGCGTCGATGTGGCCGCTCGCCACAATGCGCTCGAGCGCGTCGGCGGTGGCCGCCCGGTCGGCGAGGTCCACCTCGTAGAACTCGCCCGGGAATTCCGCCGGTGCCGTGCGCGCGAGGCCCACCGGTATGCCCCCGGAGCCGGCGAGCCGGTCGGCGACCGCCCGGCCGATTCCCTTCGACGCCCCGGTGATCAGTACTCGCCTTGCCGTCATGGTGTCCTCCTTCGGTGGTGCCTGTATGATTACTTAAACGTTCTGGAAGAACAAATGATCATCACGTTGTTGATATGAATAATGACGTGGGTGATATGGAGGTCCGATGACGACCTTGTTGCAGCTGAAGGCGTTCACCTCGGTGGTCGATCAGGGTGGCTTCACCGCGGCCGGCCGGCGGCTCGGGTTGTCGCAGCCTGCCGTCAGCCGCGCGGTCGCCACGCTCGAAAAGGAGCTGGGGCTGCCGCTGTTCGTTCGCCGCCGCGACGGGCTCTCGCTGACCGAAGCCGGCTCCGTCGCGCTGACCCACGCGCGGGAGGCCGTGCGGCACTTGACCTTGATGCGCACCGAAGTCGCCGGCCTGGCCGGTGACATCAGCGGGACGCTGAGCCTGGCGAGCCTACCGACCGCGACCGCCGCGCTCGTCGCTCCGCAGCTGCAAGCCTTCGTCGAACGGCATCCGGCCGTCACCATCCGGCTCCTCGAGGGAAGCGAACAGGAAATACGGGACTGGCTCGACCAGGGGGCGGCCGAGGCGGGCGTGGTCAGGCTGCCGATCAGGGGCCTCGACGTGGCCGTCCTGGGTGAACAGGAAATGGTCGCCGTGGTGCCCGCGGGCAGCCGCCTGGCGTCGAAAGAAACCATCACCTATCCCGACCTGGCCTCCGAACCCTTTGTGCGTGGCACCGGCGGGTGCGCCGACGTGTTCATGCCGGTGGCACGGCAGGCCGGGGTGCATTTCGATCTGGCCTTCGACGCGCGCGAAGTGACCGCGGCGCTCGAGATCGTGCGGGCGGGGCTGGGGGTGAGCATCCTGCCGAGCGTCGGGCTGCCCGACCTGCCCGGTGTCGCCGTGCGACCGCTGGTGCCCAAAACCGTGCGGCGCCTCGGCGTCGCGGTCTCCGCCAGCGCCTCCGCACCCGCACGCGCGTTCCTCGAGCAGGTCGCCGCCTCATCGGCTCGCCGGCACAGCGACTCACACCGAGCTCAGTAGCGCGATCCGGCCTCGAACGCGCAGGCTGTTGAGCGTGGAGTGGCGCAACTTGGCGATGCGCCCGGCCATCCGGCTGCCCAGCTCATCAAGGACCTGAGGTTCCAAAGCTATTGGGGGCGGGCACAAGTCGCGCTCCTCTTCGCTGGCGTGAGCGTCCAGTACCGCGACGAACGAGCGCCATTCGTCCTCGTATCCGGGGGCCGTCGGGGGTACCCGGAGGAGCACCGCGAGTTGATCCCAGACTTGCCGGTGTTCGGCGTGGGCGATCGCGACGAGTTCGCCGGCCGCCGACACCGCCGGGTAGAACAGGTCGTCTTCGATCCGCATGTGGATGTCCAGCTCGATCAGCAGTTCGTCGAGCGCGTCCTGCCGCTCGTCGGCGACCGCCGGTATCGCCGTGATCGCCGAGCAGAGTCGGCGCAAAACCTTGTGGTGCGCGAACAGCACGTCGTACGCGTTCATTTCGCCACTCCTCGCACCTCGACGAGTCCGTCGCGGACCCGCGCCGAATAACGCGGCAGGGCCGCTGTCGACGGTCCGCGCAGCACTTCTCCGGATTCACAGGCGAATCTCGAGCCATGCCACGGGCACACGATCCTGTCGCGGTCGATCCAGCCGTCATCCATCGGCGCACCCAGGTGGGGGCAGCGGTGGCCGACGGCCAGCACCCGATCGCGGTTGCGAAAGAGAACCACACCGACGCCGTTCACCTCGACCCGACGCGGCCCGCCATCCAGGGCCGCCGCCGGTAGCACCGCGGTCCAGGGGCCCACCCCGAGCCGCAGACCGGAACGATCGACCCCGATGGCTGATCCGAAAACCAAAGCGCCGCCCAGGTAGCCGCTACCGAGCGTGATGCCATAAGCCACGCCGCTGGTTGCCATCCCGCGCCGATGGCGGCCGCGGTAGCGGTCGCACCACGACGCCGCATACAGGACCGTTGAGACCGCGTTCAGCACCCCATGGACGAGGCCGACCCGGCGCGGTTGCTGATGGCTGTGCTGCCAGTCCGTCACGCCGGTGGCGGCCGCACCCACGCTGCCCACGATTGCGACGCCCAGCGCCAACCTCGACGCAGCACGCCATCGCGCGGAGTGACCCGGCAACAGGCCGGCCGCGTCCATCACGACCGTCGCCGTCACCGCCCCCGTCGGCACCGACGTCAAAGCCGGGTGCAGGGGATGGCCGAGCCATGTGCCGTGCAGCGCGTTGCTCACGCGGTCTCGATGCCGGCCCATTGCCGCGAAGAAAAACGTCAGAAGGTGCTCGAGGCGGTAGCTCGGCCGATCCAGCCATTCCTGCCGCCCCAGGGTTGCTATGACGCCAAGTCCGGCATCGCGGACCCGGCTTACGGAATGATGTGGGCGCTCACGCACGGCACGCTCCTTTGTGCACGCGAGCGAACCGACGCGGGCCCCCCGACACGACGGAACGCACTGGATCCACGCCGGCGCGGCGCAGGGGGTTTCGACGCGGCGTCGACGATGGACCGGGACCCTGCGAGGGTCTAGTCCACGACTAGGACACGAACTGCGGTGCGCGAAGCGTTCAATGTCCGCGATCGCAGTTGCGGAACGCGTTGATTACCAGCAATTTTGGCCTACGTCAGGCCGTGCGACGGATGCCGCGCACGCGGCCGAAGTCGCCCTTCAGCAACAACTCGCGCTCGGTCTCCGACAAACCGCCCCAAACGCCGTACGGCTCACCGACTTCCAGCGCATGCGAACGGCACTCCGCGATCACCGGGCACTGCCGGCACATCTCTTTGGCGCGCTGCTCGCGTTGCATGCGGGCGCGGCCACGCTCGCCGTCGGGGTGAAAGAACATCGACGAGTCGACGCCGCGGCACAGGCCCTGCAGTTGCCAGTTCCAGATGTCGGCATTGGGTCCAGGTAGCTGCTCCGGCTGTGGCATTGGTTCGTTCCCTCTCTGCACCGCACGCTTGGAAGGAGGTTCGCGAAGCGTCCGAAAAGCGATTGTGCAACCGATTTCGAGTGGAGTCACCGATGACTACCCGTCAAACATAGAACCTAGGGGCGGCGGCGAATTTCCGTCAATAGCCACTTAGGCCGCCAAAGTATATACGCGTTGGAGCAAAATTAACGTACCGTTCATATGCTATGGATTTGCTAAGCGGGAGCCCCGCTACCAGGCAGTTGACGGCTCCGTAATTTCCCAGCTCAGCGCGGGGGGCGGCGGAAACGGCGATTAGTACAGACCCGATTGTGATTAACACTTCGGTAACACCGGCAGCACGAAGTGTTTACTACTATCACCGTGATTGAAACTGGTCACACTTCGACGATCGAGCCGGCGCTGGCCGCCGCCGCCTTCGGCGACCGCCCGGCGAGCTGGCCGCTGCCCGCGGCGACCACGCCCCGGCAACTGTGGCTGCGCGCCGTCGCGGCGGGCGGCCAGGGGCGCTACGGCAGCGCCTATCGCGACCTGGCGGCGCTGCGCCGCGGCGCCCCGGGCGACCGGTTGGTCTCGCTGGCCCACAGCACGCAGGCGTCGTTTCTGCGCCAGCTCGGCTGGCACACGTTGGCGCGCGGCTGGGACGGTCGCGCCCTGGCCCTGGCCGGCACGGATCCCGAGGCCTGCGCCGACGCGCTGATCGGGTTGGCGGCCGATGCCCTGGGGGTCGGCCGGTTCGCCGCCGCGGCAACGTTGTTGGCCCGCGCCGACGCCGAGCCCGGCGCCGTCCCCGACCGGCTCCCGGTGCGCCGCCGCTGGGTGGCCGCCGAGCTGGCCATGGCCACCGGCGACGGCGCGTCGGCGGTACGCCACGCCGAGGAGGCGGTCGCGCTGGCCGCGGCGATGGCCGTCCCGTCGGCGCGGCACCGCGCCAAAAGCGACGTGGTGCTGGCCGCCGCGGTGTGCGCCGCCGGCGACATCGAGCGCGCCCGCGCGGTCGCCGACGCGGCGCTGGAGGTCACCGGCCGATTGCACCTGATACCGCTTCGGTGGGCGCTGGCGTGCTTGCTGATCGATATCGAAAGTGCCACGTTTTCAACACAAAAGCTGCACGAAATTCGCGATATCTGCGCAGGCCAGGTGCGGCGCGCCGGGGGCGCGTGGCGTTCCGCCTGAAACGGCCTTCCGCCCGTTATTGTCAGTTCGACAGTTAGCCCGCGATGTGTCCCGTTCGTAACGTTGGAGATACCGCCGTCGATGACAATTCAAGGGGAACGTCTCGACGCTGTGGTTGCGGAGGCCGTGGCGGGGGACCGGAACGCCTTACGGGAGGTGCTGGAGACCATCCGTCCGATCGTCGTGCGATATTGCCGGGCGCGAGTCGGCACGATCGAGCGGGGCGGCCTGTCAGCGGACGACGTGGCTCAGGAGGTGTGCTTGGCCACTATCACGGCGCTGCCGCGCTACCGCGAGCGCGGGCGGCCGTTCTTGGCTTTCCTGTACGGCATCGCCGCGCACAAGATCGCCGACGCCCACCGGGCCGCCGGCCGCGACCGTGCCTACCCCGCGGAAACGGTGCCGGAGCGCTGGTCGCCGGAGGCGGGCCCGGAACAGCGTGCCATCGAAGCGGATTCGGTCAGCCGCATGAACGAACTGCTGGAGATCCTTCCCGCCAAGCAGCGCGAGATCCTGATCCTGCGGGTGGTCGTCGGCCTGTCGGCCGAGGAGACCGCCGCCGCCGTCGGCAGCACCACCGGCGCGGTCCGCGTGGCGCAGCACCGGGCGCTGTCACGGCTCAAGTCCGAGATCGTCGCGGCGGGTGACTATGCCTGAATTCGGCTACGCGCTCCCCGATCAGCCGGCCCTGGACGAGTTGGCCCACACCGATTTGCTCCTCGACGCGCTCGCCGAGCGACGGTCCGTGGACCTGCACGACGCCGGCGACCCGAACTTCGAGGCGCTGGCCGTCCTGCTGGAGGACTGGCGCGACGACCTGCGCTGGCCGCCGGCCAGCGCGCTGGTGTCGCCGGAGGAGGCCGTCGAGGCGCTGCAGACCGGGCTCGCCGAGCGCCGTCGCGCCCGTCGCGGCCTTGCCGCGATCGGATCGGTCGCCGCGACGCTGTTGGCGCTCAGCGGGTTCGGCGCCATGGTGGTCGAGGCCCGTCCCGGCGACGCGCTCTACGGCCTGCACGCGATGTTCTTCGACCAGCCGAGGGTCAACGACGACCAGATCACGTTGTCCGCCAAGGCCGAACTGGCCAAGGTCCAGCAGATGATCGACCAGGGCCAGTGGGCGCAGGCCTCCAATCAGCTGGCCGAGGTGAGCAGCACCGTGCAGTCGATGAACGACGGGGCCAGCCGGAACGACCTCCTGGACCAGGTGAACCTGCTCAACACCCGGGTGGAGTCGCGCAACCCGAACGCGACGCTGCCGCCGGCGGCACCGAAGCCGAGCGCGCCGGTGGTCTCGTCCACGACGGGGCTCTCGCCCGGCCCGACCACCACCCCGCCGTCGGTGGCCGGCACCACGGCCCCGGCCCCGGGCGCCACGGCGACCCCGTCGGCCGGGCCGTCGGAAAGCCCCTCGGAAAGCCCGACAACCAGCCCGTCGTCCGGCCGGCATCGCCATCACCATCACAAGACGACACCGTCATCGGTGGCCCCGGACGACACGCCCTAGTTCAGGGGCGGCTCAGTGGCGGTGGTGGAAATCGGCGTCTGACGTCGCCTCGTTGAGCGAGGCGTCGGCGTAGCCCCGGCAGTAGTCCCACGTGACGTAGGAGTCCGGTTCGGGGTCGTAGGCGGGCTCGTGCGGGCGCACGGTGCCGTCGATCAGCAGCTGCAACAGGTTGGCGCGCAACATGTCCCAGTCGTGATAGTGGTCCTGCTGGCACTCGTCGCAACACACCACGAGCCCGCGAATGCCCTTGTGCGCCAACAGCGCCTCGTACACGGCCAGATCGGCCAGGTCGGCCTCGACCGCCATCCGCTCCTGCTGATCCAGCGGTTGCCCCGGCTCGACGGCATCGAGCGCCGCCGACGGATCGCAGGGGTCGTCGGCGAACGGGTCGGGCGGCAAACCCGGCGGTAGGTGGTCGCGCACGCCCCTAGCCTACGCAGGGGGGCCGTCAGAACGCCAGCAGGTCAGGTCGCCGCCGGCCGGCGCGGGTGAGTGCCCGCGGCGCGCCCGGGCAAGCGGGTACCCGGGGCCCGCGAGCCGATAGGATGGGTTTCTCACTCCGCGCGCGTATGGAGGGCTCCCGATGACCCGTGGCATGTCCCACCTGGAAGACAGCTCCGACCTGGTTGCCAGCCTGCGCGAAACCCCCGTCCCCGGACTGGCCGACGACCCGGTGCCCACCGGCGGTGACAACCCGTTCAAAGTCGCGATGCTCGGCTTGACCTTCGACGACGTCCTGCTGTTGCCCGCGGCCTCCGACGTGGTTCCGGCGACCGCGGACACCTCCAGCCAGCTCACCCGCAAGATCCGCCTCAAGGTGCCGCTGGTCAGCTCGGCGATGGACACGGTGACCGAGTCGCGGATGGCGATCGCGATGGCCCGGGCCGGTGGCATGGGCGTGCTGCACCGCAACCTGCCGGTCGCCGAACAGGCCGGTCAGGTCGAGATGGTCAAGCGCTCGGAGGCCGGCATGGTCACCGATCCGGTCACCTGCCGGCCGGACAACACCCTGGCCCAGGTCGACGCGCTGTGCGCCAAGTTCCGCATCTCCGGGCTGCCGGTGGTCGACGAGTCCGGCGCGCTGGTCGGCATCATCACCAACCGCGACATGCGCTTCGAGGTGGACCAGACGCGGCCGGTTTCCGAGGTGATGACCAAGGCCCCGCTGATCACCGCGCAGGAGGGCGTCAGTGCCGACGCGGCCCTGGGGCTGTTGCGCCGCAACAAGATCGAGAAGCTGCCCGTCGTCGACGGCCACGGCCGGCTGACCGGGCTGATCACCGTCAAGGACTTCGTCAAGACCGAACAGCACCCGCTGGCCACCAAGGACAGCGACGGGCGGCTGCTGGTCGGCGCCGCCGTCGGCGTCGGCGGTGACGCCTGGGTGCGCGCGATGATGCTCGTCGACGCCGGGGTGGACGTGCTGATCGTGGACACCGCGCATGCGCACAACCGCCTGGTGCTCGACATGGTCGGCAAACTCAAGGCCGAGGTCGGCGATCGCGTCGAGGTGATCGGCGGCAACGTGGCCACCCGGGCCGCGGCCGCGGCGCTGGTCCACGCGGGCGCCGACGCGGTGAAGGTCGGCGTGGGGCCCGGCTCGATCTGCACCACCCGGGTAGTGGCCGGCGTCGGCGCGCCCCAGATCACCGCGATTTTGGAGGCCGACGCGGCGTGCCGCCCGGCCGGCGTGCCCGTCATCGCCGACGGCGGCCTGCAGTACTCCGGCGACATCGCCAAGGCGCTGGCCGCCGGCGCGTCGACGGCCATGCTGGGTTCGCTGCTCGCCGGCACCGCCGAGGCGCCCGGTGAGCTGATCTTCGTCAACGGCAAGCAGTTCAAGAGCTACCGGGGCATGGGGTCGCTGGGCGCCATGGCGGGACGGGGCTCGGGCGGGCAGGCCAAGTCCTACTCGAAGGACCGCTACTTCGCCGACGACGCTTTGAGCGAGGACAAGCTGGTGCCCGAGGGCATCGAGGGCCGCGTGCCGTTCCGCGGACCGCTGTCGTCGGTGATCCACCAGCTGACCGGCGGCCTGCGCGCCGCGATGGGCTACACCGGCTCGCCCACCATCGAGGCGCTGCAGCAGGCGCAGTTCGTCCGGATCACGGCGGCCGGGCTCCGGGAGAGCCACCCGCACGACGTCGCCATGACCGTCGAAGCGCCCAACTACTTCGCGCGGTGAACAGCGAACTGAGCATGGTCGAGATCGGGATGGGCCGCGCCGCCCGTCGCACCTATGAACTCAGCGAAGTCAGCATCGTGCCGTCGCGGCGCACCCGCTCGTCGCAGGACGTGTCGACGGCCTGGCAGCTCGACGCCTACCGGTTCGAGATCCCGGTGCTGGCCCATCCGACCGACGCCCTGGTGTCCCCGGAGTTCGCGATCGAACTCGGCCGCCTCGGTGGACTGGGCGTGCTCAACGGCGAGGGCCTGATCGGCCGGCACGCCGACGTCGAGGCCAAGATCGCCCAACTCGTCGAGGCCGCCGAAAAGGAGCCCGAACCGTCGGCGGCGATACGGCTGCTGCAGGAGCTGCACGCCGCGCCGCTGGACCCGGACCTGCTGGGCTCCGCGGTCGCCCGCATCCGCGAGGCGGGGGTCACCACCGCGGTGCGCGTCAGCCCGCAAAACGCCCGGGCGCTGACGCCGGTGCTGGTGACCGCCGGCATCGACCTGCTGGTCATCCAGGGCACCATCGTCTCCGCCGAACGCGTGGCCCTGGACAGGGACGGGGCTGGGGAGCCGCTGAACCTCAAGACCTTCATCTCCGAGCTCGACATCCCCGTCGTCGCCGGCGGGGTGCAAGACCACCGCACCGCCCTGCACCTGATGCGCACCGGCGCCGCCGGCGTCATCGTCGGCTACGGCTCAACCCGCGGCGTGACCACCACCGACGAGGTGCTGGGCATCAGCGTGCCGATGGCCACCGCGATCGCCGACGCCGCCGCGGCGCGGCGCGAATACCTCGACGAGACCGGCGGGCGCTACGTGCACGTGCTGGCCGACGGCGACATCCACAACTCGGGCGAGCTGGCCAAGGCCATCGCCTGCGGCGCCGACGCGGTGGTGCTGGGCACCCCGCTGGCGGAGTCCGCCGAGGCCCTCGGGGGCGGGTGGTTCTGGCCGGCCGCGGCGGCACACCCGTCGTTGCCGCGGGGCGCGTTGCTGCAGATCGCCGTCGGCGAGCGCCCGCCGCTGGCGCGGGTTCTGGGCGGGCCGTCCGACGACCCGTTCGGCACCCTGAACCTGGTCGGCGGGCTGCGCCGGTCGATGGCCAAGGCCGGCTATTGCGACCTCAAGGAATTCCAGAAGGTCGGGCTGACGGTGGGGGCCTAGCCGCCCGCTGTCGGGCTCGCTGGTTTAGTACCGGCCGGTATGCCCATACTGGTGGGCATGAAGCCGGATTACGACGTCCTGATCATCGGTTCGGGGTTTGGGGGCAGCGTCAGCGCGTTGCGGCTGACCGAAAAGGGCTACCGGGTCGGCGTGCTGGAGGCCGGGCGGCGCTTCGCCGACGAGGAGTTCGCCGAGACCTCCTGGGACCTGCGCAAGTTCCTGTGGGCGCCCCGGCTCGGCTGCTACGGCATCCAACGCATCCACCCGCTGCGCAACGTGATGATCCTGGCGGGCGCGGGGGTGGGCGGCGGTTCGCTGAACTACGCCAACACGTTGTACGTGCCGCCGGAGCCGTTCTTCAAGGACCCGCAATGGTCGCAGATCACCGACTGGCGCGACGAGCTGATGCCGCACTACGAACAGGCGCGGCGCATGCTCGGCGTGGTGGAGAACCCGACGTTCACCGACGCCGACCGCCTGGTCAAGGAGGTCGCCGACGAGATGGGCTGCGGGGACACCTTCGTGCCCACCCCGGTCGGGGTGTTCTTCGGGCCCGACGGCACCAAGACGCCCGGAAAGACCGTGCCCGACCCGTACTTCGGCGGCGCCGGCCCGGAGCGCACCGGCTGCCTGGAATGCGGCTGCTGCATGACCGGTTGCCGCTACGGCGCCAAGAACACGCTGGTGAAGAACTACCTGGGGCTCGCGGAATCCAATGGGGCACAGGTTATTCCGATGACGACGGTGAAGGGATTCGAGCAGCGCCCCGACGGGCTGTGGGATGTCCACACCGTCCGCACCGGGAGCTGGCTGCGCCGCGACCGGCGCACCTACACCGCCGAGAACCTGATCCTGGCCGCGGGCACCTGGGGCACGCAGCACCTGCTGTTCAAGATGCGGGACAAGGGCAAGCTGCCGCGGCTGTCGAAACGGCTGGGCGTGTTGACGCGGACCAACTCCGAGTCGATCGTGGGCGCGGCGACGCTGGAGGTCCGGCCCGACCTCGACCTGACCCACGGCGTGGCGATCACGTCGTCGATCCATCCGACGTCCGACACCCACGTCGAGCCCGTCCGCTACGGCAAGGGCTCCAACGCGATGGGGCTGCTGCAGACCCTGATGACCGACGGCCACGGTCCGGGGGGCACCGACGTGCCGCGGTGGAAGCAGCTGTGGGACCAGGCCCGCGAGGATCCGCGCGGCATCATCCGGATGATCAACGTGCGCCAGTGGAGCGAGCGCACGGTCATCGCGCTGGTGATGCAGCACCTGGACAACTCGATCACCACGTTCACCAAGCGCGGCAGACTCGGAATCCGTTGGTACACAAGCAAACAGGGTCACGGCGAGCCGAACCCGTCGTGGATCCCGGTCGGCAACGAGGTCACCCGCCGCATCGCCGCCAAGATCGACGGCGTGGCCGGCGGCACGTGGGGCGAGCTGTTCAACATCCCATTGACCGCGCACTTCTTGGGCGGCGCGGTGATCGGCGACAGCCCCGAGCGCGGCGTCATCGACCCCTACCACCGCGTCTACGGCTACCCAACGCTGTTCGTGGTCGACGGCGCGGCGATCTCGGCGAACCTGGGCGTGAACCCGTCGCTGTCCATCACCGCGCAGGCCGAGCGCGCCGCCTCGCTGTGGCCGAACAAGGGCGAGAACGACCAGCGGCCGCTGCAGGGCGACACCTACCGCAGGCTGGATCCGGTCGCGCCCGCGCACCCGGTGGTACCCCTCGACGCACCGGGGGCGCTGCGCTGGCTGCCGATCGATCCGCTCAGCACGGCGGGCTGACGCTAACTGGCGATCGCCTGGAGCGGGGCGCCGCTGATCACCCGGCTGCGCTGCCGGTGCACGTTGACGGGCACGTCACCCATCAGCGTGACCCGGTGCATGAGCCGGCGCTGGCCGTCGTAGTCGTCGATGGCCCGGTGCTGGGTGGCCCGGTTGTCCCAGATGGCGACGTCGCCGGGCTTCCAGTTCCAGCGAACGGTGTTCTCGGGCATGGTGATTCGCCGCTGCAGCAATTCGAACAGGACGGACGATTCGTAACTGTCCAGGCCGACAAACCCGCGCACGAAATCGCCCAGCAGCAGGGTCCGCTCACCGGTCTCCGGATGCACCCGCACCACGGGATGCTCGGTGCGGAAATCGGGCTTGTCGAACGCCTGCCGGAACGCCCGCTGCGCCTCGGTCAACCATTCGTCCGAGCCGGGCGTGACGTAGTCGTAGCGGTTGCTGTGCAGCGCCCACAGGTCGTCGACGAGCCACGTAAGCGGCTCGGGCAGGTCGTCGTAGGCCGCCGCCGTCGACGCCCATAGCGTCGAGCCCCCATAGCTGGGCAACGTGACCGCGCGCAGGATCGACACCGCGGGGTAGTTGGCCACGAAGGTGACGTCGGTGTGCCAGCGGTTGGCCTTGCCGTAGTCGGAGTCGATCGGCGTGATGATCGGCGCGTCCTTACCGGCGAGGGCGCCGGCCGCGGGATGGCCGATCGGGGTGCCCAGCAGCTCGCCGAACGCCAGCTGCTGTCCGTCGTCGAGGTGATGCTGCCCGCGGAAGAAGATCACCTTGTGGGCCAACAGCGCCCGGTGGATCTCCGCCACGGTGGTCTCGTCCAGGTCGCCACCGAGGCGCGCGCCGTCGATCCGCGCGCCGATCCGGCTGCCCAGCTTGGTAACGGTGATCGAGTCGGTCATTTTCGTTTCGTCCTTTTTCGCCGAAGTCGGTGTAGTCAAGCGACTACATGAGCTAGTGTAGTCATATGACTACACGTTCGGCAAGTACCCGTCGGAAAATGCCCACCGGCCGCGAAGAGGTGGCCGCGGCGGTCCTGGAGGCGGCCATCGAACTGTTCGCCGAGCGCGGCCCGGCCGCGACGTCGATCCGCGACATCGCCGCCCGGTCGGGGGTCAACCACGGGTTGGTGTTTCGGCACTTCGGCACCAAGGAGCAACTGGTCGGCGCGGTGCTCGATCACCTCGGCGCGACGACGACGGCGCTGCTGCAGAGCGACCCGGGCCCCGCGGAGGCGGAGCGGGCGCTGGACCGGCACATGCGGGTCATGGCGCGCGCCGTGCTCGACGGCTATCCGGTGGGCAGGCTGCAGTCCCGGTTTCCGGGTGCCGCGCAGATGTACGACGGCATCCGCCCCCTTTTCGGCCCCGGCCGCGACGGGGACCTCGGCGCGCGCCTGGCCGTGGCGAACGCCTTTGCGCTGCAGTTCGGTTGGCGGCTGTTCGCGCCGTTCCTCCGCTCGGCGGTCGGCATCGACGACCTGGCGGACGACGAGCTACGCGGGGCCATCTCCGCCGAGATGGCCCGGACCCTGCAGCCTCACTGAGTGCGGGCCAGGGCGCGCCGGTGCAGCGGCTCGCGGCCCGGCGGCTGCTGCGGCGGCGGCAGCAGCGGCTTGCGGATGCGCACGGAGACGGTCGTCGGCGACTCGGTGCTCAGGGTGAGCTGCTGACCCGCGTGCCGGATGGTCAGGTCGTGCTCGGGCCCGTCGTGCACCGTGTAGGTGACCTCGGCGTGGTTGACGTCGACGGTCAGCCGGAAGTCTCGCCAGCGCAGCCGGAAGCGCAGCCGCGAAATGCCGTCGGGCAGCCGCGGATCCAGCGAGAGGATGCCCTCGTCGTCGCGCAGGCCGCCGAACCCGACCACCAGCGTCATCCAGGCCCCGGCGAGCGAGGCCATGTGCAGCCCGTCGCGGGTGTTGTGGTGCAAATCGCGCAGGTCGATCAGCGCGGCCTCGTAGGCGTAGTCGTGGGCGAGCTCCAGGTGGCCGACCTCGGCGCACATCACGGCCTGCGAGCAGGCCGACAGCGACGAGTCGCGCACCATGCGCCGCTCGTAGTAGTCGACGTTGCGCGCCTTCTGCTCGGGGGTGAACGCGTGGCTCTGCCACTGCATCGCCAGCACCAGGTCGGCCTGCTTGATCACCTGCGCGGGGTACAGGCGCACGTAGGCCTCGTGCAGCAGCAGCGGATAGGTCTGGTTGCCCTCGAAGTCCCACTCGGCGAAGGTGGTGAAGCCCTCGCACTGCTGGTGGACGCCCAGCTCCGCGTCGTAGGGGATGTTGACGGCGTCGGCCGCGTCGCGCCAGGCGGCGGCCTCCTCGGTGGTGACGTCCAGCGCCGCCGCCTCCTCGGGGTGGCGGTTGCAGGCCTCGGCGGCGGTGACCAGGTTGTGCGCCGCCATCAGGTTCGTGAAGACGTTGTCGCGCACGACCGCGGTGTACTCGTCGGGACCGGTGACGCCATCGAGGTGCCACACGCCGTGCCGGTCGTGGTGCCCGAGCGACATCCACAGCCGGGCGGTCTCGACCAGCACCTTCAGGCCGCACTCCCGCTCCAGGCTGTGGTCGCCGGTGACGATGCGGTAGCGCTCGAAGGCCATCGCGATGTCGGCGTTGATGTGCCAGGCCGCGGTGCCGGCCGGCCAGTACGCCGAGCACTCCTGCCCGCGGATGGTCCGCCACGGGAAGCTGGCGCCGTCGAGGCCGAGCTCGGCCGCGCGATCCCTGGCGAGGTCCAGGGTCGAGGCCCGCCACCGCAGCGCGTCGGCCACGGTGTGCGGGGCGGTGTAGGTCAGCACCGGCAGCACGTAACCCTCGGTGTCCCAGAAGGCGTGGCCGTCATAGCCGGTTCCGGTGAGCCCCTTGGCGGGGATGGCGCGGCGTTCGGCGCGGGCGCTGGCCTGCAGCAGGTGGAACATCCCGAACCGGACCGCCTGCTGGGATTCGGGGTCGCCCTCGACCTCGACGTCGGCGTTTTCCCAGAACTCGTCGAGGTAGGCCCGCTGCGAGTCCAGTAGCCCCTGCCACCCGCTGTAGCGGGCGCTGTGGATCGCGGCGGCGGCCTGGTCGCGCAGCGCCGGGCGGGAGCGGATGCTCGACCAGCCGTACGCCAGGTACTTGACGATGCGCAGCTTCTGGCCCGCGCGCAGCCCGCAGATGACCGTGGTGCGCGCCAGGTCCGGCCGCGCGTCGGTGCTGAACTCGACGCGCCCGGGAACCTCGATCTCGTGCTCCATCGCCGCCGACATCATCAGCGCGCTGCTCCGCGTCCGGTGCATGAGAAGCGCTCCGGTTTCGGTGTTTTCGTGGTCGACGGCCTCCAGCGGGTTCTCCAGGATGGCCGACACCCGCGGGTCGTCGGAGGTCTCGGGCTGGTCCTCGTTGGTGACCAGCTCGGACTGCACGGTCACGCGGACGAACTCCTCGACCGCCTCCACCACGTACTCGATGGCGGCGACGCCGCGGTGGGGCAGGGAGACGAGCCGGGTGGACACGACGCGGACTTGCTTGCCCGCCGGCGAGCGCCAGTGCGCCCGGCGGGTCAGGGTGCCGGCGCGCAAATCCAGGATGCGCTCGTGGGAGATCAGCTCGCCGTAGCGGACGTCGAACGGCTCGTCCTCGACCAACAGCCGGATGATCTTGCCGTTGGTGACGTCGACGATCGTCTGGCCGGCCTCCGGATAGCCGTAGCCGGCCTCGGCGTAGGGCAGCGGCCGGATCTCGTAGAACGAGTTCAGGTAGGTGCCCGGCAGGCCGTGCGGCTCGCCCTCGTCGAGGTTGCCGCGCAACCCGATGTGCCCGTTGGACAGGGCGAACAGGGATTCGGACTGGGCCAGCAGGTTCAGGTCGAGCCGGGTTTCGCGGACCTGCCAGGGTTCGACGGGGAAGGCTTCCTCGGTGATCATCGGGCGATCATGCCAGCAGGTCGGCGAGATCGGTGACCACCACGTCGGCGCCGTTGCGGCGCAGGTCCTCGGCCTGGCCCACCCGGTCGACGCCCACCACGTAGCCAAAGTTACCGGCCCGGCCGGCCTGCACGCCCGACAACGCGTCTTCGAAGACGGCCGCGGCCTCGGGGTCCACGTCGAGCAGCTGGGCCCCGCGCAGGTAGGAGTCGGGGGCCGGCTTGCCGGCGATGTGCTCGTCGCGCAGCGTGATGCCGTCGACCCGCTTGTGGACGAGCCGGTCGAGGCCGGTGACTTCCAGGACGTCGCGGGTGTTGGCGCTCGACGACACCACCGCGATGCCCAGGCCCGCGGACGAGACCGCCTCCAGGTAGCGGCGCGAGCCCTCGAACACCTTGACCCCGTCGTCGTGCAGGACCTTCTGGAACATGTCGTTCTTTCGGTTGCCCAGGCCGTATATCGTCTCGGCGTCTCCCGCGTCGTCCGGGCTGCCCTCGGGCAGCTCGATGCCGCGGCTGGCCAAGAACGACCGGACCCCGTCCTCGCGCTTCTTGCCGTCCACGTATCGCCGGTAGTCGGCGGCCGCGTCGAAGGGCACGAACTTGTCGCCGGTCTTCTTGGCCCGTTCGGACAGGAACGCGTCGAACATGGCCTTCCAGGCCTTGGTGTGCACGCTCGCGGTATCGGTGAGCACACCGTCGAGGTCGAAGAGACAGGCGCGCACCTTGTCTGGCAGGCCGAGCACGGGGACCTCACTCTCGGTGTCGGGGTCGGGCGACCTCCACTCCACCATGCTTACCCGAGCGCCGCCAGTGTCACGTGATCGCGCGGGCGAGCCCCTGGACGGCTCTTAGGCGACCGTCGGATAGGGCCTGGGTGAGGTTTTCGACCTTGCGCGCGAAGTCGGGGACGAAGGCGTGCAAGCCCAGCGGGTTGGCGGGCTGGGCCAGCATGGCCCGCATCAGCGCGGCCGCCTGGTCGGTGAGGTCGTTGAAGTGTCCGATCGCAAACCCGGCGGCCTCGACGACGGCGCGCAACCCATCGACGGTGACCAGATGGCTGCGCGCGGGGTGATCGGCCCACGGCTGCGGGTAGTCGAGTTCGCCGTGGTCTCCAATGACGATGTCCCACAGGGCGAGCCGCCCGCCGTCATGCAATACCCGGCGCGCCTCGGAGTACAGGCGCGCCTTGTCGGCCACGTTCATCTGGACGTGCTGGCTGATGACGACGTCGAAAGTGCCGTCGGCGAAGGGGAGTTCGGTGACGTCCGCCGGACGAACGCAGATCCGGTCGTCGAGCCCCACGAGCCTGTTCAGCCAACGGTTGGTCTCGCAGTATTCGTCGGTGAGGTCCACCGCGGTGACCGGGCAGCCGTAGCGGGCGGCGACGTAGCGGGCGGTGCCGCCGACGCCGCCGCCGGCGTCGAGGACCGCACTGTCACTCGTGATTTGGGCCAGGTCCACCAGCTGGGCGGTGGCGATACGGCCCATCGTGTGGAAGTCCTCCAGTGCGGCCAGATCGGCGGGTTCGAGGCGATCGAGGTCCTTGCCGGCGGCGACCAGCGCGCGCTCGATGTTGTTGCGCGACAAGCCCGTCGAGTATTGGCTCTGGATCGTGGCGTTCATGCCCGTGCCCTCGCCCACGCGGTGATGAGGGGAGGCATCGTGATGACGGCGTTGGCCGCGAGCGCCTCCCGGCGGAACCGCGGCACGAACTCGTCGATGTCGGCCAGCTCGTCGATGGCGAAGCCGCCCCGTTCGGCGATGGGGGAGACCAGCCGCCAGACCTCGGCGGCGTAGGCCAGGATGTCGGCGTCGGCGACGGTGCCGATCGGCGTGCCCAGGGTCAACCGCGGTGCGCCCAGGCCGGCGTCGGAGAAGACCGTGTGCAGCGTGGTGCCGAATCGCGCGCTGAGCCCCATGGCTTCGAAGGCGCGAACGATGCCGGCCGTGACCCGTCCGAACAACGGCAGTTCCGGGATGCTGCGCGCCCCGGCGATGTCGTTCTCCGAAAACGCGATGACACCGCCGGGGCGCACGAATGCGGCGAGGTGTCGCAGGGTCGCGGCCGGGTCGGGCAGGTGCATCAGGATCAACCGGCCGATCACCGCGTCCACTGGTTCGTCCAGGGTGATCGCGTCGATCGCGGCCTCGGTGAAATGCGTTGTGGTCAGGCCTTGTTCGGCGGCGCGTCTGCGGGCCAGCGCGACCATGTCTGGCGCCGCGTCCACGCCGAGGACGCTTCCGGTCGGGCCGACGAGCCGGGCGGCGACGAACGACACGTCGCCGGGGCCGGAGCCGATGTCGAGCACCCGCATGCCCGGGCGCAGCCCGGCGAGCCGCAGCGCGTGTTCGGTGTAGTGGTCATAGAGCCGTCCTTGGAGGAGCAGGCGTTGCACCTCCACGTCGGCATGGCCGAGGACGTAAGTGCTGTCGCTCATGACATGATCCTTTCGGTTTGACGTGCCGGCTCCCGGGACGGCAGAAGCCAGCCGACGACGAGCGCCGCGCCCGCCGCGATGCCCGCGCAGACCAGCGAGCTGACCCGCAGGCCGTCCAGGAACGCGTGGTCGACGGCGGCTCGGACATAGCCGGCCCGTTGGGCGGGCAGCTGCCCGATCACCGTGTGCGCCAGCGCCATCGAGTGCCGCATCGCGTCGGCGGGCAGGCCCGCCAACGCGGCGCCCCCGAGATGTCCGGAGTACACCGACGCGAAGATGCTGCCGGCGATGGCCACGCCGAGGGTGCCGCCGAACTCACGCGTCGTGTCGTTGACGGCCGACCCGAGGCCGGCCTTGTCGATGGGCAGCGATCCCATGATCGCCTCGGTGGCCGGGGCCGTCGTCAGGCCCAGGCCGCCGCCGAGCAGCACCATCTGCATGGCGATCTGGTCGTAGGGCGTGGCGGCGTCGGCCGTGGACGCCCAGGCCAGGCCGGCGGCGAACACGGCGAGCCCGGCGGCGACGACGGCCGTGGTGCCGACGCGCTCCACCAGTCGGGGTCCGGCGATGCTGGCCAGCGCGATGGAGGCCGCGACCGGCAGCAGGCGCACACCACTCTGAAATGCCGTGTAGTCCTTGATGAATTGGAAGTACTGGGTGATGACGAAGATGAACCCGAACAGGGTCAGAAAGCCGGCGGTGACCGCGAGGCTGCCCCCGGAGAAGCGGCGGTTGACGAACACCGAAACGTCCAGCATCGGATGGGTGCTGCGCCGCTCCCACAGGGCGAACACGACGAGAACCGTTGTGGCGAGCGCGAATCCGGTGACGGTGCGGTGGCTGGTCCAGCCCCGGGTGGGCGCCTCGATGACCGAGTAGACCAGCATCGTGATGCCGGCCACGGACAGCATCAGGCCGGGGACGTCGACGCGCGGTGCCGCGGGGTCCCGTGAGGTCGGGACGAACAAGATGCCGCCGACGATGGCCAGCGCCGCGATCGGGATGTTCACCATGAAGATCGAGCCCCACCAGAAGTGCTCGAGCAGCCAGCCCCCGCTGATCGGGCCCACGGCCACCCCGACGCCCACCATCGCCGCCCACACTCCGATGGCCTTGGCGCGCGCCACCGCGTCGGTGAAGATGTTTGTGATCAGGCCCAGCGTGGTGGGGAAGATCACCGCGGCGCCAACGCCCATGGCCGCGCGCGCCGCGATCAGCGTGTCCGCCGAATTAACCTGGGCCGCAACGCCGGAAGTGACCGCGAATAGGGCCAGGCCGAGGCTCAGCGAGCCACGCCTGCCATAGCGATCGGACAGGCTGCCGGCCGACAGCAGCAGGCCGGACATCACCAGCGTGTAGGCGTCGACGATCCATTGCAGCTGGGCGGTGTCGGCGCCGAGTTCGCGCGACAGGGTGGGCAGCGTGACGTTGACGATGGTGGCGTCGACGCTGATGACGAAGACGCCGAGGCAGATGACGGCGAGGGCGGGGAGCGGGTGATTGCGGAAGAGCGGCTCGGCGCGCATGGACAAGACGGTAAAGTAGATAGACAAATAAATCAAGTAGATGATTGAAAATAATTTCTGGTGTCGGTAAAGTCGGGAGGGTGCGGGCCCGCAAGTACAACCAGAACTGCCCCATCGCCATCGGCCTCGACATCCTGGGCGAGCGGTGGACGCTGCTGATCCTGCGCGAATTGGTCGGCGGGCCGCGCCGCTACGGAGACCTGCGCGCCGCGCTGCCGGGCATCGCGACCAACCTGCTCGCCGAGCGGCTCAAGGAGCTGCAGGGCGACGGGCTGGTCGACCGCGTCGACCTGCCCGCCCCCATCGGACGGACCGTCTATGCGCTCAGCGAGCTCGGCTGGACGAAGGTGCTACCGATCCTGCGGAGCATCGCGTGGTTGGGTCTGGACCGGCTTGATCCGGTCGACAGCGGCCCGGTCTCGCCGCTCAACGGATTCCTCGCCGGAGTGCTGCTGCCCTTCGAACCCGGCGTCACCGACGGTTTGGACATCACCTGCCGCGTCGAGATCGACGGTCGCCGTTTCGATTTCGCGGTGAGCGACGGCCATCTCGCCGCCCCGCACGGCGATCCCGCGGTGACGATCACCGCCAGCGCGGCGGATCTCGTCGTCGCGCGTCAGGGATCCACCGAGGCCAAGCGCAGGGCGGCGCTGCGGCGCGTCGGCGTCGAAGGCGACCCGGATGCCGTCGCCGCGGTGCGTCAGGCGTTCGCGCTGTAGGCGTGGGCGAGCACCTCGTCCACCGTCCATTGGTCGTTGGCGTGGCGGCCGCGCTTGCACACCAGGACCTTGCCGTCCGTGCCGATCAGGAAGTCGCCGGGTAACCCGAGGCGGCCACCGGTCGGATGCGGGTTGGTCAACGGGCGGCGAGTCCGGATACGGCCGACCTGCTCACGGGCAATCGGTGCCAGCACGGGCGCCAGCGAGCGCGGGTCGAGCACGGCTCGCGGCGACGTGCCGACGCCGAACTCGGCATAGAGCGCCTTGTCCGGATCGCCAACCACCGCGAACGGCAGGTCGTCGACGTAGCGAGCCAACTCCTCATCGGTCGAGTGGAACACGACGACCTCGCGGACACCCGCCTTGGCGATCTCCTCGTGTCGACGAACGATCGACTGCAGGTGGACATTGCAGATGGGGCAGCCGGCGAAGCGGCGCAGTTGAAGGTGTACGAGGCGCTCGGGGTCGGGAATCGCGACCGCGTCGCCGGAAACAGCGGTGAGTTTGCGCGCGGGGATGACGCTGCCCGGTCCGATCGTGGCGTCGTTGCTCATGCAGACAAATGTACGGCGTGATTCAGGCTGTGCAGAGGATCCCGATTCACCACGACACCGGGAGGGTGACGAGCCCGCCGGCGAGCGCGTCGCCTCGCATCGGCAACGTCGCGGGATCGGCCGTCAGGTGCATGGACGGGAATCGCGAAACGAGTTGGCTGAAGACCACTTTCAATTCCATGCGTGCCAACGGAGCCCCGATGCAGTAGCGCGCGCCGTATCCGAACGCCACGTGGGTGGCTTCCCTGCGGGCGATGTCGATGCGTTCGGGATCGGTGAACACCAGCGGGTCGTGATTGGCCGATCCGACGTCCAGCAGCACGAGGTCCCCGGTGTGGACGGTCGCCCCGTCGATGTCGAAGGTCGTGCGAGCGTAGCGGGGGATCCCGCCCACGCCACCGGCGATGGGCGCGCCGCGCAACAGTTCCTCCACCGCGCTGGTGACCAACGCGGGGTCTCCCGTCAGCGCACGCCACTGATCGCGGTTGGTCAGCAACAGCAACGTCCCGAGCCCGATCTGGACGACCGTGGTCTCGTGCCCGGCGAACAGCATGAACATCGACAACGCGGCGGCGTCCTCGTCGGAGACGCCGTCGGTGGCGCACAGCCGGGATATCACGTCGTCGCCCGGCTGGGTGCGCTTGCGTTGCACCAGCTCCCGGCCGTATGCGAACAGCTCGGCCAGCCCGCGCTCGGAGCGGGCGTGATCGCGCACGTTGCTGGCATCGTTTGCCCACGACCGGAAACGGTCGCGGTCGGCATAGGGTACGCCGAGCAGCTCGCAGATCACCAGGATCGGCAGCGGCACCGCCAGCCGCTCGTGCAGATCGGCCGGCGGGCCGTGCTCCGCCAGTTCGTCCAGCAGCCCGGTGGCCAGCGCCTGGACCCGTGGCTCCAGCGCCCGCAGATGCCGGGGCGCGAAATGGGGCTGCAGCAGCGCCCGCATCCGACTGTGGTCGGCCGCTTCGGTTTCGAAGTCGCCCAGGGGGCCGCCGAACAACGCGGATTCCCCGGTGCGCGCCGCGGTGTCGGGGTCGGGGTGCGAGCGGCCGAGGCGATCGTCGTCCAGCAGCGGGCGCACGTGGGCGTAGTCGGTGACCAGCCAGGCCGGGTGGCCCACCGGCGTGCGCACCCGCTGGATCATCTGCGTCCTCCGCGTGCCAGATCATGTATAGATACTTATATACAAGATAACTTGTATACTGAGGCCTAGACAAGAGGAGGTGGCGTGACCGCCGTCCGCTCGGAGCCGACCCGCCGGATGCCGCGCGCCCAGCGGCGCCAACAGATCCTCGAGGCGGCCACGCGCGCGTTCGCCCGCGGCGGATTCGCCAACACCGGCCTGGACGCCATCGCCGCCGAGGCCGGTGTCACGCCGGTGATCCTCTACCGGCACTTCGCGTCGAAGGCCGACCTGTACCGGGGAGTGATCGAAAGCGGTCACATGCGGCTGCGCGAGGCCACCGGGGGGGACCACCTCGACGACGCCAGCATCCCCGCGCTCATCCGCGCGGCCGCGGCCGATCCCGACGCCTTCCGGCTGCTGTATCGCTACGCCGCACGCGAACCGGAATTTCGTGACGTGATGGACGCGCTCGTGGAGAGATCGACCGATATCACCCGCCGGCACCTCGCGGACGTAGCCGACGACCGATGGCGGGGCTGGGCGGCGCGGCTGCTGCCGAGCATGACGATCGACGCCGTCATCGCCTGGCTCGATGCGGGCCAGCCCGACCCGGATCAGGCCGCCGTGCGGATCCGCCGGGTCGTCGACGCCGTGATCCGGTCGGCCGCCGCGCACTAGGACGCCGACACCGCTGACACCCGGCGCCGTGCCACTAAGCTTGCGGCGTGGCGAAACCTGTCGACTCCGAGGCGGCCGGCCCGGCGCATCGGCCCGTGCTGGTCGTGGACTTCGGTGCCCAGTACGCGCAGCTGATCGCCCGGCGGGTCCGGGAGGCGCGGGTGTTCTCCGAGGTCATCCCGCACACCGCCTCGATCGAGGAGATCAAGGCCCGCGATCCGGCGGGCATCGTGCTGTCCGGCGGCCCGGCCAGCGTCTACGCCGACGGTGCGCCGCAGCTCGATCCCGCGCTGTTCGACCTGGGGTTGCCGGTGTTCGGCATCTGCTACGGCTTCCAGGCGATGGCGCAGGCGCTCGGCGGCACGGTCGCCCACACCGGCACCAGCGAGTACGGCCGCACCGAGTTGAAAGTGCTTGGCGGCGAACTGCATTCGGACCTGCCCAGTGTCCAGCCGGTCTGGATGAGTCACGGTGACGCGGTGACGGCGGCCCCGGACGGATTCGACGTGGTGGCCAGCAGCGCGGGCGCGGCGGTGGCCGCCTTCGAGAACCGGGAGCGGCGGCTGGCCGGGGTGCAGTACCACCCGGAGGTGATGCACACCCCGCACGGCCAGCAGGTGCTCAGCCGGTTCCTGCACGACTTCGCCGGGCTCGGCACCGAGTGGACGCCGGCCAATATCGCCGGTGCGCTGGTGGAGCAGGTGCGTGCGAAGATCGGTGACGGCCATGCGATCTGCGGGTTGTCCGGCGGGGTGGATTCGGCGGTCGCCGCGGCGCTGGTGCAGCGCGCCGTCGGGGACCGGTTGACGTGCGTGTTCGTCGACCATGGGTTGTTGCGCGCCGGCGAGCGAGCGCAGGTGCAGCGCGATTTCGTCGCCGCCACCGGCGCCAACCTGGTGACCGTCGACGCGGCGGACACCTTCCTGCAGGCGCTGTCGGGGGTGACCAACCCCGAGGGCAAGCGCAAGATCATCGGCCGGCAGTTCATCCGTGCGTTCGAGGGTGCGGTGCGGGATGTGTTGGGGGACAAGCCGGTTGAGTTCCTGGTGCAGGGCACGCTGTATCCGGACGTGGTGGAGTCCGGCGGGGGCAGCGGCACCGCGAACATCAAGAGCCACCACAACGTCGGCGGCCTGCCGGGCGACCTGAAGTTCAAGCTCGTCGAGCCGCTGCGGCTGCTGTTCAAAGACGAGGTGCGCGCGGTCGGGCGGGAGCTGGGCCTGCCGGAGGAAATCGTTGCGCGCCAGCCATTTCCGGGGCCGGGGCTGGGCATCCGCATCGTGGGCGAGGTCACCGCGGGTCGCTTGGAGACGTTGCGGCGCGCGGACTCGATCGCGCGCGAGGAGCTCACCGCCGCCGGCCTGGACAACCAGATCTGGCAGTGCCCGGTGGTGCTGCTGGGCGACGTCCGCTCGGTCGGGGTGCAGGGCGACAACCGCACCTATGGGCATCCGATCGTGCTGCGGCCGGTGTCCAGCGAGGACGCCATGACCGCCGACTGGACCCGGGTGCCCTACGAGGTGCTCGAGCGCATCTCCACGCGCATCACCAACGAGGTGCGCGAGGTCAACCGCGTGGTGCTGGACATCACCAGCAAGCCGCCGGGCACCATCGAGTGGGAGTAGCTGGCCGCCGGCTTATGCCGCGAAGCTGCAACTGCCGACGCCTCTTCTCGAGAAATGCGTTGCCAGTTGCAGTTTCGCGGTGTGTCTGCGCGATCGTCACGTTGTTCGCCACCGATACCACGCTACTCAAAAGCACCATTTGCCACACCAGCATCGCCCGCCTAAAGCAGCATCTTGCGTTGCTTGACGGTTGTCAGAGGGTGGGTGTTTACTCGCAAATGTATCGAACATAAGTTCGAAAAGAGCTGATCGAGGAGGTTGGTCATGACCGCGGCTTTTGCCTCCGATCACCGTGCTGACCAGCTGGAATCGCTGCGCCGGCGGATGGCTCAGATCTCCGGAAAAATGTCGGGCGCGGTGGCCGGGGCCGCCGCCCCCGCCGACGACCTGCTGCCGGATTCGGAATCCCGGCTGGCGCTCCCGGGGTGGCTTGCGGAGTCGCTGCCGGTGCCGTTGCCGCGGGGCACGGTGGCGGTGCTGTCGGGGGCGCGGTCGCTGTTGGTGAGCATGGTGGCCGCGGCGACGGCGGCCGGCGGCAACGTCGCCATCGTCGGCCAGCCGGACATCGGGCTGCTGGCCGCCGCGGAGATGGGGGCGGACCTGAGCCGCCTCGCCGTGATCCCGGATCCCGGAACCGATCCGGTCGAGGTGGCCGCGGTGCTCATCGACGGCATGGACCTGGTGGTGCTCGGCCTGGGCGGGCGCCGGGTGCCGCAGACGCGGGCGCGCGCGGTGGTGGCGCGGGCCCGCAGCAAGGGGTGCACGCTGCTGGTCACCGACGGCGACTGGCAGGGCGCGCCGACGCGGCTTGCGGCCCGGGTTTGCGGCTATGAGATCACCGGCGGCGGCCGCCCGGGATTCGGCCGGATCGGCAGCGTACGGCTGCAGGTGAGCGGGGTGTGCGCGGGCAGGCGGGTGGCCGGCCGGGCGCGAGCCGGATGAACCCTTCCGGCTCAAGGGTTTTGGCGATCTGGTGCATGGACTGGCCCGCGGTCGCGGCGGCGGCGGCCGCGGACCTGCCCGCGACGGCCCCGATCGCGGTCACGCTGGCCAACCGGGTGATCGCCTGCTCGTCGGCCGCGCGTGCGGCGGGGGTGCGCCGGGGGCTGCGACGACGGGAGGCGGCGGCGCGTTGCCCGCAGCTGCACGTCGCGACCGCCGACGCCGACCGCGACGCCCGCTTCTTCGAGGGGGTGGTCGCCGCGGTGGACGACCTGGTGCCCCGCGCCGAAGTGCTGCGGCCCGGGCTGTTGGTGTTGCCGGTGCGCGGCGCGGCCCGCTACTTCGGCTCCGAGGCCCAGGCCGCCGAGCGGCTGATCGACGCGGTGGCCGCCGCCGGCGCCGAGTGTCAGGTCGGCATCGCCGACCGGCTGTCCACCGCGGTCTTCGCCGCGCGGGCGGGCCGCATCATCGAGACGGGGGGCGACGCGAGATTCCTTGCGGCGCTGTCGATCCGGCAGCTGGCCACCGAGCCGAGCCTGTCCGGCCCTGGGCGCGAGGAGCTGACGGACCTGTTGTGGCGGATGGGGATTCGCACCATCGGTCAGTTCGCCGCGCTGTCGCGGACCGACGTGGCCTCCAGGTTCGGCGCCGACGGGGTGGCCGCGCACCGCTTCGCCCGCGCCGAACCGGAGCGGGGTCCGTCCGGGCGCGAGCCGCCGGAGGAACTCGAGGCCGTGCTGGACTGCGACCCGCCGGTCGACCGGGTCGACGCCGCGGCATTTGCCGGGCGCTCGCTGGCCGGCGCGCTGCACCGGGCGCTGATGGCCGCCGGGGTGGGCTGCACCCGGCTGGCCATTCACGCCGTCACCGCCAACGGCGAAGAGCGGCAACGGGTGTGGCGGTGCGCCGAGCCGCTGACCGAGGACGCCACCGCCGACAGGGTGCGCTGGCAGCTGGACGGGTGGTTGAGCAACAGGAGGGCGCAAGACCGCCCCACGTCGCCGATAACGCTGCTGCGGCTGCGGGCGGTGGAGGTGGTGTCGGCCGGGGCCCTGCAGCTTCCGCTTTGGGGCGGCCTGGGCGAGGAGGACCGGATGCGGGCCCGCCGCGCGCTGGTGCGGGTGCAGGGCCTGCTCGGCCCGGAGGCGGTGCGGGTGCCGGTGCTGTCCGGCGGTCGCGGGCCCGCCGAACGCATCACGCTGACCCCGCTGGGCGACGAACCGGTGCCGCAGGCCGACCCGGGCCTTCCGTGGCCCGGCCGGCTGCCGGAGCCGTCGCCGGCCGTGTTGCTGGACGACCCGGTGGAATTGGTTGACGCCCAAGGCAATCCGATACGGGTGACCAGCCGGGGGATGTTCTCGGCCGACCCGGCGCGGCTGACCGCGCCCGGCCGGGACGAGCGGCTGCGCTGGTGGGCCGGGCCGTGGCCGGTCGACGAACGGTGGTGGGATGACCGGGGTAGGGCCGGTCAAGGGGAAAGTCGCACCGCCCGCGCCCAGGTGTTGCTGGAGGACGAGCGGGCCTTTCTGCTGTGCTATCGCCGGCGGCGCTGGTACCTCGAGGGAAGCTACGAGTAAGTGGGCCGCAACGCCTCCGGCGTCAGGTCCTTGAGCGAGGCGTACCCGTCGACGGCCATGATCAGGTCCGCCTCGGCCAGCAGCGAGCGCAGCACGTGCACGATGCCCTCGACACCGCCGAGGGCCAGGCCGTAGGCGTACGGGCGGCCGATGCCCACCGCCGTGGCCCCCAGCGCCAGCGCCTTGATGACGTCGGCCCCGCTGCGGACGCCCGAGTCGAACAGCACCGGCATCCCGTCGGCGGCCTCGAGCACCCCGGGCAGGCAATCCAGGCAGGGCAGTCCGCCGTTGGCCTGGCGACCGCCGTGGTTGGAACAGTAAATGCCGTCGACGCCAATGTCTTTGGCGCGGCGCACGTCGTCGGGGTGACAGATGCCCTTGACCAGCAGCGGCAGGCTGGTCTGGTCGCGGAGCCACTCCAGGTCGCTCCACCGGAACGGGCCACCGAAGATCGGCAGCTTGCGCACCGCCGCCTCGGTGGCGTCCTCACCCGGATCCAGGCCCGCGCGAAAGACCGGGTCGGAGGTGTAGGTGGCCAGGCATCCGCTGGGCACCTGGGGGTAGTTCCCGCCGCTCAGGTCGCGCGGCCGCCACCCGGTGACCCAGGTGTCGAGGGTGACCGCGATGCCCTTGAACCCGCATGCCTCGGCGCGGTGCACCAGGCTGGCGGCCATCTCGCGGTCCGGCGGCGTGTACAGCTGGAAGAAGCCCGGCGTATCGCCGAGTTCGGCGGCGACCTCTTCCATCGGGTCGGACGTGAGCGTCCCCACGAAGAACGGCACGCCCGTGCGCGCCGACGCCCGCGCCGCGGCCAGGTCGCCGTGGCCGTCCTGGGCGCACACGCCGATAACACCGATGGGCGCCATGAAGATCGGGGACGGCAGCGCGATGCCGAACAGCTCGACGGACATGTCGCGCTGCTCGGGGGCGACGCCCATCCGCGGATACAGGCCCCAGCGCTTGAAGGCGTCGCAGTTGGCCCGCTGGGTGTGCTCGTCGCCGGCGCCGCCGGCGACGTAGTCCAACACCTTCGGCGGCATCGCCGCGGCCGCCTTTGCCTCCAGGTCGGCGAATCTGATGGGGTAGGGCGGCTGGCGTCCGGCCTGACCCTGCGCGTACAGCTCGTTTTGGTACTCGGCAAAGGGCATGGTGGGTTCCCTCCTAATCGCTTGCGGGCCAGAGCTTTCGCGCCGCAGCCACCCCGGCCAGTGCGGTCGCGCCCAGCGCCGCCACCGGCACGGCCACGCGGGCAACGCGCTTCCGTGGGCTGGGTTCGGGCCGGCCCGGCGCCGCCGCGGATCCGATGTCGGCCGAGCTTTTCGCCATGGCCATGATTTGACCCAGGTGCAGCGCGTCCGCCGAACCGGAGTCGCTGATCTGCGTCTGGCAGGAGAACCCGTTGGCCACCACCAGCGCATCCGGGTTCTTCCGGATCGCCGGCAGCAAAGCCTGCTCACCGCAGTCGAGCGAAAGTCGGTACTTGCCTTGCTCGAATCCCCACGAGCCGGCCAGCCCGCAGCACCCGCCGGAAACCGGTTCCACGTCGATGCCCATCTTCTGCAGGACCTGCTGGTCGGCGTCGACACCGCCGGTGGCCCGCTGGTGGCAGTGACCCCACAGCAGCGCCCGCGCGGTCGACACCTTGGGCACCTCGACGTCGAACTCCGTGAAGAACTGCGCGAAGTGATAGCTGTTGCGCACCAGGCGGTCCGCGTCGTCGTCGTGCGGCAGCAGCTTCTTGAGCTCGTCCTTGAAGACCGCCAGGCAGCTCGGCTCCATCCCGACGACCGGTGTGCCGGCGCGTATTTCGCTGCGCAACTGCTCCAGAACGTCGTGTAGGTAGTGCTCGGCGACGTCGAGGAAGCCGTAGTCGTACAGCGGGCGGCCGCAGCAGATGTGCCCGGTGGGCATGATCACCCGCCACCCGGCCGCCTCGATCGCCTCGACGCATGCGACGCCGACGTCGGTGTGCAGGCGGTTGTTGAAGGTGTCGGGAAACAGGATCACCCGCGGCCCGGAGGCGTTGACGACCGGACGCGCGGCGAACCACTGTTGCAGCGTCATCGGCGCAAAGGTGGGCAGCGGCCGATGCCGGTCGATCCCGCCGAGGGCCTTGGCGATTCGGGAAATCCCGGGCGTCTGGGTCGCGAAATTCGCCAGCTCCGGCACCGCACTGGCCAGCCGCGCGGCCTGGTCGATGAACCCGAACGCGTAGGCATAGCGCGGCCGCCAGCGGCGCAGCGAGCGGAAGTGGTGGTAGAGGAACTCCGCCTTGTAGGTCGGTATGTCCACGTCCACCGGGCAGTCGCTGGTGCAGCCCTTGCAGGCCAGGCACAGGTCCAGCGCATCGGCGACCTCGTTGGACTGCCAGCCGTCGGTGATCACCTCGCCGCGCAGCATCTCGAACAACAGCCGGGCCCGCCCGCGGGTCGAGTGCTTCTCCTCCTTGGTCACCTGGTAGCTGGGGCACATGGTGTCCTGCGCCTCCGGGACCCGGCACTTGCCGACGCCGACGCAGCGCAGCGCCGCATGTGAGAAGTCGCCGTGGTCTTCGGTATAGGCGAATTTCACCTTGGGCCGCGGCGGGTTGTAGTCGGTGCCGAGCTTGAGGTTCTCGTCGAAGCGGTACGGGTCGATCACCTTCCCGGGGTTCATCTTCCACTCGGGATCCCAGATCAGCTTGAACTTGCGCATGGCTTCCATCAGCCGTGGCCCGTACTGCTTGTGCAGCAGCTCGGCGCGCTGCTGGCCGTCGCCGTGCTCCCCGGACATCGACCCGCCGTAGGACGCGACCAGGTCGCCGGCCTCCTCCATGAACGTGCGGTAGTTGACCAGCCCGTCCTTGTGGCGCAGGTCGAAGCCGACCCGGGAGTGGATGCAGCCCTCCCCGAGGTGGCCGTACATGGCGCCGCGCAGGTTGTGCTTGGCATAGAGCCGCTGCAGGTCGCGCACGTAGTCACCGACCCGCCGCCACGGGACCGCGGAGTCCTCCCAGCCCGGCCAGTGATTTCCGCTGTCGACCGGAAACGCGGTGGACCCGAGCCCGGCCTCGCGGATCGCCCACAGCTCGGAGCTGTTCCCGCCGTCCTGCTTGGCGCGGGCCAGCACGATGCGGTCGTCCTCGATGTGTTTCTTCTTCTTCAACCAGCGCACGAATTCCTCTGCGCGCTCGAGGGATTCGTGCGGCTCATCGGACCCGAACTGCACCATCAGCCAGGCCCCGGTGGAATCCGGGCGCGGCAGCGCGGCCCGCCCGGCGGCATTGGCCCCGGTGAGTTCCTGGTCGTGCACCAGCATGTGGTCGACGGCCTCGAGCCCGATCGGCTTCCACTCCATCATCTCCGGGGCGAGGTCGCCCGCCGCGCCGAGCGAGTCGAACTCCACCACGACCACGGTGCGATGCAGCATGGCCGGGGTGAGCATGACGGTGGCGGTCAGCGCCACCGCGCAGGTGCTCTCGGTCCCCACCAGCGCGCGGGCGACGTTGAAGCCCCGCTCGGGGAGCAGCTCGTCGAGGTTGTAGCCCGACACCCGCCGCGGCACATCGGCCACATCGGCGAAGCCGTTGCGGATGTCGTCGGCGTACTCGTCACGCAAATCCCTTAGCGCGGCGTAGATTTCGCCCTTTCGACCGCCGGCGGCGATGATCGCGTCGAGGTCTTTTTCCTCGTCGACGCCGACGGTGAATCGGGCACCGTCATAGGTGACGATGTCGAGCTCGTGGGTGTTGTCGGAGGTGCGCGGCCCCGGCCCGTAGAAGCGGGACTGCACCGAGTGCACGCCACAGGAGTTGTTGCCGATGTTGCCGCCCAGGGTGCACCGCGAATGCGACGACGGGTCGGGGCCGAACACCAGCCCGTGTTCGCCGGTGGCCTTGTTGAGCTGTTCGTTGATCACCCCGGTCTGCACGGTGGCCAGGCGGTTCTGCGGGTCGATGTCGATGATGTCGGTGAGGTACTTCGAAAAGTCGATCACCACCGCCACGTTGACGGTCTCCCCGGACAGGCTGGTGCCGCCGCCGCGGCACAGGACCGGGGCGTGGTAGGCGTGGCAGGCCCGGACCGTTTGCACGACATCCTCCAGCGTCTCGGGGACCACCACCCCGATCGGAACCTGGCGGAAGTTCGAGGCGTCGTTGGCGTACATCGCCAACGACGCGGTGTCGAACCGCACCTCGCCGCTGACGTGCCGGCGGAGCTGGCTTTCCAGGCCGGTGACGTTGACCTTGTCGACGCTGGCCATTCCGGCGGCGAAGCGCGTGTCGGGGCGGGCCGGAATGGTCCGCGACCGGTCGGCCCGCAGCAGGCTCATTCCTGTTCGCTCCGGCCGCCGACGCTCTTGATCGACTCGGTGAACTCGTGCATCTTCTGCTTGGCGCCCTTCTTGCCGATGCTCACGCGGTCCGGATCCTTCCGGACCGCCTTGGCGGTCTTCTTCGCCATCATCTTCTTGATGTGCGGCGGGACCGGCGGGATGTCCTTGTCGACGACCACCTCCAGCACCACCGGACCGCTGGCCGCCAGCGCCTGGTCCCAGGCCTCGCCGATCTTCTTCGGGTCGTCACAACGGATGCCGGTCAGCCCGAGCAGCTTGGCGAACTCGGCGTAGGGGACATCCGGAATGTACTGTGAGCCCTCGAATTTCGGCTCACCGCCCATCGCGCGCTGCTCCCAGGTCACCTGGTTGAGGTCTTCGTTGTTGAACACACAGAAGATCAGCGGGCCGTCGGAGAGCCGATCCTTGTAGCGCTTGACGGTGATCATCTCGGCCAGGCCGTTCATCTGGAACACGCCATCTCCGATGAGCGCGATCACCGGGCGGCCGGGGTGGGCGAACTTGGCGGCAATCGCATACGGCGTCCCCGGCCCCATCGTGGCCAGGTTTCCGGCCAGCGACGCGGCCATCCCCGGGCGCATCTTCAGGTGCCGCGCCCACCAGTTGGCGACCGAACCCGCGTCCGTGGTCAGGATCGCGTTGTCCGGCAGCCGCTTTGACAGCTCGTGGGCCACCAGTTCGGGATTCAGCGGGTCGGCCTTGTCGTGCGCGCGCTTGTCCAGCACCGCCCACCACTCGGAAACCTCTGTTTCGATCTTGTCTCGCCACGACCGGTCGTCCTTGCGTTTCAGCAGCGGAACCAATTCGTGCAGCGTGCTTTTGGAATCCCCGACGAGATTGGCCTCCATCGGGTACCGGGTCCCGATCATCTTCCCGTCGAGGTTGATCTCCACGCCGCGGCACTGCCCCTCCTCGGGCAGCCATTCGGCGTAGGGGAAGCTGGTGCCGACGAAGAACAGGGTGTCGGCGTCGGACATCATGGCGTGGCTGGCGGTGGAGCCCAGCAGCCCGATGGGCCCGGTGACGTACGGCAGGTCGTCGGCGAGCACGGCGCGGCCCAGGGAGGTCTTGGCAACTCCCGCGCCGAGTAACTCGGCCGCCTGAATGACCTCGTCGACGGCCTCGACGGCGCCCTGCCCGACGACCATCGCGACCTTCTTGCCCTCGTTGAGGATCTGGGCCGCCTTCTCCAGTTCGGATTGCGGCGGAATCACCCTCGGCTTGGTCCAGCCGACGCTGGTGTACACCGCCCCGTGCATCCGCGGCGGGGAGGGCACGGCCTCGGACTCGCCCACATCCTCGGGCAGGATGATCGTCGCCACCGTCCGGTTGTTCAGCGCCACCTTGCACGCCCGGTCGACGAGTTGCCGCGCCTGCTCCGGTGCCATGCAGATCTGCACGAAGTCCGACGAGACGTCCTTGTACAGCGACAGCGGGTCGATCTCCTGCTGGAAGGCCGCGCCCAGCGACATCCGCTTCTGCTGGCCGACGATGGCGACCACGGGGTGGTGGTCGAGCTTCGCGTCGTAGAGGCCGTTGAGCAGGTGGATCGCGCCGCCGCCGGAGGTGGCCAGGCAGCAACCGATCTCACCGGTGAACTTGGCGTGCCCGGTCGCCATGAACGCGGCCATCTCCTCGTGGCGCGGCTGGATCAATTCCGGGTCGCCGCCGGCCCGGTCGAGGGCGCCGAGCATCGACAAGATCCCGTCCCCGGGATATCCGAAGATCCGGTGAATGCCCCACTGGCGTAGGCGGTCGACGATGAAGTCGGCGGTTTTCGGCATGATCGCTCCTTCAATCCGGCCAGCGGCCAAGTCGCTGTCGAGTCCGTAAGTGCCCGTGGCAACGGTTGCCGAGGGTCACGATCGGTGCTTACCCGGCGCGACCGCCGTCAAACAGCCCAAACTGCGAGTCATCCGGTGCCGGTGCCAACGCAGCGGCCGCTGGCGTCGGCGAGCCGGTGCGCGGCTTCCAACAGCAGGGCATGCACGAAGGCCTGCGGCAGGTTGCCGCGCAGCTGACGCTGTCCGATGTCGAATTCCTCGGCGAACAAACCGGGTGGACCGCAGGCCGTGCGGTTGCGCTCGAACCAGCGCACGGCCGCCACGGTGTTGCCCTGCTGATGATCGGCCAGCGCCATCAGGAATCCGCACAGCAAAAAGGCGCCCTCGGCCTCGCCGAGTGGCCGCTCGTCGGGGCGGAACCGGTACACGAAGCCGTGCCGGCCGAGATCGGAACGCACCGCTTCGAGGGTCGCGATGCTGCGCGGGTCGTCGGCCGGAACGGCTCCCCGAATCGAGGGCAGCAGCAGCGCCGCGTCGATGCGCGAATCATCGGGTGCGCGTTGCCATCTCCCCGAGGGGTGCAGGCAGTCCGAATTCGCGTCGGTCACCAGACGGCCGGCCAGCCCATCCCACTCGGCCCGCTCGCGCGCCGGGGCCACCTCCGCGATGCGCCGCAGTCCCGCCGCGCAGATGAGCCGCGACTCCGCCCAGTGGCGGTTGCCGAGTTCCCAGACGCCGGCGTCCGGTTTGCGCCACCGCCGCCCGATCGCGTCCACCAGCGTTTGGGCGGCGCGCCACCGCGCGCCGTCGAGGCGGTCCAGCCGGCCGGCCGCCGCCAGCAGCAGCAGCGCCTCCCCATACACATCGAGCTGGAACTGGCCGGTCACCGAGTTGCCGAGCTGGGTGACGGCGCCGGGATAGCCGGGCAGGTCGAGCTCCCGCTCCTCGGGCAGGGCCGTCCCGGTGACGGTGTAGGCCGGACGCAACTCGGGCCCGTCGGCGAGCACCCGTTCGGTGACGAAGCGGACCGTGTCGTCGAGCAACGGGTGCGCGCCGGCCGACGCGATGGCCTGCCCGGTGTAGCACTGGTCGCGAATCCAGCAGTACCGGTAGTCGTAGTTGCGGCCCTGTTCGGCCCGTTCCGGCAGCGACATCGTCGCCGCCGCGACCATGCCGCCGCCGCCGCTGGTCAGGCCGCGCAGCACGGCATACGCGGTCCCCACGTCCACATCCGCGAGGGTGCCGGAGAACTCCGGAACGGCGCGCGCCCACGCCCGTTCGGTGTCCGCCCACGCGTCGTCGGCGCCGGCGGGGTGTCGACCCAGGTCCCGGTCCGACAGCTCCAGCACCAGGTCGTGCTGGGTGCCCGGGGCGACGTCGACAACCCCCTGCAGCGAGCCGTCGTCGCAGCGGCGGGCGGCACCCGCGCCGGCCCAGCGGAACCGCAGCGGACCCGACCGTCCCGTCCAAATAGCGTCGGTGTGCGACAGGTCCCGCATGTCATCGGCGCCGAAGTCCGCACGGAGGTCGAGCGCGACCCGGACGCGCGCCGGCCCGTCCAGGGCGCGGATGCGGCGCAGCACCACGGCGGTGTGCGGGTCGCCGGGAAACGCCAACGCCTCGCGGCATTCGACGATGCCGTCGGTGGTCACCCAGCGCGACCGCCAGATCAGGGACCGCCGCTCGTAACGGCCGCCCCAGACGAAGCGCGGTGGGTCGGGTGCCACGGCGTACACCCCGCCACCGCCGAGCAGCGAGTTGAAGGCCGCCGGACTGTCCCAGCGCGGCAAGCACATCCAGCAGAAGTCGCCGCGCGGGCCCACCACGATCCCGCGTTCGCCGTCCGCGAGCAGGCTGTACTGCCGGAGCACCTGTGGTGGGAACTGCCGGGCCAGTGGGGGTATGTCGCTCATCGGTTTCCTTCGCCTTCTGCCGCGCATACCCCGTCCGGCGTGCCTCGATTCGTCGACGACGATTCCGGTCGGGACCGTTCGCCGGGGACGCAGGACGGTGCGGGTGCTTCGCCCCGTGTCCGCCGGCGGGCACCACCTCGTCAGCCGCCGCCCGTTGACACGGCGCTGCGTCTGGGTTGGGAAAGAAACAGGCCGGTCTTCGGCCTGCAGGACGACCACCCATCACCGGATTTCTGGGGCGCCGCTTGATCAGGAGAGCGTCATGAGCCAGGCCATCGAGACCTTCCGCTCCGCGATCGCGTGGAGCGCGGGATTTTTACGCGAATCGCCAAGCGCCACGGCGCTTCTGGAGGTTGAAATCGGTGCGCCCGTTGGTTTCCAGGGTGAGTTGGCTACGGGGTGATCGCCATGACCGCGCTAAAGCCGTTCTATGCGGACTCTCAGTCGACCTACGACATATCGGATGAGTTCTTCTCGTTATTCTTAGACCCCCCAATGACTTACACGCGTACTTCAAGCGCGACGGGATGACACTCGAAGAGGCCCAAACCGCCAAGTTGGATCTGGCGCTGGACAAGCTCAAGCTCGAGCCGGGAATGACGGTGCCCGACATCGGCTGCGGCTGGGTTCGGCCCTGGTCCGGGCCGTCGAGAAGTACGACGTCGATGTCATCGGTATCACGCTGAGCCGCAACCACACAGCATCTTTTCCTATCCTCAGCGCTACATGCGCGAGCACGGCATCACATTGACGATGAGCGATCTGCGGTTTTCCGTTTTCTGCGCACCGAGATCTTCCCGGGAGGGGAGATGCCGGGCAAGCACGACGTCCTGGAGTACTCCGAGGCCGGCGGCTTTTCGGTGGAAGAAATCGAACTACTGCGGCCGCACTACATACGGACCGTGGACACCTGGGCGGAAAATCTGCGGGCCAACCGCGAGCGCGCGATCGCCATTCAGTCCGACGAAGTCTACGACCGCTACCTGCGCTATCTGACCGGCTGCGCGCAGCTTTTCCGCAAAGGCATCTCCAACGTCGGTCGATTCGCTCTGGTCAAATAGGCCGCAGGGCCTTCGTTTTCCGGACGGTCCCGGCCGCGGCGCATACCCGGGTTGCGCGCGGGTAGTCACCCGGCATGGCGTTGCGTGCGAGCGAACCGATCGAGATCGAATCCGTGGAGACCTCGGCCTACTCCATCCCGACCGACGCGCCGGAGTCGGACGGCACGCTGGAGTGGGACTCGACGACGTTCATCCTGGTCGGCGTGCGGGCCGGCGGTGAGCTCGGAATCGGCTACACCTACGGCGGCACGGCCGTGGCCACCGTCGTGCGTTCCAAGCTGGCCGGCGTCCTTGCCGGTGCGGATGCGCTGCAACCCCCGGCCCGGTGGGCCCAGATGCAGCGCGCGGTGCGCAACCTGGGCAAGCCCGGCCTGGCCGCCGAGGCGATCTCGGCCGTCGACATCGCGCTGTGGGACCTGCGTGCCCGCCTGCTGGGTGAGCCGTTGGTCATCGCGCTCGGGGCCGTTCACGACAGCACACCGATCTACGGCAGCGGGGGATTCACCTCGTACGACAACGAGACGTTGCGCGCCCAGTTGTGCGGCTGGGTGGAGGCCGGCATTCCCCGCGTCAAGATGAAGGTGGGCCGCGATCCCGACGCCGACATCGGCCGGGTTGCGGCCGCCCGATCGGCGATCGGCGACACCGAGTTGTTCGTCGACGCCAACGGCGCATACACCCGCAAACAGGCCCTGCTGTGGGCGCAGCGCTTCGCCGAGCACGACGTGCGCTGGTTCGAGGAGCCGGTGACCTCCGACGACCTCGACGGCTTGCACCAGCTGTGCGAGCAGGGGCCCCCCGGAATGGACATCGCCGCAGGCGAATACGGATATCACCTGCCCTACTTTCACCGCATGCTCGCCGCGGGCGCGGTGGACTGCTTGCAGGTCGACGTCACCCGCGCCCTCGGCATCACCGGAGCCCTCAAGGTCGGCGCGCTGTGTGACGCCCGCGGCATGGACGTCTCACTGCACTGCGCCCCACAGATCAGCGGCCAGGTCGGCACCGCCGTCTGGCATTTGCGCCACCTCGAGTATTTCCACGACCACGTGCGAATCGAAGGCTTGGCGTTCGACGGCACCATCGATCCCGAGCCGGGCGGCGTGCTGCGCCCGGACCGGTCGGCGCCCGGGCACGGGTTGAGCGTCAAGCACGCCGACCTCGAACAGTTCCGGGTCGCGTGATGTCCTGGCCGCCGAGCCGGCGCGCGAACGGACCGACCCGCCCGATGAACCCGTCGAAGAACGCCGTGGCGTCCACGTCAACCCCGATCAGGGCGTTGGCTTTTCGGCCCGTCCCCCAGGACGCGGACGTCACCCCGCGGGTAGCGACATCCGCCAGCTCGACCTCCACCGTTCCCGCCCGGGTCGGCACCAGGCGGGGGTCCAGCGCCACCGCCGCGGCCAGCGGATCGTGCATGAACGCGACGTAACCGTGGCCGCGGTCCTCGTGGGATTCGAAGTAGAACCGCATAGCATCCTCGATCACCGACATCAACGGGGACGGGCCCGCGATCCCGGCCAGCCCGGCCAGGAGCTCCGGCGTCATGGCGACGCGCCTGGTGAGGTCCAAACCGCAGACGATCGGAAGCCGTTGGTGCCCCGCCCAGCCGGCGAAGACCTCGCCCGCCGCCTCGGGATCCACCCGAATGTTCCACTCGGCCAACGGGTTCGTGCCGTGCCCGAAGGAGCCACCCATGATCACCAGCCGTCGTAGCTGCGTCGGCAGCGCGGGTTCGGCGCGCAAGGCGAGCGCCAGATTCGTCAGCGGGCCGGTGACCAGCCCGACGAGGTCCCCCGGATGGGCGCGCGCCGCGGCCAGCCACGCCTCCGTGGCGTCGTGGCCGGTGAGGATCCGGGGGGTGCGGGGGAGTTTGGCATAGCCCAAACCCGTGGGGCCGTGGAACTTCGAGTGGTGGGGCCACCGGCCGCACAGCGGCTCGTCGGCCCCTTTGGACACGGGTATGGCCGGGGCCCGGCACAATTCGAGCAAGCCGAGGTTGTTGGCGCAGACCTGTTCCACGTGGATGTTGCCGCCGGTGGAGGCGATGCCCACAACGTCCGCGTCCGGACTGGCCAGCAGGTAGATCAACGCCAGCGCGTCGTCGATACCGGTGTCGACATCGACGAAGACGGCGTTTACGGCCATCCCGAATCGTACGTCACCACGAGGACGTCGCGCTGCGCCGGCCCGCGGCCGTCGAGCGGCCGGATCGGTGAAACCCCGTGCAGGGTGCGACGATCGTCGCCCACGAGCAACGCTCCGGCCTCGGTCAGCGTCGTCCCCAGCAACTGCCGACCATGCGTCGCTAAACGCGTCGGCTCGGTTACCAATGCACTCCGGGCACCAGCCGCACCAGTCGTTTGACCGGTCGGGGTGTCCGGATGCCGCCGGTGACGGCGCGCACGGGGCGCTTGGGCCTGCGTTTCGGCGGCCGGGCCTCCATGTCCGGCGGCGGAAGTCCGCGCGCCGCGGCCGAATCGGGATAGCCCAGGTACAGCTGATGCAGGATGCGCCGCGACGTCCTGGGCGCGAAGTAGTTGCCGGCCTCGGCGAGCGTGCCCAGCGGGGTGTCGATGCGCGCCGGCTTGTCGACGAGGCCGCGCACCACCATCGCGGCCGCGCGCTCGGGGCTGATCGCGGGCACCGGGTTGAGCCGGTGTGACGGCGCGATCATGGGCGTGCGGACCAGCGGCATGTGGACGTTGGTGAAGGTGATGTGGTCGGAGAGCGTCTCGGACCCGACGACGTCGGCGAACGCGTCGAGGGCGGCCTTGGTGGGCAGGTATGAGCTGTATTTGGGATTGCGGGCCTGCACGCCGGCGCTGGACACGTTGACCACGTGACCGAACCGGCGCTCGCGCCAGTGCGGCAGCAGCGCCAGCACCATCCGCACCGCGCCGAAGTAGTTGACCGCCATCACCCGCTCGTAATCGTGCAGCCGGTCGGTGGAGTTGACCACCGAGCGGCGGATCGACCGGCCGGCGTTGTTCACCAGGTAGTCGACGTGGCCGAAGCGCCCCAGGATGTCCTTGACGGTGTGGTCGACCGACGTGGAGTCGGTGACGTCGCACGTGAACGCGTAAGCCTCGCCGCCGTTGGCGCGGATCTCGGCGACCAGCTGATCGAGCGCGTCGGCGTTGCGGGCCAACGCGAACACCGTCGCCCCTCGCTCGGCCACGGCGATCGCCGACGCCCGCCCGATCCCGCTGGACGCGCCGGTGATGATGACGTGGCGGCCGCGCAGCGGCCCCTTCGGGTCGGCGCGGCGTGCGCGATCGGGATCCAGGTGCTCGGCCCAGTAGCGCCACAGCCTGGGCGCGTAGTCCGCGAACTCGGGGACTCCAGGGCCATCAAAGCCGGTGGCAGCCAAGGCCTTTCGCGTCTCTTCGCTGACGAACTGCGGCGCCAGGTCGACGACGTCGAAGACCTCGGGGGGAATCCCCAGCTGGGTGGCCCCCATGTTGCGCAGCACCCTGGCGCGCCCGCGCAGCCCGAGCACCGGCGCGGCCGTCGAGCGGGGCAGCGACCCGCGCAGCGGTGGCAACCCGGCCGCCTTGGCGACGCCACGGTAAATGCCGCGCAGCCCAATGGTTTTGGGCGCGGTGAGGTGAAACGTTCGCCCGACTGGCCCCTCCGGCCCGTCGGCGTGCATGAGCGCCACGAGCGCGTCGGCGACGTAGTCGACCGGGACGATGTTGGTGCGACCGGTGTCGGGCAGCAGGATCGGGGTGAACCTGGGCAGCACGGCCAGCCTGGCGAGCACGCCGAAGAAGTAGTAGGGCCCGTCGATCTTGTCCATCTCGCCGGTGCGCGAATCGCCCACCACCACCGCCGGGCGGTAGACGCGGTAGCGCAGCGCGGGCGCCGACCGTACCAGCGACTCGGCCTCGAACTTGGTCCGGTGATAGGCGGTCGGCAGCTGCTGTCCGACGTCGAAGTCCTCCTCGGTGTACTCGCCGCGGAAGTCGCCGGCCACGGCGATCGACGACACGTGGTGCAGGGTGGCGCCCAGCCGTCGGGCCAAGTCGATGACGGCCCCGGTCCCCTCGACGTTGGCGGCCCGCTGTTCGGACTCGCCGGCGGTGATGTCGTAGACCGCCGCGCAGTGCACGACGTGGTCGACGGCCCCCAGTTCGGCGAGGGTCTCGTCGGCCACGCCCAGCTCCGGCAGCTCGCCGACCAGGGGCTTGACCCGGTCACCCCACTGCGCGGCGAGGCGTTCGAAGCGGCCCAGCGACGCGCGGCGTACCAGCACCCAAACCTGCGCATCCGGGCGGGTTTCCACCAGGCGAGACACGACGCGGCGACCAATAAACCCGGTACCGCCGGTAACGACATACCGCATGCCAGCCATCGTGGCTGCTGGTGGCCGCAGCGTCAACCGGCGCTTTGAACACCGGGATCAGCCCGTGAAGTCGCGGATGCCGTCCCAGTCCTCGAGCGTCCAACCGGTCACCGGATTGCCGCTGATCACGACGCGGCCGGTGTTGGGCAGCGGATGCTTGGTCCGCAGCTCGTCCCTAGCGTTCTTCACGTTCATCAGCGTCCAGTACTCGATGGCGAACTTGTGGCCGAACACCACCGGTTTGGCGTTTTTGCTGTCGTAGATCTTCTGAACCGCCGCGGTGAAGCGGTCGTTGAACTCCTTGCCGCTGACCGACCCCGGGATTCTGTTCCGGACGTCGCCGTTCAGCCAGTCCGCCGGTGCCAGCAGGTACGTCGAGGGATCCATCGAACTCGGCTTGCCCTCGAACCACCCGGCATCGATCTCCTGGATGCCCTGCAGCACCTCCACCCGCTTGTGCAGTTCGGCGGCCAACGGCTCGGCGGTCTGCTGGGCTCGCGTCATGGTGGAGGCGTAGACGGCGTCGTAGTTCTTGCCGAGGAGTTGGTGCGCGATCTGCTCGGCCTGCCCCTTGCCCGCCGGGGTGAGGCCGGGGCCCGGCACCGTGGTGTCGGTGACCCCGTCGGCGTTGGCCTCCGACTCGGCGTGCCGGATGAACGTCAGCGTGATGCTGCGCTGCTGCGGTGATGAGCCGCAGGCACCGACGATTACCATCGCGGCGAGCACCGCCGCTAGTTTCCAGATGCTCCCCTTGCGCATGCCGATAGCCTGCCCTGCCGACGGTGCCCGGGGGAAGGGTTTGCGATGGTTAGCTAGCGAAAAGGCGCGATTCCATCAGTCGAGAGGAGACCCCGCATGGCGATTGACCCGAGCGCGGTCGGCGCGGTGACCGAACCGATGCCGTTCGAGTGGACCGACCGGGACACGCTGCTGTATGCCCTCGGCGTCGGCTGCGGGACCGACGACCTGTCGTTCACCACCGAGAACAGCCACGACGTCACCCAGCAGGTGCTGCCCACCTACGCGGTGATCTCCTGCCCGGCGTTCGGCGCGGCGGCCAAGATCGGAACGTTCAACTGGGCCATGCTCTTACACGGATCGCAGGGTGTGCGGTTGCATGCGCCGCTGCCGCCGGCGGGCAAGCTGTCGGTGGTCACCGAGGTCGCCGACATCCAGGACAAGGGTGAAGGCAAGAACGCGGTCGTGATGCTGCGCGGCCGCGGCACCGACCCGGACTCGGGCAAGCTGATCGCCGAGACGTCGACCACGTTTGTGGTCCGCGGCGCGGGTGGCTTCGGGGGGCAGCCGGGCCAGCGCCCCGCGGCGCCGGAGTTCCCGGACCGCGAGCCCGACGCCCGGGTCCCGCTGCCCACCCGCGAGGACCAGGCGCTGATCTATCGGCTCTCCGGTGACCGCAACCCGTTGCACAGCGATCCGTGGTTCGCCCGCGAGCTGGCCGGGTTCCCCAAGCCGATCCTGCACGGGCTGTGCAGCTACGGGGTGGCCGGGCGCGCGCTTGTCGCGGAGCTGGGCAAGGGTGTGGCCGCCAACGTCACCTCGATCGACGCGCGGTTCAGCTCGCCGGTGTTTCCCGGTGAGACGCTCACGACGCTGATCTGGCGCACCGAGGCGGGCAAGGCGGTGTTCCGCACCGAGGCGTCCGGCGCCGAAGGCAACCCCGCCCGGGTGGTGCTCGACGACGGGGCGGTGGAGTACACGGAGGGTTAGCTGACGGGCTAGGTCCCGGGGGCGCCGGCGGCGCCGTACAGCTTCCCACCGGTGCCGCCGGGCGCCCCGGCGCCGGGGGCGCCGGGGTTGGCGCCGGTCCCGCCGTTGCCGCCGCTACCGCCGTTACCCCCGTTGCCGACGTACTGGGCACCGCCGCCGGCCCCGCCCGACCCGCCGCCACTACCGTCGCCGGTGCTGCCGGCGGTCCCACCGCCCACGCCGGCGCCGGGGTTGCCGCCGTCGCCACCGGCCCCGCCGTTGCCGCCGCCGCCGCCATTGCCGTACAGCAACGCGCCGTTGGCGCCGGTCCCGCCGCTACCGCCGATGCCGCCGTCGCCGCCGTTGCCGCCGTTGCCGCCGCCGGCGCCCCCGTCGCTGCCGCCGTGGCCGCCGGTTCCGCCGTTGCCGCCGTCGCCGCCGCTGCCGGCGCTTCCGCCATTGCCGATCAGCAACCCGCTGCGGCCGCCGTTGCCGCCGTTGCCGCCCGCGCCGCCGGCTCCGCCGGTACCACCCGTGCCGCCCGGGGTGGTGCCGTCCCCGTTGGTACCGAGTTGAGCACCGCCGCCGTTGCCGCCGTCGCCGCCGCCGCCGGCGTTACCGCCGCTGCCGAACAGCCCGGCGTTGCCGCCGCTCCCGCCGTCGCCGCCTTTGCCCCCGGCACCGCCGGTGACACCGTTGTGGACGCTGCCGCCGGGGGCCGCGGTGTTGCTGCCGCCGGTCCCGCCGCCGCCTCCGGCCCCGGCGTCGCCGAACAGCGTCCCGCCGTTACCGCCGGTGCCGCCGTCACCGCCGGCGCCGCCGACCGCGCCGGTCTCCCTGCCCTTGGTATCCCCGCCGATTCCGCCGTTGCCGCCGTTACCGCCGGCACCGATCAGTCCGGCGTGCCCGCCGGCCCCGCCGTCGCCGGCCGCCCCGCCAGCGGAGTTGGTGCCACCGGCGCTGTTTGTCCCGCCGGCCCCACCGTCCCCGCCGTCGCCGCCGTTGCCGTACAGCGACCCGCCGTTGCCGCCGGCGCCACCGCTTCCGGCGGCACCGCCCGGGCCCTGCCCGCCGGTTTGGTTTCCGCCCGCGCCACCGGCGCCGCCGTGCCCGCCGGTGCCGATCAGCCCGGCACTGCCACCGGTCCCGCCGCTACCCGCGGCGCCACCGGCCCCGCTCGCTCCATTCTGGCCGCCGGCCCCGCCGGCGCCGGCGGCGCCGCCGTTGCCGTACAGCCACGCGCCGGCCCCGCCGTTGCCGCCCGAGGCGCCCACGCCACCGGTGCCCTGGGCGGTGGTGCCGCCGCCACCACCGCCGATGCCGCCGGCACCGCCGTTGCCGTACAGCAAACCGGCCGCCCCGCCGGCCACGCCGACCC
>NZ_MVHD01000089.1 GCF_002086635.1 Mycobacterium alsense | reverse complement strand
GCCGTTGCCGCCGAAGCCGGCGAAGCCGTTGGCAATGGCCCCACCGGCTCCGCCGCGACCGCCGCTGCCGAACAGGATTCCACCGGCCCCGCCATTGGCCCCGCTGCCCGGAGCACCGCTGGCGCCGTTGCCGATCAGCGGGCGCCCGGTCAGTGTCAGGAAGGGCGCATTGATTGCGGTGAGAACGGGCTGGAGCACCGTGGCAGCGCTGGCCTCGGCGCTGGCATACGACGCCGCACCGCCGGTCAAATTCTGGGCAAATTGGGCCTGAAACGCCACCGCCCGCGCGCCGAGCGCCTGAAACTCCCGGGCGTGGCCGGAAAACAACGCCGCGATGGCCGCCGACACCTCGTCGGCCCCCGCCGCCAGCACCGCCGTCGTCGGAGCACTTGCCGCCACGTTCGCCGCGCTGACCGCCGCTTCGATCCGGCTTAAATCCGCTGCTGCAGCAGCCAGCGCCTCCGGCACCGCGATTACAAATGGCATCGGACACCTCCCAGTGAGCCATGACGACTACGCCATGCCCCCCCGGAACCGCTGGTCATCACTCCTAAGCGGGATGAATACATCATCCCGCTCCAGGTGAGGCGTCGCGTGGTTTTGCCGATTTTGTTCCGGCTGTACAAGCTGGCCGGGCGGGCAGTTCCGCTCCGGCCTGTTCCCGCGTCGTGCCGACGGTTCGAACGGTGTCGCCGCTGCTCGATGTGGAGCCGATGACGGGAATCGAACCCGCGTTCTCAGCTTGGGAAGCTGATGTTCTGCCATTGAACTACATCGGCGCGGTCGCTCCGAAAGGCTAGCATCCGGCGGGGGCGGCGCTCGCCGGGCACTCCGGCGGCTGAACTGGCCGGATATGTGATGTAAGCAACGCGATTAAATCGCTGTCCTGCGTTTTTGACTTATGCCTATTTTATTATTTCGTGATCTGGCCGTAATGTGCTTGCCGTGGGTCGGCACGCGTTAGCCAGGAAGCGGCGAAAGTCGCCTGGAGTGCTGGCCGCGGTGCTTGCGCCCGCCGCCGTCTTCTTCGCAGCCGCGGGGGATGTCCGCCCATTACCCACCCGCGAAGATGCCAAGCCCGTTATCGAGGACAGCGCGCCGTGCTGCCTGGAAATCGTCACCGTGGCGCGCAATGCGCCCAATAAGGCCGGCTTCGTCGACGCCCAGCCGGTCGCGTCGAGGTACCACACGCGGTCCCGGTTCCTGCCCGCCGGCGTCGCGTCGGAGCGGGGCCTTCAGGTCAGGACGATCCTGGCCGCCCGCGCCATCAGCGCAACGTTCCCCCAGATTCACGAAATCGGCGGCGTCCGCCCCGATGCGCTGCCGTGGCACCCGCGCGGCCTGGCGCTCGACGTGATGATTCCCAACCCCTCCAGCAGCGAGGGCATCGCGCTGGGGAACGCGATCGTCGCGTACGTGATGCAGAACGCCAAGCGGTTCGCGATCCAAGACGCGATCTGGCGAGGCGTCTACTACACACCGGGCGGCGCGCAGCCCAGCCGACTCGGCCACTACGACCACGTCCACGTGACCACCACCGGCGGCGGGTATCCCACCGGCGCCGAAATGTATCTCGCCGACTGAGGGCGCCCAGCCGATACGCTCATCGGGTGCTGCTCTCCGATCGTGACCTGAGGTCCGAAATCTCCGCCGGCCGGTTGGGCATCGACCCGTACGACGACGCCCTGGTGCAACCCTCGAGCATCGACGTCCGGCTCGACCGCATGTTCCGGGTGTTCAACAACACCCGCTATACCCACATCGACCCCGCGCGGCAGCAGGACGAGCTGACCAGTTTGGTGGAACCCGTCGACGGGGAACCGTTCGTGCTGCACCCGGGCGAGTTCGTGCTCGGATCGACGCTGGAGCTGTTCACCCTGCCCGACAACCTCGCGGGCCGGCTGGAGGGCAAGTCGTCGCTGGGCCGGCTGGGTCTGCTGACCCATTCGACCGCCGGCTTCATCGATCCCGGCTTCAGCGGTCATATCACGCTCGAGTTGTCGAACGTCGCCAACCTGCCGATCACCCTGTGGCCGGGCATGAAAATCGGCCAGCTGTGCATCCTGCGATTGACCAGTCCGGCCGAGCACCCCTATGGCAGCTCCCGCGTAGGGTCGAAGTATCAGGGCCAGAGGGGGCCGACGCCGTCACGCTCCTACCAGAACTTCATACGAAGTACCTAGGTTCGACAAGGCGTCTGCACAGCGCTTTCGCGCAAAGATGGAATGGTCCGTGGTTCCTCCTCCGCCCGACCATGGCTTCGCTCGCAAGAACCTTTGGAGGGGTTTGTTTTGGACATCGTGCTCGGGGTGTCGATGGCACCGGCGTCGATCAAGATGGTGGTGCTCGAGGGGGAAAACGCTGACGGGGCCACGGTGGAAGAGGACGAGTTCGACGTCACCGCCGCCGGCGACACGGCCACCGCGACCGCGCCCGAGCGGGTCGTCGCCGCCATCCTCGGCACGCGTGAAGGCGCCGCCGACGCCGGCCTGGAGCTGTCGGCCATCGGCGTCACGTGGACCGACCAATTCGAGGCGGCCGCCCTGCGCGACGCGCTGGCCGCCCACAAGATCGAGAACGTCATGCTGGTGTCGGCGTTCTTGGCGGCGGCCGCGCTGGCCCAAAGTGTCGGCGGCGCAGTGGGTTACGAGCGCACCGCGGTGCTGTACGTCGAGCCCGACACCGCGACGCTGGCGATCGTCGAGACCTCCGACGGCTCGATCACCGACGTCAGCAAGCAAGCGATCTACGCCGAGTCCTACGACGACGCCATCGCCCAACTCGGCGGGATGGTCGCTGGGTTGGAACACGCGGGCCTGGCCGCCGACGGGCTGTTTTTGGTTGGCTCGGGCGTCGACATCGCGCCGATCAAGCCGGCGCTGGAGGCGATGACGCCGCTCGACGTCAGCGCGCCGGAAGAGCCCGAGACCGCGCTGGCCCGCGGCGCGGCCCTCGCGTCGGCCAACGCGCCGCTGTTCGCCTCGTCGACCGCGGCGCTCGCGTACGCCCAGGACCCCGGCACCGGCGCCGTCGACCGGTACGCGATTCCCGACTACCTCCGGGTCGGAGCCGAATTCGGCGACGACGACTTCGCCTACAGCGCCGTCGGCGACGACGACGCCGACGCCCAGACCGTCGTCATCGAAAAGCTTTTCGGCCAGGAACCGGAGGAGCCGCGCCGCCGGCCGGTCCTGCTGATCGGCAGCGGGCTGGCCGTCGTCGGCATCAGCGCGGTGCTGGCGCTGGAGATCGCGCTGGCCGTCGGCATCCGCACGACCGGGACCGTCGGGCTGCGCCCCACCCCGGGCCAAAGCCTCATCGTCCCAACGCAACAGGCCCCCGCCCCGGCGCCCGCACCGGTTCAGGCGGCCGCCCCGAAGCCGAACTTCACCGTCCCGCAGCCGCTGATGGCGCCCCGGCCGGTGGATCCGGTGCCGGCTGCGCCGCCGCCCGCGGCTGCCGCTCCGGTGCCCGTTCCGGCGGCGCCGCCGATACCCGCGGCTCCCATACCGGTGCCGGTTCCGGTGGTTGTCCCGCCGTTGGCGCCGATCCCCGCGCCACCGATCCGCGTTCCCGTGCCCAGGCCGGTGGTGCGGCCGCCGGTTATCCAGGCTCCGCCGCTGTCGCCGCCGCAACCCGTGACGCCTCCAGCGCCGGTGCACGTTCCGCCGCCGCTGTCGCCGCCGCGGGGCGGCGGCACGCTCCCGCATACGCCGCCGCACCAGAATCCTCCCGGACATGGCTCGCTGCCCAACCCGAACAGCCCCGGCGGACCGGGCGGTGGACACATCCCGAATCCGGGTAACGGACCGGGTGGGCCGGGTGGCCCCGGCGGTCCGGGTGGGCCGATTCACATTCCGACTCCGGGCAACGGTCCGGGCGGCCCGGGTGGTCCGGGCGGTCCGGGTGGGCCGATTCACATTCCGACGCCGGGCACCGGTCCCGGCGGTCCGGGTGGGCCCTTTGGTGGTGGCGGTCCATTCGGCGGCGGCGGGCCCTTCGGTGGTGGCGGTCCGGGTGGCCCGGGTGGTCCGGGTGGGCCGATTCACATTCCGACGCCCGGCACCGGTCCCGGCGGACCGGGCGGTCCGTTCGGCGGCGGCGGTCCGTTCGGCGGTGGCGGTCACGCCGGCGGTGGACCCGCCGGTGGCGGACCCTTCGGCGGTGGCGGGCCCTTCGGCGGGGGCGGCGGCGGTCACGCCGGTGGCGGACCCTTCGGCGGCGGCGGCGGCGGTCACGCCGGTGGCGGACCCTTCGGCGGTGGCGGCCTGGGTGGCGGTGGCCACAGCGGTGGGTTCGGCGGTGGCGGCGGCCACACCAGCGGTGGCGGTGGCGGCCATACCGGCGGTGGCGGCGGCGGACACCACTAGGTGGGCTGCGGTCGCCACGGCGGCTTCGGGCACCGACAGGCGCCGGTCGCACCGGCGTAAAATGGGGGAGTTAGGGGAATACGGGTGGGGGACGGTCGGCGCGTCGCAGCTGATCGCGGCTGGCGATGCCTGCGTTTCCGATCTCACTAGCTGGCAAACGACGATGGAGGAGTTGTGGACACCGTACTTGGCGTGTCGATGGCGCCGACGGCGGTGCGCATGGTGCTGGTCGAAGGCGAAAATGGCGACGGCGCCACCGTCGATGAGGACAACTTTCAGGTGGCCGCGGACGACGACGCGGCGACCGTCACCGCGGCCGACCAGGTAGTCTCGGCGATCCTCGGCACCCGCGAGGGCGCCGCCGAGGGCGGCTACCAGCTGGCCTCGACGGGGGTCACGTTCACCGACCCCATCGAGGCTGCCGCCCTGCGCGACGCGCTGGCCGCCCACAAGGTCGAGAACGTGATGTTGGTCTCGGCGTTCCTCGCCGCGGCCGCGCTTGCCCAGACGGTCGGCCACCAGACCAACTACGGGCGCACCGCCCTGTTGTACATCGAGCCCGACACCGCGACCCTGGCGGTCGTCGACAGCGCGGACGGCTCGGTCTCCGACGTCTATCGCCAGGCGCTGCCCAACGACGATGAGGCCGCGGTGAGCCAGCTGGCCTCGATGGTCTCCGGCGCCGAGGGGCTGGAAACACGGCCCGACGCCGTGTTCGTTGTCGGATCCGGCATCGACATCCCCATGATCAAGCCGGCGCTCGAGGCCGCGACCACGCTTCCGCTGACGGCGCCCGAGGAGCCAGACACCGCCCTGGCCCGCGGGGCGGCGCTGGCGTCGGCGCACGCGCCGCTGTTCGCCTCGTCCACCGCGGCGCTGGCCTACGCCCAGGACCCGGGCACCGGCGCCGTCAACCCCTTCGCGGTGGCCCCGGGCTACTTCGACACTCCGGAGGCCATCGGCGCCAACGCGCTGGCCTACAGCGCCGTGCCCGACGACTTCGACGACGCCTACACCGGCGCGCAGGCGACCCAGCTCGTCGGCGGAAGCTATCGCGACCGCCGGTCCTTCCGGCTGATCGGCAGCGCGGTGGCGGCGATCTTCGTCGTCGGGGTGACGGCGCTGGTGGTGTCCCTGGCGGTCGCCATCCGGCCGACCGCCGGCGTGCGGCCCGACCCCGGCCAGCACGCGGTCGCCCCGACACAGGCTGCGCCCGCGGGCCTGCGCACGCTGCTGAGCGAGAACCTGGCCGCCGGGCGGCTGCGGTTCAGCACCGACTACGACATGGCGGCCGCGTTCGCCGACGTGCACTTCCTCGGGGTCGGCACGCCGCAGAAGAAGGGCGATTACGGCGCGGACCTGCGCCACGTGCACGCGGTCATCGACATGCTGGTGCCGCGGCTGACCCGGCCGTCGGTGCTGATCGGCAAGTCGACGGTCCCGGTGGGCACCGCGGCCGAGCTGGGCCGCCGCGCCGCCGCGCTGGCACCGGCCGGGGTGGACGTCGAGATCGCGTGGAACCCCGAGTTCTTGCGCGAGGGTCTTGCCGTGCACGACACCATGCATCCCGATCGCATTGTCCTTGGCGTGCAACCGGATTCGACGAGCGCCGAGGTGGCCGTCCGCGAGCTCTACGCGCCGCTGCTGGACGCCGGGGTGCCGTTCCTGGTGACCGACCTGCAGACCGCGGAGTTGGTCAAGGTGTCCGCCAACGCCTTTCTGGCGACCAAGATCTCGTTCATCAACGCGATCTCCGAGGTGTGCGAGGCGGCGGGCGCCGACGTCAGCGTGCTGGCCGACGCGCTCGGCCACGACCCGCGGATCGGGCGCCAATGCCTCAACGCGGGTTTGGGTTTCGGCGGCGGCTGCCTGCCCAAGGACATCCGCGCGTTCATGGCCCGCGCCGGGGAGCTGGGTGCCGACCAGGCGCTGACTTTCCTGCGCGAGGTGGACAGCATCAACATGCGCCGCCGCACCCGCATGGTCGAGCTGGCCACCGCCGCGTGCGGCGGCTCGCTGCTGGGCGCCAACATCGCCGTGCTGGGCGCGGCGTTCAAGCCCGAGTCCGACGACGTGCGCGACTCACCCGCGCTCAACGTCGCCGGCCAGCTGCAGCTCAACGGCGCGGCCGTCAACGTCTACGACCCCAAGGCGCTGGACAACGCGCAGCGGCTGTTCCCGACGCTGAACTACGCGGTCTCGGTCGCGGAGGCCTGCGAGCACGCCGACGCGGTGCTGGTGCTCACCGAGTGGCGCCAGTTCGTCGAGCTCGACCCCGACGACCTGTCCGACCGGGTACGGGCCCGGGTGATCGTCGACGGCCGCAACTGCCTGGACGTCGCCCGCTGGAAGGCGGCGGGGTGGCGGGTGTTTCGCCTGGGGGCGCCGCGACCCTAACGCGGCCGGCTAGGCCAGGCCGTCGTTGCCGCGCTGGCCGATCAGTCCGCCCGCGCCGCCGACTCCGAAATCGCCTGGGGGCATGCCGATCCCGGAGTTTCCGCCGGTGCCGCCGTTGCCGAACAGCACGGCGTTGCCGCCGTTGCCGCCGCGCCCGCCGGTGCCCTGGACGGGACCGGAGTTGCCGCCGTGGCCGCCGGCCCCGCCGTCGCCCGAGAAGCCCGTGCCGCCGGCGCCGCCGTCACCGCCGTTGCCGGAGATCCCCCGCGTGTTGCCGCCGTGGCCACCGGCCCCGCCGTTGACGAAGCCGGTGCCGCCGGCGCCGCCGACGCCCGCGGCCGCCAGCCGCGTCGTCGACGCCGCGGCGACCGCGCGGGCCGAGCTGAGCGCCGCACCGATGCCGGCCAAATCCGCTGCCGCGGCCCCCAGGACCTCCGGCGCAGCGATCACAAATGACATCCCGAAGCCCTCCCTCCGTCGGTGACAGGACGTTATCGCCAACACCGACTCGGCGCAGTGGATCGACACCGGCGAGTAACCTGACCGCGTGGATTATGCCGCCGCGTTCCTCGACGAAAACCGGGCGTTTGCGGAACTTTTCCGCGACGCCGACGCGTCCACGCCGGTGCCGACCTGCCCGGGCTGGACGCTCACCCAACTGCTGCGCCACGTCGGGCGCGGCGACCGCTGGGCCGCGCAGATCGTGCGCGACCGCCTCGACGACTACCTCGATCCCCGCGCCGTCGAGGGCGGCAAGCCGCCCCCCGATCCCGCCGACGCGATCTCGTGGCTGCACGGGGGCGCGCAGCGGCTGATCGACGCCGTCGAGTTGGCGGGCGTGGAGACGCCGGTGTGGACCTTCCTCGGCAGCCGCCCAGCGAACTGGTGGATCCGGCGGCGGCTGCACGAAACCGCGGTGCACCGCGCCGACGCCGCCATCGCCACCGGCGGCGAGTTCACCCTCGACGCGCACGTCGCGGCCGACGCGATCACGGAATGGCTTGAGCGCGTGGCGATTCAGGCCGGCAGCGAAGGGCGGCCCCTGCCGCTGGCCGACGGCGACACGCTGCACCTGCACGCCGACGATCCGGGGCTGGGCGACGCCGGCGAATGGACGATCGGCGTCGACGGGGGCGCCATCACCTGGTCGCACGCGCACGGCAAGGGCAGCGCGGCGCTGCGCGGCGGCGCCACCGAGCTGCTGCTGGCCGCCGCCGGCCGGGTCCGCGTCGCCGACACCGGCATCGCGCTGTTCGGCGACGACGCGGTGTGGCAGAGCTGGCTGGACCGTACGCCTTTCTAATTCGGCCGAACGCGGTACCTTGCTGACCATGACCACATCGGAAATCGCCACCGTTCTGGCGTGGCATGACGCCCTCAACGCGTCCGACCTGGACACGTTGGTGGCCTTGTCCAGCGACGACATCGAAATCGGCGAAGCGCACGGCGCCGCGCAGGGCCACGAGGCGCTGCGTCGGTGGGCCGCCGCCCGCGAGGGCACGGCCGAGCCGGGCCGGATGTACGTGCACGACGGCGTCGTGGTCGTCGAACAGAAGGTCGACGGCCCGGACGGGGGCGTCCACAACGCGGCGTCCGCGTTCCGGGTGGTCCACGATCGCGTCACCGCGGTGTTCCGGCACGACGACCTGGCCTCGGCGCTGGCCGCGACGGAACTGACCGAGGCCGATCTCGTAAATTAGGGCCCGAATCGGACCCGAATAGGAGAAGCATTCATGCGCGGCATCATCTTGGCCGGCGGGTCGGGCACCCGTCTTCACCCGATCACCATCGGCATCAGCAAGCAGTTGCTGCCGGTCTACGACAAACCGATGGTCTACTACCCGCTGACCACGCTGATGATGGCCGGCATCCGCGACATCCTGGTGATCACCACCCCGCACGACTCGGCCGGCTTCCGGCGGCTGCTCGGCGACGGCTCGCAGTTCGGCATCAACCTCAGCTACGTGACCCAGGAGCGACCCGACGGCCTGGCGCAGGCTTTCGTCTTGGGTGCCGATCACATCGGCAACGACACGGTGGCGCTGGTGTTGGGGGACAACATCTTCTACGGCCCCGGGCTGGGCACCAACCTGTCCCGCTTCCAATCCATCAGCGGCGGAGCCATTTTCGCCTACTGGGTGGCCAATCCGTCGGCCTACGGCGTCGTCGAATTCGGCGCCGACGGCATGGCGCTGTCGCTGGAGGAAAAGCCCGAGACGCCGAAGTCCCACTACGCCGTGCCCGGCCTGTATTTCTACGACAACGACGTCATCGAGATCGCCAAGGGCCTGAAGAAATCGGCGCGCGGCGAGTACGAGATCACCGCGGTCAACCAGATCTACCTGAACCGGGGTCGGCTGGCCGTCGAGGTGCTCGCCCGCGGGACGGCGTGGCTGGACACGGGAACCTTCGACTCGCTGCTGGACGCCAGCGACTACGTCCGCACGCTGGAACGCCGGCAGGGCTTGAAGGTCAGCGTCCCCGAGGAGGTGGCGTGGCGGCAGGGCTGGATCGACGACGAGCAGCTGGCCGAGCGGGCGCGCAGCCTGGTCAAGTCCGGCTACGGGGACTACCTGCTGCAGATGCTGGAACAGCCGCGCTGAAGACGGGGCCGCTACGGCAGGCCGTTGATGCCGTTCAGGCCGAGTAGCAGCCCACCCGCGCCGCCCGCACCGGCGGTGCCGGTGACCGTGCCGCTGCCGCCGTTGCCGCCGTTGCCGCCGTTGCCGATGTACATGGCGTCGCCGCCGCGACCGCCCTTACCCCCGCTCGTCCCCGCGGGGTTGGCGGCCCCGCCCGCGCCGCCCTCACCGCCGTCGCCGATCACCCCCGCCTCACCGCCGGCGCCGCCCTCGCCGCCGCACACGTTGCCCCACCCC
>NZ_MVHD01000088.1 GCF_002086635.1 Mycobacterium alsense | reverse complement strand
TGCGCCCATCAATCGCGTTGCGCTGACCAGCCAACTCCGCGAGCTCCTCGAACAACACCGCAAGACGCTCCTTGGGGCTCACCACCACGGAAGACGACGCGATCGAAGACATAAACCCATCATCGCAGTCGGGTACGACAACTCCCGGCTGCCTTTTCGGCGCCGCAAATCGCTACCGCATGCGCTACTGGAAAGGCCAGCTACAAACGCAGCGTCCAGCGGCCCGTTCGGAAATGCAGCACGGTGCGACTCACCGGCGCGATGTCGATGCGCCAGAACGACTTCGAAGGTGCGTCGAGGCTGTGCAGGATGGCGGCGCGGATCACCGCCGGATGCGTCACCGCAACGACGGGCGCGGTGTCGCCAGTCAGGGACTCGAGCCAGCCGGCCACCCGCCCCACCAGGTCGACGATCGACTCACCCCCGTGCGGCGCCCGCGCCGGATCGGTCAGCCAGGTCTCGAGGTCCGCGGGGCCGACGGCCCGCAGCGTCTGCCCGCACCATCCCCCGCAACGCAGGTCGGCCAGCCGCGGCTCGGTTGCGGCGCGCAGGCCCAACAACTGTGCCGTCTCCCGCACCCGCTGCTCGGGTCCCGCGAGCAGCCGCGCACCTTTCTGAACATCAAGGCGCCCAGCCTTTTTGACCTGCCGACGGCCGATCTCGTTGAGCGGCTCGTCGGCGGGAAACCGTCCGGCCGCCATGGCGTCGGTCAGAGCGTGCGAGATGAGGGTCAGCCGGACGGCGCCGCTCACGCGGGGACGCGCTCCTCCAGCGGCCGTCGGACCAGCGCCGCAAAGACCACGCCAACCGTCGCCCACAAGACCAGCTGCGCGCCCAGCGCGAGCAGCCTGAATTCGTAGAGGACGTCGGCGGGGAAGCCGGGATAGACGATCGCCCCCGAGGCGTCCCGCACCGGTTGCGGCGTCTCGTCGCTGCTCGGCAGGAGCGCCAGCACCACGGCGACCGCCCCGACGTAGGCGCCCACCGCGAACAGCCGCCCATTCCACGCGCCGAACCGGACCACCAGCCTCCGTGCCAACCACACCGCTGCGACGGCCAGCGCCACCGACGCCAGCACCGTCGCCAGATACCAGCCGGTGCGCGCCCCGATCGTGTCCGCCTGGCCCACCGCCGGCGGGTTCGGCGGGTATTTCACGAACGGCACGAGGTACACCGCGACGAACGCGCCCGCCGCAAGCAGCACCGAAAGCGACCGCGGCGCAACGGTGTTCGCGCCGCCCGCCACGCGGGCGAGGGCGACGCAGAACGCGACGGCGAACAGCGCACCCATCGCCACGCCGAAACTCAGCACGCCGAAACCCAGGCCGGCGCTGGCCTGCACGCCCCGGGTGAACAACTCGGCGCCGTGTTCGTGCACGCCGTGCGCCTCCAGGGCGTCGGCCCGACCGTCCTCATAGGCGATCGCGCGGCCGATCACCGGCTCCGCGCAAAGGCGGGCGAACACGAAGGCCAGCAGCGCGCCCGCGGTGCCGGCCAGCAGACCGCGTGCGATCAGACGCTTCTCCACGCCGACGGGTCTTTCCCGTTTAATGGCAGGGGAAGCCGAGCAGATGGCGCGCGTCGTGCACGAATTCGTGCACGTGGGAGTCGCTGCCGAACAGCGACACCGCACCCTGGTCGACGCCGACGAAGTACAGCGCCAGCAGCGCCAAAAAGGTGGTTCCCGCCAACCAGAGCGCGGCACTGGTCGCCGACAGATCGACCGATCGGGTGCGGCTACCAGTGAGCTGTGGGTTGGACATCGCCGACTCCTTCTGGGGATTTTCGCGTCCCCGTAGAGGTGACGAGCTTCGGGTCTGACTGTGGACAGTGGCGCGCCCGTTCTGGAATTTCACCAGATTCCGTTACTCGTCGAGAACAACCGTCAGTGTAAACCCGGCAAAAACGGGCGGCAGTCCCGTGAGACCACCGCCCGTTTCCGCTGATCGCTACTGCGGGTCCGCGCTGTGCGCCCCCGCCTTGGCCAGGTCCGGCTCGGCCGGCGGCTTCCGGGTTCCGGTGAAGGTGAACACCGCGTCCTCCCCCGCGCTTTCGCCGTCCCAGTTGTCGACGTCGACCGTGACGATCTGCCCGGGCCCGACCTCCTCGAAGAGGATCTTCTCCGACAGCTGGTCCTCGATCTCGCGCTGGATGGTGCGCCGCAGCGGGCGGGCGCCCAGCACCGGGTCGAAGCCGCGCTTGGCCAGCAACGCCTTCGCCTTGTCGGTCAGCTCCAGAGCCATGTCCTTGCTCTTGAGCTGCCCCGCGACCCGGGCGATCATGAGGTCGACCATCCGGATGATCTCCTCGCGGGTCAGCTGGTGGAAGACGATGATGTCGTCGATGCGGTTGAGGAACTCCGGGCGGAAGTGCTTCTTCAGCTCGTCGTTGACCTTCTGCTTCATCCGCTCGTAGTCGTTCTCACCGCCACCCTGCGTGAAGCCCAGGCCGACCGGCTTGGAGATGTCGGAGGTGCCCAGGTTGGACGTGAAGATCAGCACGGTGTTCTTGAAGTCCACCGTGCGGCCCTGACCGTCGGTGAGCCGACCGTCCTCGAGGACCTGCAACAGGCTGTTGTAGATCTCCTGGTGGGCCTTCTCGATCTCGTCGAACAGCACCACGGAAAACGGCTTGCGCCGCACCTTCTCGGTGAGCTGGCCGCCCTCCTCGTAGCCCACGTAGCCCGGTGGCGCACCGAACAGCCGCGAGGCGGTGAAGCGATCGTGGAACTCGCCCATGTCGATCTGGATGAGCGCGTCGTCGTCGCCGAACAGGAAGTTGGCCAGCGCCTTGGACAACTCGGTCTTACCCACCCCGGACGGGCCGGCGAAGATGAACGAGCCCGATGGGCGCTTGGGGTCCTTCAGCCCGGCGCGCGTGCGGCGGATCGCCTTGGAGACCGCCTTGACCGCGTCCTCCTGGCCGATGATCCGCTTGTGCAGCTCGTCCTCCATGCGCAGCAGGCGCGTGGTCTCGGCCTCGGTCAGCTTGAACACCGGGATGCCGGTCCAGTTGCCCAGCACCTCGGCGATCTGCTCGTCGTCGACCTCGGCGACCACGTCGAGGTCACCCGAACGCCATTGCTTTTCGCGTTCGGCCCGCTGTGCGACGAGTTGCTTCTCCCGATCGCGCAGGCTGGCCGCCTTCTCGAAGTCCTGGGCGTCGATCGCCGACTCCTTCTCGCGGCGGGCCTCGGCGATCTTCTCGTCGAACTCACGCAGGTCGGGCGGCGCGGTCATCCGGCGGATGCGCATCCGCGCGCCGGCCTCGTCGATCAGGTCGATCGCCTTGTCCGGCAGGAACCGGTCGTTGATGTAGCGGTCGGCCAGGGTGGCCGCGGCCACCATCGCGCTGTCGGTGATCGACACCCGGTGGTGGGCCTCGTAGCGGTCGCGCAGGCCCTTGAGGATCTCGATGGTGTGCTCCACCGTCGGCTCGCCGACCTGGACGGGCTGGAAGCGGCGCTCCAGCGCGGCGTCCTTCTCGATGTACTTGCGGTACTCGTCGAGCGTGGTGGCGCCGATGGTCTGCAGCTCGCCGCGGGCCAGCTTCGGCTTCAGGATGCTGGCGGCGTCGATCGCGCCCTCGGCCGCGCCGGCGCCGACCAGCGTGTGCAGCTCGTCGATGAACAGGATGATGTCGCCGCGGGTGTTGATCTCCTTGAGCACCTTCTTCAGGCGCTCCTCGAAGTCACCCCGGTAGCGGCTGCCCGCGACCAGCGACCCCAGGTCCAGCGTGTAGAGCTGCTTGTCCTTCAGGGTCTCCGGGACCTGGCCGTGCACGATGGCCTGCGCGAGGCCCTCGACGACGGCGGTCTTGCCGACCCCGGGCTCCCCGATCAGGACCGGGTTGTTCTTGGTGCGCCGGCTCAGCACCTGCATGACCCGCTCGATTTCCTTCTCGCGGCCGATGACCGGGTCGAGCTTGCCCTCCATCGCGGCGGCGGTCAGGTTGCGCCCGAACTGGTCGAGAACCAACGACGTGGACGGCGAGCCGGACTCCCCTCCGCGACCGCCGGTGCCGGCCTCGGCGGCCTCCTTGCCCTGGTAGCCGCTCAGCAGCTGGATGACCTGCTGGCGCACCCGGGTCAACTCGGCGCCCAGTTTGACCAGCACCTGGGCGGCCACGCCCTCACCCTCGCGGATCAGGCCCAACAGGATGTGCTCGGTGCCGATGTAGTTGTGGCCGAGCTGCAGCGCCTCGCGGAGGCTCAGCTCGAGAACCTTCTTGGCGCGGGGGGTGAACGGGATGTGCCCCGACGGCGCCTGCTGGCCCTGGCCGATGATCTCCTCGACCTGGCTGCGAACGCCCTCCAGCGAGATGCCCAGCGACTCCAGCGACTTCGCCGCGACGCCCTCGCCCTCGTGAATCAGGCCCAACAGGATGTGCTCGGTGCCGATGTAGTTGTGGTTGAGCATCCGGGCCTCTTCTTGCGCCAGGACGACGACCCTGCGGGCACGGTCGGTAAATCGTTCGAACATCGCTGGTTACCTGCTCTCCGTCACATCGGTACTTCGTCTTGCCAGACACTGAGGCCGGCACAGGGGCCGGCCCTTGCGTACCTGCCATCCACTGTAATGGTCGGCCTGCCAGGGTTCCTAACTGTTGCGGCGCCCGGCACCGGGCCTAGATACACGCAACAGATAAACGAGAAAACCCACCAAGGCGTTTCCCGCGTGGACCCGCGATCAGTTCGCCGCGAGCGAAATGAAAATTACCGGCGAGCGGTTCGTCAGGTCGCCGCGTGGAACGCGTCGATGACGTCCGCCGGGATCCGGCCCCGCGTCGACACGTTGTGCCCGTTGCGGCGGGCCCACTCCCGGATCGCGGCGCTTTGCTCGCGGTCGATCGCACCGCGGCCGCGGCCCGAGCTGGAACGCCCGCGCCGCCGGCCCCCGACGCGGCGGCCCGCCGCCACCCATTGCTTCAAATCGTTGCGCAGTTTCGCGGCATTCTTGGACGAAAGATCAATCTCGTAGGTCACCCCGTCAAGCCCGAATTCCACCGTTTCGTCGGCCGCGCCCGCACCATCGAAATCATCAACCAAGGTGACGGTCACTTTTTTCGCCATCAGCTTACCCTCGCGTTTCGTCCTGAGCAGTTGCAGAGCAGTTTGGATAGACTCCCCGGCCACCAATCTGCCATAACCGGACCCAATCTTCAATCCGACCGCAACACACTCAGTTGATTTTCAGAGGTTTGAGACGCTTTCAGACGGTGTGTGGCCGAACAATCGGGAACAAAACTGTCTCTCTAATTGACAGACCGGTCAAAGACATCAGCAAGCGGTCGATCCCCATTCCGGTTCCCGTGCAGGGCGGCATCCCATACTCGAGCGCGGCGAGGAAATCCTCGTCGAGCGCCATGGCCTCGTCGTCGCCGGCGGCCGCGGCGCGCGCCTGCGCCGCGAACCGCTCGCGCTGCACGATCGGATCGTTCAATTCGGAATACCCGGTCGCCAGTTCGATGCCTCGGACGTAGAGGTCCCACTTCTCGGTGACGCCCGGGATGCTGCGGTGCTGGCGCGTCAAAGGTGTTGTCTCCACAGGGAAATCCTTGACGAAGGTGGGCGCGGTCAGCGTGCTGCCCACCCGGTGCTCCCACAGCTCCTCGACGAGTTTGCCGTGCCCGTAGCCGCGGTCGGAAGGGATCTCCAGACCGAGTCGATCCGCGATGGCGCGCAGCCGCTCGACCGTCGTCTGGGGCGTGATCTCCTCACCGAGCGCCCCGGACAGCGACGGATACATTTGTATCGACGCCCATTCTCCGTCTATGTCATAGACGCTGCCATCCGGCAACGGCAGTTCTCGGGTACCGACCGCTTCGTCGGCCACCTCTTGAATAAGCTCACGCGTCACGATCGCCGAATCGTCATAGGTTCCGTAGGTCTGATAGGTCTCCAACATGGCAAATTCTGGAGAATGCGTCGAATCGGCACCTTCGTTTCGGAACACGCGATTTAACTCAAAAACCCTGTCGAATCCGCCGACGATGCAGCGCTTCAGGAACAGTTCGGGTGCGATCCGCAGGTACAGATCGATGTCCAGGGCATTGGAATGGGTGATGAACGGCCGGGCCGCGGCGCCCCCGGCCAGCGTCTGCAACATAGGGGTTTCGACTTCGAGAAACCCGCGCCGCTCCAGCGCGTGGCGTATCGCGCGGATCACGGCGATCCGCTGACGGGCCACGGTGCGGGCCTGCGGACGGACGATCAGGTCGACGTAGCGGCGCCGGACCCGCGCCTCCTCGGTCATCTCCTTGTGCGCAACGGGCAGGGGCCGCAGCGCCTTGGCCGCCATCCGCCAGGAGTCGGCCAGCACCGACAACTCACCGCGCCGGGAGCTGATCACGGTGCCGTGCACGTAGACGATGTCGCCGAGGTCGACGTCGGCCTTCCACGCGTCCAGCGCCTGCTGGCCGACCTTGTCGAGGCTGATCATCACCTGCAGGGAGGCGCCGTCGCCGTCCTGCAGCGTCGCGAAGCACAGTTTCCCGGAGTTGCGAGCGAAGATGACCCGGCCCGCGACCCCGACGACGTCGTCGGTGGCCGTGTCGACCGGCAGGTCGGGGTGGGCGGCGCGCACCTCGGCGAGGGTGTGGGTGCGCTCGATGGCGACCGGGTAGGGGTCGGTGCCCTCGGCCAACAGGCGAGCGCGCTTGTCCCGGCGGATCCGGAACTGCTCGGGAAGGTCGGGCTCGGCTGCGCTCACGACCTGCCAGCTTAAAGGGCCGTCAGCGCGCGGTCTTCAGCCGGCCGCGCTGGGATTCCTGGTTGCGCTCGAAGACCAGCCGCAGGCCGTGCAGCGTCAGGTACTGGTCGTGGTGGTTGACGGTGTGCAGTTCGGGCAGCAGCAGGGGCGCGGTGTGGCCGGTGGCCACGACGGCGACCTGATCGCCCAGGTCGCAGGACTCGCGGATGCGCTGGACCAGGCCGTCGACCAGCCCCGCGAACCCGAAGACCGCACCGGCCTGCATGCATTCGACGGTGTTCTTGCCGATCGCCGAGCGCGGCCGGGTCAGCTCGACGCGGCGCAGCGCCGCCGAACGGGCCGCGGCGGCGTCGGAAGAAACCTGCACACCCGGCGCGATGGCACCGCCGAGGAACTCGCCCTTGGCCGACACCACGTCCACGCAGATCGAGGACCCGAAATCGACGACGATGGCCGCGGTGCCGAACTTGTGAAACGCCGCCAGACAGTTGACGATCCGGTCGGCGCCCACCTCCTTCGGGTTGTCGACCAGCAGCGGGATCCCGGTGCGGACCCCGGGCTCGATGAGCACGTGTGGCACCGACGGCCAGTACTGGTCGAGCATGATCCGCACCTCGTGCAGCACCGACGGGACGGTCGACAGCGCGGCGGCGCCGGTGAGCCGCTCGGAATCGTCACCGATCAGGCCGTCGATGGTCAGCGCCAGCTCGTCGGCGGTGATCTCCGATTCGGTCCGAATCCGCCACTGCTGCACGACCTTCGCGTGCTCCTTGGAGCCCGAGAGCAGTCCGACGACGGTGTGCGTGTTACGGACGTCGATCGCCAGCAGCACGGCTACCGCGCACCGATCCGGGGGTCGAGTAGCTCCCCCATGTCGGATGGGACTCCGTCGGGCACGAACGCCGGGTCGCTGCCGAGGTCGATCGGCTTGTTGTCCGCGTCGACGAAAACGATCCGCGGCTTGTACGCGCGGGCCTCGGCGTCCTCCATCGTCGCGTAGGCGATCAGGATCACCAGATCGCCGGGGTGCACGAGATGGGCTGCGGCGCCGTTGATTCCTATCACGCCACTGCCCCGCTCGCCGGTGATCGCGTAGGTGACGAGCCGGGCGCCGTTGTCGATGTCCACGATGGTCACCTGCTCGCCCTCGAGCAGGTCTGCGGCGTCCATCAGGTCGGCGTCGATGGTCACCGAACCCACGTAGTGCAGGTCGGCCTGCGTGACGGTGGCGCGGTGGATCTTCGACTTCAGCATCGTCCGTAACATCAGTTCCTCCAAGATGATTCGACACTCGTGTCCGGCCCCAGGGGTGCCGGCAATGTTGATTCTCTGGCTCCCACTTCGATTTCGATGTTGTCCAGCAGCCTGGTGCCGCCGAGCCGGGCGGCGACCAACAGCCGCCCGGTCCTGCCGGGTTGCAGCGGGCCCAGCCCCGCGTCGCGCAGCTCCAGGTAGTCGACGGAGAGCGCGGGCACGGCGTCGAGCACGGCGCGTGCGGCGTCCAGCGCCGCGTCGGCGCCGGCGGGCGCCGCGTGCGCCGCCGCCGTCAGCGCCGCGGAAAGCGTGCCGGCCAATTCGCGTTGCGCCGGGTCCAGGTAGCGGTTGCGCGACGACATCGCCAGCCCGTCGTGCTCGCGCACCGTCGGGACTCCCACCACGGCGACGTCGACGTCGAGGTCGGCGACCATCTGCCGGATCAGGATCAGTTGCTGGTAGTCCTTCTCGCCGAAGAAGATCCGGTCGGGACGCACGATCTGCAGGAGCTTGCACACCACGGTCAGCACGCCCGCGAAATGGGTGGGCCGCGCGCCGCCCTCGAGTTCGGCGGCCAATGGACCGGGCTGCACGGTGGTGCGCAGGCCGTCGGGGTACATCGCGGCGGCGGTCGGGGCGAAGACGATCTCGACGCCCTCGCCGCGCAGCAGCGCCAGGTCGTCGTCGAGGGTGCGGGGGTAGGCGTCGAGGTCTTCGCCGGCCCCGAATTGCAGCGGGTTGACGAAGATCGACACCACGACCACCGATCCGGGCACCCGCCTGGCGGCGCGGACCAGGGACAGGTGCCCGTCGTGCAGGGCGCCCATGGTGGGCACCAGCATCACCCGGCGGCCGGTGTGGCGCAGCGCGCGGCTGACGGCGGAGACGTCGCGCGGGGCCGAGTAGACGTTGAGCTCGCCCGCGTTGAACGCGGGCCGGTGCGTCTTCATCGCGCCAGCACCTCGAGGACGTCGGCGGGGGCGTGTGCGCGCCGCGCGGTCCGGAGGGCGTTCACCCGGTACGCCTCGGCCAGTTCCGGCCCGAGGCCGGCCAGCGCGGTCAGGTGCTCGGCGACGGCCGCCGCGTCACCGCGGGCGACCGGCCCGGTGAGCGCGGCCTGGCCGCGGCGCAGGGTGTTCTCCAGCGCCGCGCGGGCCAGCGGCCCGACGACGCGTTCGGCCAGCCCGCCCGGCTGGTCGTCGACGGTCTGTTGCCCGAGCAGTTCGCTGCCGCGCAGCGCGCCCCGCAACGCGTCGAGGGCGTCGGCGACCACCGTGACGATGTGGTTGCCCGCGTGGGCGAGGGCGGCGTGGTACAGGGCCCGGGCGTCCTCGGGGACGCAGAACGGCTCGCCGCCCATCTCGAGGACAAGCGACTGCCCGATCGCGTACCCGACGTCGTCGGCGGCGGTGACCCCGAAGCAGGTGTCGGGCAGCCGGCCGAGGTCCTCGTCGGAGCCGGTGAACGTCATCGCGGGGTGCAGCGCCAGGGGCACGCAGCCATCGTGGGTCAGCGGCGCGAGGATGCCGACACCGTTGGCGCCGGAGGTGTGCGCCACGATCGTGCCGGGCCGGACGGCCGAGGTCGCCGCGAGCCCCGACACCAGGCCGGCGAGTTCGCTGTCGGGGACGGCCAACACCAGCAGCTCCGCACTGGCGGCCACGTCCGACGCGGGGACGACGGGTGTGTCGGGCAGCCGGCGCTGCGCCCGCTGACGCGAGGCGCGCGAGACAGCGCTGCACGCCACGACGACGTGATCGGCGCGTTCCAGCGCGACACCGAGCGCGGAGCCAACCCGGCCGGCAGAGATGATCCCCACCTTGAGCCTGGCCGGGCGCAGTCCGTCGAACTGCCCCATCGCAGACGACCTCACAGCTTTCTTGGTTCGTTCCAGTCCCACTGGGTACCGGACGGTCACTAAGACTTTAATCGATGCTCGGGCCGCACCCAATGCGATCCGGTGTGAGGAAGCTCCCAGCTCAGCCCTCGCCGCCCTCGCGGCGCAGGCGCCGGCGGCCGCCGGAAGACTCGACCTGCAGCCGTGCGAGCAGCTCGGCAACCGACTGGCCACCGCTCGGCGGGGCGCCCGGGTCCGCCCCCTGAGCCAGGGGGTCCGCGCCCCGGTGGCGGGGTGCGGACGCGGCGTGCGGCGGGGCCATCTGCGGCGGCGGTGGCGCGGATGCCGGCGCGACCGGAGGTGGCGGTGGG
>NZ_MVHD01000087.1 GCF_002086635.1 Mycobacterium alsense | reverse complement strand
CGCCGGTGCCGCCGGTGCCCCCGTTGCCGCCGTTGCCGCCGCTCCTGCCGCCGGCGCCGCCATTGCCACCGTTGCCGCCGTTGACGTTGACGCCGTTGCCGCCCGCGATGCCGGCCCCGCCCATCCCGCCGTGACCGCCGTTGCCGACCAGCCAACCGCCGTGCCCGCCGGCGCCGCCGACGGCACCCGCGCCGCCCCTGCCACCGGCGCCGCCGTTGCCCCACAGGCCGGCCGACCCGCCCGCGCCGCCGGCCACCCCGGCGGTCGTGCTGTTGCCGCCGGCGCCGCCGCTGCCGTACAGGAATCCGCCCGGCCCGCCGGGCTGACCCACGCCGTTGACCGTCGACCCGTTGGCGCCGTCGCCGATCAGTGGGCGCCCGAAAAGCGCCTGGGTCGGCGCGTTGATCGCATTGAGGAGGTTTTGTTCGGCGTTCTGCAGCTCGGTGTTCAGGTACTGCGCCGCGCCGCCGTTGACGAGCTGCACGAATTGCTGATGGAAGGACTCGGCCTGCGCGCTGAGGGCCTGATAGGCCTGGCCGTGGCCGGACAGCAGGTCCGCCACAGCCACGGACACCTCGTCCGCGGCCGCACCGACGACCGCCGTGGTCCGGCCTGCGGCCGCCGCGTTGGCCGCGCTGATTGTCGAACCGAGACTTGCCAATTCGTTTGCCGCCGCCGCCACCGTCGCCGGCTCGACCACCAGGTAGGACATCGCCGCCTTCCGCCAGTTTCGCCATCACGCAACGGGCGAAGCGTACCGGCGACGGGGGCTAGATCAGCGTCGCGACGCGTGGCCGGCTCAGCATTCCGGACGGCCGCTCAGGGCGGCGTGCTTTCCTTAACCCAACGCAGCTAGGTACCGGTCGCGTCGGTGGCCGCGATGAGCGCCTCGGCGAAGGTCTCCAGATCGTCGGCCGTGGTGTCGACGTGGGGCGAGATCCGCAGCAGGGGTGCCGTCAGCTCCAGGGGCGCCCGCGGCAGCCCGACGAAGGTGGTCACGATCCGCCGCTCGGCGAGCAGCCAGTCGCGCACCGCCTGCGGATCGGCGCCGTCGACCGGCGCCAGGGTGGTGATCGCGCTCGGCTCCGCGGCCTCCTCGACCACCGCCCAGCCGGGCACGTCGGCCAGCGTGGTGCGGCTCAGGCCGCCCAACCGGGCCAGGCGGGCCCGCACGGCCTCGGCGCCATACGCCAAGTGTTCGCCCAGCGCCAGCGAAAACCCCACGCGGGCAGCGATATTGGCCTCGCCGAACTCGAGCTGGCGCGCCACCGGCACCGGGGGCATCCATTCGGGCGCCGCCAGCCTCGGCCGCAGCCGCTCCATCAGCTCCGGACGCGCGGCGAGGAAACCCACCCCGCGCGGTCCGGCGATCCACTTGCGCGACGACGCATAGGTCACGTCGGCGCCGACCGCGCAGTCCACCTGGCCCAGCGCCTGGGCGGCGTCGACGACCAGGGGCAGCCCCAGTTCGCCGCACAACTCGGCCAGCATCGGCAGCGGTTGCACGACGCCGCTGTGGCTGCCGACCGCGGTCAGGTGCACCAGATCGGGCCGGTCGTTCTCCAGCGCGAGCGCGGCGTCGTCGAGGGCGAGCCGGCCGTCGCCCAGGGTGGGCAGCAGCCGGCTCTGAAATCCGTGGGCGGCCATCACGGCGAGGTTCGGGCCGTATTCGCCGGGCAGGCAGGCCAGCGTCCCCTTCTCTTTCGGCCAGGCGCCCAGCAGCAGGTCCAGGGCGTTGAGCGAGCCGGTGGTGAACACCACCTCGGCGTCGGGCAGGCCGCTCAGCGCGGCGGCCGCGAGGCGCCCCGCGTCCAGGGCGGGGGTGGCCGCCTCGGCCGCGACGTACCCGCCGACTTCGGCCTCGTTGCGCGCGTGCCGGGCGGTGGCGTCGATGACCGCGAGGCTCTGCCGCGAGCACGCCGCGCTGTCCAGGTGCAGACCGGCCACCGGCGGGCGGGCCGCGCGCCCCCGGCGGGCCAGCGAGTCGCCGGGCGTCACTTCACGGCCAGCGACAGGCCGAAGTCGCCCGCGCCGTCGGTCCACCACCGCGCCCGGCGCAGTCCCGCGCCCGCCAGTTCGGCGCCCACCCGGTCCGGGCGGAACTTGCACGACACCTCGGTGAGCATCTCCTCGCCGGCGGCGAACTCGACGGTCAGCCCGAGCGCGTTGACTCGCACCCGCTGCGCGTCGGTGGCCCGCAGCCACATCTCGATGCGTTCCTCGCCCTCGTTCCACCGCGCGACGTGCTGGTAGGCCTCGACGTCGAAGTCGGCGTCGAGCTGCCGGTTGATCACCGCGAGCACGTTGCGGTTGAAGCGGGCCGTCACCCCCACGGCGTCGTCATAGGCGCGCACCAGGCGCCCGACGTCCTTGACCAGGTCGGTGCCCAGCAGCAGGCTGTCCCCGGGCCGCATCACCCCGGCCAGCGTAGAGAGGAACTGTGCGCGCGGCTCGGGCGTGAGGTTGCCGATCGTCGATCCCAGGAAGACGAACAGCCGCCGCCCGCCGCCCGGGATCTCGCCCAGGTGCTGCTCGAAATCCCCACAGACGGCGTTGATTTCGATGCCGGGGTATTCGTGCTGGACCGCGGCCGCGGTCGCCGACAGCACGCCGGCGTCGACGTCGAACGGCACGAATCCGCGCAGCGAGCCGCGGCCGCGCAGCGCGTCGAGCAGCCGCCGGGTCTTCTCGGATGTTCCGGCGCCCAGCTCGACGAGCGTGTCGGCCCCGCTGGCCGACGCGATCTCGGCCGACCGGTCGCGCAGGATCTCGGCCTCGGCGCGCGTCGGGTAGTACTCGGGCAACCGGGTGATCTGGTCGAACAGGTCGCTGCCCACCGAGTCGTAGAACCACTTGGGCGGCAAGGACTTCGGCGTCCGTTGCAGGCCGTCGAGCACATCGCGGCGCAAGGCCTGATCCGCCGAGTCGGCGGCGAGGTGGTTGGACAGCGTCAGCGTCATCGAAATCCTTTCGAAATACCAGCCGAATCGTGCCTAGTCGAGCCGAGTCATCCGGACGCCCTCCGTGGTCACCTCGACCAGGTGCCGATCGGGAATGTCGTCCCATCCCGGCGCGTCGTCATACGGCTCGCTGGCCAGCACGACCCCGTCGTCGCGGCGCAGGATGGACAAGGTGTCGCCCCAGGTGGTCGCGAGCAAACGGGACCCGTTGGCGGCCAATACATTGAGGCGCGCGAGGGAATCGGCCGCCCCGATCCTCGAGATGGTATCGCCGAGCGCGTCGAGTCCGCGCTCGAAGATGACCGCCGCGAGTATCGCGCTGTCGCATACCGATTCGGCCGACGTGGTGGCCGGAAGCACCGAGCGGTCGACGATTCCGTTGTGTGACAACAACCATCCCCCGTCGGTGAATGGGGCGGTCGCGCTCGCTTCGATCGGCATGCCGACGGTGGCCGAGCGCACCGCGGCCACCACGCAGTGGCTGCGCAGCGCCGGCGCGATCGAGCCGAACGAGACATCGCCCCACAGCGGCGCGGGGCTGCGCCACCGCCGCGGGACCCCGCCTTCTGGGCCGTGCGACGAACGGTCGAAAAAGCCGACGCCCCAACCGTCGGCGTTCATCAGGCCGTGCTTCTGGCGGCGCGGGGCGTAGGACTGCACGCGCAGCCCGCAGGGCGGGTCGAGCACCAGTGAGGCCACGGTCACGTCGGCGCCGAGCCAGCCCAGGTGGCGACACATCAGGCCGATTCCTCCAGCACGTCCCAGGCCAAGCGCACCCCGGAGAAGATCTGGCGCCGCACCGGGTGGTCCCAGTTGCGAAAGCTGGGCCGCAGGATTCCCGGCTCGACGGCCCACGAACCGCCGCGCAGCACGCGGTAGTCGCCGTCGAAGAACGGCTGGGAGTAGCGCTCGTAGATCATCGGGCGGAATCCGGGCCAGGGGCGCAACGGCGAGGAGGTCCACTCCCACACGTCGCCGAGCATCTGCTCCGCGCCGTAGGCCGAGGCGCCGGCCGGGTACGCGCCGACCGGCGCGGGCCGCAGCGCGGCGCCGCCCAGGTTGGCCACGGCGGCCGTCGGCTCCTGAGCGCCCCACGGATAGCGGCGCCGGGCACCGAGCGCCGGGTCCCAGGCGCAGGCCTTCTCCCATTCGATCTCGGTGGGCAGCCGGGCGCCGGCCCAGGCCGCATAGGCCTCGGCCTCGAAGTAGCTGACGTGCTGCACCGGCTCGTCGGCGGGGAGGTCCTCGATGCGCCCGAACCGGGTGCGGGTGCGCGCGTCGGAGCTCCAGAACTGCGGCGCGGTGAGGCCCGCGGCCTGGCGGTGCTGCCAGCCGCGCTCGGACCACCACCGCGGCCGGTCGTAGCCGCCGTCCTCGACGAACTGGAGCCACTCGCCATTGGTGACCGGAACGCGGCCGATCCGGAAGGCCGGGACGTCGACGACGTGGGCGGGGCGCTCGTTGTCGAGCGAATACGGTTCGCTCGCGGCGTCCACGCCCAGCACGAACGGCCCGCCGTCGACGAGCGCCGACGTGCCCGCCAGCCCGGGCCGGCCCGCGGGCAGCGCCGCGTCGTCGCGCAGCAGCGGCGCGCCGCGGCGCAGGTTCAGCGCCTGCAGCATGGTTTCGTCGTGCTGGTTTTCGTGGCTGACCACCATCCCGAAGGCGAACACCGCCCGGTGGCCGGCGGGGTCGTCGGGCAAGGTGTCGAGGGCGTCCAGCGCCGCGGACCGCACGGTCTGGCAGTAGGAGCGCGCCTGTTGGGGCGACAGCAGCGGTAGGTCGACCCGGCTGGCCCGGGAATGTTCGAACGCGTCGTAGAGGCCCTCGACGGCCGGGGGCAGGAGGCCGGGGCGGGCCGGGTCGCCGCCGCGCAACAGCCAGAACTCTTCCTGCTGACCGATGTGCGCCAGGTCCCACACCAGCGGGCTCATCAGCGGGTGGTACTGGCGCCGCAATTCTGCGTCGTCGAAGTCGACCAGCCGCAGCGTGCGCGCGCGCGCCCGCGCCAGATCGTCGGCGAGCCGTTGCCGGGATGTCACGGGCCCCCTCGCGGCCAGCGCGCGGCTTCCGAGACGGTGGCGGCGATGCCGCGCTCGACGACCAGGTCGGCGAAGTCGTCGCCGGCACACCGGCCCTGCTCGACGGCCGCCACCAACCGCCGCATCGCGCCGGTCAGCTCCGCCGGCGCCCGCTCGGCGGCGAGGGCCACGCACCGGTTGGCCGCCTCGTGCAGCCGCCGGTCGCGCAGGCCGGCGCGGGCCGCGGTGTCCCAGGCGGTGGCGACCGGTTCGACGGCCTCCGCGGCGAGGTCGGCGGCGACCGGGTCGTCGAGCAGCGCAACCAGCGTGAAGACGACCGCCGACCACAGCGGCTCGGGCACGCTGTCGAGGTAGCGGATCTCCAGCCACTGCCGCGGGCGCACCGGCGGGAACAGCGTGGTCAGGTGGTATTCGAGGTCGTCGATCGTCGGCCGCCGGCCGCCCAGCAGCGCCCGTCCGTCGGCCCAGTCGGCGAACGGCACCCACCGGGTCACCGCCGCGCATTCCGAGGCCTCCGGGTTGCGCACCAGCATCACCGGGGCCTTCAGCGCATACCGCGCCCAGTCGGTGCCCGGGTCGTCGCCGCTGGCGCCGAGAATCGGACCGCAGCGCGCCGAGTCCATATCGCCCCACACCCGCTGCCGCGTGGAGGCCCAGCCGGTGAACTCGCCACGCAGCATCGGGGAGTTGGCGGCGACCGCGATCAGGGTGGGGCCCAGCGCGTGGGCCAGCCGGACCCGCGCCGCCCAGTCGGCCTGGGGCCCGGCGTCCAGGTTGACCTGGATCGATGCGGTGGATGTCATCATCGCCGCGCCGGCCTCCCCGGAACGGCTGGTGGCGAAGAACCGCTCCATGGCGCGGTAGCGCGCACCGGGGTTGATGCGCCGCGGCGGGCGCAGCGGGTCCGCGCCGAGGAAGACCAGGCCCAGGCCCGCGGCCGCGAAGCCCGCACGCAGCACGGCCTGGTCGCGATGCATCGCCTCGATCGCGGCGATCACCCCGTCGGCGGGCGGGCCGGACAGCTCGACCGCGCCACCGGGCTCAACGGTGACCAGGCTGCCGCCGGGCAGGGCGGGCAGGCCCTCGAGAGCCGCGGTGATCTCGGCCCAGCCGGGCCTGCGCCACGGGTCGGCCGGGTCGTGGCAATGCGCTTCCAGCTCCAGGCCGACGCGGCGCACCGGGCCGTCGATCAGGCAGGTTTCGGCGACGTATTGGGCCGCGGCGGCGGAGTCGGCGATTTCGGTCTGGGCGGCGCTGACGGCGGCTGACGTCATATCACGATCCCTCCAGGGCCCGACCGCGCCGGTAGGGGTCTGCGGGCCGCCCGTTGCGCAGCTAACCGAAAAATAATCGCCACTACTTCATCTTGCAGATCGCACCGACATATTCCCGTCTGCCGGACCTGCGGCCCGGATCCTTGGAAAACGGCCCACCCGAGTAGCCGCGTCCACGCTACTGGCCCAGCGCGTTCTGCATCGCCCCGGCCAGGACGTTGACCGCGGGGCCCGCGTTGCCAGACTGGCAAACCTTGGCCTGCAGCAACACGTTTTCCCGCAGCCTGGTTTGATCGAAGCACCGCCGGTCGGTGCCCGCCTCCTGCTTCGTCCAATTCGCGTCGGTGCCCGTCGCCGGGCCGCCGTCGAACGACCAGACCTGGGTGATCCCGTTGTCCAGATGCATCGCGGTGGTCTGCCCCGAGCAGCCGACGGTCCGGTCCACGACGCGGTGGAAGGCCCGGCCCGCGGCGTCATTGTTCGCGAACACCCCGACCGCCTGCTTGACGTAGTGGGTCTGGTCGCTGGGCGACGTCTGTGTGGTCGCCCCGTTGAACGACGCCAGGTCCGGGTCGTCGAACACCTCGGGCAGCCCGATGTCCGCCCAGTTGTTGCACACCGGCACGTCGACCGAAAAGCTTTGGACCGGCCGCGTGAATACCGACTCCCAGCCCATCGGCCCGCCGACGATGTTGCCGACCGAACCCTTTCCCAGGACCGCGTAGTTGACCACCCCGGGCTCCGACGGGTGAGCGGCCGCGACCGGGACGCCCAACGCTCCCCCGACCGCAACCCCGACGGTCACCATCGCGGCGACGATCCGCATGGTCATGGGTTTCGATCATGCCAGGGCGACCGCCGGCTGGCTCGCCCCGACGGCCGCGACGCTTCTCGGCGGCTTTACGGGCGCGGGTTACCGGGGGTGTTGGGCGCCGGCGCCGGCGGGCTCGGCGTCGGCGACTGGGCGGGGCCACCCGGGCCGCCCGGGCCGCCCGGGCCGCCCGGACCGCCCGGACCGTAGCCCGGAGGCGGACCGAACGGGCCGCCGGGCCCACCCGGACCGAACCCCGGCGGGCCCCACGGGCCGGGGCCGAACTGCCCCGTGCCGCCGCCCGGCCCGCCGGGGCCACCCGGGCCGCCGGGGCCGTACATCAGGCCGTGGTGGTGTTTGTGGTGGTGGCAGTGGTGGCCGATGCCCATGACCATGGCGCCGGCGAAGAAGACGGTGGACACGATGAAGACGATCCCGGCGACGATCACCACCCACGCGGCGGCGACGTACAGCTTGGGGGGCTTGGGCCGCTCGTACGCCCGCGGCGGGCCCGCGGCGGCGGGGGTCGGCTGCGCTGACGGTTCAGGTGTTTGGGTCATGCCTTGCATCGTGCCCCGACCGGGGAGCGCATAACAGGCTCGCGGGGCAATTGATGCTGTGAATTGGCCCGCCGGTTGCGGAAACGGTTGTCGCGCGGACGAAGCGCGGCCCGGCGCTCGTGCGAGCGCCGGGCCACTGTGCTGGGTTATCGACTCGCCGGAGACCTACGGCGTGCGGGTCGGTGCGACCGACGACGGAATCTGGCTGGGCCCGGGGGCGCCGGGCGCGACGGAGGCTGGTCCACCGCCCTGGTTGGCGCCGGGAGGGCCACCCGCGCCGGGGCCGCCGGGGCCACCGGGGCCGAAGCGGTGCGGATGCATCATCATGTGGTGCTTGTGGTGGTGGTGATGGTGGCCGCCGTGGTGTCCCAGCGCCATCCCCGTGAAGAAGATGACCGAGACGATGAACACGATGCCGGCGACGATGGCAACCCATGCCGCGGCGACGAAGACCCGGGGGGCCTTGTAGCGCACCGGCTCCGCCGCCGGCGCCGATGCGGGTGCGGTAGAGGTCCGCACGGTCGGTGTGTCAGGTGTTTCACTCATGAGACACATGATGCGGGCGTCAACAGTAGTTACGGCTATGCGCAAGTTAAGTGCCAGCTGTGAGCTGAAAACCCCGTTTACCTGCCCAAACCGTCCGGCGGGACGTCCGGATCCGGCTTGAATGGGTTGACCGCGAATCCGTTTCTCGGTGTTTGGCAAAGCAGACGTAAATTGGAAGAGATAGTCAACGCAGGTCAGGGGTGTTTGCATTGTTGGCGGCTAACGCGCTGTTCCTGATCTACTGCGGACGCACTGCGGACGGAAGGTGAAAGCCAATGGCGAAACAGACATGCCCGCGGTGCGGGATGGAGTCGAAGCGCGACGCATGGTGGGATCGGCATCCGGTCGCCGCGGTGATCGCAGGCCTGTACACGCTCACCTTCATGGCGATGATGCTGTCCGTGTACCCGGTCGCGGCCGCGGTGATGATCGTCGTCGCCGCTGTCAGTGGCCTGCTGTACAGTGCCGCCCGCGAACGACGACGAAGGGCCGCACTCGCGGCCCGGGCCGATTGGGAGCACCAGGCGCTGATGGCGGCGTCGCTGAGATGGCCGGCGCCCCCCGCACTACCGACGGCAACGCCGCCGCGGCGGCGGCGCGGGGCCGATCACTGGTCGACCACCGAGCCGATGCGGAAAAGCGCATGACAGTCCATGCGGACCTGGAAAAGTGGTGGGAGCATCGATCAGAGGACGAGCGCGCCAACCTCAAGCAGGCAGCGCGCCAAGCGTGGCTCGACGGCCCCACATTCAAACTGCTCTTCGACACCCGCTGTCCAGATCTGCCGGTCACCACCCAATGGCGAGACCAGGTGACACCTGCATCGCCCTGGCCGAGCCGACTGCGCGCTTTCATCGGCGCGCAGGACTAGAGATCCCGCCAATCGAACGGCTCTGGGACAGGCACCCGTCGGGCCACCGGCTCAGCGGCTATCAGAGCCACCCAACGCTCCCGACCCCCACAAAAAGCGGGCCACGACTGCATCCGACGCGACCCGTCACGCGCGAACGGCGAACCCCCGTTCGCGCGTTCCCAAGCATCAAGGAACCGCGCAACCGCACCGCACCCCTCCAGCTCGCCACCAAAGCGCGAGACGCGTTCCAGATGCCCGACGCCGCGGAACCAATCCCCGGGACGCCCATACTCGTCGCCCGCCGGTTCCTCGATCAGCCCAACCTCGATAGGCATTACTTGACCCTTCTCATCGGCCGCCCCGCACCCCACCGCGCCGCCGCCGCCGACTGATGCTGCACCGACTTCCCCGCCGACACACCAGCAAGTAGCGGCACCTTCGTCATGTGCTCGGTGATGGCACTGCGCTGCCGGCGGATCTCCGCGCTGAGCGACGCCAGCAGCGAATCCTTCGGCTCCGCACGCTCGAGCTCCGCATCCAACCGACGCTGCAGTAACTCGGCATGATCGGCAGCCACCACCGCGGCCTCGATGTGTGCCAGCTCAAGCGGATCCCACGCCAAGACTTTTCCGTCCGCCGCGCCCTTCGCCTCCAAGATCGCGTCAACGCGCGCACGAAGGGCCTTCCCGGCCCGCAAAGGCGCCCTACGACGCGGCTTAACCGGCCCATCACTCACGGCTGAAACCTCCTTCTACGTGCAGCAATAGCCGTCGACACCAGCTTCGGGCAGCCCGGATTTTTCGCGCATGCGCATCGACGCACCGGCGGACGCTATGCCGACCGGCGAAAGGCCTCGTGGCACACGGAGGCCGCCCCCCAGGGCCGGGTGACCCTCGAAGCTAGGCCGCCGCGCCCGCAGGCATAGGCGCTTACCCCCCACGAAATTTTTTTTTCTCCCACCAATCCGACGGTGCTGCGTGGTTGCCCATCGGCTGCGGCCGGTTGACCAGGCTGGCCGCAGCCGATGGGTTTCGTGTGCGGCGCGGGCGCAGCAGTGTCGGCCGCCATGTCCCGACACCGCTGCTGCACCGCACTGCGCCACGTCTAACTACCGCCCGCTCCGGCGACGGTGAACCGGCCGATGCGCGTTGGGCGCATCACCTTCCAACCAATCCGCCAGGTGGCGCGAACCTGGATGGCGTCCTGTGCGAACAGGGCGTGTTCGGAGGTCGCGATCCGGACAGGTCCGACTGCGCTGGCGATCGCGGTGGCGTCGACGACGACGCCGGTGCCGGCCGGGACGA
>NZ_MVHD01000086.1 GCF_002086635.1 Mycobacterium alsense | reverse complement strand
ACCGCAAACCCATCCGGCACCCGACCACCGCTCACCAACCCGTCCTCACCACCTCAATGGTTTTTCAGGTCGAAGTAACTAGGTGGATTCTCTGTTGAGGTCCAGTTCAGAGGAGGCTGCTCATGTCGGTGTTGGGGATGGCGCTTGATCCGTCGACGGTGATTGTCGCGGTCGATCCGGGCAAGGCGTTCAGTCGCGTGTGGATCAGCAATGGGTCAGGCAGCCTCGTTGACCCGTTGTCCTTGCCGGTGTCCAGGGATGGCATCTCGCAGCTGGAGGTCGAACTCGGTCGAAACGGAGCGGTGGCGCCGGTCATCGCGGTCGAGGCGAGCGGAAATTTGCATCGGCCGTGGGCTACGGAGTTGGAGCGGCGCTATCCCGGCTCGGTGCGGGTGTTCGCGCCCTCAGAGACCAAGGCGGCACGAATCCAGTTGGGATCGGGCCGATTCAAGTCCGATGATCGCGATTGTGCTGCGTTGACTTATCTGGCCCGCCAAGGGCTCGGCCGACAGTTCCAGGAGCAGTGGGCGGTCGAGGCGTTGTGTGCTGCCGTCCGACATCGGCGCGGGTTGGTCGCTGATCGCAAGATCGCTCAGCAGCGACTGCACGACCAGCTCAACGTGCTGTGTCCCGGGTTGTCGTCGCCGGCGGGCCACGGCCGGGCGCTGGCGCTGGAGACGCCGACCGGTCTGGCGATATTGGCCTGCGCAGTGGCTTTCGCCGGACGCGCTCCCAAGCCGCGGTCGTTGATCTGCCGTGCACCAGGACGGTTGACCGTCGCTACCGCCGAGTTCTGGACGACGCGGTGGCGGCAGTGCTTGCCGGCACCGGCTGATGCCCAGGCCCGCGCCCACCGGCTTGGCCGTGACCTCGACCGCTATCGCCGGCTGCTCGCCGACGTCAGCGTCATCGACGCCGAGATCGACGAGCTCCTGACCGTGACCGACGGGCAGGTACTGACCACCTTGCCCGGCGTCGCCACAATTCGGGCTGCGGCGTTCGCCGCACACAGTCTGCCGATCGAACGGTTTCCCGACGCCGAACACCTCTACTCAGCAACGGGTTTGGCGCCCGCGCTCTATCAGTCAGCCACATTGAACCGGCGCCAGCGCATCTCACGCCAAGGGCTGGCCGAGCACCGCGACGCTCTGATGGGCATAGCGTGGGGGCTCTCGCAGCGGTCACCATCATTCCTCGAGCGCAACGCTGAACTGCGCGCCCGAGGAATGGCCCCGATCCAGGCCCGCGTCGCACTGGCCCGCCATGCCTGCCGACTGTCCTACCGACTCCTTCGAACACAACAACCATTCGATGAACAGCGCTATCGTCGAGGAAGGCTCAGTCGCGGGCGGTGACGGCCGTTCCGGCTATGCCGCTCGACGGCGCAACTTAGCTTGCCGCCCGCCCGCGCTGGGTCGCTTACGGCGCACACGAAAGCCTGCCGCCCAACGGCAACTAATCAGCCTGCCGAAACCACCAACGCGCCCAGCCGACCCCGCGAGGACCCCGTTTATCGCCCGACAACCGAGGCCGACGCCCCCGGCGATCAACACTGCTTACCTCACCCCTTGACTCCCGGCGCGAAAGCTATGCGGTGCCACTTACATGCCTCAAGCGTCGCAGGCCAATGTGTGGCCGATGGTTGGGGGCAGGGATTCGGCTCGGCGGCCGGCTATCGCTGCGCTCGACTCCAAAGCGTTGAGCGGCTGCACCAGTACACCGGAACTCCGGCTGACGTTGCTGCAGGGGTGCTCAAGGACGGGATCCTCTTGGCGGCGTTCGATGCGCCCCGGCCAACCGCTGACGTTGATGCGTGGGCGCGGAACTTCGCCAACGACGAAGCGACTGTGGTCGTGCGAATCATCGCGATCGCCGAACAACCCGTCTCCCTTAGCCTCGATCCACCGACGAGCTTGGGCGAGTCGTTGTGAGGTCGGGCGGTCGTGATGGTCGGACTGCGGGTGTGATGTGATTGCTGGTCTGCCCAGCTTTTCCTGTGCGCTCCGGTCGGGCCTTTCGGCGATGATCAGGGTGTCGCTGGTAGTGGTGGGCTGTGTCCGATGGTGTTGTGCCACAGAGAAAGCCAGGCCTTGGACCAAGGCCAGCGAGTGGGCAGGTGCAGGATCGGTTGGCGTTGGGGTCGGGCCAGACGTGCCGGGACGGCGACGATCTTGCGCCGGAGTGTCGAACCGCGGGCGCGAGTGTGGTTTCCCCCGGCCAGGGTGCCGGCGGCGCGCAGGAGGTTGTGGGCGATGGCCGCGCACAGCACCCAGGCCGAGTTGGCACCGAAACGGCCCGATGGGATGTGTGCCAGTGGTCCGTCGATGAGATCGGCGAACACGGTCTCGATAACTGCGTGCTGGCGATGGGTGATGTCGGCTTCGGCGACGGGTAAGTCGGTGTTGGTGAAGAACGGGTGATACCGCCACACCGGGAACAGCGCGTCGGGGAAGCGGGCGTCCTTGACGCGGCGCACGACCAGTCGGGCGGTGATCCGATCGGGAGTGGATGCGAAAGCGGTGTAGGGGATTTCGGCGACCTCAGCGTCGGAGATCCAGGCCCCGGTGTCGGGATCACGCACAGCACCGGGATAGGACACTGGGGTCCACGCGTCGTCGGCGATGGCGGTGATGGCTCGGTTGACCGCCGGGTTGCGGGTCATCACCAGCGAGAACTGGGCGCCGTGGCGCAGACAGGCCCGCACCACCTTGCGGTTGCCGTAGGCCGAATCGCCGCGGGCCAGGATCTTTCCGCTAGCGCCGGCGGCGCGGGCGGTGCTGATCGCCTGGGCGACCATGCGCCCCGCGCCCTTGCCAGAGCCGGTCTTACCAGCGCGCAGCCGCATCCCGGCGATCACCGGCGCCGACCCCGGGGTGCTGATCGTGGTGGCCAGCGGGGAGAGGCCTTTGCGCAGGATCTGCTTGCCGGCGATCTTGGTGTGCCCGTAGGAAGCGCCCTGTTTGGCGTGGCCGTAGACCGGGCGCAGCAGCGAATCGATGTCGATGTAGACCTGTTCGGCTGCGCCGGGCAGCAGCTCGACCCGCCGACACAACGCCACCAGATGCTCACGGAGCACTGATTCGAGTTGGCGGGCATGACCGAAGGTGAACTCCCGCAACAATGTGCCGACCGTGGAGGGTGCGTACACGCCGGTGAAAAGCGTCTTCATGCCGCCGCTGCGCAGGACGTCGATGTCGTCGATGCAGTCCGCACCCGCGCACATGCCCGCCACCACGGTAGTCAGCTTCGGCGCTGGGTTCGCCGACCCGGACTTGATCCGCGGCGCGCTGATGCAGACCTTCTCCACGAGCAGCCGGGTCAACCCGGTCTGCTGAGCCAACGTCATCACCGGCACCAACCCGGCCGACGACACGAGATTGTCCTCGTCGAACACCGCTGACTCCACGGCGAACCTATGCGAAACTTGCACCGGAAGTGCCTTTCCGAACTGGACCCGATTGATGCGTGAAGAACACCAATCATCCCAGCTCAGAAGGCACTTTCCTCATTCCGACACCCGGAAAACACCAAGTCGATCGGTGGATCAAGGCTTAGCCTCCGCGATAGTGGCCCTGGTTGTAGCAGCGTCGGCAGATTGCCTTTGCGCGGTGACCGACTCTTCTGCAGACCATCCCGGTAGTCGCCGCCGCTTTGGTCATTGATCGAGCCATTGGGCGGAGCTCTCAAACCGCCCACGGAGGGTCACCCGTCACTGCGACCGGATTTGGCATTTCTGGAGCGGCGATGGCTGAATCGCGAGACCATCTACCCGGGGAGTTGCACAAAGTTCGACAGTGGGGAGCGACGGCGATGGCCTCACCGAAATCAGTCTGCGTGGCATGTGGCAAACTCTTTGGGCGCTCCCACCTGACCATATGTGGCGACTGTAGCAAGCGAATCCACCCGGATTGCTTCTGCTTCTCAGTGGACAGCGGTTCCGAGCCGGATCGGAACTGCCCCATCCATGGCGACGCCAGCAAAGAGCCGGAAAATTTCGCGGGTGCCCCGGACGCCAACCCTGGTCCCTGAGACACGTATCGCGTCGGCACATATCGCGACGCAGCGCTGGTCGTGCTCGCCGACGCGCTGCCCGTAAGGGCCACGAGCGTTGTGGTCGACGATGACCAGGTGATCCAGGACGGAAGAGGACTCTCCGCAGGTACTGCTGGCGGGCTTAATGCCGATACTCGGCCAACGTTGAGGTCACGTTGGGCCACCTGGCCTTCCCAAAATTAGGTTAGGGTTACCTATTGTGCCTCAAGCAGTTCTTAGATAGCGTTCACGGGCCGTGCTAATGGCGCCCCCGGTGAAACAAAGGAGATGCTGTGGACCTTGCCATTCGTCCAAATTCGGTCTGCCATGCCGTCGGGCATGGTCGTTCGCAATCGACGACGCGCGTCAATCGGTTCATGGCGGCCGGTGTCGCCATGGTTGGTGCAAGCCTGATCGCCGTGAATCCACTGGCGCCAAATGTCGCCTCTGATGTCGAACACCGGATTGAGCACCGAGCGGTCGAACTCACCAACGGGCTCGGCGATGTAGTCGGCGATTACGAAAGTGCCTTCAGTCAGGCTGGTGCCAACTTGCAGACCTTGAGCGCCGAGGCCGGTGTAGCGCTTCCGCGCTTGCTACAGCAGCTCGGCGCCAACATGTCGGGCGAGAGTGGCTTGATCAGCACCGCGCTGCTGGGCGGGCAGACGGGATTGCAGAACGCGCTCTATGGCGGGTGGTACGGCGGCGATGACGGTTTTGTCTTCGGGCTCTTCGGGGGAAGCGTGACGCATGCCGGCGTGACGGAGTCGGGCAGTACGCTGCAGCAGATCCTGGGCGCCCTCGGCCACGGCGACGCTTTCAGTGCGTTCAGCTTCTATGACGAATGGGCGCTCGAGGCGTTGGACCACACGATGAAACCGCTGCTGAGCCCAATCCTCAGTACCGCCAAGGCCGCGGCGCCGCCGACGCCGACGCTCCCCAATGAGTTTCTTCAGTCCTTGACGAATTTGACCAACACGTTCATGACCTATGCAAACCTGAAATCCCTCACCGATGCCCTGCTGTCTCCGGAGCTCGGCGTCACTTTCGGGTTGCTGGGTGGCCTCGGCAAGATCGGGGGCGACCTGTCCACCGGCAACCTCGGCGGGGCGCTGACCGACGTCCTCAAGATGCCTGCCGACCTGGCTGGCGATCTCCTCAATGGCTATGTCTACCCGAGTGCTGTGTACAACCCCACCGGCGAAGCATTCGCGGGCCTATTCAACAACGGCGGCTTGCTTCAGCAGCTGCTCGTCAACTGGCCAAACCAACTCGCCACAGCGCTGGGTGCCCCGGCGACGGGCTCAATGAATAGTGCTGCGGCACAAGCGGTATCATCGTTGAGCGGTGGACTGTCGCAAGCTGCATCGCTGCTGCCGAATCTGGCGAACGTCGTCCAGCCGTCGCTGATGCTAGGAAACGTCGGGTCATCGATTGCACCTCTGCTAGCCAACATCACAGCGAAGCTGTCGGCCACACTGGCGCCAAGTCTGGTCGGCGGGCTGCTGCTGCGTCTGCCGTCGCTGCTCTTGGCGTTGCTGTAGAGCGGGCACCGGAGCCGGCTGTTTTTCTTGCGCGTCGCTCAGGAAAGACCCTAAGTCCCGCCGTCGGCGCAATGGAGTGGGTTGGACGTCCACGTCCGCATGGTGAACAAGGTCGGTCATGGCAGCGGTCGCGACGTAATGACGTCGAATCATGTTGTTCAGCAATGAGCTAGAGAATTTGGACGCGGCCGGCTTGAGGGCCGCGACCGGCCCAACCGAGCCGTGTCGGAGAAAATCACTACCGTTTGGTTCGTCCAACTCTCGGCGCGAAGTGATCAACTGTCTAGGTGTTGGCGGGGACGGTGGTACCTGTGCCACGGTGGCGAGTGATGACGAGGTCGTGCCGGTCGACCGGCAGGGTGGGTTCATCGAGACCTTCGATCACGAATCCGGCGTCGGCGATCATTGCCCGATCATCCCGGCCAGGCTGCCCTTGGCTGGTGAGGTAGTCACCGAGGAACAGAGAATTGGCTAGGTGTAGCGCCAACGGTTGCAGCGTGCGTAGGCGTATTTCGCGTCCGCCGGCGACCCTTACCTCGACGTCGGGGAAGGCGAACCGGAACATCGCGAGAATGCGTAAGCACCGTTGTGGACTCAGCTCCCAATGACCGCCCAAAGGCGTGCCCTCAAAAGGGATGAGGAAGTTCACCGGAATCGAATCCGGGTCGAGTTCACGCAGGGCCAAGGCGATGTCGACGATGTCCTCGTTGGATTCACCCATTCCGAAGATCGCGCCGGAACAGGGCGACAGCCCAGCAGTTTTGGCGGCGGCCACGGTGGCCGTTCGGTCGTCGAACGTGTGGGTTGAGCAGATCCGGGAGTAGTTACCAGCACTGGTGTTGAGGTTGTGATTGTATGCGTCGGCGCCAGCCTCTCGTAGCCGGTCGGCTTGTCCCTGTTTGAGCAGCCCCAGGCAGACGCATACTTCCACGGCAGGCGTGGAATCTTTGATTGCAGCAACAGTTTCGGCAACGCGCTCAATATCGCGGTCAGCCGGTCCCCGGCCAGCGGCGACGAGACATATACGTTTAGCGCCGGCGTCAACCGCACAGCGTGCGTGGCGGGCGGCCTCCTCGGCTTCGATCCATGCGTACGTCAAGATCTCGGCGGTCGAACCGAGCCGCTGCGAACAGTAGCCGCAATCCTCGGGGCACAACCCAGACTTGAGGTTCACCAGGTAATTGAGCTTGACCCGTCGGCCGAAAAACTTGCGGCGTACCCGCCCGGCCGCGGCGACGACGTCGAGCAGGTCGTCATCACTTCTGGCCAACACCGCCAACAAATCGTCACGGCTTACGGGACCGCCTCCTAGGGCTTTCGCCGCGATCGCCGGCAAGATCTCGTCAATCGTTCGATGAGTCATTGCCCGCTCGTCCTCCCTCGCTTTGCCTGCGGATCACATGTCGTCACCCGGCTTGCCGAGCGAGCGTACACCAAAGTTAAGAAAGATAAGAGTCTCTTAAGGCGGCGGTAAGGCTCGTTAGCCTCGATTTTTCGCCCAGGGTGATTGTGGTCGAACCTGGCGGTGGGGTGCGTTGAGAGAACGGGGTTTGCGGGTCGGGCCATGTTGGGGTGGTCCCGTGTCGTCGGGCGGGCGGGCTTTCCCAGGGCCAGTGGATCTTTCGTGGTTGTTGGGTCAGGGGATGGGGTGTTAGCCGAAGGCGGTGCGGATGGTCTGCCAGGCGGTGGAGATGATGGCGGCCCAGCGCCAGGTGGCGTCGATGCGGAGTCGGAGTTGGCGCGCGCCGAAGGTGATGCGGGCGGCCACGTGTAGGACTCGGTAGCGGAAGGTGGTGATCTCGGCGCGGGCGAGGGCGGGGTGGCTGGTGAAGCCGAGCAGCCGGGTCCAGGTGACGAGATCTGATGCGGCTAGCACGATTTCTAGCCAGGCGGCGTTGGCGTCAAAGCAGTGGCACGGCAGATTGCGCAGGCCGGTGGCCTTGAGTTCGCGGATGCGGTCCTCGACGCGAGCGTGCTGGCGATGGCGTAGCTCCAGACCGGCGACTTGTCCGGGCACCACACCAGCGGCGGTGTCGGTGATCAATGCGGTGACCCGCATGCCGTCGGCATCGGTGAACCGCAACTGTGCACCGGGGTGGGGGCGTTCCTTGCGCAGGATCAATCTCGTGCCGGCCGGCCAGGTGGACAGATTGACCAGGTCGGTGGCCTCGGCGACCCACGCGCCGTCACGGACCCCGCCGTCGGTGTCGATCGCTGGGTACCAGGCCCGGCCGAGGTTGAGGGTGTCCACGGCGTCTTGTACCCGCCAATCCACCGGGTAGCCGAAGGAGAACCCCACACCGGCGGTGCGGCAGGCCGTGGCGAAATCGTGGGTGGCTCCGGCGGTGTCGCAGCGCACCACCACCTTCGGCGCGTGCGGATCGCCGCCCCGCCCCGGGGCGGGGCGCCACGCCGGCGGCAGCGACGCCAGCGCCTGGTCCAGGACGGTGATGTGGTCGGCGGCGGTGTTGGAGCCAGCACGGCCGCTGCGTAGCAGCCCAGCCAGCGCTTCACCGGCGGCGATCTCCGGACGATCCAGAAATGCCAGCAGCGGATGATGCCCGAAGGACTTCTTCCAGGTCGGCGTCGCCAGTTCCTTGTTGTCGGAGTGATCGATGACCAGGGTGGCGTCGATATCGATGTGCAACCACTCACCAGTGGCGGGCGCCGCGCCCGCGGCCCACGCCGCTGCCCTGGCGATGCCCCGTGCCGCGCGGATCCCGGGTCGATGTGCGGCGTCGATCCGCTGGTCGACCAGCCGCCACATCGTGGTGGTCGAGGCCTTCGTCCCCAGCACGTGCTCACGGTCGCCGCACAGTTGTCCGACGCCATCGATGCAGTCCGCGCCGTCGGCGACCGCGGCGGCCAGATCGGCGAACACGTCCCCGGGCGCCTACACCCACGGACCTTTGTAGGTGTCGGCCAACACGGCGGTGACCTGCGTCGATAGCCCCGACCGGTCGGCAACCTCGCGCACCAGACCCATCCCGGCATGCGACACGACACCACGGCCGTCAGCCGACACTTTCACCCGCGACCCGACCGCGATATTCTTCACTTGCGAGGTGCCTTCCCGTCAGCGATATCGAACCCTAGAGAAGTCCGATTATCCCTTGCAGGACAGGCACTTTCGCGTATCTACACCCCGAAACTCACAACATTCCACGAAAAATCCGGGTTAGTCGCTCAAGGGCGGCCTTGCGCAAGGTGCGGGATCGTTCGACCGTTCAGTGGTCGCGCGTGAGTCGATGCGATGAGCGAGACCTCATCAAGGCATGACCGTCACATTGGGTCTGTGCGGCAACATCGGGTGCGCGGCGCGGGGCCTGGGTCACGCCGACGTCTACTCACCGGATGGAGCCATGCTCGAAAAGATCAATACCGCAATGATACTCGCCCATAATCGCCTGGTCCGCTGGACGGCCGTGGCGCGCACTACTAAACCCGAAGTGCGCATACCAGCGATCAGCGGGTGGCCGCCTAGCATTGCCGGGGTGGACGTATACAACGCGGTGGCCAGCCGGCGGTCAGTTCGGGCGTTCACCGACCGTCGGGTTGAGCGGAGCATTCTGCTGCGAGTGCTGACGGCAGCTTCGCGTGCTCCGTCAGGAGGGAATCTTCAGCCGTGGCATGTCTATGTGCTCTGCGGAGACCGGCTTTCGGAGCTCAAAGAGCGGATTGCGCTGCGAGTAGCTTCGGGGGATCCCGGGGACGCTCTGGAGGTCGATGCGTATCCGGCGAAGCTGGAAAGTCCGTACCGCGAACGTCTGGCGGATTTTGGACAACGCCGGTACGGCGCTCTGGGCATCAATCACGACGATCAGGTGGCTCGTGCCCTCGTCCGCACCGGCAACTGGGAATGCTTTGGTGCTTCCACGGCTCTCTTCTGCTATCTCGACCGCGATATGCCACCGCCGCAGTGGGGAGACGCGGGTATGTATCTCCAGACGGTAATGCTCTTGCTGCGATCCGAGGGCGTCGACAGCTGCCCTCAAATCGCTTGGGCGGAGTACCACCGCACCGTTGCGCAGGTGATTTCACCTCCACCGCAGCGGATCTTGTACTGCGGCATGTCGATTGGGTACACCGACCTGGCGTCGCCTCACCCGAAGATGCCCCGTGCACAGCTGTCGGAGACAGTCACATTTCTGGAGTGACGAGAACGCCTCGACGTCAGTCGATGCGAGTTGGGCGAGCCGACTCCGGAGACGGGGGTGCGGTGCGGGTCGCCGGCAAAGCCCAGTAAACGCCCCTGGGCCGGAAGATTCGATTGTGACAAGTCTCTCCTGGGCTGGCAAGGCGTTGATATTTGCTGGCCATAGCCAAGGTCGGGCAACGAAGAGGTACCCAGCGCCCCAAATAGTTTCGTAGTGAAAGACATGCGGCGGGATTTGCTGAATTGACCGCCACGGCCAGCGTCCAACCGCTAGCCTCGCCCGCCATGAGAGTCTCGGCGCGATCGTGTTCGGGTCCCAAGTGACCCCTGGCGGCCCAGAGGCGGGCCAAAGGGCAGCAGAGCTGACCTCGAGTGCGGATGATCCCGTCGAGGCCGCTGTTCAAACCGCGATGGCCTGCTTGGCGGTGATCGGCGGATTATGCAGCGAAGAAGCGGAGAACGCGTATCGAAAAGCTCTGACCGATGCGCTACGCGCCGCTGATCACACCTGATGGGCGCGCTTGCTCGCGACATTCTTGACAGTGCGTCGATCGTCGTCCTCATCATCTTCTTGTGGCACACCTGGCGCCCTCGCCCACTCAATGCCGAAAGTTTTGGCCGTCCAGAGGACCCGCCTTGCGGTTCTTAAGCCAGCCGGAATTCCTGGTAATACTCGCCTAATACTACAGCCGGAGATCGCTGTCATTGTTGTTGATGGTGTTTGCGATGGTGGCACGCGCGGGCTCTGGCCTGGTGTT
>NZ_MVHD01000085.1 GCF_002086635.1 Mycobacterium alsense | reverse complement strand
GCTCCGGTGACTGGCCCAACGGGCTGGCCAACGGCTCGGACTACGTGGGCCGCAACCTGATGCGCCACCTGATGGACCCGTTCCAGGTCTGGCCGGAGCCCGGCTGCAACTTCACGGGCGCAAACAAGGAGATCGGGCTCAACGACTTCTACTTCTGGGAGGGCCAGAAATACGGCACCCTACAGTCATTCGGCGCGATGCCGCCCATGGAGATGATGACCAACCGCCCCGGCTGGCAGGGGAAGGCAATGCGTCTGATGAACCCGGTGGTGCGCCAGGTCTACGAGCGGTTCTTCACCGGTGGGCTGGTGCTGGCCGCGATCATGGAAGACCTGCCCTATCTCGACAACCGCATCTTGCCGCCCGACCGGCCCAGCGTCGACCGCCGCCAGCGGCTGCGCATGCAGTACCGCCTACACCCCAGCGAGTCCGAGCGCCACGCGGCGTTTCTCTCGCAGGTCAAAGAGGTGTTGCAGCCGTTCCGCCAAATCAGCCTGGGCAACGGCGAAGGCAACGCGAACCTGGGCCACGTCTGCGGCACGTGCCGCTTCGGCACCGATCCCCAAACCAGCGTGCTCGACGCCCACAACCGGGCCCACGAACTCGACAACCTGTACGTGGTGGACACCTCGTTCTTCCCGTCCAGCGCCGGTCTGAATCCCAGTTTGACGGTCGCGGCCAACGCCCTGCGGGTGGCCGAACACCTGAACCAGGCGCATTTCGCCAACTGACCGATCGGTGCGCTCGCGCGTTTGGCGGTCAGGCAGGCTCGCGGAGCGGAAGGCCGGCGGCGCGATAGATCGCATCAATGACGCTCATCGTCTCAAGTGCGTCGTCCGGCCCGGTCTTCACCGGTTCTCCCCGCAGCACGGCCGCGGCGAAAGCGTCAAGCTGATACGCATAGGTGGGCCGAGTGCCGAAGTTTTCCACACGTTTTCCGTCAGTTGACCGGACCGAGAACCGCTGGAAAGGAAATAGCGGATTGAGCCGCAGTTCCCCGCGGTCGCCAACCACGCTGGCCGTAAACCGCGGTGGAGCCGACGACCATATCGAGCAGCGCACTCGGCCGGTGTGCCCGCCCGCGAATCGCAACTCGGCCGTCATCGCCCGGTCGATTTCGGCGCCACGCAGTTTCGCGCGCGCCGAAATAACTTCTGGCGTCGAGCCGCCGAAGGTGCGGACCATGTCGACCGCATAACATCCCAGATCCATGAGCGCACCACCGCCAAGGGAGTAGTTGTAGCGGTTGGTGGAAAACTTGGGCATCCAGAAGCACCAGTTCGCCTCCACCCGCCGCAACTCGCCCAACTCCCCCGAGGCAATTATTTCCTCGACGCGCGAGGCGAACGGGTGGTAGCGATAATGAAACGCCTCCATCACCACCCGGTCCGCCTTGGCGGCCAGTTCGGCAACCTCTCGCGCCTCGGCGGCATTGGCGGTCAACGGTTTTTCGCACAACACGTGCTTGCCCGCGTCAAGCGCGGCCCGAGTCCACCTGCCGTGCAAGGCTGTTGGCAGCGGGTTGTATACCGCGTCCAGGTCGGGATCATCCAGCAGCGCTTCGTAGCTGTCGTGCACTCGCGGGATACCGTTTTTGGCGGCGAAAACTTCTGCATTGGAAACATCGCGCGCGGCCACCGCGGCGACCACGACTTCGTCGTTTTCCTTTGCCGGTTTGATCAGCGCCGCAGGTGCGATGCGCGCTGCTCCCAGGATGCCGATCCGCACCGAGCCGCTGCCTTCAGACACGGATCGGATGCTAACACCTAACCCCAGAACCACCCGGAGAGATCGAGCAATTGAAGCGACAGTCGACAATTGAGACCTATGCCTCGGTCGATCAAGGAAACATCGGGTGGCTCTGCCCCGGCTGGCACGCTTAATCGGCGCTCCGATAAGAACGTGGAATGGAAATCGGTCCCATGCTTCGTATGCCGGCACTGCTGTCGGCATACACTCTGGCAATGGTTGCTGCTGAACCCTTACGCCGCGTGGGATCCCGGCTTCGTGCAAACAAAGCATCACGCAGATCGAGCACGGTCCCCCGGGCGTTGGTGGTCTCGAACGTAGCCGATTTGGGCGGCGGCGGCGCGCTCTCTTTTTGTGACTTCATCTTGGCGCTCCAAAAAAAGCAGCCCGACCTTGATCTGGTCGGCGTCTTCCCGCGGAAGGGAAGCCTCGCGGCGGAGTGCGCTGGATACGGTATCCGGACCGAGATTACCTGGGTGCCGTCGTGGGCGTATCTCGAACAGTGGCGAGAACGCATCAGCTCGCGACTCACCAAGGCGCTCGTCGGCGCGTTTCTCGTACCACTCGCTAACGGGGTGGTCGCCGCGCTGCTCGTTCCAGGCATCTTGCGAGCACTGTTGCTACTCGTTCGACTGCGGCCGTCGATGGTGCTCAGCAACACGATGGTCATTCCCTCGCACGCCGTCGCGGCCAAACTACTCGGAATCCCGCACTACTGGATGGTCCACGAGTTCGGGAAAGACGACCATTGGTTTCGGTTCCTGTTCGGCGACCGTCAAACCATCCGCCTGATCGGCCGGCTGTCAGAATCGGTGATCTGCAATTCGCAGGCAGTGCAAAGGGCTCTGCTCGCACAAGCGCCGAACATGAAGACACACGTGATCTACCCGGTCGTCGACACCGCACTCGGCACACCGACGGAGCGGCGCCCGGGCGAGCGCATGCGCGTTGTGCTCGTCGGTCATTTCTTTCAATCCAAGGGACAACACGTCGCGGTCGAGGCCGTTGCCATTGCCCGGAAGGCCGGTGTCGAGCTCGAGTTGACGCTGGTCGGCCCCGGCGACCCCGAACCCGTGCGAAAGCTTGCACGAACTCTGGGCGTCGCCGACCTGGTGGACATTCACGGACCCACCAACGACGTCGGACCCTATTGGGCCGCCGCCCATGTCGGACTCATGTGCAGCGACTGCGAGGCTTTCGGCCGCGTCACCGTCGAGGCGATGAGAGCCGGACTGCCGGTGTGCGGGACGAACGCGGGCGGCACTCTGGAGATCATCGATCCGGGCGTCAACGGGCTGCTGAGTTCTGCCCGGGACGCGGAAGCGCTTGCGGCCAACCTGATGTTGCTCGAGTCGGACGAGGGCCTGCGGCGTCGTCTTGCTGCTGGTGCGGTGCAAACCGCGCAGCGCTTCGAACGCGACCGTCACGACAACGAACTCGTCACCGTTCTTGGCCTGTGTTGAAACGCAAGTACGAGGTGGCTTTGCGCAAACCTCAACGACCCGGTTTCACCGATCGGTCGACACGCCGTTGACGGGCGAAATCTTCCAAGAGACCGGCGGCGGCCGCGGCGCTTTCGGCGGGCCGGGTCATCCGGGTGGCGATCTCGCGGGCGCGAGTGAGGTATTCCGGGGCCAGGATGGTGCGAAGTTCTGCGCCCAGCGATTTGCGGGTAACGGACGAAAAACGCCGGGAGGAGCCGACTTTGAGTCGTTTGAGCTGGGCACCCCAAATAATTTGATCGGGCAGCGTCCAGAGGATCAACGTCGGAACTCCCGCGCGCAGGCCCGCGGCCAAGGTGCCCGCGCCACCGTGGTGCACGACCGCGCGGCAGTCGGGAAAGATCGTCGCGTAATTGACCGTGCTCACCACCTTCACGTGCTCGAAGTCGGGGGCAGTACCGAAGTCGCTCGACCCGGCGCAGACCAACGCCCGCTCGCCTACCTCCGCGCAGGCCGCGGCGATCATGGCGAGCGTGTCGGCCGGAGACGCGATGGGAATGGTGCCGAAGCCGAAGAAGATCGGCGGTGTCCCGGCGCCGATCCACGACGCGACCTCCTCGTCGGCATCGGTCGGCGACTCCATCGTCAGGGTGCCGACAAACGGCCGCTGGCCGTCGAATTTCGCCCACTCGGCGGCCAGCCCGGGAAACCACAACTGGTCGTAGGCCTGAATTTGCAGCGACCCGCTGTCGGTGATCCGGCGCGACGGGGGGTGCGTGGCCTTGGGTAGGCCCAGTTCCCGACGCTGCGCGTCGTCGGTCTTCTTCATCGCACGCCAGTTCATCCACTCACCCATCGCCCATGCGCGACGAATCAACGGCGCCGGCAAAAACGGCACGAGCTGCCCATTGGCGCGGATCGGGTAGTAATCCAGGGTGGCCAGCGGAATGCCGTAGTACTCGGCGACATTGGCGGCGGGCTGCTCGAAGGTCAGCCCGGTGAACAGCAGGTCGGCCCCTTCCGCCAACGAGGTGAGCGTCTTGCTCATCTCCTCCCAGCATTGGGCCGAGATCTCCAGGTTCTCGCGCTGCAACCTGCCGAGCTCGTTGATCTTCCACGGGGTGTGGAAGCGGCACGTCCAGTAGTTGCGCTGCGCGTCCAGCAGGGCCTGCGTGTCCAACCCATAGGCCACCGCCGCGAGGCCCGCCTCCTCGGTGAAGCCGACCAGGTTGGGCGAAACGGCCATACGCACGTCGTGCCCACGGCGCTGCAGCTCACGACCGACGGCGACGGAGGGCTCGACGTCACCGCGACTCCCGTAGCACGCGAGCACAAATTTCATCGCAGGCACTAGCCTTTCAGTTGTCATGGGCACTTTCAGGTGTCATAGGCATCCGCGAAGTCAGAAGCACCGACCATTATTACCGGTCGTCCGATCATCGGCGGGGCGTTGGGCCGACCTCGCCGGAAGACCTCTTTCCCTATCGGACCGACGATGCGCCACCTCCTCCACGCCCTCATGCGTCACGAGCCGATAATCTTCGCCCGATTGCCGTTGTTTCCTGGCGCTGGCAGTATGCCTGCGGCATACTGCCAGCGTGAAGCCCACTGCCAATGTGAAGACCATTCCCAGAACGAAGCAAATTGCCAGAATGAAGTGGACTCTGAACCCCGTGCTGGCCTGGCGGCGAACTCGCGGCCGCTTCCGGGATCCATTGTTTGTGTACCAGATGGGCAAGGTGGGCTCCACGACGATCGAGGAAACGCTCGAGGCCCGCTACCGCTACTACCATCTGCACAACCGCGCGGACTTCTCTTCGAAATACGAACCTTACCGTGTGAGCCGTCGCACCAGGGGGGCGGAGTACTTCGACATCATCACTGCTGTACGGGATCCGTTGGCCCGGAAGATCTCATGCTTTTTCCAACACCTTGCGGTGCATCCCGTGGTGAACCCCGTCGCCGAATATCCCTTTTGCTTCGAGTCGGTGGAAGCCGCCCAGAACGCGGGCATGGACGAATTGATCGCTCGGTTTCACGCATTTGACGACGGGGTGCGGGAGGCAACGGAATGGTTCGACCGCCACTTTGAACCGGCCACCGGTATCCGGATCTACGACCACGGGTTCGACCCAGAAAAGGGCTGGCAGATTTTCCGAGAAGCAAAATGGCGGGTATTGGTGCTGCGGTTCGAAGACATCAAGAAGAACTACCTGGATGCGCTGAACGAGTTTGTGGTGGAGCGCTATGGCGAGCCCTCCCGGGTCGACCGCCTCTGGCCGGCCAACCTTTCTTCCCGGAAGTGGTATTTCGATCTGATGCATGAGTTTCGACAGAATATACGGTTTTCAGAGACCGATATCGACGCCGCCTACAATACGCCTTATGCACGCTATTTTTACAGCGACCAAGAATTGACAAATATGCGATCAAAGTGGCGGAGAGTATCCACTAGCAGTGCGTCCGTAGATCGCAATCATTAGTGCCGCGGTATAGGTAGCGGAAACCCGTACCGCGTACCGGTGTCATCGTTCGGTGTCTTCCTCGCCATCGTGAGAAGGCAGTAGAGTACTGCGTTGTGGCAGGTGACGCAGGAGCGCATCGGAGCCGGCACCGCCGGCCACGCTGATGTGTGATCACCCGGTCCCGATCTCGCCACACGCTTGGCCCGTCGATTAAAGTGGTAACATCCGCAGCTAATAAATGGCGGCATCTGCTATGCGCTTGCGATACAGAGACAGCCCCACGAGCATTTTCATCAGAGGCCGGTGCAACGCCCGGGATTGAACCTCGGTAACAAAACGCACGGCGTCAACTATATGGCTCCATTACCGACGGCTCTGAGAAAAAAGCTGGCACGTGCTATTCAGATTTATTACCCAAGCTATTTTTATCAGCCTGCGGGCTCGAAAGGTTTAGAATATCACAAATGGTACTACAACACCGACGTGTGGAAGACGACCACCTGGATGGGCGTTGCCTGCCAGAAGTCGCCCAGCGATTCGTGGAACTACCAAGAAATCCTGTTTGAGCGGAAGCCCTCTTTGGTGATCGAATTCGGCACAAACTACGGGGGGCTCAGCCTTATATTTCGCCAACGTCATGCGGCAGATCGGCCAACCATTCAAAGTGCTTTCCGTGGACATCTCCCACTATAATCTCGAGCCAGCGGCTCAGGCCGATCCCGATATCTTGTTCGTCAAATCTTCTTCTACCGTTCCGGCTGTTGCCGACCGCATACAAAGTCTCAAAGGCGAGTACCCCGGCAAGATCTTCGCCATTCTCGACAGCGATCACACAATGGATCACGTATTGAACGAGATGAAACTATTGCGGCCGATTCTCTCGGCGGGCGACTATCTCTTAGTCGAATACTCCATGCTCAACGGGCATCCCGTTGTTCCGCTATGGGGACCGGGACCGTATGAAGCCATCGAGGCATACGAACAAGAATTTCCAAATGACTACACACACGACCTGGCGCGAGAGAACAAATTCGGCTGGACACAAGCGCCCTACGGATACCTGATCCGCAACTAGCGGTCGGTTTCGCCATTGGTTGACCGAAACGCCCTGGAATCCCGGAGCCTCGCGTTTCAGCATCGCTGGGAAACGACTGCCGAGGCCCAATCAACAGGAGCCGGTGCAGTTTGTCAGACTCGTCCGCCCGATCGTCCCGATGGCAGGCGGACGAATTGCTCCAGCGCATCGGCCGCGTTGGCAGCGCTTTCGTTCGGTTTGGTCATGCGCGTAGAGAGTTCGCGGGCCCGGGCGGCGTATTCGGGCGCAAGGATCTGGCGCAGGTCCGCGACCAGCGATTTCTCGGTGACGGTCGAAAAACGCCGGCCGACGCCCGCCTTGAGCCGGGCGATCTGAGTTCCCCACAGGGCCTGATCGGGCCAGGTCCAAAGAATCAATGCGGGAACCCCGGCGCGCAGACCGATGGGCGTGGTGCTGGAGCCGCCCTGGTGAACGAGCGCTCGGCACAGGGGAAAGATGGCTTCGAAACTCATCTCCTTCACCACCTTCACGTGCTCGAATTGCGGGACGTTGCTGAAATCGGATGACGCGGCGCAAACCAGCGCCCGCTCGCCTAACTGCTCGCAGGCGGCCGCGATCATGGCGATCGTGTCGGCCGGCGACTGCACCGGTGTGCCACCAAACCCGAAGTAAATCGGTGGTGTCCCGGCGGCAACCCATGACGCGGCGGCGTCATCGGCCTTCGTCGCCAACGCCAGCGTCAGGGTGCCGACGAAGGGCCGTTGGCCACCGAATTTCGCCCATTCGGCAGCCAGCCCGGGAAAGCCCGCCTCGTCGTAGGCCTGGATTTCCAGCGATCCGCGTTCCGTGATCCGCCGCTGCGGCGGGGTTGTTGCCTTGGGTAAGCCGAGTTCACGGCGCTGCGCGTTGTCGACCTTCTTGAGGATTCCCCGATAGTGCCGCCACTCGTTGAGCGCCGTGGCCGAGCGGATTTGGCGGTTGACCCGTCTCGGGGTGACATGCACGGTGGCCAGCGGAATCCCGTGATACTCCGCAATGTTGAGGGCGGAATCCTCGAGATTCTGATGGGTGATGAGCAGGTCCGCGCCTTCCACCAGCGGTATCAGCGGCTCGCTGGTCAGTCGCCAGGTCTGCGTGACCAGGGTCTGAGCTTCGAGCGATAACCGGATGAGGCGCGGGATGTTCAACAGGATGCGCAAATCCCTGGCGGGCGCCAGTCGGCGCTGCGTGTCGTCGAAGGATTTGAATTCCGGTCCGAATGGCACCGCCGCGAGCCCGGCCGTCTCGGCGAAGCCAACCAGGTCGGGAGTGACGGCAATGCGTATGTCGTGTCCTCTGCGCTGCAACTCACAGCCGAGGGCAACGCAGGGCTCGACATCACCGCGAGTTCCGTAACATGCCAGCACAACTTTCATTGCGCAACAGCCTTTCAAGTCTCGTGCGTGCGTTGGATGACGGCGCGACTGCAAGTGTCAGTGTGGGGTGATGGCTGCCGCGCGGTAACCGCGGACGGCCAGTGGTCCGATGACCGCGGCCAGACCCACGGCCCACACCACAGTCAGGAAAAGTGGCCACAACGCGGGATCGCCCGAAGCGAGTGCCCGCATGGACTCGATCGTCGGCCACATCGGCTGCATGTGCATTTGTAGCCGCACCGCCGAGGGCAGGTTTTCCGGGGGAATAAGGCCGGAGCTGGAGAACACCGAGCCGATGGATGGCACCGCCAGCCAGGAGAGCACGGCGCCGGTCCGAGACCGAACCGCGATCGCGATGACTGCCGTCGCGAACACGACAACGATCAGCACGGGCACCAAGACGAATGGAATCACGGCGAGCCAGCCGCCTTTGAACCGAAGGCCGAGCCCGACGCCGACCGCCGTGATCAATGCGGTGCTCACCAGTGTGCGGGCAGCCTCGGCGAGCAGCCGACCGGTCAGGGCGCTGGCCCGGTGTACGGGAAACACCCACAATCGGCCGATCAGACCGGTGTCGCGTTCGAAGGGAATGGTGCGCCCGGCGAGAACCGCCCCGAACATCGCACCGGCCACGGCGCACATCGGCACCAAGCCGTACAGACTGTCCGTGCCGGTGATTCTCAATATCGACTTGCCGACCAGCAGTTTGTAAGTGATCAGCAGAAAGGTCGGGAATACCAGAGCCTGGATCAGCACCGCCGGCTGGCGCCGCCACTCGGTGAGGAGCCGGCCGGCAAACACCAGGCTTTCGGCGGCCAGCGAGCTCCGCGCCGGCGCGTCGACGGTCATTGCTTCCGCCTTTGCACCCGCACCGCGATCGCACCGAACACCACGAGCAACGCGAGGCACCAGGCCAGGCTGGTCGCCAGATTGCTGACCACCACGTGGCCGCCGGCAAACCCGCGCAGGGTTTCCGTCACCTGCGAAATAGGCTGGTTGCGCACGAACGGATGCAGCCAATCGGGGAACGAAGCGACCGGCGCCATCCCGGTGGACAGCATGACCAACAGCATTTGGGGAACCAGCAGCAACTGAGTGAGCCCGCCGCTTCTCGCGATCCTGCCCTGCGACGACTCGGAAAGAACCCCCGCCGCGTCGGCCGCGAGCGATAGCGCCAACGTCAACGTGAGCGTAAGAACGGCAAAACCCACCGCGTAGCCGAACCCGCCGAACAATCGGAAACCGAAGGCGTACCCGACGGCGACCGCGGCGAGCAGGGCGAGGGTTCCCCGGAAGAGGCAGTACAGCATGCGGGCCATCATCGGTGTCACCAAAGATATGGGCAGGGTGCGAAGCCGATCCCCGAAGTCGCCACGCTCGTCGCGGGCGGCACGGTCAACGGTCGTTAGCGCACCGAGGAGTATCACTTGGACGATGACGACCGGTAGCACGTATTGCGGGTAGCTCATTCCACCGGTGTCGATCACGTTGTTCAGCATGAAGTTGAAGACAATCAAGCTCGCCGCGGGCGACAGAACCGCGAACGGCAAATCGTCGCGCATCGCGAGGCGCACCACTCGCTCGGTCAACGCAGCCAACGCGGTCACGTCGTGCTAACCCGCTCGGTGAGGTGCAAAAACGCCTCGTCCAGGGACGGCTTACGCAGCGCTATGTCGGCGAGCTCAACGCCGAGCCGGTCCACCCGGCGAAACACCTCACCGAGCGTCGCGACGCCGTCGGGCGAGCGCACCGACACGGTGTTCGCCTCGTAGTCGGCTTCGGCGCCGTCGAGGTCGGCGACCGCGGCGAGAATCTTGGGAAGCTCGGCGGGATTGACCGGGCTCACGGTGCAGTAGCCCAACCCCACGCGGCGCTTGAGGTCTTCGGCGGTCCCGTCGGCGACAATACGACCGTTGTTCAAAACGACGATCGAATCGCTGAGCATGTCGGCTTCTTCGAGGTACTGGGTCGTGAGCAGGATCGTGACGCCCTGGGTTGACAACGACGACACGAGGTCCCACACACCGCGGCGGCTGCGTGGGTCCAGTCCGGTGGTCGGCTCGTCGAGAAAAAGCACCTTCGGCAGCACCACCAGTCCGGCGGCGACGTCGATGCGGCGGCGCATCCCACCCGAATACGTTCGCACCGGCCGGTCGGCGGCGTGCGACATATCGAACTGATGGATCAAGGCGTCGGCTCGCAGCCGCGCGTGCTTGCGGCGCAATCCCCGCAGCCGGCCGAACAACACGAGGTTCTCCCGACCGGTGAGCTCGAGATCGATGGCGGCAAGCTGGCCGATGCTGCCGATGCTTGCACGTACCTGCGCCGGCTCCCGGACGACGTCGTACCCCGCCACAACGGCTCGGCCAGAGGTCGGCTGCAGCAACGTTGAAAGGAGTTTGATCGTCGTCGTCTTACCGGCGCCGTTATGACCGAGAAGAGCGCAAATCGACCCCGTCGGAACGGAAAAGCTCACGTCGTGCAAGGCGTGTATTGCTCCGTCGAACGTCTTGGCTACGCCGTCTAGCTCGATCACGATCACAGACGATACTCGTTGGTAGACACGTGTTGAGCAGAAACCGACTCCTTCGGTTTCGCGGTGGCCTTCTCGGCTCGCATGCCCTTCGACGCTCACGGCGTCGTCGTCGCCACCGGGCGGCGTTCGCGTAACTCCCAGTCACGCGCGTCGTGGCCGGGGCGGTACGTCCAGGTCCCAGGATTTGGTGAGGGCGACGTGCGACGCGGTAGCTGCAACCGGGATCTTCGACTGACACGCGGCCCGGGCAGTGAACGGGATCGCGAAAACCCTTGTGCACGACGACAATACACGTACTCGGCGCCCGGGGGTGATGCGGGCGCCAGGCGGGTCACACGTACGGCGGTAACGGAGGCAACGGGGGCAACGGGGGCAAAGGCAGCGGCGGCAGCGGCGGCAGCGGAGGCGGCGGCGGCGGAGGTGGGTTTG
>NZ_MVHD01000084.1 GCF_002086635.1 Mycobacterium alsense | reverse complement strand
GAGCATGCCGAGCCCGTCGCCACCGCTCCCGCCCCAGCCGGCAACGATGTTGCTCGCGCCTCCCGCCCCACCGGGACCGCCGTTGCCGAAGAGGATCCCGCCGCTCCCGCCCCAGCCGCCGTCGCCGGCCACGCCATTGGGGCAGGCCCCGCCGGTCCCTCCGGCGCCGCCGTTGCCGAACAGGCCCACGGCGTTGCCGCCGTTGCCGCCGAAGCCGGCGAAGCCGTTGGCAATGGCCCCACCGGCTCCGCCGCGACCGCCGTTGCCGAACAGGAACCCGCCGCTCCCGCCGTTGCCCCCGTTCTGGCCGGCCGCGCCGGCACCGCCGGCACCGCCGTTGCCCCACAACAATCCACCGTTCTGCCCGTTCGCGCCGGTTCCGTCGACGCCGTCGACGCCGTCGCCGATCAGCGGTCGCCCCAGCAGCACGTCGAAGGGCGCATTGATCTGGTCGAGGAGGTTTTGCAGGGGATTGGCATTGGCGGCCTCGGCCGCGGCATAGGAGCCCGCACCCGCGGTCAGCAGCCCGACGAACCGCTGGTGAAACGCCGCCGCCTCGGCGCTGATCGCCTGATAGGCCCGCGCGTGCGCGCCGAACAACTGCGCGACGGCGACCGACACCTCGTCGGCGCCCGCGGCCAGCACCGTCGACGTCGGTACCCCCGCCGCCGCGTTGGCCTCGCCGATCGCCGAGGCCACATTCGCCAGATCCGAGGCGGCAGCCGTCACGTACTCCGGGACCGCGATGACAAACGACATACCGACCTCCGCGCGCTACGGACCGCCCAACGGCCACGAGTGGCGCAACCGTATCGATTTGCCGCGTCTACCGATCCCAAGTCTTTTCAGGTCCGCGAGACTGCAACTGGCGACACGTTTCTCGAGAAGCGGTGTCGCCAGTTACAGCCTCGCGGGCGGCGGGACCGCTCAGCCCAACGGCCGAAACACCGCCAGCGCCCGGTATTTCACGACGAAGCGCGCCCGCTCGTATTCCTCGCCGACCTCCCCGTCGTGGGCGACGACGGTCGGGCCGTCGACGGCGGAGAAGCTGAACTCGGGCACCTGCAGCTCGTGGTAGAGCGGGCTGCGCTGCAGGCGTCCGAGCGCCAGCGCGGCCAGGATCCGCGTGCGCGCCCACGGGCGTCCGGCCTCCAGGATGCGCACGTCGATCAGGCCGTCGTCCATGCGGGCGCGCCGCGACGGGGCGAACCCGCTGGGCAGGTATACCGAGTTGCCGAGGAAGAACAGCGACGTCTGCAGGGACTTGTTGTCGTACCGGATGGACACGGGCCGCTCGTTGCGCAGGGTGCGCAGCATCGCGTAGAAGCCGGCCACCGGCTTGCCGACGCGCTTCTCGAGCTTCTCCCGGCGCCGGACGAACGCCGGGTAGGCGCCGATGCTGGCGGTGTTGAGCACCATGCGGGATTCGTTGAGGCACATCAGGTCCACGTGCGCGACGCTGCCGCGGCGGATCGCGTCGACCGTCTTGGCCACGGTGTCGCAGCCGATGTCCTTGGCGAAATGGTTGAACGTGCCCGCGGGAAACACCGCCAACGGCAGCCCGGCGTCGGCGGCGACCGACGCGCCCGCGGCCACCGTCCCGTCGCCGCCGCCGACGGCCAGCACCTCGGCGCGCCCGGCGGCGGCGCGCAACGCCGCCTCTGGGTCGTCGTCGGCACCCAGCTCGACGATCTCCGCCTTCGGCAGCGCGGCGCGCACCTCGTCGACGACGCGCGCGCCCGTGCCGCTGCCCGACGACGGGTTGATCACCAGCACCACGCCAGACCCGTCGGGCCGCGCGGGAGTGTCGACCACGAGCGGCTCGGTCTTGGGCAGCGCGGTCTCGGTGATCGGGGGGACCACCCGGCCGCCCAGCACCGCGAGGCCCGCGCCGATGCCGAAGCCGGCGAGCACGTCGCCGGGATAGTGGGCGCCGGTCGCCACCCGCGACAGCCCGACCATGCCGGCCAGCAACGCCAAAACGAAGCCAAGCGGCGGGTTCTCCAGCCCCACGCCGACGGCGAACGCGGCGGCGCTGGCCGAATGTCCCGACGGCAGCGAGTTGGACACCGGGCGGCGGCGGACCTGCCTGATCAGCGGCACCGAGTCGTAGACGGGCCGCGGGCGCCGCCGGAGCCGCTTGGCGAGTTGGTTGGTGATCAGGCTGGTGGCCCCGAGCGTCACGACGCCGCGGGCGGCGCCCCGCTGCGCGGAGCGCCTGCGCGACGCGAACAACCCCGCGGCGATGGCCAGCCACAGCTTGGAATGGTCGGCGGCCCGGGTCAGCGGCGGCATGACCGTGTCGAGCAGCGGGGTGGGCGTCTCGGCGATCGTCTCGAACAGCTCGCGATCCAGGGTCCCGAGCCCGCGGGTGATCTGTTTGATGCCGCGCGGGCGCCGCCTGTTCATTGCCTACACCCTAAATTGGCGGGCATGCGCTACTCCACGGCGTGGCGGGAAAACGCCCGACGGCGCGGCGTGCCCGCCGGCGTGGTCGAGGAGATCGCCCGATGGAACGCGATCACGCCGGAGAGCTTCGCGGTCCTCGACAAGACCGAGGAGATCAGCGACCCGCACGGCAAGTCCTACTTCCTGCTGCCGCCGGACGCCGGCAGGCTCGACGCGCGCCGGGCCACGCTGCTGACCTACGTCCTCAACGCGGGCACCGACTACGCCTCAGCGGGCGGGCGGGCCGCCAAGCGCCCAGACTTTCCCGCGACGCCCTACCGCGCCGCCGAGGTCGCGCGGATCATGCACCGGCAGAACGCAAATCGCTGGAGCTACGCCCGCGACGTCGCGTTCGTGCACCGCAACGGCGGGCGCCTGGTGACCACCCCCCACGGCATCCTGATGGGGGCGGGCGGCAATTGGCTGCAGCGGCAGTTCAGCCGGCGGGGCGGCACCACCTGGGGTGACATCTTCATGCTCACCGGGGGTGAGCGCGCCGACCCGGCGGCGCGGCTGCGGCAGCTCGTGCGCTGCGCGCCCGACCTGGATCGGGTGCTGCACCACGAGGAGCGGCACAGCCGGCAATGGGCGGCCAAGGGCTACGCGGGCATGCTCGCGGGCTACGGCTGGGAGCTGGTCCGCGAGCTGGCCTTCGGCGCGACCAACCGGCTCGAGGAGGACGCCGGACTGTCCGACGGCGGCTACAGGTGATGCAGGCCGCGAATCCCGTTGTAGAGCACCATCAAACCGATCACGACCAGCAGCACCGCCATCAGCGCGGCGTTGTTGCGGTCCATCCAGTCTTTGAGCCGCGCGAGCGCGTCGTCGAGGCGGTCACCGGCGGCCGCGTAGGCCAGCACCGGGATCGCGACCGTCGACGCGGCGAGGGCGACGAAGAACGCCGCCGCCAGCCAGTCGCCGGCCGCGCCGAGCCCGGCCGCGCCCACCGCCAGCCCCGCCGGCACGCAGATCAGCAGCACGTCGGGCCGGATCACCACCAGCGCCACCGCCGTCACCGCCGCGCGCGGCGGGGTGATGGTGGCGAAAGAGCGCATCCACCGCGGTGACTCGGTGTGGGCGTGCCGGGTCAGCCAGCGGTAGATGCCGAGCGCGATGAGCGCCGCCCCGAGCACCACGCGCAGCCAGGACGACCACCGCGGCGGCGACCTGTCCAGCCCGCCGAGCAGGCCGGAGGCCCCGACGGCCAGCGCCGTCACCGCGGCCAGGCCCAGCACCCAGCCCGCCAGGAACGCCAGGCCGCTCGGCCTGGGCCGCGGCGCCTGCAGCACCAGCACCGCCGGGATGACCGTGATCGGTGACAGCGAGATGACCAACCCGAGCGGAACCAGCCCGGTCAGCGCGGAGCCCCAGCTTCCTGCCATGGGCAGCAATCTTTGCACGCCGGGCGCGCTACATAGCGCGAATGCCGTTGTAGAGCACCAACAAACCGATCAGGACGAGGATGACCCCGAGCATGGCGGCGTGGTTCTCTTCCATCCACGCCTTGAGCCGTTCCAGCGCCTCGTCGAGGCGGCCGCCGGCGCCGACGTAGGCGAGTATCGGCGCGGCGACCGTCGAGGAGGACACGGCGACGAAGACGGCCCCCGACAACCAGCCGGCCGTGGTGCCGAGCCCGCCGGTGCCGATGGCCAGCCCGGCGACGGCGGTCAGGATCAGCACCTCGAGGCGCACCACCGTGAGCACCACGCCAGTCACCCCGGCGCGCAGCGGGGTCAGTCTGGAGAACGACCGCATCCAGGCCGGGGTCCTGCCCTGACGATGCCGGGACCGCCAGCGGAACGCGCCGAACGCGACCAGCGCCAGGCCCATCACCACGCGCAGCCACGACGCCCAGGTCGGCGGCGTCTGGTGCAGGCCGCCCAGCAGGTCGGAGGCGCCGGCGAACGCCGCGGTGAGCGCGGCCATGCCCGCCAGCCAGCCGCCGAGGAAGGCGACGCTGACCGGCCGCGGCCGCGGCGCGTGCAGGACGAGCACCGCCGGGATCACCGTGATCGGGGAAAGCGCGATGACCAGGCCGAGCGGGACGAGCTTGGTCAGCACGGAAGCCAAGTTGCCTGCCACGGGCAGCAATCATCGCATTGCCCCGCCTTTGCGGCGCAGCGTCCAGGCCGGCACCCAGTGCGTCACGGTTTTTCGCTTGGAGCCGTACGCGATCGGATAGGTCACCAGCCCCCACCAGTCGCCCTGCTCGCAAAGGCCCCAGCAGCTCAGCCGCCCCTCGACGACCTTGTGCAGCTGCAGCCCGTTGGGCTGATAGCGCCCCGACCGGTGCGGTTCGCGCGGGAACAGGACGGTCAGGTCGACCAGCACCGCGATCGGCGGGCGCACCACCCGAAACGGGCCGCGCACCGGCTGACCGTTGTACCCGATCGACGCGAGCTCGCCCATTTATCGATCATACGTTCGAATCCGCTGCCGGCGTGAGCTTGCTGAGCAACGCGCTCCCGACGATGCCGGCGACGATCATGGTGATTCCGACCGCGTCGGTCACCGCGCCGGTCGACCACCCGAAGATGCCCGCGATGAGGACGAAATTCGGCAGCCAATCGACCAGCTTGACCATCGAGGGCGCCGGTTCGCCGGGGGCCTCGCCCGCGGCCAGCGCCGCCCTGGCACCGGCGTGGCCCGGATAGAACTCGGTGAACGCGACCGCGAAGAAGATCGCCGCGAGCTGCAGCACCCAGCCGGTCCAGAAATCCGCGACGTTCTTCAGCACCGCGATGCCGACGAAGCCGACGGTCGCGGTGAACACGAACGCCGCGGCCCAGACCCCGGAGATGACGTAGTTGATCCGCAGGAACAACGGGCTGTCCCAGAACTCCTGGGGCGCCTCCTCTTTCGCGTAGGGAAGCGTAAACGGTTTGCGCACAACCAGTGTCGCGATCACGAACAACGCCAACGACACATTGGTGACCTCGCCCGCCCACAGTTCGAGCCAGCCGATCACGCCCGGTGGGGCCAGCAGGCCGACCACGGCCAGCGCGGCGAAAAAGCCGGCGCCGAACACGTCGAGGGCGTGTATCGAGACGCCGCGAACCGACGCCAGCAGCATCGTCAGCAAGGACGCGCCCAAGGCGATGCAGACGGCCCGCTCGTAGTGGCCGGGGGCGGAGAACACCGACAGCAGGACCCATGGCGCCAGGCCGGAGAACGGCGACTTCAAGAACCCGTCGACGAAGTTTCCCGGGGACCTTCCGGCTTTGCTGGGGTTAGGCACGACAAGACTCTAAGGGGGTACTGCGGCGAAAATGGGGAGGCGAGCCTGGCACCATGGCGGTGTGTTCAGCGAGCGACGACCCCACCGCGCCGCGCTGGACCCGCTGATCGTCGGAATCCTGGCCGCCGCAATAAGTCTGGGGGGCGCCGCGCGCCCGTCCTTCTGGTACGACGAGGCCGCCACCATTTCGGCGTCCTACAGCCGTTCGCTCGGTCAGCTATGGCACATGCTGGGCAGCGTCGACGCCGTCCACGGGCTGTACTACGCGCTCATGCACGCCTGGTTCCTCGTCGTCCCGCCCACGGAGTTCTGGTCGCGGGCGCCCAGCGGCCTGGCCGTAGGCGCCGCGGCGGCCGGGGCGGTGGTGCTGGGCGGGCAGTTCTCGTCGCGCACCGTCTCGGTGGCGGCGGGGGTCTTCTGCGGCATCCTGCCCCGCAGCACGTGGGCGGGCATCGAGGCCCGCCCGTATGCGCTGTCGATGATGGCGGCGGTGTGGCTGACCGTGCTGCTCGTCGCCGCCACGCGCCGCAACTCCGCGCGGTCGTGGCTGGCCTATGGCGTCGCTTTGGGTGTCTCGGTGGTGCTCGACGCGTACCTCGTGCTGCTGGTGTTGGCGCACCTGATTTTCGTCGCCGCGTGCTGCCGCACGCGAAACGTCATGGTGCGCTTCGCGATTGCGACGGTGGCGGCGGTGTGCGCCCTGGCGCCGTTTTTGGCCACGGTCGCCGGGCAGTCGCATCAGATCAGTTGGGTCCCGACGATCGGGCACCGGACGATCGAGGACGTGGTGGTTCAGCAGTATTTCGAGCGGAGCCCGCCGTTCGCGGTGTTGTCGGCGCTGGTGATCGCGGCGGCTATTGTCTTGTGGCTCAGCCGATCCGCCCGGCTCGCCGAGGCCGAATGTCAGCTGTTGACGATTGCGGTCGCATGGCTGGTGATACCGACCGCCCTGATCGTGGCCTGGTCGGCACTGGTGCATCCGATCTACACCCCGCGCTATCTGGCCTTCACCGCGCCGGCGATGGCGCTGATCCTGGCGGTCTGCACCGCCGCCGTGGCCCGCAAGCCGTGGGTCGCGGCGGCGCTGGTCGGCCTGTTCGCCGTCGCCGCCGCGCCGAATTACGTCCGGGCGCAACGCAACCCGTACGCCAAGTACGGGATGGACTACAGCCAGGTGGCGGATCTGATCACCGCGCAGGCGGCGCCCGGTGATTGCCTGCTGGTGAACGACACGGTCACGTTCATGCCCGCCCCGATGCGCCCGCTGATGGCGGCGCGCCCGGACGCGTATCGCAAGCTGGTCGACCTGACGCTGTGGCAGCGCGCCACGGACCGCAACGACGTCTTCGACACCAACCTCATCCCGGAGGTGGTCGCCAAGCCGTTAAGCCATTGCGGCGTCGTGTGGATCATCACCCAGGCCGACGAGTCGGTGCCGGCGCACGAGCGCGGAACGGCGCTGCCGCCCGGGCCGCGCTACGGGGCGACCCCCGCCTTCGCGGTGCCGCACGACCTCGGGTTCCGCCTCGTGGAGCGCTGGCAGTTCAACCTCGTCCAGGTGCTCAAGGCGGAGAAATAGTCACCAGATGCGGATGTAGTCGACCAGCATCGACGCCGGGAAGGTGCCCGCGGCGGGATCGCCGGCCCCCACCCCACCGACCGCGAGCGTGAACATGGGCGTCATCCAGTAGCCGGGGTTGTTGAACGGCCACCGGAAGTCGTCGGGGGCGCCGCCGTGAACGTGGATCGGCTTGTTGGGAACGCTGAAGTACTGCGCCCCGTCGCGCGAGAACTGGAATCCCTCCTCGCCCCAATGCATTCGCCACGTGTGCCAACCGCCGTCCACCAGGCCGGGGATCGACTTCCCTTCCCAGGTTTTTCCGTTGGACGCGGCGTGCACGGTGGTACCCGGCGGCCAGCTGCCGTTGCCGTACCACTCGAAGACGTCGACCTCGCCGTCGGGCAGCGGATCCTCGTTGACACCCCAGAAGGCCGACCACAGGCCCGGGAACAAGCAGTCGAGCTTGATCCGCGCCTCCCAGGTTTGGTTGATCATGCTGCGGAAGTTGCCACGCAGTTTGCCGCTGTAGTAGGTGCCCATTTCGTGGGTGGCGCACAGGACGAGGTTGGAATTGCCGTCGAGGAAGACGTTTCGGCGATCGTCGCGGTAGATCCCCTCGACCGGCGGGAACACGTCGTCCTGCCAGGTCTGCACGGTCCACTTGCCCGGGTCGGGACCCGAGCCGGCGGGGCCGTCGAACTCGTCGGAGAAGATGTAGGGCCCGCCGCCGCCCGCCGACGGCGCCTCAGGCGGGGCCGGGAGGGGCGGGGTGGCGTAGGCCTCCGGGATGGCCTCCGGGACGCCGGCCGCGGCTGCGGCCGCCAGCATGCCGAGCCCCGTGGTCAACAACATGCTGCGACGATCCATCTGCACTACCACCCATCTGTCAAAACCGTGACGTCCAACTTGTCAGAATCCCCGAACCCAACTCTCGCAAACGGTGTTATGAAACCACGCGCAGGGGGCGCCGCGCATCTCTAACGACGGCGCGTCCGGACGCATTTCGGCGCAATAACCGCTGCTAGCGGGTGAGAACGGTCGTTCCGCCGCCGTCGGGACCCCGGCCCCCGACGGGGGCGCTCGCGCTGGGCGCCGCCGACCGTCGCCCCCGCGGACAAGCATCAACTTCCTTGACATCTGCGCCGGCGGTGGTATCAAGGAGCTTGATACTCCGATGGGAAAGGAACGACAGCGATGTCTGGTGGATTCTTCGGTGGTCCCGGCTTTGGCGGTTGGGGCGAAAAAGGCTGGGGGCACGGCGAGTTCGGCGGTGGCCCCGGCTTCGGCGGCTTCGGCCCGGGCGGCCGTCACGGCCGGCACTTCCTCAAGCGGGCGGCGTTCGTGACCGCCGCGCTGCTGCTCGACGGGCCGGCCGACGCCGCGCAGGTCGTGCAGCGGGTGTCCGACGCGACGCAGGGCGCCTTCACCCCGCCGCAGGACGTGGCCGAGCTCGCCATCGGGCTGCTCGCCGGCCGGGGCGTCGTCACGGTCGACGACGGCGTGGCCACCCTGACCGAACTGGGCCGCAACCTGCTGGCCTGGCGGGGCGTCAGCAGCGAGACCGCGCACGCCTTCCTGGGGCGCGCCGCCAAGTTCGGCGACGTGTTCAAGATCCGCAGGGAGCTTTTCGAACTCGCCGGGCTGGCCCGCACCATCACCTGGACCGGCACCGACGAGCAGAAGCGGCAGCTCGCCGAGACCCGGACCAAGGTGCTCGAGGCCCTGACCGACGCGAAGAGGGCGCTACACCGCGCGCTCGGCGACGGCTAGCCCGCCGCCGGTTCGCTCAGCTTGACCAACATCTTGCCGATGTTGGCCCCGGTGAACAGGCCGTTGAGGGCATCCACGCACGACTCGATGCCCTCGAACACGGTCTGGCGCGCCCTGATCCTGCCCTCGTGCTCCCACCGGTGCAGCGCGGCGAACGCTTCGTCGAAGCGGCCCCACTCGTCGAGCGCGTTGAACCCCTGCATCAGGGCGGTCTTGGACAACAGGTTCACGTAGTTGGCCGGGCCGGGGTGCTCCCCGCTGAGGTAGCTGGAGATCACGCCGCAGAGCACCACCCTGGCCTTGGGCGCCAGCCGGCCCAGCACCGCGTCCAGGATCGGGCCTCCGACGTTGTCGAAGTAGACGTTGACCCGGCGCGGGCAATGCTCCTTGAGCGCGCCCGGCAGGTCGTCGTTCTTGTAGTCGATGCACGCGTCAAACCCGAAGTCCTCCACCACCGCCCGGCACTTTTCCGGGCCGCCCGCGATGCCGACCACCCGGGCGCCGGCGATCTTGGCGATCTGCCCGGCCACCGACCCGGTGGCGCCGGCGGCGGCCGACACCACCACCGTATCGCCGGCCTGCGGCCGCCCGATGTCCATCATCCCGATGTAGGCGGTCGCCCCCGTCGGGCCGTACACCGACATCACCGCCAGCTGGTCGACCGTGGCTTTGCCCGGAACGGGCGTGCTGAACACGTCGTCGCGCACGATCACGTACTCCTGGAAGCCCGACAGCGTGGTGACGACGTCGCCGACCTCGAAGGCGTCGCAGCGCGTCGCCACCACCTCGCCGATCCCGGCCGCCCGGATGACCTCCCCCAGCTGCACCGGCGGAAGGTAGCCCGGCTGGTCGTTCAGCCACGTGCGCACCGCGGCGTCGAGCCCGACGTAGGTGGTCCGGAGCAACGCCTCGCCGTCGGCGGGCTCGGGGGCCGGGGTGGTGACCAGCTCGGTGTCGTCGGGCCGGACCAGCCCGGTGGGGCGGCGGCGCAACAGGATCTGACGGTTCGGCAAGTCGGGCACGTGCTGAAACTACCCATACGACGCGTCGCGGTGGGAGCATCTGTCCATGAACTCGCAGGACGACCCCGAAGAACGCATCCGCGAACTCGAGCGCCCCCTGGCCGACACCGCACGCGCGTCGGAGTCCGGAGTGGCGCAACCGCCGGGGGCCGGCCCCTATTCGCACCCCTATTCGCCCGGCCCCTCCGGCGCGATGCCACCCTCGCCGCCGCAGAGCCCGTGGACCTATGGCGGGCCGCTCTCGGGGCCGCCGCCGCGGCCGTCCTCGGGCAACCCGGTCTGGTGGGTGGTGGGCACGTTCATCGTCATCGGGTTCCTGGCCCTGGCGGGGGGCATCGCGGCCTTTGCCGCGCACCAGCTTTCGGGTGTCAAGTCGATCATCAGCACCCCGCCGACCATCTCCGGGACGTTCGGCCCGCCGTCGAGCCGGTCGAGCACACCGAGCCGCAGCCCCGCCCCGTCGAGCACCCGGACGCGGACTCCGGCGCCAACCAGCTCACCCGCGCCGCCCGCGGGCGGCAGGCTCAGCGTCGCCGGCATCAACGAAAACCGGACGATCGCCTGCAACGACAACGTCGTCGACGTGAGCGGCGTTTCCAACACCGTGGTGATCACCGGCCACTGCACCAGCCTCACCGTGTCCGGGGTGCAGAACGCCGTCACCGTCGACGCCGTCGACAGCATCGACGCCTCCGGCTTCGACAACACGATCACCTTTCACTCGGGCAACCCCAAGATCAGCAACGCCGGCGGCGCGAACGTGGTGCAGCGCGGCTGACCCGCGCGCGACCAAACGCAAAACGTCACAAGGGAAAAGGCGGCTAGTCGGCGCCGGATTCTTCTTCCGAATCGTCTTCCGAATCGTCGTCGAGCACGCCGACCGCGATGCCGTACGGCAGGAACCGGACCTTGCGCTTGGGATCGACGTTGTTCTTGTTGGCGCGCAACGCGTCGAGCTCCGTGGCGTATACCTGCTCGACGTGCGCGCCACCGTTGGCGTCCACGGTGTAGATGGCCCACACCCCGTCACCGGCCTCGCCGGCGGTCTCCGGCGCCGACCGGGGCCGCCGCGACAGGTCCTCGAAGAACGCCGACCAACCGGTCCGTCCGGCGGGGCCGCCGACGAATCGGCCGACGCGCTCGAACACGTCGCGCAGCCCCTCGCTGCCCTCCCTGATCAGGCGGTCGAACTCGTCGGGATCGAATCCGAACGCACCATGCTCGCCCACGCAGGCCTCCTTGCCGTCACAGCGTCAGTGCCCAGTGTGCGCCCGGTCGCGGCGGGTCGCCACCTTCGGGCTAGGGGCCGGGCGCACACTGGGCACTGACGCTGTGACGGCAAGGAGGCCTGCGT
>NZ_MVHD01000083.1 GCF_002086635.1 Mycobacterium alsense | reverse complement strand
ATGAGGACAGGGGTCGGGAGGGTTGGGATGTTGGCGAGGGTGAGCATGGCGGACCTTCCTGTTGGGGGGAAGTCCACAGTCGCTCCAGGCACCGACAAGTCGGGTTGCGACTCGGTAGCTGCGGCCATTGCTGGGTTCTCCTCACTGATACTGTGCGGAGCCCTGACCTGCATCTACGTTGTGGTGCATATGTGGTGCGAAGCGGGAAGCGATACACCATCTACGCACGTAAAACGTGGTGCGCGATACTGGGATTGAACCAGTGACCTCTTCCGTGTCAGGGAAGCGCTCTCCCGCTGAGCTAATCGCGCCTGGGGGACAAAATTGGAGGTGGAGACGGGAATCGAACCCGTGTGCACGGCTTTGCAGGCCGTTGCCTCACCACTCGGCCACTCCACCGCGGGGGATTGATGCCACTTGCACCTTCGAGCGGATGACGGGATTCGAACCCGCGACCCTCACCTTGGCAAGGTGATGCGCTACCAACTGCGCTACATCCGCGCGCAACGGCCGAGATCGTCGCCCGTTGCGAAGGACGACGATAGTCCACCTCAGCGGGCCCGCACAAATCTCTTGGTCGTGTTGCCGCTCTAGGCTAGCGCGCCCCGCGACGCACGTGGCGCGTTCGGCGATGCCGGCTTCGTGCTACCCTTCGACCTCGTTCGCCCCTCGGCGCCGGGTCCCGTGGCTCAGTGGAAGAGCGTCCGCTTCACACGCGGAAGGTCGCTGGTTCGATCCCAGCCGGGACCACCAAGTCAGAGGGAAGTTCCAGCACCTCGGGCCTCCAGCCTGGCCACAGATAACAGGTAGGAACCCGTCCCAGCTGTGCTGACGGCGCGCACCTGACGGTCTCGCCGGCCCTAATCGTCACTCCCTTTGCTTGGCGATTCGGCTACTACATCGCTTCCCGCCGGGTATCCACGAAGGACACCAGGCCGATAGATAGGTTGCCTAACCTCAATCCACGCGACGGGAGGGTGTTCGCCTCACATGACCGAACCTAAGGCGCCGCAAGGCATCACGGGTGCGGTGCTCAAGCTGATGGGTGCCCGTGACTACCGATACACCGTGACGGCCCGGCGCGAGATCACCCCGCACTATCTGCGGTTGAGCTTCGACGCCGGCGGAATGCTCGCGGACCACCAGCTGCACCCCACGATGTGGGTCCGGATGTGGTTCGCCGACGGCGACAAGCTGCACCAACGCGGCTACACGCTGGTCGACCCCGACCCGGCAGCCGGCACCGTCGACGTCGAGTTCGCCCTGCACGACGGCATCGCGTCGCAATGGGCGCGCGCCGCACGGCCCGGCGACTCCATCGCGGTGACGGTGCTGGGCAGCAAGTTCGCCGTCCCCGAGCCGCCCCCGGCCGGGTACGTCATCGTCGGCGACAGCGCCTCGCTGCCGGCGATCAACTCGCTGCTCGACGCGATCGACGGCGCCCCCGCCCACGTGTTCCTGGAGGCGGGCTACGACGACGACAAAGTCCTTCCGGTGGCTCGCGACGCGGACGTCACGTGGGTGGACCGCGAGGACGAGGGGGAAGCCCTGGTGCGGCAGGTGAAGGCTGCCGCCTTCGACGCGCGGGACCACTTCGGCTGGGTGGCGTGCGACAGCCGCACCACACGGGCGGTGAAAGGCGTTCTGCAAAAAGACTTCGGCATACCGCGGAAATCCATTGCGGCGCGTGCCTATTGGATGGTGGGGCGGTCCATGGGGTGACCGGCGGCGGAGGGGACGGCTGTCCTTCCGTGTCGGGCCTTGCTGTGGTCACAAGCGTCACATCAGTCCCTGCGCTGGGCGGTCGAGGGTTTGCCCACCTCATAGCGACAAGCCGTACGGCGCAGAAGTTGTCGCTATGAGGTGGGCAATAAGGGTGTGTCCGCCGGGCAGTGGCCAATGTGGCCCCTGTGACTGCGTGGCTTCGAGCGCAAGTCCAGGGCCGCGCGTGCGGCGGCCGACACCCGGGGAGGCTCGGCCTAGAGCGCACCGAACATCCCATGGAGTGCACGAAAATGATGGCAGCATCAGGGGGTGGCCACCGGGATCCGGGTCCGAGACGTGCGCTCCGAGCTGAGCGCGGACGTCGTCGAGGAGATCTATCGCGGCATCCTCGCGCCGTCGTTCGGGCCGGACGAGCTCGATCCGCTGCCCACGATCCTGGGCGGACTGGCCGAGGGCGGGGCGGCCAGGGGGCTCTGCGCGTTCGACGGCGAAACGCCCGTCGGCTGCGTCGTGGGATACAGCTATCCGTGGGCGCGGGTGCTGCTGATCGGCTACCTCGCGGTGCGGCCCGGGCTTCGCGGCGGGGGCATCGGTCACGCGTTGATGGACGCCGCCGAGCGGAGGTGGTACGGGCAGCCGGACGCCGCGCTGGTGCTGGCCGAGGTCGAAGATCCGCGCCGCCACCCCGTGATCGGCGATACCGACCCCAAGCGGCGGGCGGCGTTCTACGCGCGGCGCGGCGCGCAGGTGGTGCTCGGCCCGTATTTCCAGCCGCGGCTCGACCGAGGAAAAAATCGCGTCCATGGTTTGTTCCTGACCGTCCTGAACACGGGGGGCGAGGCGATCGCCCCCGAGAACTGTGTTCCGGCAGCGCATCTCGCGGAGTTCATCCTCGAGTACTTCAGGGACTCGGGCGAGGGTGGTGATTTCCCCCGGGCCGACGACGCGGAAGGGCAGCGGCTCCTGGCCTGGTACCGCGACCGCGAAACGGTCCCACTGCATCCGATCGGCGACTACGCGGGCATCGAGATCCCCGGGCTCGGCGAATAATGGGAACGCTTTCGTGGGCAAATCTCACTGAAGGAGGGCGACGATGGTCGGCAACCAAGAGGGGATCGGTGTGCTGAAACTCGAATGCCCGCAACGCCATCCCGTCGGCAGGATCCTCAAGGAGGCCCCGCACCAGGCGGTCCAGTACGACCCCGGCGCCGCCGTGGGCCCGCGCCGCTTCTGGCCGGACGAGGACGAACAGCCGCAATTCAGCACGCACTGCCGCTTCTGCGACCAACCGGTGGGCGAGGCCACGGCCGCGCTGCAGGACAAGCTGGCCGCGGTGATCGCCGATGCCACGGAAACCACCGCGACCGCCTCGCTGCAATATCGGTAGGCCGGGCCGCCTACCGAAAGAGTTACAGTTGCGACCGTGACGACACCGCAGAGCGCCCCGCGCCCGCCCGAGGGCGATTGGCTGGGCACGCCGTATCTGACCTTCGAGCGCCAGGGGCCGATCGCGGTCTGCACGATCGATCGCCCCGAGGCTCGCAACGCCTTCACCCCCGCGATGTACTTCGGGATCCGTTGTGCCGTCGGGCGTGTCAACGAGGACCCGGACCTGGCCGGGCTGCTGATCACCGGCACCGGCGACGTCTTCGCGCCCGGCGGCGACATGGGCGGCGGGGGCGGCGCCGACGACTGGATGACCTTCGGCGCGGCGCTGGGCATGGACGTGACGCCCTTTGACGCGGTGCGGACCTCGGCCAAGCCGGTCGTCTCCGCGGTCAACGGCCTGTGCCAGGGCGGCGGCATGCAGATCGCCCTGTGCAGCGACATGTCGGTGGTCAGCGAGCGGGCGACCTTCCGGGTTCCCGAGCTGTTCCGCGGCTACGCCGACACCTACTACAGCCAGATGCTCGTCCGGCTCATCGGGCCGGTGCGCACCCGCGACCTGATGTTCACCGGCCGGGTGCTCACCGCGGCCGAGGCCCTGGACTGGGGTCTGGTCACCCGGGTGGTGCCGCACGAGGGCCTGCTCGCCGCGGCGAAAGACATACTGGCGCAGGCGTGCCGGACGGCGCCGCGCGCACGGGGCGTCATCAAGTCCAGCATCGACAACTACCTCGGCCTCTACGACCGCATCGGGATGAGCGCCAGCCTCACCGACGCCGAGGCCAGGGAGGGCTTCCGCGCGTTCAAGGAGCGACGCTCGCCCGACTGGGTGCATCCGGAGCTGCGCGTCGAGGGACGGCTGTAGGCCACGCCGACCCGCTCGCCCACGCCGATGACGAAGAATCGGCAGTGCTGGCGCGGGAGCGAGTGAACCCGGCGACACGCCTGGCCGTGATCACGGTATGGACGCTGCCGGGGCGGCCCATGACCATCGCACAACCGTGACCGTCGACCGTGAGGGCATCATCCATCAATGGGGTGATGCGGTAACCGAGGTCGTCGGTCATTCGTCGGGCGACACGCTGGGGCGAAGCCTTAATGTCGTGATCCCGACGGTCCTCCGGCCCATGCATTGGTGGGGATTCGATCTCGCGATGAAAACCGGCCGACTGCCCCGCAAGCTTTTCAAGGTCCCGGCCTTGCGCAAAGACGGGCGGATCGTCGTTGCCCACGCGATCATCGACTTGGTACCGGGACAGAGCCGGGGCGCGGACGGCGCCGTGGTCACCTTCGTCGGTGTCGCGGCTCCCTGGCGGGGCAAGTTATGGGAAGCCGTGCTCGCACCGCTCAATTTCGCACATCGCGCCTGGCGCCGGGCCCGAACCGGGTAGCGGTGCCGCCCGGGCGTTCGAACATGAGGCGAAGTTTTCTGCCGGAGTCGGTGAACCATCGAACGGTCGAATGCGTGCCTAGATCATGACCGCCCAACAGCCCGGGGCGAAGGTCGTCCCAGATGCCTTGTGGTCGCCGGCGCTGGCGCGCGGGTTGATCCGCGACGATGTCATGCGCTCGATGCGCTATCGCGACGGTTTCACCGACTTGCTGGGCGCCGATGTCCCGGCCCGCCCGGGTCTTGCGCAGCGTTTCATGCACAGCCCCACGGTGGCGGCGCTGTATGAGCGTCTCTGGCGTCCGGTCATGGTCGCGATTATGCGGCTACACGGCATCTCGATCGATGCCGAGCGCCAAAAAGCGTCCGACGCACTGCATCTGGGTGGCGACCAGCGTGTGCTCGACGTGGCATGCGGCCCAGGAAACTTCACCGGCTTCTTCTCCGATCAGCTCAGCGGGGATGGGTTCGTCATCGGGTTGGACAATTCGACCGCGATGATGGAGCGCGCCGTGCGTGACAACAGCGGTGCGCGCGCGGTCTACATGCGCGCCGACGCGCTCAGCCTCCCGTTCAGCGACGGCGCCTTCGACGTCGTGTGCTGCTTTGCCGCGCTGCACCTCATCCGCGAACCGATCAGTGTGCTCAACGAGATGATTCGGGTACTTTCGCCCGGTGGGCGGATTGCCGTGATGACGACCTACGGTCGCGAATCCCTATTGATACGCAAGGGTCTCGAGCTTGGCGCCGAACTGTGCGGCGTGCGAGTGTTCGACCGCGCCACCATCCCGGCCTTCCTTTCGGCCGCCGGGCTGACCGATATCGACCAGCAATTGCGGGGAATCTCGCAATTTGTCATGGCACGCCGGCCCGGGGAGGCCGGCGATCCCTGGCACACCCGATCGACCAGCTGGCGGGCAGAAGGCAGGGCGATTGGCTTCTAGGGCGTCGCTGCCCCACCGTGCAGGCTCGTGATGACCAAACGTCCGCGCGGTGGAGTCCGGCTACGCGCCGTCAGCAAAACCTACGGCGAGGGCGCGGCCGCTGTCGCCGCGCTGCGTGAGGTCGATCTCGATATCCGCGCCGGCGAGTTCGCGGCGATACTCGGTCCGAGCGGGTCAGGCAAGACAACGCTGCTCAACGTCATCGGCGGCATCGAATCTGCCGATTGCGGCACAATAATTGTTGCCGGACAGGATATTTCGGGGCAACACACGCGTGCTCTGGGCGAATTCCGCCGCCGGCATGTCGGCTTCGTATTCCAATTCTTCAACCTGATTTCCACTCTCACCGCGTACGAGAACGTGCAGGTGGTGATGGAGCTCACCGGCCGGGGCGATAGCCGTCGAGTTCCCGATTTGCTCGCCGCGGTGGGCCTGTCGGATCGTGCCGCACATTTCCCGGCAACGCTGTCGGGTGGTGAGCAGCAGCGGGTTTCGATCGCCCGCGCGCTGGCGACCGATCCAGACCTGCTGCTGGCCGATGAACCGGCGGGTGCGCTGGACGTGGCGACCGGGCGTCGCGTTCTGGAGCTGCTGCAACAGACCAGTCGCGCTGCCGGATGCGGCGTCGTCATGGTCACGCACAACGAGGCCACCGCCGAGGTCGCCGATCGCGTCGTGCGGATGCGCGACGGCGCCGTGGTGTCCACGGAACGCAACACATCACCCGTCGACGCCGCGGCCATTCGATGGTGACGATGAGCACCGCACTGCACAAGAAGGCCCTGCGCGACTTGCGGCGGCGGCTGCCGCAGGTCGCCGCGATCGCGGTGACGGTGATGCTGGGGGTGCTGCTGTTCGTCGCCAGCTACGACGCCTTTCGGAACGTACAGGCGTCCTACGACCGGACCTACTCCCGAACGCACTTCGCCGATTTCACGGCGACAGGCGGTGACCCGGACACGATCGCCGCGGCGATCCGCGGCGCCGCCGGCGTCGACCGCATCGCGACCCGCACCCAGGCCGATCGACCGCTGATGCTCGGCAACACCAAACTCGTCGGCCGCGTCGTCGGAATCCCACCGCAAACCGAGCGCGGAATCAACGAGCTGGACCTCATCGCCGGGCGACTACCCGATTCCGCGCCCTCTGACCAGGTGGCCGTCGAGCGGCATACCGCCGACACGTTCGGCCTCACCGCGGGCGAACGCATTCGGGTGTTCGGCGACAGGGGCTGGCGCGACGTGATCGTCTCGGGAGTCGTGCAGTCTCCGGAGTATCTCTGGCCCGCGCGGAACCGCCAAGACCTCCTCGCCGATCCCCACTCGTTCGCCGTGGTATTCGCACCCGAATCACTGGCCCGCACACTGTCGGCACGAGCGGCGCCCAATCAGCTACTCGTCGGGATGACCGGCGGCGCTACCCAATCCGATCGCGACCGGGTCACCCGCCTGCTGTGGTCGGCCGGCTCCACGGGTATCGAAGACCGTGGCGATCAACCCTCCAACGTCGCACTTCGACAGAACTTCAACGGTTTTCGCGTCATGGCGATCGGGTTTCCCGCGTTGTTCTTGGGCGCCGCAGCGATTGTGGAGTACCTGCTGACAACGCGCCTCGTGCACACCGAGCGAGCGGTCATCGGTACCCTCCTGGCGCTGGGCGCACGGCGACGTGCGGTCGTGCGGCACTACGTGTGGTACGGCGCGGTCGTCGCAACCTTCGCCGCACTGGCCGGCGTCCTGGTCGGTGGGGTGGCGACTTCCGCCTACACCCAGGCCTACGCCTCACTCCTGAAGCTTCCGGACACCGTCATCGAGCACCGGATCCCCACCGCCATCATCGGTTTCGCTCTCGGGCTGGTCACCGGCGTGATCGCAGGCCTGAAACCCGCGCTCGCAGCCTCCCGGACCGCACCCGCCGAGGCGATGCGCGGCGACGACGTCCGTCCGATCCGCATAGGCCCGCTGACCCGTGTGTCCGCCCGGTGGACGCGGATCCCGGTCGTGCTCCGCATGGCGCTCCGTTCCCTGACTCGCAGCCGACGCCGCACGGCGGCCACCATGATCGGCGGCGTGCTCGCGCTGGTTCTGATCCTCGCGTCGGGCGCCATGCTCACCAGCGTGCGTACGATGGTCGACGTCGAGTTCGACCAGGTGCAGCGTCAGGATGCCACCGTCCTCGTCGCGCCTGGCGCGAATGACGTGGGCCGTCAGTTGCTTTCGCTGCCCGGCGTCGCGGTCGTCGAACCGGCCACCATCGCACGCGTCACCGTCGTCGGCAACGGCCGAACCTATCCGACATCGCTGACGGGGCTTCAATCGACGACGGTCATGCACGGATTCCGCGACCGCAATGGCACCTTCCGGACACTGCCTGCCGACGGCGTTCTGGCCGGCGCGGCCCTTGCGAAAAAGCTTGGCGTGCGCGTCGGCGATGACCTGGCCGTTGCTCCTGGCGCCGGGCCGGCCCGGCCCATACGGCTCGCCGGGCTTGTGGACGAACCGCTGGGCACTGCACTGTACGCCACCAACGACACCGCTCGATCGCTCACGAATGCCCAACCCAGCGGGTACCTGCTTCGCTTCCACAACGGGGCGGACCGCGATCGAGTCCGGGCCGGCGCCACCGGGCTGAGCGGCGTGGTCGCCTACACCGATGCCCATGCGGTCGAAAACCAACTCCGGAGCTACCTGGTCATCTTCTGGGCATTCGCCGGCGCCACTTTGGTGCTGGGTGCCCTGCTCGCGTTCACGGTCATCTACGTCACGATGACCATCAACCTGGCGGAACGAACCGGCGAACTCGCCGCGCTGCGGGCGACCGGTGCGCCGATCCGACGGCTCACCGCCACCGTGGCCATCGAGAACCTCGCCGTGACGCTGCTCGCCGTCCCCATCGGCCTCGCGGCCGGCGTCGGCGCCGGATGGCTGTTCCTGCGCTCTTTCAACAACGATCTGTTCAGCCTCCATCTGTCTGTTGGCGCCATGACGTTGGTTCTCGCCGCGGTCGCCGTCACGGCCGCCGCCGCGGTTTCGCAGCTACCCGCGGCCCGCCTGATCAAACGGATCGATGTCGGCAGAGTTGTCCGGGAGCGTTCGCAGTAAGTTCGCGGCCAGCACCCATGAATGGGCACGCAATACGCGCGCCCACTCAATCTTGAACCATGGTGTGAATCTCTCGGGGGCCCTGACGATCTCGGCCTGCAGCGCCTGCGGCGCCACGTAGCGCCAGGCCGCGATCTCGTCGACGTTCGCGCACGGCCGCTCGGCGCTCCACCCCGCGTAGACCGAGCAGAGCTCGTGCTCGGCGCCGTGGGCGTCGTACTGCGCGTGGTACTCGAACTTGAACAGGAACCGCAGCTCCGCCGTCATGCCCAGTTCCTCCCGCAGGCGGCGGACGATGGCTCTCTGCATCTTCTCGCCGCGGCGGGGATGCGAGCAGCAGGTGTTGGACCAGTAGCCCGGCCAGAGCCGTTTGACCGGGGCGCGCTGCTGTACAAGCAATTCGCCCTGGGGATTGAAGACGAACAGCGAGAACGCACGGTGCAATACTCCGCTGCCGAGGTGCGCATCGGCCTTCGGCACGGAGGCGATCTCGCGGTCATCGCCGTCCACGAGTATGAGCTGTTCCTCGTCGTGCATGGCCGTCTAGCCCGCACCCAGCAGCGTCGGCAGCCCCAGCGCCGAATCGACCGCGAGAGCGAGGAACACCGCGGACAGGAAGTTGTTGGACCGCTGGAACAACCGGACCGGCTGGACCGGCTCGCCGCTACGCACCCGGACGTAAAGTTGGTAGGCGATCGCAAGGAACCACGAAGCGGCGAGCAATGCGACCGCACCGTACAACCAGCCGGTGGCCGGCCCCAGCAAAAGAGTCGCCAACACCGTCAAGCACGTGTATCCCACGATCCGCTTGGCGACGACGCGTTCGCTCGCCACGGCCGGGAGCATCGGCAAGCCCGCGGCACGGCAGTCGTCCGTGCGGCGCATGGCCAAGGCCCAGCTGTGCGGTGGCGTCCAGAAGAAGATGATCGCGAACATCGCCACTGCCTGCCACCCGATGCCGCCGGTGATACCGGACCAGCCGATCAGCACGGGCATTCCGTTGGCGACGCCGCCCCAAACGACGTTTTGCGAGGTGCGCCGCTTGATCAGGAGGGTGTAGACCAACACGTAGAACGCGATTGTCGCCACTGCCAGCAGGCCGGGCAACAGGTTTGTCGTCAACCACAACCAGATGAAGGCCGCGCCGCTCAGCGCCAACCCGAACATCAGGGCAAGGCGGGTCGAGAGCGCTCCGCGTGCCAACGGCCGGTTTGCGGTGCGTTTCATCAGCTTGTCGATGTCGGCGTCCGCGACGCAATTCAGCGTGTTGGCGCCCGCTGTCATGAGTATTGCGCCCGCGAGCGTGTTGATTATCGGCAACGTGGCCACGACGCCGCGGTCGGCGAGCAACATCGCGGGAATCGCGCCCACCACGAGATGGATGGTTCTTGGTTTTGTCAGGGCCAGGTAGTCGAACAACGTGGCGCGGATGCGGCCACGCCTCGACACGACGCCCCCGTCAGTAATGCTCACCGCGGCATTCCCCAATACTCCCCGACATTCAGAAGACGAATGATGGGCGGTTCCCGTTCAATGCATCGGGTATCCGATCGTCCACGCCGCGCGTGGGCAACGCCGGGATGCCCTCGAAGCTGCGCGTCGAGGGACGGCTCTAGGCCTCGAAAGGTCTCAGACCTTGCGCGCGCGGTCGCGCCAATACGGTTCGCGCAGCGCGGCTTTGAGGATCTTGCCGCTGGGGTTGCGGGGGAGCGCCGGCACGAAGTCCACGGTGCGCGGGCATTTGTAGCCGGCCAGGTGGCCGCGGCAGAACTCGATGATGTCGCCGGGATCCACCTCGTCGGTGGTGACGACAATCGCCTTGACCGACTCGCCCCAGTAGTCATCGGGAACGCCGATGATCGTGGCGTCGGCGACGGCGGGATGCTCGATCAGCACGCTTTCCACCTCGGGCCCGTAGACGTTCTCGCCGCCGGTGATGATCATGTCCTTGAGCCGGTCCTCGATGTAGACGTAGCCGTCGGCGTCCAGGCGCCCGACGTCGCCGGTGCGCACCCAGTCGTCGGCGGTGATCGTCTCGGCGGTCGCCTCCGGCCGGTTCAGGTAGCCGTTCATGTTCTGGTTGCTGCGCACCCAGATCTCACCCGACTTCCCGGCGGGCAGCCGGGCTCCCGTTTCCGGATCGACGACCCGAATCTCGCAGCCCTGCACCGCCTTTCCAGCCGACAGCTGCAGGCCGGGCCGGTCGGGGTCGCGGTGGTCGGCGTCGCCGAGCGCGGTGACCGCCCCGCACAGTTCGGTCTGGCCGTACACCTGCACGAAGCTGGTGCCGGGCCAGGTGTCGAGCGCCCTTTGCAGCAGCGGCAACGGCATGGGCGCGGCTCCGTACACGACGTAGCGCAGGCCCGAGATCACGGAAATCGCCGCCTCGTCCGCGTCCAGGAACCGGGCGATCACCGGCGGGACGAAGAACGCGTGCGTCGCGCCGGCGCGCACCGCCCCCAGCACGGCCGCCGCGTCGGGTTCGCGGGTCATGATCGTCGGCGCCCCCGCGCGGATCCCGAACAGGGCGTACCCAATTCCGCCCACGTGGAAGAGGGGCATACAAACGAGGTTCTCGTCCCCGTCGGCGAACGGGAACGCCGGCGCCAGGTTCGCCGCGTGATTGGCCAGCGCGCGCTGGCTCAGCAGCACGCCCTTGGGTCGCCCGGTGGTGCCGGAGCTGTAGATGATCAGCGCGGTCGCGTCCTCGTCGACGTCGGCGGGTGGCGCGGGTGTCGCTGCGGCGAGCAGGGATTCGTACTCGTCGTCGATCGCCACCAACCGCTCGAGGCCCGGGACCCGCCCGGCGGCCGCCTCGGCCGCCGGGCGCAGTTCGGCCCCGACGAAAAGCAGCCGCGGGCGGCTGTCCTCGAGCACGTGGGCGAGTTCGTCGCCGGTCAGCCGCCAGTTGACGACCGTGGTCACCGCGCCGATCGATGCGGCGGCGAAGAGGATCTCCAGGCATGCCGGGTGATTCTTGTCCAGGAACGCCACACACTGGCCGCGCTGCACGCCGGCCTGGCGCAGCACCCCGGCAGCGCGCCGGATCCGCTCCGCCCACTGCGCCCACGACCACTGCCGGTCGCCGTAGCGAATCGCGATGCCGTCGGGCCGCTGCCGGGCGTGACGCTCGACGAATCCGGCGAGCGTCTCCGTCGTGCTGGACGTGGTCTCCGCTGGCATAACCCCTCCGCTGCGATGAGTTTGTTCCCTCCGAGTGTGCACTGCGGGTCCCGCGCGCGCCCGAGGGGGCGGAGGAGTCCGATCAAAGGGACTGTGCCACAAACGTTGTCAACGCCCGGCGTCGTCCCGGGCGTTCATGATCGTTCGCCCGCGTCACCGACCTCGGGAGTGGCCTCGTCATCGGGTTGGCGCCGTTGGGCTCGTTTGACCGCTAGCCGCGGATCGGGCGCCTCACGAGCCCGGCGTATTGGGAACCGTGCGGCCATCGCTGCCCTTTTTCGATGGCGGCACCACAGTATTCGGGGTGTTTGCGTTGCGCTTTTCGGCGTTCTGGTCGAGTCCGTCCATGCAGCCAGCGATGTAGTCCGTCTTGTTGAGCCCGCCCTCTGGCCGGGTGAATGGGCTGTTGGCGGAGTTGAACGCCTGCTCGCACGCCTCCTGGTGTGAGACCGGCGCCATGTTCCGCGCTTCGCTGATGCTGAAGTATCCGAAGGCGGCCATCTCGGCGTCGCCATGGGTGCCGCTCTCCAGGCCCATCTTGTAGGACTGTGAGGACTTGTCCACTGCATGGCTTCCGCCGCCGAAGGGTCCGGCCGCAAAGAAGATGATGGCGGCGACGAGAACGACGGCCGCGCCCGCCGCGGCAAAGATGATCTTTCGTTGCCGAGGCTGCGCGGACCAGAACTGCCGACCGTCGTCCCGCGCCTTGTTCACATAGGGGCGAACCTGGTCCCAGGGGCCCGGCACCCCGACGGGCGAAGGCGGCGGAGGCGGAGGGGGAGG
>NZ_MVHD01000082.1 GCF_002086635.1 Mycobacterium alsense | reverse complement strand
CCCTCCCCCCGCCGAGCCGCCGCCGGCCCCGCCGGCCGAACCCGCGCCGGCAGGCTAGTCGGGTGCCCGTGCGGATGGACCCGCAGCGGTTCGACGAACTGGTCTCCGACGCGCTCGACCTGATCCCGCCCGAGTTGGCCGCCGCGATGGACAACGTCGTCGTCCTCGTCGCGGACCGTCACCCCGAGGACGCCGAACTGCTCGGGCTGTACGAAGGGGTGGCGCTGACCGAGCGCGACTCCGACTACGCCGGCGCGCTGCCGGACGCCATCACGATCTACCGCGAGGCGCTGCTGGACGCCTGCGACTCAGACGACGACGTCGTCGAGGAGGTGGCGATCACGGTGATCCACGAAATCGCCCATCACTTCGGCATCGACGACGACCGGCTCGAAGAGCTGGGTTGGTCCTGAATTCTTGGGCGCGGCATCCCGGCGTCGTCGGTGCCGGGTGCTATGAACGGCGTATGAGCGCTGAGTGCCGCGAGTGCCGGGCGGGCTTGGACCACTGCCACGGCACCATCATTCGCCATAGCGTCGGCCGCTTCTGGGGACGGTCGGAGTGCACCGAGCCGGACTGCGACAGCCCCGAGCTGTTGCCGCACGCGTTCGTGGTCGACTGCGACGCCGTCGGCTGTGGGTGTGCGGACGCCGATCAGCCCTCAGCCCATCGGATCGGTGCTTGAGCGCACCGCGTCGGCGACCGGGGTCGCGTCGGCCTGGGGGTAGAACGGCGGCGTCAGGGTGCCCCAGCGCAGGCAGCTCCACCGCCCGTCGGTGATCGGGGCCAGCACCACCGATTCCGCGTTTTCCAAGTGGTGGTCCAGCGCGAAGTTGCCGTCCACGCCGGCCAGCACCGCGGAGGCCAGCCGGATCGCCGCGCCGTGGCTGACGACGACGATGTCGCCGTTCCAGTCGGCGTCGTCGAGGTAGCGCACGCGCAATTCGGTCAGCACCGGCACGACGCGCTCCAGGACATCGCTGCCCGTTTCCCCGCCGGGCAGGGGGACGTCGAGGTCGCCGCGATGCCACCGTTCGTAGATCGCGTTGAATTCCGCGACCGCCGCGTCGTCGCTGCGGTCCTCCAGGCTTCCGACCTGTACCTCGTGGATGCCGGAAACCTCCAGGACACCCACGCCGACCTCCGCGGCGATCACCCCGGCCGTCTGCGACGCCCGCGTGGCCACCGAGTGGGCGAGCATCGCCGGCCGCCCCCAGCCGTGGGCGAACGCCCGCGCCTGCTCGCGACCCAACGGCGTCAGCTCCGTGCCCGGCGGACGCGTGTCCAGCCTGCGCTCGACGTTGCCGTAGGACTGCCCGTGCCGCAGCAGCACCAGCCGCCCGCTCATGTGGGTTTGCCCTCCCGCAGTCGCTCCAGCCAGCGCAACGCCTCGTCGGCCGGCGGCGGCGACACCCCGGCGGCCGACCCCGTCGGCCACGAACCCAGATACCTCACATCGGCACAACGACGGTGCAGCGCCTTGAGTGCCTCGGCGACGGCGCCGTCGTCGATGTGGCCGACGCAATCGGCGAAGAACAGGTAGGTTCCGAGTTCCGTTCTGGTCGGGCGGGATTCGATGCGGGTCAAATCGATGCCGCGGATCCCGAATTCGGCCAGGGCCGCCAACAGCGCGCCGGGCACGTTGTCGATGCGTAACACCACCGAGGTCCGGTCGGCGCCGGTGCGCGCGGGCGGCGGCCCGGGCAGCCCGATCAGCACGAAGCGGGTGCGCGCGTTGGGCTCGTCGACGACGCCGTCGGCCAGCGCGGCCAGGCCCCAGTGCGACGCGGCCAGCGGCGAGGTCACCGCCGCGTCGGCCTGCCCCTCGGCCACCTGCCGCGCCGCGTCGGCATTGGAGTAGGCCGGCTTCAGCTCGACGCCGGGCAGGTGGGCGGCCAGCCACTGGCGCACCTGCGCCACCGCCACCGGGAACGCCGCGAGGGTCCGCACACCGGCGGCGTCCACACCGGGTTTGACGACGATGCTGAACGCCACGTCCAGCGTCGTTTCGGCGAACACCTGCAGGGGCGAGCCGATCGCCAGGCTGTCCAGAGTCGGAATCACCGAGCCGTCGATCGAGTTCTCGATCGGCACGCACGCGTAGTCCGCGTCGCCGTCTCGTACCGCGTTGAGCGCCGCGGGCGTGCTCTCGATCGGCAGCTGCCGGACGGCGCCCGACCGCTGCTCGGGAACCAGCCCAGCGGCGGTGATTTGCAGCAGCGCCGCCTCGGTGAACGTCCCCTCGGGACCGAGGTAGGCGATGCGGACCACTCTCCAACCCTAACGGCGCCAGACCCGGTGCAGGCCTTGCGGCGCCGTGGGTCGTAAGTTAAGTTAGGCTTACCTAATACGTTAGGGAGAACGTATGACCACGTTGAGCAGCACCACGCCGACGACCGCCGAACGCATCCGCAGCGCCTGCGCACGTGCGGGCGGCGCGCTGCTGGCGCTGGAGGCTTCGGCCGGGGCGGCGGCGCGTCAGGACCCGGTCGCGACGCCGGTGTACCACCTGCTGCCCGACGGGTCCTTCGCCGTGGCGCTGCCGCCCGGCCTCGTGGACGAGGCGAATGCCCCCCTCTCCGGATCGCAGGCGCTGCTTGAGCTGACGGACTACGCCCCGCTTCCGCTGCGCGAACCGGTCCGTTCGCTGGTGTGGGTGCGCGGTCGCCTGCACCGGGTCCCGCCCGACATGGTGACCGACGTGCTGGACCTGATCGCCGCCGAGTGCCCCAACCCGGCGCTGCTTCAAATCGAAACCCCGAGGTCGGCGCCCGCCGACGGGGATCCCCGCTACACGCTGCTGCGGCTGGAAGTCGAGTCCGTCGTCGTCACGGACGCCACCGGCGCGGAACCCGTCAGCGTGGCGGACCTACTGGCCGCCCGCCCCGACCCGTTCTGCGAGATCGAGGCCGGCCTGCTGTGGCACCTGGACACCGTCCACAACGACGTGGTCGCGCGGCTGGTGTCGCGCCTGCCGGCGCGGTTGCGGCGCGGCCCGGTGCGCCCGCTGGGCCTCGACCGGTACGGCGTGCGGTTCCGCGTCGAGGGCGACGACGGCGACCACGACGTGCGGCTGCCCTTCCACCGGCCGGTGGACGACATGACCGGTCTGAGCCAGGCGATAAGGGTGCTGATGGGCTGCCCGTTCATCAACGGGCTGCGGGCCCGCCACTAGGCGGTATACGACGGTCGCCCGGGCGTCGAGTGTGCGCCCAGGGCGCCGAGTGTGCACCATCGGACCAGCCCGCACGTACGTTATCCGGGTGAGCGACGAGCGATCACCCGAACCGGCGACGACCCCGCTGCGCCGGGCGGCGCCCCCGGTTTCGGCGGCGGTTCCCCCGCCGCGGCCCGTGAGCCCGCGGGCGCGGCGCAAGCGCCGCTGGGTCCGGGTGTCCGCACTCGCGGTGCTGATCGCCGCGCTACTCGCCGGCGCCGGCATCCTGGGCGGGGCAGCGTGGTTCGACACCAAGCTGCGCCGCGAGCAGGTGCTGACCGATTACGCCGACCGGCCCGCGGCCGGCCGCGGCACCAACTGGCTCATCGTCGGCTCCGACAGCCGCCTGGGCCTAACGACCGAGCAGCAACAAGACCTGGCAACCGGCGGCGACATCGGCAACAGCCGCACCGACACGATCCTGCTGGTGCACGTGCCCGAGTTCCGATCGGGCACGCCGGCGACGGTGGTGTCGATCCCGCGCGACTCCTATGTGCCGATTCCGGATGACGGCCGGGACAAGATCAACGCGGCGTTCGCGATGGGCGGGGCGCCCTTGCTGGCGCGCACGATCGAGGGGGCCACCGGGCTGCGGCTCGACCACTATGTCGAGATCGGGTTCGGCGGGTTCGCCGATCTGGTGGACGCGCTGGGCGGGGTCACCGCGTGCCCGACCGCGCCGATCGACGATCCGCTGGCCGGAATCGACCTGCCCGCCGGCTGCCAGAAGCTCGGCGGCCGTCAGGCGCTCGGATACGTCAGGACGCGCGATACCCCGCGCGCCGACCTGGACCGGATGGCCAACCAGCGGCAGTTCCTGTCGGCGCTGTTGCACCGCGCCGCCAGCCCGGCGGTGTGGCTCAACCCGCTGCGCTGGTACCCGGTAGCGCGCGCGGCCGCCGACGCCATGACCGTCGACCGCGGTGACCATGTGTGGGATCTGGCCCGGCTCGGCTGGGCACTGCACCAATCCCCCACCGCGCTGACCGTCCCGATCGGTGAATTCACCTCCAGCGGCTCCGGGGCGGTGGTCGTGTGGAACCACTCGGCCGCCGGCGAGCTGTTCGACGCGCTCGCCGCCGACGCGCCGGTGCCCGCCGCCGCGCTCGAGGGACAGCAATAGCTAGATGTCGCGCGCCGGCGCCTTGTTCAACCAGGCCTTGGTGCGGCCCGGGTGGTGGGTGGCGAGCCAGGCCACCCCGACGTCCCGGCAGAAGTCGATGTCGTCGTACTCGTCGACGTTCCAGCAGTACACCGCCCGGCCCTGGGCGACGGCGCGGTCCGCCAGCTGCGGATAGTCCCTCAACGTGGCCAACGAGGGCCCGACGGCGGTGGCGCCGACGGCGGTGGCCGCGCCGCTGGCCAGATAGCGCGCGGTCCTACCGAGCAGCACCGTCGGCAGCAGCGGGGCGGCTCGCCGTATCCGCCAGACCGCGGCCGCCGAGAACGACATCACCACGGCGCGGGACCGGTCGGCGGAGGGGGGCGCGGCCAACCCGAAGCGATGCAGCTGCGCGAGGAGCTTGGTTTCCACCAGGGAGCCGTAGCGGACCGGGTGCTTGGTCTCGACGAAGATCTTCACGGGCCGGTGCCAGTCGAGGACGAGCGAGACGAGGGCGTCCAGCGTCAGCAGGCTGGTGTCGCCGTGGGTACCGTCGGCGCGCCAACTCTCGTGCCACGCACCGTATTCGAGCTCGCGCAGCTGGGCGAGCGTCATCGTGCTGACCAGGCCGGCCCCGGTCGACGTGCGGTCCAGCCGACGGTCGTGGACGCAGACCAGGTGGCCGTCGCGGGTGAGGCGCACGTCGCATTCCACGCCGTCGGCGCCCTGTTTGAGCGCGAGATCGTAAGCGGCCAGCGTGTGTTCGGGCCGAGCGGCCGAAGCGCCCCGATGGGCGACGACATACGGATGCCCGGCGAGCACCTCATCGGCCCACGGCATACCCCTATGCTGCCGGTTCTTGCCCCTCCGACTCAACCGGAGCGCGGTCGGCGGTGTGCTCCGGTTCGACCACGACCCACCGGTGCGCGGGCCGCTCCACCGGCTTGCGCTCGAATCCCTCGAAGACCCGGCCGACCGCGGCCAGGGTGATCGCCGCGAGCAGGTAGGCGAAGACCATCAGCACGGTGTTGTCGGCGATGCCCTGGGCGTCGGTGGCGAAGCTGGTGCAGATCGCGAAGATCGAAACCAGGTAGCTGACAATCCAGGCGATCCACCATTCGAAGATCGATCGTCGCAGCCGTGGGTAGTGCTCTTCGATGGTCGCCAGCTCGATGACGAAGACGGGGGCCCACAGCAGGTTCGCGAAGGGCACCACGCACCCGGCCCACAGGGCCCGCACCGATCGCGGCTCGGGCAGGCCGTGATGCGCGAACGCGGCCGCCCGCCGCGCGATCAGCCAGCGGATCAGCATCACACCGCAGGCGATCGTCGCCGCGATCGCGCCCACGCTGGCCAGGATCCCGAGCCAGTCCGCGGCGATGGCCACGATCGAGTTCAGCAACGTGTTGCGGTTGATCATCAACAGCACATAACGCAGCACGTACACGACGGCGGTGAGGCAGAGCACCAGCACGCTCAACAGCAGGGTGGTGCGTACGGCCGGCGCCGACGGCCCCGTCCGCGGAGGCTTGTCGGTTGGGGCCGGGGCCTGCTCGACACGGTCGGCCAATCCCCAGCGCGGGATGAAACTGTAGCGCGGCGTGGGCCCCAGAGCCCGTCGCCCGCGGCGCGCGGGCGGTGCCGCACCTGGTCGCACGGCTATCCATCGAAAGCCCGCCGGCAGCCGCGGCGGCATGGGTTGCCAGGCCGGGGCCGCGGGCGTTCGTGGCGGCGGGCCGCCGGTGGCGCTCCAGCGCGGGTCGACCGTAGGCGCGTCCGGCAGCGGCGCCATCAGCGCGCCGCGACAGCGCGGACACCAGTCCCGCCGGCGCTCGCGCACGTTCCACCGCGTGCCGCACTGGGAGCACACCTGGATCACCGGACCAGCGTAGCGCCGGCGACGACGCCGGCCGGCGGAGGCGGCCGGCGGAGAAGCGGGGCAATCCGGCACCGCGCCGGCGACGACGCCGGCCGGCGCAGGCGGCCGGCGGAGAAGCGGGGCAATCCGGCACCGCGCCGGCGACGAAGGCCCGCCACGCGCGGTCGGGCAACACCGGCAGCGGCTAGCACTATCCACAGTTTCCACAGGTTTATCCACACTCGACCGGCGGGTAGATGCCGCGTCAGCAAGCGCTATCGGCGATCCCGCGCCACAATTGTGGATAACAAGCGGGTGGTACGGCTGTGCCATAAACAGGCCCGCTCGGCGCTCGAGCGAATGGATTGCCTCACTATGCATTCCTCTCGCCGGGGCGTGTCCGTATGGCGGTTCGCGTGTTCATCCCCTCCGGCGGCCCCGCGCCGCGGGGCTGGAAGCGGCGTTGGTGCGGCGCATTTTTCAACCACGGAACGAGGGGTTATGATCGCGGTCACGAAAAATGGTTGTGACTCACCTCACTAAACCGTGGGGATGCAGCTGAAAGGCGCTTGATGGCCACGCATTCGTTCGGTCCGGGTTCGCCGGCCGCGTCGAACTCGTATCCCGGCTCGCCCGCCTGTAACCACAGCTATAGCGTCGCCGCCTTGCGCGCCGCCCTCATCGCGCTGGCGTTGCTCGCCGTTCTGGCCGTCATCGTTCTGTATTGAGATAACCCCAACTGGGTATCCCGGCCTCCAGCGCCCGTCCTTGCGGCGCGCGCGGTCATAGAGCAGGGTTGATTACGCTGGCCGCCGCGTGGCAGCCCCGCGCGATGAGCGTCCGATCATCACCAACTATGCACCGAAGAAAGGAATGCCGTGGCTGTATACACCCTGCCCGATTTGGACTGGGACTATGGAGCGCTGGAACCGCACATTTCCGGCCAGATCAACGAGCTTCACCACGATAAGCACCACGCCACCTACGTAAAAGGTGCCAACGACGCCCTGGAAAAACTGGAGGAGGCGCGCTCCAAGGAAGACCACGGCTCGATCCTGCTGAACGAGAAGAACCTGGCATTCAACCTGGCCGGTCACGTCAACCACACCATCTGGTGGAAGAACCTCTCTCCCGACGGCGGCGACAAGCCGACCGGCGAGCTTGCCGCCGCCATCGACGACGCCTTCGGATCGTTCGACAAGTTCCGCGCGCAGTTCCACGCGGCCGCCACCACCGTGCAGGGGTCGGGCTGGGCGGCGCTCGGCTGGGACACGCTGGCCCAAAAGCTGCTGGTCTTTCAGGTCTACGACCACCAGTCCAATTTCCCGCTCGGCATTGTGCCGCTGCTGCTGCTCGACATGTGGGAGCACGCTTTCTACCTGCAATACAAGAACGTCAAGGTCGACTTCGCCAAGGCGTTCTGGAACGTCGTCAACTGGGCGGACGTGCAGAACCGCTACGCGGCGGCGACGTCGAAAACCAGCGGGCTGATTTTCGGCTGAGGCGGCTATCGCGCAGAGGCGGGGCGTCACGCGATCGCGTGGCGCCCTTGCCTTACCCGGGGCCCGTGCGACTTTTCGGCCGGCGCGAGCGCTGTGGTCGTGTCGGGTTGCACCGCGCCTGAACTGCAGGCATGCTGAATTATTCGGGTTACCGGTGTGGTTAATCGAGCGGATCAGTCACACGGGAGGTCGGAATGGAGACCGGGTCGGACCGCCCTATCGGGGTTTCGCCCTTCCACGCTCGTGGCGCCCTCAAAGGGTTTGTGATCTCGGGCCGCTGGCCCGATTCGACGAAAGAGTGGGCCCAACTGCTGATGGTGGCGGTCAGGGTCGCGTCGTTGCCTGGATTGCTCTCCACCACAACGGTTTTCGGTGCACGCGAGGAGTTGCCTGACGAACCCGAGCCGGACACCGTGGGCTTGGTGCTGGCCGAGGGCACCGTCTTCGGCGAATCCGCCATCCAGCCAGGGTATTTCGCCGACCGTCAACCCCCCGCACTGATGATGCTGCACCCGCCGTCGGAAACCACGCCCTCGCTGCCGGAATGCACCGGCGCCGCGTCGGGGTGCGTCTTGCTGCCGGGACTGCCGTACCTGGGACTGGAGCACCGGGCGGCCTGGGTCGAGGCGGAGGCCGACGGGACGATTACCTCCATGGTGAGCCGGGTGGGTGTCGACCCGATCAGCCATCCCGATACAGCGATTCTGGCGATGCTGCTTGTGGCATAAGGCAATTCGAAGCCTGACATTCGGCGTCCGAATCGACAAATACGGGTTCCCGAACTTGGGCATCGTTCTGGCGCCGGGCCGATCCGCCGGTTAGCCTGGGGACCGTTAGCGAAGGGGAGTAGCCCCGAATCGTCGTGTCGACATACTGGCGCATAGCCCGGCCGACGAACCGGTCCCACTGGACAGGTGGGCGAGACCTTCGACCGATGTTCGGTGGATCGTCACCGACGACGTGTCGAAAGGTCGCCCGCCATGCTCGCCGCCACATTGCTCACCCTCGGGGTGGTCTTCGTCGCCGAACTCGGCGACCGCTCCCAGCTCATCACCATGACCTACGCGCTGCGCTACCGGTGGTGGGTGGTGCTGACCGGCGTGGCGATCGCGTCATGCATGGTGCACGGGACGACGGTGGCGATCGGCCACTTCCTCGGCACCACCCTGCCGGCGCGTCCCATCGCGTTCGCGTCGGCGATCGCGTTCCTGTTGTTCGCGGCGTGGGCATGGCGCGAGGGTGGCGCCGACGACCCGGCGGTCGCGACCGGCCGCGAACCCCGCCATGCGCTGCTGACGGTGGTGTCCTCGTTCACGCTCGCCGAATTGAGCGACAAGACGTCGCTGGCCACGGTCACGCTGGCCAGCCATCACGACTGGGCGGGCGTGTGGATCGGCTCCACCCTGGGCATGGTGTTCGCGGACGCGCTAGCGATCGGGGTCGGCATGCTGCTGCATCGGCGGCTTCCGCGGGGATTTTTGCACGCCCTGGCCAGCCTGCTCTTCCTGGTGTTCGGCCTGTGGATGCTGTTCGACAACGCGCTGGGGTGGCGCTCGGCGGCTGTCGGAGTGACCGTGGCGACGGTGTTGGCCGCCACGACCGTGGCCGCGGCGCAAACTTTGCGCCGGCACCGAAAGGACGCCGCACCCGTCGGGAGGTCGCCCGCCGTCACGTGAAACGCATGCGGCGGCGCTTCCCTCACGCCGCCGCGTCCTGCGCTCGGCCCCCGGTGGTATCCCCGGAGGCCATTAGGCGTACCCCTGGCCCGTTTTCGCGGGAATTTTCGGACTTGACAGCAAAGGATGTCAGCACGTCATTCGAGTTGCCCGCGGGTTGCGGTGCGACTGCACAGCATCACCGGGCGCATCATGCGGGCCTTCGCGGGACCGGTAGCCCGCCACCTCGGCCGTTACCCCTAATTCTGCGGATAACCTGTGAGTTTCACGCATTCGGTGGACACCACAGCGAATTAGTTAGACCCTCGTCGAGTGGGGATTCGGCGACCGTCGGCAACGTCGGCGTCGAAGCGCCCGAGGTTTGCACCTGGATGCCGGCCCAATCCGTCGCTACCATGGTCAGCAAATACACCTAGGTAACAATTCACTTCTCCAGCCCAGTGGAGGTCATATCGATGAGCACGACGTTCGCTGCCCGCCTGAACCGCTTGTTCGACACTGTGTATCCACCCGGACGCGGTCCGCACACGTCCGCGGAGGTGATTGCGGCGCTCAAGGCGGAAGGCATCACGATGTCGGCTCCCTATCTGTCCCAGCTACGTTCGGGCAATCGCACGAACCCGTCGTCGGCCACCATGGCCGCCCTGGCCAACTTCTTTCGTATCAAGCCGGCCTACTTCACCGACGACGAGTACTACGAGAAGCTCGACAGGGAGTTGTCGTGGTTGGCCACGATGCGCGACGACGGTGTGCGCCGCATCGCGCTGGCCGCCCGGGGGCTGTCTGCCCAGGCGCAGCAGGACGTCGTGGAGCGGGTCAACGAATTGCGCCGCGTCGAGCGACTGGATGCGTAGCGGGCTCCAAGCTCGGCGCCCGGCGGAACATCCCCGACCTGAACGGCTGTCGTCGCCGTATTCGGATTAGGGTTGGCTCTCGGATCGCGCGTACGCGCGCGACAAACATGCCAGCCAGCGAGAGCACCGGGAGGCGGCCGGGAATGGGCTTGTTCCGCAAGCGAAAGAGTCGCGCGACGCGACGCGCCGAGGCCCGTGCGATCCGGGCGCGCGCCAAGCTCGAGGCCAAGCTGGCCGCCAAGAACGACGCTCGCCGGCTCAAGGCCGACCGGCGCGCCACGGAGCGGACCCTCCGGGCTCAGGTCAAGTCGCAGCGCGACAGCGACCGGTCGGCCCTGAAGGTCGCCGAGGCCGAGCTCAAGGCGGCGCGGGAAGGCAAGCTGCTGTCGCCGGCGCGGATCCGCCGGACCCTGACGGTCTCTCGGCTGCTGGCGCCCGTGCTGATGCCGCTGATCTACCGGGCCGCGATGGCCGCCCGCGCGCTTATCGACCAGCGCCGTGCGGACCAGCTCGGCGTTCCGCTGGCGCAGATCGGCCGGTTCTCCGGGCATGGCGCACAGCTCTCGGCGCGGATCGCGGGCGCGGAAAAGTCGCTGCGGATGGTGCAGGAGCGCAAGCCCAAGGACACCGAGACCAAGCAGTTCGTCGCGGCCATCACCGAGCGGCTGGCCGATCTGTCGGCGGCGGTCACGGCCGCGGAGAACATGCCGGCCGCGCGGCGCCGGACGGCGCACTCCGCGATCTCGTCGCAACTCGACGGCATCGAGGCGGACCTGATGGCCCGGCTCGGACTGGCCTGACACCGAAAGCGGCGATCTGAGATGTCACTTCACGACAGGCGGGTTTCGCGCGTCCTGACCCCGCTGACCGCGGCGGCCTCGCTGTGTTTCGGTTCCGCGGTGGGCATCCCGTCCGCCTGGGCGCACGTCCACGCCAGCAGCGACAACCCCGTGCGCGGGGCCACGGCGGTCGTCACGTTCAAAGTGCCCAACGAATCCAACACGGGCGCGGCCACCACCGGGTTGACCGTCGCCCTGCCCAACGTGGGTTCCGCCAGCACCGAAGCCATGCCCGGATGGTCGGCCAAACTCGACCGTGACACGGCCTCGGGCACCGTCCGCTCGGTGACCTGGACGGCCGCACCGGACGGCGGGATCGGCCCCGACCAATTCGCGCTGTTCCGCATCTCGGTGCGACTGCCCGACGCCGAAACCGTCACCTTCCCGGCCACGCAGACCTACGCCGACGGGTCGGTCGTGCGGTGGGACCAGCCGCCGCTGCCGGGCGGCGGGGAGCCCGAACATCCGGCGCCCGCGCTGACACTCACGGGAACCGCCGGCGCACCCCACGCGCGCCATCCGTCGCCCGCCGCGACCGGCGACCACGCCGCCACGGCCGCGGGGCCGGACAACGCGGCCCGCCTCCTGGGCGGGGCGGCCCTGCTCGTGGCCGCCCTGGGGGTCGCACTCGCGCTGATCCGCCGACGGACATGACGCGCCGCGCGGTCGCCGTGTGGGTGGGCGTGCTGCTGGCCGCGGCCCTGTCGACCGCGATCGTGACCGCTCAACCCGCCTCCGCGCACGCCACGCGCGTGTCGGCCGACCCCGCCGACAATGCGGTCCTGGTGGCCGGCCCGGACCGGGTGGCCGCGACGTTCAACGAACGGCTGCAGACCGCGTTCGCGGCCATGACGGTCGTCGGGCCCGACGGCAACGTGTGGTCGACCGGGGAACCGACCGTGCAGGGCGCGGTCGTCGGCATCGGCCTGCGGCCGCTCGGGCCGGCCGGGACCTACACCGTGAACTACCGCGTGACCTCGGCCGACGGGCACGTCGTGTCGGGGTCCTGGTCGTTTCGGCTGAGCGTGCCCGGCACCGGGTCACCCGGCCCCCCCGCCGCGGGCCCCGCCGCCGGGGGCGCCGTCCCGGTCTGGCCGTTTGTGGTGGTGGCCGTGGCGCTGGTGGCCGCGGCGGGCCTGTGGGCGCTGCGGCATAGGCGCTGAGGCGGCGTTGGCCGCCCTGGCATGATGGGACGCGAGGAAACCGGCGCCCGACAGAAACACCGAGAGACAGCCACAAAGGAGCGGCCGCATGGCAGATCCGCAGGACCAACCCGACAGCGGACCCGACGGCCCACCGACGCCGCCGGAGCAGAAACCTCCCGCTGAGGACGCCAAGAAGGCCGCCAAGAAGTTCGCGAAGGCGCCCGCTAAGAAGGCACCTGCGAAGAAGGCGACCGCGAAGAAGGCGCCCGCCAAAAAAGCGCCGGCCAAGAAGGCCCCCGCCAAAAAGGCCCCCGCCAAGAGCGCCCCACCCG
>NZ_MVHD01000081.1 GCF_002086635.1 Mycobacterium alsense | reverse complement strand
CCCGCTACCCGACGACCTCCGCACCGCTCTGCTCAAAATCCGCGCCTGTGATGCGCACTAATTTGAGCCAAGTCGGGAAAGTTAGTGCTATAAAAATCGGGGGAGGGGATTCTCAAAATGCCCTACGGGCAACACGTTTCACATCCGGCGCAAATCAAATGCTCGCAGCCCGGACACCAGTAGGCATCCCACTCCCGCTCGTTGTGCAACTCGTGACACAGCGGGCATTCCTGAATGTAAACAAACACCTACTGCGCGAACAGCGTTCCGGCTAGCAACCGGACCCAGCCGCCTGGCTGGTTGCGCTCTCCTTTAGCTAGGCGCCTATGGTTCTCTCTGTTCTTCACTTCGTCTATTGTAATAGTTGGAGAGACAGGGGTCGAACCTATGTCGCCGGGGTCAAAGCCCGGAATGCTGCCCTTACACCACTCTCCATTTGCACCCTCGCAGTGAGTCGAACACTGCATCCGGCCTTCGGAGGGCCGGCGCCAGATCCGCTGGCGAAGGTAAAGCTGGCCAACCTGGACTCGAACCAGGAGTCATGCGTTAACAGCGCATTGGTTTGCCAATTAACCGACTGGCCAAAGGCGGTGCTCTATGCCACGCGGCACCGCGAACGTGACCAGTGCTACTGCGCCCATCTGGCCGGCGGCCGTGGACTCACACCCCACAGCTAGCGGTTATAACGCATTCGCGGCGGGATTCGAACCCGCGATCTTCACCTTGAGAGGGTGACGAGATGACCGCTACTCCACGCGAACAGGGTCAGGCGGTGGCTCAACTCCAACCATTAATCCCCTGTAGGGGAACCTGACACGCACTGCGAACGGGATTCGAACCCGTATCTTCCGCTTTGAAAGAGCGGAGACCTAACCGTTAGTCCATCGCAGCGTGTGCGGGCTATGCTGCCCGCTGCTTACTCAACACTCTCCGAATCTCTTCCCAGCCCTCCTCGCACTCAAGAATCAGATCCGAACACAACTCCCAAGTGGCGTAACGCTCATCGTTATCGCCGCCACGCCACTCAACATAAGCCTGCGCCGGCAAATTGCCGACCCCGGGCTTCGCAACCAACACCTGGCCACGCTCCTGGTCCTTGCCCCACGGCTCGGCGGGAGTGCCGACGTGGGCTGCCCAGAATGTTTTTCTCTCTCTCATGCACCCCCACGAGGATTCGAACCCCGGCCCCACGCGGTAGAAACGCGCGGCTCTGTCCACTGAGCTATGGAGGTAGGTAGCCCACGCCTGCCGTAGCTATGAACGCGAGCCCGCCCGGCTGCCTGAATCGGGGACCGGATCGTTTGTAGCCCCACCAAGAATTGAACTTGGATTGCCGCCTTATCAGGGCGGTGTCTTAACCGTTGGACGATAGGGCACTGCGCTTGCGGCGCTGGGCCGCAGCATTGAATGCCCGGCAGTCCGGGCACCGGCATCCACGTTGGTTGCACCCGCGATGGGTGCCGTGTTCTTGATAGCCGAAATCAATCTTGGTCTTTAGTACGTGGCAGCGGTGGCAGAGAACCTGGCACTTGGCCAACTCGTCCGCCAGTCGCTTGTCGCTCCACGACCAAATCCGGTGTGAAATCTTGGCGCCGCTCAAGCCACTCCACTAGCTCGGGCTTCTCCCGCCTGGCGTACTCAAGGGCCGACGAGACGATCCCGAACCTTAATGCGTTGAAACACTTTTCAGTGTCATCCATGTACTTGAGGTGAGAGTCGAACTCACAGACACCACGGTTTGAGCGTGGCGGCTTTGCCGATTTGCCTACTCAAGCTGGCAGGGCTTTTGGTAAGGCGGGAGCCCTCAACCGCCGCCACCCAGGCTTTGGACACCTGGGCTTCTGCTGGCGCGCGACGAACGGAATTCGAATCCGCACCCCCAGCCGTGACAGGGCTGTGCTCTCGCCTATTAAGCTACCGTCGCATGTTGCCCACCGCCTCGGCGCGCGGCATCAACGTGGCGCTTCCAAAGCCTGCACAATCCGCATCGACATCCATGCCGGTTATACATGCTCGGAGTGCCGTGTCGATATGGCACCCGATGGTGGGTAATTCTCTGCTGTTCAATGGATTTAGCCTCGTGGCACGTTCTACACAAAACCTGGCACTTATCCAGTTCTGCACGTAGGCGCACCTCAGACCATGACCAGATCCGGTGGGACGCCTTAGTCCGCGGATCTATGTGATCAACCTGTAACTCGGCGCGCGAACCGCACTCGGCGCAGCACCTATCGGATAAATACTCCGCGCGCCGGCGCGCAACCCATTGGCGTTGATATTCCCGTTGAACTGCCGGGTCTTTATAAGGCATTATAAATTATTATAATGCCCCAGAGCTGAATCCGTAAATCGAACACGGGCCACCGTCATACCAAGACGGGGCACTACCACTGTGCTAATCCAGCGGGGCCACCTGAAGGACTTGCACCCTCCGCCCGCGCTTTACAAGAGCGCCGCTCTACCTACATGAGCTAAGGTGGCGTGGTACCCCGTGAAGGATTCGAACCTCCGACATACGCGGTGTAAACGCGGTGTTCTTCCACTGAACTAACAGGGTGTAGACGGCCGGGTTGCAACTTCCGGGCCACAATTTTCGGTGTGTTTCACCTACGGGCAGCCCGCCGGCCGTCTTGGTGCGTTTCCCACAACCCTTGGGGCCGTGCATTTTGCAGTGGGGCCCCGCACCGGGGCGCAGCCGACTCTCCCGGGATCGAACCAGGAGCCTTCTGCTCTTCACGCAGACGCTCTTCCAATTGAGCTAAGAGTCGAGGGGTGGAGCGAGGCTGAGAGTACGCCCGTCCACGATGAACCTTTCGCCGGATTATTGATTCCCGACTTCTCCACCGACCCCCGCCGGTAGTCCATCACGCCTGGTTGGTTACGCCAACCAATCGTTACGCCGCCGACTACTCCACGACTTTCGATTCAGCTAACGGGAGCTACCCCCTAGCCTGCACTACTTGCCTATGAACCACCGTTGCCTTGCGGGCATCGGGTGGCCTCGGTTCCCGCCCTGCGAGCCGAGGCTTAAGACGCTTTCGTCTGACGACGGGGAAAGACTTTTGCTTTTAACTGACGATACGGATTTCGAGTCCGCAACCTCATCCTCCACAGGGATGCGCTCTACCATTTGAGCTAATCGCCTTCATATGCAATGAAGGTTTGACCAGAGACGTGCTTCCCCATGAAGTTCCGTAACCTTTTGGGCTACAGAATGCTTCACGCCTCTTGCGCTTCAGGCTGGCGGCCTGTTTCGCGCTCTACTCCTCGCGTTCCCGACCCGCCGGCCGGATCTGGTGTGCCGGAAAGCATTTTGCAGCTTGTGCAGGCGTTTGGCCTTCAGGCCAGCACCGACCCGCACGGGGCTCTTCACTCGCGGGGCTTCGCCTTTGACATTCGCCCACCCGACGACATTGGTTGGGACAGCGAAGAGGGCCGCCGCCGCATGGACGCCTTCTCCGACTATGTGCAGCAACACCTGGGTGGCCAGACGCTAGAGCTGATCCACTTTGACGACAAGTTGAAGAAAACCTGGGGCGTTGCGGGCACCCAGGATGTTGACCATACGGGCGACAAGTTTCAGGGCTACTTCTCCGATCAGTATGGGGGCCACAGGGATCACGTTCACTGGGCTACCGACGTTGCGCCGCTGGTCAACCCGGACGGCGGGGCGTTGCCGAGCGTGTTGGGCCCGCCGGACATTCAGACATCAGGTACGCCCGATGGCAACCAGCCGAAGATTGTGGGGCCCCCTGGGGCGCCGGCGCCAATTGCGCCGGTGCCCGCCGGGCCGGCTGCGATCCCCGGGCTTCCAGCGCCGATCCAGGGGCCGTTCGGCCCTGTCCCGTTTGATCCGGGCAACATTCTGCAAAACGTCGGCCGCATCATTTTGCAGTTCATCGGCTCGTTTTTCGGCATCGACCTGTCGGGGCTGTTCAACCTGTTCACGCAGGGCGCAGGGATTGGCGGCCTGGGGCAGGCCAACCAGCAGCAGGGCGATCTGCCGCCCGACCCGGGCCCTGACCCGCAGGTCATCTCCGACCTTGAGGCGCAGGCCGATCTGGCCGACCAGCAGGGCAACCATGATTTGGCCCAAAATTTGCGCAACAGCGCGGATGCGTACAGCAACCGAACAGCGCCGACGCCCGGGTCGGCCACGGCGGACCCTTCTAAGTGGAGTACCAACTGGGATGCCACGGCAGCGTTGGAGTCCGGCGGCAATTGGGCGCTCAACACCGGAAACGGTTATTACGGCGGCTTGCAGTTCAAGCAGTCGACCTGGGAGCAGTACGGGGGAACCCAGTTCGCGCCCCGTGCCGATCTGGCGTCGAAAGAGCAACAGATCGAGGTTGCCGAGCGAACCCTGAACGGCTGGAACGGGATTCCGGGCCAGGGCCCGGGGGCGTGGCCGCACACGTTCGGCGGGACGCCACACGCCGCCGGCGGACCGGTAAGACGCTACGGCGGCGGCGGGGACCACCTCGGCAGGGATGACGGCTTTTCGGTCGGCGGTGCCGTAGCCGGTCCGGGCGGCCCGACTGACGACATGATTCCGGCGATGCTGTCGGACGGCGAGTTCGTGATGCGCGCCGCGGCCGTAAAGCATTACGGCCCGGATCTTTTGGCGGGCATGAATGCCATGCGGGTGCCGATGGCGGGGGGCGGTCCAGTGCGCCGCTACTGGCCTGGCGGAAACGTCACCCCCGGCGTTCCTGACCCGAATAACCCATTTTCCAACAAGGGAATGCCCGCCAATATGGCGAGGCGGTTCGACTTCTTGTCCGAGGCCGACAAGGCAAAGGTGCTCGGCCTAATGAATGATGGCGGCTTTGTGAAAAACAATGGCCCTATCATGGACATTCTTTACAGCAAGAATCACCCCCTTGGGCCGCTTGGCAGCCTTCCCGACGAGGTTGGCTATAAGGAGCCCAGGATCTTGGGTGAGGGGCTTATTCGAAAGTTCGGCCCACTTTTTTCAGAAGTTCCATCATTGCCGTGGTTGTTGTGGACGTTCCAGAAAGACGCCCAAACAGTGCCGGAACCATATACGCCCATGGCGCAGGTTGGCGTTACCGGCGCCGAGGGTTTGGGGCTTGGGCTCGGCATTTCTGGTGCCACCGGGATTGGGCTCGGAACAATAGCAGGGGCCGGCACAGCCGGGGCTGCCGGCCTTATGGCGATTTCCACCGCGACTGGCGCGGCCACCGGCGGCGGCAATGATGTTGCTTGGGAGAACTTTTCCACCGGCCACGGCCCGATACCGTCTGGCCCAATGCCGCCGGGCATCAGCTCGCCCGGGACGGTGAACGTTGGGCCGGCCCCCCCGCAGCCGGCGGGACGTACTTCCAGATGTAGCCCCCCGCCGCGGCACCGACGCCGGGGACGAGCTGGCTATAGATGCCCTGAGCGACCTTGGTGTACCCGCTGGCGTTGGGGTGGACCCCCGATGCAATGTCCGAAGGCAACAACGGTATCCGCTGGGTATCTAGCACCCACACGCCAGTGTTTACCGTGGAGCGCTGCAACATGGGCGACAGATACATGTTCTTCGCCGGCCGAACGACTATTGGACGAGCAACACCGTGGTGCGGAGGGTTCCGCAACAGTCAGAGCCTTGGCGGGCGACGGCGGGATTCCACGAAACGAGTTAGTACCGGCCGGCGCACTGGTGTAGTGCGGCGGGTGGTTAACCATGTCAGTCATCTGGCAGGGGATGTCCGTTCAAGATGTGGTTGGCGATCTGCCCTATCCAGATGCGGCGCTGATCCTCACGCCAGACCGCCGGGTCGGCGCCATCCGGCGTCGGGCGCGGTGTGTAAACAAACCCATACCTGCCGCACACCGCCGCGGCGTCCGCCCGCGTGTAGGCGTCCTCAAAGAACTCGCGCACAGACATGAACTGGTCCGTAAAAAGGTCAACATCTTCCCACCGGCGGCCGGCCAGCCAATTCTTGGGCGACGGCACCCACCGCATGTCCTTCGGATCAACATTGCGGGCATACGATTGGGCCCGCTCGATCAGCATTTGAGGGTCAACGCCCTCCTGCATCAGATCCAGAAAGACGTTGTACGCCTGTGTCTGGTCGATATGCCTGGGATACGCCCTGAAGAACTCTTGAAAGGTTTCGTTGAAGTACTGCCTGGCGGCCTTGCGGTCAGAAGGGAAAACGCTTGCCCGACTTGCCATTTGAACCAGCCGCAGCCTTGGCGCGGGGCTTCCCCACCGGGGCCGCGGCCAACACGTTCAGACGCACATAGGTTTTACCCTCGTACTCCTCCATGTAGGGCTCACCCGACACCCACAAATCCTGCCGCCCAGTCACATTGTCGGCCAGATACTCGGCCAGGGGGCCGAACACGGTAGCGTCCACACGGATTTCCCGGTCGAACTCCCACTCCCCTGCATCATTCTTGTGGTTGTTACGGAAGCTCAAGGGCAACCTGGCGTAGCTGACGCCGGTTCGGTCAGATACCTGAAGTTCCACGCCCTCGCTGAGCAAGAAACCCCGCCCGCTTAACACTGGGAGACTCATCTATGATCCTGTCTTTCGTACCATCAGGATTCAAGCGTAACCGTAACCTATTACAAAAGAGGATAGGAACCACCCGCGTGTCCTCGCCGGGGCGGATGTGAAAACCCTCCGCGTGGGCCGCCTCTGGGTGATGCTCAACCCAGCCATGACACCCAGCAGTACCATGCCCACACAGATGAACAATGTTATTGGGCGTCCATTCACCGCCCTGGCCGCGCTTGCGACGGTGGTGGAAAGAATGCGCCACTCTTCCACATCTTTCGCAGAGGCCCCCGGAGCGAGCCGCCACAAGGGCCCGGCAGGTGCGCTCATCCACGCCGCCTCAAAATCTTGTCCAAATCCTCGCACCATGTGCACACCCAGCCCACGCGGGGCACCCACCGCATCTGCATCTTGCAGTCGGGGCAAGGCTCATTCGGCTCGGGCATCAAACTCACCGGCCCACATGGCGAAATCCATTTCCTCGTCCGCCATTTCAGCCACCACACCACACACCGCATCAGCCACCTGTTGGGTGACCTTAGAAATCTCCGGGATCACGCCCTGCCCATACATTGCGACCAGCTGATCATTACGGCCGGTCTTGTATGCCTCAAGCACACGCTCGGCCAGCGCCGCCCACGGATGATTTTCGGCCGCAAGGGTTTCCGCGAGCGGCCCCAACGTCGCATACAGCATCTCGGCCAGCGGCAACGGGATCATCAAATGGGCGCTACTCACCGCTATCCTCCAATTCCTGCTCCCACCGCTGGAACGCCTCGTCATGGCGGCGGGCAGCTTCCTCGGCGGCGTGTTGTTCCGTTAATACGTGAACACCTTTAGTGATTTCGCCCAGGACCGGGAAGATGGCGGGCCCATAGTTTTGCATGAACCAGGCCGCCAAGGCTTCGTTATAGGCTGCGAGCCACTGGACGATCCACCACCTCACATTATCCGGCAGTTGCGGGTGAGATGCAATGGTATACATGGAAATTCGCGCCGCCTCGGCCAACCTGTAGGGCAAAACGACCCAATCGTTAGGGTCTAGCGACTCTGGATTGAGGTGCTGCGGTGGGCGCCGAAACCGTTTCAACCAATCGAACATTCAAACCGTACTTCTTGACTTCCTTTTTGGTGGGCGGACGGTAGATCGCATACCTGCCGTCATCATCAACCCATTCGAGCACCACCCAGTCACCAAACCAGAAGTGGCATCCAGAAACCCACAGGCTGGACCGCTCCTGGGAAACACTAACCTCCGAGCGCCCGTTGCGCACCGCAAAATCCGCCAGGGCGGGAAGGTTGTCCTTCGATAGCTTCACCGCAAGCAAGGGCTCCCGAACCTCAACCGGGTCATGCCTATCAAACGGAATTGTGGACGGAAAATAGGGCAAGATGACAGTTTGGGAGCTCGGCGGCGGATAGGGCAACATGTTCGGATTTACAGTGCAACCAAAAGCCATCAGATACCTCCCTGTGGGCTGAACATAGACGCTTTCATTAGCGAAGCTACCGACTGAAGGGCCCGCAGCTTAGTTCGCAAACTGTCAAACGTGTCAATCACGAACTTGTACTCAATCTCGGCGAAATCCAATGCTGCCTGCTCACTTTCGGTCGCTAAATCGGCCTCGTATTTACGCTCAGCCGCGGTGCCCGGGGCTTTCGCATACGCCAACGCATACGCCTTCTTGTGCGCCTGGCGGGCAGCCCGAACCCTCTCGTGATACTCCTTGATAACGTGCGGGGCTTCGTCCAAGCGATGGTTCAACTCCACCATCTCCCGCTCTACATCAAGCGGCGTCACCAACTCATCCGATGGCATCTGCCAGCCCCAACTTCACCGCCTCCTCGGCGCTCACCCACCAGTCGCGGCGGTGAATCCGATCCAACAAATACGCCCTCGCCAACTTGCCGGTGTTGCGCTCCATGAACACATCCACCATGCGGTCAATCGACCGCTTCATGTACTCGGCCTCATCGAAAACATCGTCAAGCTTGCCCTGGGCGCCGCCAGAACCCTTGTGGATCATCAGCTGCGCGGTCGCGCCCATCACCCTGTGGTCGGCGGCCTGAAGAATGACCCCGCCGGCCGCCACAAAGGTGTGCGAATACGCCTCGCCTTCTGTGGCGTCCTCAACGGGGTCTTGCTGGATGACCGGCGGGTCAGCCAAGTAGGCGGCAACCTTGTCGTTGAAATGGTCCTGCCAGTTCCCCGACACGTCGCCCGCGAAGTCCTCCCAGGCGCCGGCCCGGTCGGTGCGGTACCTGTGGGCAAGCCGCACATCCTCGGCGTCGGTGGGATTCACCCCATGGTTAGAGCTGATCACCTCGTCGTCATAAATGAACTCGGGGGCGCCGGTCTCCGCATCGTTAGTGCCGCTGCGGATGCCTTTCCACATGCCATTCTTGGGCAAGGCGTTCCACATAGACCGGCTCCACTTATGCCAGTCAAAAGTAATAGTGGCCATTCAGTCTTTCGTTTCACCTAAATAAAGGTCCAGCAGCCTATGTAGGGCCTCTGTCCAAACCTGTTCGGCGCGTTCGTCACCGTCCGCGCGGGCCTTGAGTTGTTCCCGGCGGGCGTTAAGAATCAGGTCGGCCGTGGATTCTATGGGGAAAACTCCTTATCCCGCTCAGCTTTATAATATCATTTAAGCTGTCTAATTAGTTGATTACCAATTGCTTCTGCCGCCATTCACTTGACAAGTCCGGGGCGCTGCCCCACCCTTGAGATAGGCAACGTGTCCTATAGAGAGGTTTGTGACATGGCGCACAGGACGGTATGGGTAGATGACCTGGACCCCACTAAAGAGGCTGTCGAGACAGTTATCTTCGGCGTGGACGGTGTTACCTATGAAATTGATGTGTGCGCAGAAAACGCTGAAAGGGTGCGGAACGCCATTGAGCCGTTCGCCTCGGCAGGCCGCCGCCGCAACGGCGAAGGCGCGCACCCCAGATCTGCGCCGGTGATCGCAAAGCGGGCCCAGGACGCCGCAACCCGCAAACGCGAGAAGCAAGACGCCATCCGCGCCTGGGCGAAGAAACAGGGCTTCGCCGTCGCCGACCGGGGCCGCATCCCCATCTCGGTACAGCAGGCATTCGAGTCCGCGCACGACCGCAAAAGCTAGCCCTTTGTAATAGTTGACAACTGCGGGCACTGGCGTATCATGGTGCCATGCCCGTGGAGTATTACAACGCACCCGCGACTGGTGGGGTCTCGGACCTAGAAGAACAGTTTGAGCAGGACATCCCCTGCGAGGTATGCGGCAAGCCCGCCACCTTTATGAGCATGGGGCACCCCAACACCTGCAATCGCGGCGGCGCTGAACGCCCGCCCTACTACAAGTGCACCCAGTGCTACGTTGTCTGGGTTATTGATGTCGCTAGAGACATTGCTCACGGCCGTGGCCAGATTAGGTGCCGGCACGCTCCCACACCATCTACGAGAATTTCGAAAGACACCAACATGCTTGACATGCACCGCGGGGCCCTCCTTCAGACCATTAAATCTATCGGCTGCCGGCGCGCAGACTGCACCTCAACCCCCAAAAGCAGGGCCTCCCAGCCCTTGTAAAGATCCAAGGCATACAGGCGGCAGATGTACTCGCCGCCCACTTGTTCAAGCGGGCAATGCACCAGCAGGCCCCACGCCTGGTTCAACTCCGGGTGAATGGGCGACCGGTAGGCGATGCCGTCAGCATTGGGTTCGGCATCCCACACATGGGCCTGGGTGAACGTGTCGTCGGAATACACCTTGCCGCGAGAATAGATCGCCACCTGAATCATGGTGGCCAACGGATACTTCGGCTCATCGGTGCCCGTCTTTAAATCCCCCACGCACACACCAAGGTCGGGGTGGACGTAGAGGCGGTCAAGGCTGCCGGCGCCGCGGACCTTCTTGCCCCTGTGCTCGTCATCGACAACCACGAACATTTCGCTGCCCAGGGTTTGCAGATTCGCGGTGGCCGCCCGGTACGCATCGAGGGGGCCCTTCAACGCCTCCGGGACATAGCCCCAATCCAGCTCACCCTTGTCGAGCAGATCAGCGAACTCGTGAATCGCCGTGCCGAAGTCGGCCCTGCCCTGCGCCTGGGCCAACTTGGTAGCTGTCTCCACCAGCTCCTTGAGGGCAGTCTTGTTCTCCCGATAAGGGTCTTGAGAACGGGCAATTATGGCGGAAACTCGGGCCTGCAACGACTTCGACCGCATCAAGCCGATCATCGCCATTGAGGCGGACCAGTTGATGAGGCCGCCCTTGTCGTCCAGCCACTTGGCCATGGTCGATGGCCGCGTGTACGCAACCTTCTTCCCCCCAGCCGGGGGAAAAAGCATGGGCCTGCCCCAGCGGTCGCGCTCAATATTGTAATCGGTCATTGACCGCTACATTAAGGCGCGCCCCTCACGCTTTGTAATAGGGCACGCCGAAGGAAAAAATTTATTCCTGTGTGCGCACAATCAGGCTGCCGGCTCCGTAAGACCCGTCCTCACCGAAGGGCCGGAACCGAACATCGGCAGTGGCCTCCCGGTCTGCATTATCTGCGACCACGGCACGCAGGTCTCCGAGCGTCCAGTGTGACCGGTTGTATTCACTAACGTTGAAGTTGCTATCTGACATATGTCTCCTAGTGGGGCATTTGCCCCACGTCTAATAGGGCGGCGGCGATTACGTCGAGGTGCACAGGACGCAAATCCCAAGCATCGACACCGACATGAATGGTGGGCGAGTCGCGAAAAATGATGGCGCCGTTGTGCCCGATGAGTCCGGCGCGGTACTTCTCCCGAGAGTGGGTGTGCCCGTGTAGGAGGGGCAGTCCCTCGTCGCGCAGCCGATATTGGATGTACCTGTCCTTGTCGGTGTGGTCGCCGCGGTAGGGGAAGTGAGACAGCAACACGTTCTGGCCGTTAATCTTTCGCCGCGCCATGGTTTGCACCGACGCGAACACCTTCAGGTACTCGGGCTGCCACTTGTGGGAGTTGCGGTGCAGCGGGTGAACCCCATCATGGTTGCCGGCGATCAGATGCTTCTCCCCCGGCCGGTTCGACAACCATTGCAGGGCGGACAGCTGGGCGGCCGTTCCGCCCGCGGAAATATCCCCCAACACCCACACCTGGTCGCCGGGCTTGACCACCGCATCCCAGTTACCGGCCAGCTCCGAGTCGTGATCCACGACCCCGGACTCAATGCGGCGCTCGTTAACGGGCAGGCTTTGACACTCTGGAATGAACCCTCGAATGGTTGCGCACAATCGGTGACCGATATGCAGATCAGAGGTGAACCACACGCTCACTTCTGGGCCCACTCCCTTCCACAAACGTCACAGTGACGAATCACCTCGGCCCACTCGGGCTCCCCCATGGCGGGCTGGCGGATCTTGTGGATCGCCAACTCGCCACAGCCGGGGCAGGTGCAGCCGCCAAGGAACACCTCGGGCTCCTGCTCCGACATTCGCACCCGGTTCTCGGCGTCGGAAAACGGCACCAGCACAAGGGGGGCGGGGCGATTGCCGTGGAACTTGTCATTCCGATGTGTCCACGCCCAGACGCCAACACCACAAAGCGGCAGCCCCGCGGCGGCCTGAAACGCCCCCAAAATGTTGTCGGCACTGGCCGCCCACAACGCGCCGGTAACCAAGATCAACAACCCCACAACAAGAGACAGAGTGTAGGTGAGCCGCACGCGGCGACGACCGCGGCGCTCGTCCAGATCCCACCGATCAATCTTTCGCTGCCGCTGCGCAATCTCCAACAGAGTTGGGTGGCTGGGAAAGTCAACCACCATGCCCTCATCGGGCGGCAGATTAGACGACACGCGAACAACACGTCGGCCGCGGGCGTGGATTCGCTCAAACGGGTAAGGTGCGCTAGCGCCAAGCAGTTCCTCGCGCTGCTTCTCAAGCTCCCGAAAGAACCTTAGATTCTCTAACCGAACCTGTTCTTCTAGTGTCTCGGGGATCATGCAGACCGGCCTCCTCTCCCCCCACTTCTCTACAACGATCAACTTGCTACAGCAGTGCCCATGCCCAGCGCCTCGGCGGTAGCGAGGATCTTGTCAACGTCCTTCTCTGTCGCGCTAGCCACCCACACAAAATCCTCCGGGTAGACGCCCGACTTCTCAATAGCGTCCCGCAGCTTGTCCTTGGCGGCATCCAGTGGACTGCGCTTCCCGCCCTTCTTGGTGCGGGGCACCTCCCTCACCGCGGCCTGGCCGTCGTCGTCCTCGTCGGCCACCAAGCCGGTGATCGCCATCTCCGCATACCGGCGCTTGTAGGTGACATCCGAGCCCTCAGCCTGCGTCAGATTCTTGGCGTCGCACGGGACGGTGAGCAGCCACTCGCCGGTCAAGTACTGGCCCGACTCGTGAATCAAATACCACGTCAAACCGTTGCCGGCGGCTGAACATAGCCCGCCCTACGCGCAGTCTCCTCATCAAAGATGCCGGTTTGGGTAAGATTCAGCCGGCCGCGATTTCAGAGCCAGGCGCGACAAGGCCACCCTGATGCTGATGGCGGGGGACTGTCAGAACAACGGTGGATCTGATCTTGGTCTGACACGCCGAGCGTGAGCTTGGCGGGAAGGACTGACGAT
>NZ_MVHD01000080.1 GCF_002086635.1 Mycobacterium alsense | reverse complement strand
CCCCAGCCCGCGCCGCGCCCCGCGGGGCCCCCGCCAACGCCCTCCAGCGGCCAGACCCAGGCGATCCCGGTGCCCGCCAACCATTCCGGCGAGGGCACGGACCCGGCCGACCCGACCGCGGCCATGCCGGTCATGCGGACCGACGCCACGGATTCCGAGGCGGCCTCCCAGCAGCTGAACGCCCGCGGGCAGGGCGGGCCCGGCGGCCCCGGCGGCCCCCGTGACAATGGTGACGGTGGCGACGGCGGAGACAACGGGGAGAACCCGCGCCAGCGCCGACGGGCCGGCGGGGGCGGTGGCGCCGTCAGCGCGCAGGATCTGCTGCGCCGCGAGGGACGGCTTTAGCCGCCCGCCCGCTCAGTCGGACCGCCCGTCGGGATCGTCCGGCTTGGCCTGGACGACCACCCCCACCTCGTCGTCCTGGTCCCCCTCGGCCTGCTTTTCGGCCTCCGCTTCCGGATCCCCGGCGAGCAGCACCTGGATCGCGTTGTTGAGGAACGCGACCGTCGGGACGGCCAGCAGGGCGCCGACGATGCCGGCGAGCACCCCGCCGGTGGCGATGGCCAGCACCACAGCGAGGGGGTGAATCGAGACCGCGCGTCCCATGACCAACGGCTGCAGCAAATGGGCCTCCAGCTGGTTGACCGCGATCAGCAAACCCAGCGTTATCAGCGCGTAGACGATGCCCTTCGCCAGCAGGGCCACCACGACGGCCAGCAGGCCCGAGATCAGCGCACCGATCAGCGGGATGAACGCGCCCAGGAACACCAGCGAGGCCAGGGGCAGCGCCAGCGGGATGCCCATGATCGCCAGACCGGTGCCGACGCCCGCCGCGTCGGTCAGGGCGACCAGGAAGGTGGCCCGCACGTAGCCGATCAGCGACGTGTATCCGGCGAAGCCCGCCTCGCGCACCCGGTCCCGGGCGTTGGCGGGAAAGATCTTGGTGACGTACTGCCAGATGTTGCGCCCGCCATAGAGGAAGAAAATCAGCGTGAACAGCGCCAGCACGGCGGCGGTGACCACCTCGGTGATCGTCGCCGCGGTGGACAGCGCGCCGCTGGTGATCTTGGACTGATTGTTGTGCAGCGCCTGGATCGCGGCGTCGCCCGCGTTGGAGATCTGTTCGCCGCGCAGGTGTAGCGGCCCCTCGATCAGCCATCGGCGGGTGGAGTCGATGCTGCGGGTCACCTGATCGGTCAGGTCGGGCAGGCCGTAGATGAACTGCAGGATGACGAAGGTCAGGATGCCGCCCAGGATCGCGAACCCACTCAGCAGCACCAGGGTCACCGCGGCGCCGCGCGGCAGGCCCCTTTTGTCGATCCAGTCGACCGCCGGGACCAGCAAAGCGCTGATCATCAACGCCAGCAACACCGGCACGACGATGACTTCGAGCTTCTTCACCACCCAGAGCAGGGCGACCGCGGCGGCCAGGATGACCAGCAAACGCCACGACCATGCCGCGGCCTTTCGGACGAGGGGCTCGACGGATGCGGCTTCGGGGAGGTCGGAGGCATGGCCAAGGTTTGCCGGCATCTGGTCAGCCTATCCGGCGCCGATGCGTTCCGACGCCCGCTCGGGACGCCCGGTGGAGGCCGGTGGCCGGCACGATCCGGTTACGACCCCAGAACGTCCCAGACACGGTCGGTGCCGCGCCCCGCTGAGCGCGCCACCTGCGCGGTTACCCTAAAGCACGTGTCGCACGACGCACCCCTCCGCAAGCTGGACCTGACGCCCGGGCACGCCCCGCGCGGCAGGTACTGGTGGGTGCGCTGGGTGATTCTCGGCATCGTCGCGATCGTGCTTGCTGTCGAGATCGCGCTCGGCTGGGACCAGCTGGCCAAGGCGTGGATGAGTTTGAACGAGGCCAACTTGTGGTGGCTGCTCGCCGCGGTGCTGGCGGCGGCCGCCTCGATGCACAGCTTCGCCCAGATCCAGCGCACGTTGCTGAGATCGGCCGGGGTCAACGTCAAGCAATTCCGGTCGGAGGCCGCGTTCTACGCCGCCAACTCGTTGAGCACCACGCTGCCGGGCGGGCCCGTGCTTTCGGCGACGTTCCTGTTCCGTCAGCAGCGGCTGTGGGGCGCGTCGGCGGTGGTGGCCTCGTGGCAGCTGGTGATGTCGGGCGTGCTGCAGGCGGTGGGGCTGGCGCTGCTCGGCCTGGGCGGGGCCTTCTTCCTGGGCGCCAAGAACAACCCGTTCTCGTTGCTCTTCACGCTCGGCGGCTTCGTCGCGTTGTTGATTTTGGCGCAGGCGGTGGCGTCGCGCCCGGAGCTGATCGAAGGCATCGGCAGCCGGGTTTTGGCCTGGGCCAACTCGATTCGCGGCAAGCCGACCGACACCGGCCTGGACAAGTGGCGCGAGACCCTGATGCAGCTCGAGTCGGTGAGCCTGGGCCGCCGCGACCTGGGGGTGGCGTTCAGCTGGTCGATGTTCAACTGGGTCGCCGACGTGGCCTGCCTGGGCTTCGCCGCCTACGCCGCCGGCGACCACGCGTCGGTCGCCGGGCTGACGGTTGCCTACGCGGCCGCGCGCGCCGTCGGCACGATACCGCTGATGCCCGGTGGGCTGCTGGTGGTGGAGGCGGTGCTGGTGCCCGGCCTGGTCTCCAGCGGGATGTCGTTGCCCAGCGCCATTTCGGCCATGCTCATCTACCGGCTGATCAGCTGGTTGTTCATCGCCGCCGTCGGCTGGGTGGTGTTCTTCTTCGTGTTCCGCACCGAGAAGATCGACGACCCCGACGACGACGACGAGCCCATCACCGGCCCGCTGCCCGTCGTGCGGGAGGGCCCGGGTGGTGATCCGTGCGCCGACCCGACGGAGGCCGCGCTGCAGGGCCCGTTACCGCCGCCCGAACCGAATCCCTGAGCGCCCGGCGCGGGTCGACGGCACCGAGTGGTGAGCCCAGGGCGTAGCCAGGGGTTTTCAGCCGGCCCCTAGCCGGCCACTAGCCGGCCTCTATCGAGCACTGTTCGGCTTCGGGGCGCCGCCCACCGTGACGCCGGGCAGCAGCGCGCCCGCGGCCGGCGGGGTACCGGCCGGGGATCCCGCGGCGCCCTGCGCCTGCTGCATCATGCCCATCGCCTGCGGGATCGTGATCGGCAGCTTGCACTGCATCGACAGGTTGGTCAGCGGCTGCGCGATCGACGTCAGGTCCCCGGCGACCTTGGGGTTGGCCTCGAAGTAGGACTTCAGCCCGGTCAGCGATTGCGGGCCCGCCTGCTGCTGCAGCATCGCGGTCATCGACTGGTTGGTCTCCGGGTGCGAGTCCAGGTAGTCACCCATCGACTTGGAGACCGAGCCGATGGTCCGGGCGACCTCGCTGGCAGCGCAGGGGTCGTTGGCGCCCGTCGCGGGCGGCCCGGCCAGGACCGCAAAGGCGGCGGCGGGCGCCGCGGTGGCGATCAGCCCTGCCACGAGTCTGCGGCGCCCGGTCGCGGTGCCTGTCGTCATGGGTCACTCCTCAAAGTTCGCGACGGCGCGCAATGCGGGACGCCTCGCAAACGGTTGCAATGGACGGCTCTTCGTGGCGAAAATCCCCCGCCCCACGCGCGGCCATCCGCCATCCTGCCATCCGCGCGGGAGCTCGACAAAAGCCAAAGCTTGGTCACCGGTTCACAACGACTCCGCAGCTTCTTGGCAACATCCGTGTCGTTGCAGCTCAGGAACAAGATAACCCGACATAATCCACAGCCCCCTGCGGTATTCTCGCGTGACCGCACTGCGCGAGAACCCGGGGAGCGACGAAATCCAGCAGTTCATGATGCGCCTCAGCCGCAGCCTGCGTAAGCACCGCTGGTTGGTCTTCACAGGCTGGCTGCTGGCATTGGTCCCCGCCGTTTATCTGGCCATGACGCAGTCGGAAAACCTCACCGGCGGCGGTTTCGAGGTGGCCGGTTCCCAGTCGCTGGCCGTCCACGACCAGCTCGAGGACCTCTACCACGACCAGGGCGCGTCCTCCCTGGCCCTGGTGGCCGCCCCCCGCCCGGATGCCAGCTACGCCGACATCAACGACGCGGTCGCGCTGCTGCGCAGCGTCGCCGGCGAGTTCCCGGGCGTGACCGAGGTGCCCAACCCCACCCAGCGCCCGCCGCAACCCGACCGGCCCTACGTAATCTCGCTGCGGCTGGACGCCCGCAACGCCGGCACCAGCGACCTCGCCAAGCAGCTGCGCAACAAGGTCGGCATCAAGGATGACCAGTCCGGGCAGACCGCGAACGGCCGGGTGCGGCTCTACGTCATCGGCCAGGGCGCGCTGAGCGCCGCCGCGGCGGCGAACACCAAGCACGACATCGCCGCCGCCGAACGGTGGAACCTGCCGATCATCCTGGTCGTCCTGCTGGCGGTGTTCGGTTCGCTGGCCGCCGCGACGATCCCGCTCGCCCTGGGCGTGTGCACGGTCGTCGTGACGATGGGCCTGGTCTACCTGCTGTCGGCGTACACCACGATGTCGGTGTTCGTGACGTCGACGGTTTCGATGTTCGGCATCGCGCTCGCCGTCGACTATTCGCTGTTCATCCTGATGCGCTTCCGCGAGGAACTGCGCTCGGGGCGCCAGCCGACCGAGGCCGTCGACGCGGCGATGGCCACGTCCGGGCTGGCGGTGGTGCTGTCCGGGATGACCGTCATCGCGTCGCTGACCGGCATCTACATCATCAACACCCCGGCGCTGAAGTCGATGGCCACCGGGGCGATCCTGGCCGTCGCGGTGGCGATGCTGACCTCGGCGACCCTGACCCCCGCGGCGCTGGCGACCTTCGGCCGGGCGGCCGCCAAGAGGTCGGCGCTGCTGCGCTGGTCCCGGCAGCCCGAGGGCGCGCAGTCCCGGTTCTGGAACCGCTGGGTCGGGTTCGTGATGCGCCGGCCGTGGGCGTCGGCGGTGGCGGCGTCGGTGGTGCTGCTCGTCATGGCCGCGCCGGCCGCGTCGATGGTGCTGGGCAACAGCCTGCTGCGCCAGTTCGACTCGTCCCACGAGATCCGCGCCGGGGTGGGCGCGGCCGCCCAGGCGCTCGGGCCCGGCGCGCTCGGCCCGGTCCGGGTGCTGGTCAGCTTCCCCGACGGCGGTGCGGCCTCACCCGAGCACAGCCAGACGGTCGGCGCGATCCGTCAGCGTATGACGCAGGCCCCCAACATCGTGTCGGTGTCGCCCCCGCAGTTCGCCGAGGACAACGGCAGCGCCCTGGTGTCCGCGGTGTTGACCGTCGACCCCGAGGACATGAAGGCCCGCGACACCGTCGGCTGGATGCGCACGCAGCTGCCCAGGGTTCCCGGCGTGGGGACCGCACGGGTGGATGTGGGCGGCCCGACGGCGCTGATCAAGGACTTCGACGACCGGGTGTCGCAGACCGAACCGCTGGTGCTGCTCTTCGTGGCGATGATCGCCTTCGTCATGCTGTTGATCTCGGTCCACTCGGTGTTCCTGGCGCTCAAGGGCGTGCTGATGACGTTGCTGTCGGTGGCCGCCGCCTACGGCAGCCTGGTGATGGTCTTTCAATGGGGCTGGCTGCAGGACCTGGGTTTCAGCCACATCAGCTCGATCGACAGCACCGTGCCGCCGCTGGTGCTGGCGATGACCTTCGGGCTGTCGATGGACTACGAAATCTTCCTGCTCGCCCGCATCCGGGAACGCTTCCTGCACTCAGGGAACACCCGCGACGCGGTCGCCCACGGCGTGAGCACCAGCGCACGCACGATAACCAGCGCCGCGCTGATCATGATCGCGGTGTTCATCGGCTTCGCGTTCGCCGGCATGCCGCTGGTCGCCGAGATCGGTGTGGCGTGCGCCGTCGCGATCGCGGTCGACGCCACCGTGGTGCGCCTGGTCCTCGTCCCGGCGCTGATGGCGATGTTCGCCCAGTGGAACTGGTGGCTGCCCGGCTGGCTGCGTCGCGTCCTGCCGTCGGTCGACTTCGACCGCCCCCTGCCCGAGGTCGACCTCGGTGACGTGGTGGTCATCCCCGACGACATCTCCTCGCTGACGCCACCCAGCGCCGACCTGCGGATGGTGCTCAAGTCGGCGGCGAAGCTCAAGCACCTGGCGCCCGACGCGATCTGCGTGGCCGACCCGCTCGCCTTCACCGGGTGCGGCGCCAACGGCAAAGTGACGCAAGGCGTCTCGGAGAGCCTCGCCGGAAGCCGTGGCCCGGGCCCCGGGCAGATTCCCCACCAGGTCAACATCGACGACGACGGCGCGGGCGTCCCGGTCGCGGGGGGCCCTTCCGTCAAAGCCGCCGCCAACGGTCACTCGGCCGCCAAGAAACTGGTCAACGGCCTGGCCGCGCGCAACGGCATCGCCCGCGCGATCGCCGGCGAGCGGCCGGTGCACCCGGTCACGCTGTGGCGCGGGCGGTTGTCGGTCGCCCTCGACGCCCTGCAGACGGGGGCCGCCAAGGCCGGGACCGGGCCAAGCTACGAACGGCGCAGCCCCGTGGAGACCACCCACGTGCAGTTGCCGACGGGCGATCGGCTGCTCGTCCCGACGGGCGCCGAGGCGCTGCGTCTCAAGGGCTACTTGATCATGTGCCGTAACAGCAGCCGCGATTTCGCCGACTTTGCTGACATGGTGGACACGGTGGAGCCGGAGACCGCCGCTGTGGTGCTGGCCGGGATGGACAGGTATTACTGTTGTCAAGCGCCCCGGCGGGAATGGATGGCCACCCAGTTGATCCGCCAGCTCGCGGATCCGCACCCTTCCGATTTCAGTGACGACCCGTCGTCGGAGTCCGACGGCAAAGCGGACTGGGACATGGTCAAACAGCGCTGCCTGTCGGTGGCCGTGGCGATGCTGGAGGAGGCGAGGTGACGTTGGCACCCGACCGGCGCCCCGCACCGCCACCCCAGCGGCCCGCCGACGGACAGCACGGGCCCGGCGGCGGCGTCCCCGGAGCTTTTCAGGACCCCGACCAGCCGGTGGAGTTCTGGCCGACGTCCGCGATCCGCGCGGCGCTGCAGGGCGGCGACATCGCCACCTGGAAACGCATCGCCGCGGCGCTCAAACGCGATCCCTTCGGCCGGACGGCGCGCCAGGTCGAGGAGGTCCTCGAGGGCACCCGCCCCTACGGCATCGCCAAGGCCCTCTGGGAGGTGCTCGAGCGCGCGCGCACCCACCTGGAGGCCAACGAACGCGCCGAGGTGGCCCGCCACATCCGGCTGCTGATCGACCGGTCGGGGCTGGCCGAACAGGAATTCGCGTCGCGCATCGGGGTCTCGCCCGAGGACCTGCGCACCTACCTCGACGGCAGCGTCAGCCCCACCTCCGCGCTGATGATCCGGATGCGACGCCTGTCCGACCGGTTCGTCAAGGTGAAGCGGACGCCGGAGTCGAACTGAGCCTCACCGCGAGTTGATCGGCGACACGTCCGTCACCAGCCAGGTGTTGTCGCGTTTGCTCAGCATCACCCGCAGCGCGGGCGCCGCGCGGCCGGGGGGCCGGCCGGGCTCGTTCTGGGTCACCCGCAGGATGACGGCCACGCTGGCCGCGGCCGGCCCGAGCGCCTCGACCCCGGCCGAAAGCGTGGCGGCCTGCGCCGTGACGTTGTGCTGGGCCAGATCGGCGCTGGACTTCTTGTACTGGTCCCGGAACGCGCCGACCTGTTCGGGCACCATCATCGCCGCGGCCCGGTCGATGGAGGTCGCCGGGGCGCTCGGGGTGAACGACGCCATGGCCTCGGCCATCGCGGTGGCGACCCGAACCACGTCACGGGAATCGTTCGTGAAATCGCGGTCCGGCCGCGTCCAGTGGGTATAGCCCGTCAGCACCGCCGCGCACAGGGCGGCGGTGCACAGCAACACCACCGCCAGCCGCAGCCCGGGCGCGTCGTCGTCGGTGCCGACGCTCACCGAGTCGCGGCGCAGCAGCCAGAAATTGACGGCCACCCCCTCCACGATGAGCAGCGCCAGCACCGAACACGCCGACACCCACCACAGGGGCCAGCCCAGCACGACGCCGATCGCCAGCAGCGCGGCGACGGCGGCCAGCGGCGCGACGATGTCGAAGGCCAGCAGCCTCCAGACGTTTCTCATCGGATGGATCCCAGCCCGGAGATCATCAGCTTGCCGTCCACGTTGGCGACGTCGAGCCGCAAATTCCAGTGCACCGTCTGCGGCTTGGCGCCGGCGTTCTCGCTGATCGACGTCGCCACCACCATGACCGAGTCCGACCGGGTCGCGAACGCAGGCAGCTTGGTGGTGACCACCGGCTTGGCAACGCCGGGCTGGCTGTCCAGGTCGTGGTGCACCGCCTCGACGGCGACCGACTCGATGCGCCCGACGCTCTTCGACTGCAGCTTCTGCACCACCTGCCGGTAGGGATCGATGGCCGCGTCGAAGTCGTTGTTGAGGTCGCCGACGGTCCCGTCGTGCAGCTTCTGCAGGCTGGCGTCGACGTTGCCGCTGTTCATGTTGATCAGCACGCCCGTCCACTCGGCGGCGGTCCGCATGACGCGCGTCAGGTAGGTGCGTTCGCCCACCTCGTCGCGGTGCCCGGACCAGATCAGGTAGCCGAGCACGACGGCGGCGACGGCCAGCAGGCCCAGCACGGTCGAGGCGATGCCGTAGACGGAGAAGACCTGTCCGGCCGTGTGTTCGGGCTCGTCAGCGTCTTCGGCACCGTCGGACATGGCCCGATCGTCGCATCCAAAAGAAGATGGAAGGATGGCGGGGTGACTGTAGAGGCCATCCGATCGGGCGTCGACCTGAGCTTCGTCGACGCGAACGCCCGCCCCCAAGACGACCTTTTCGGCCATGTCAACGGCCGCTGGCTCGCCGACTACGAGATTCCCCCGGACCGCGCGACCGACGGCGCGTTCCGCCACCTGTACGACCGCGCCGAGGAGCAGGTGCGCGACCTCATCACCGAGGTCAGCCGGCGGGGCGCGCCGCCGGGCACGGACCGCCAACGCATCGGCGACCTCTACGCCAGCTTCCTCGACGAGGACGCCGTCGAACGCCGGGGCCTGCGGCCGCTGCTCGACGAACTGGAGACGATCGACGCGGCCGCGGACCCCGCCGCGTTGGCCGCCGCGATGGGCGCCCTGCAGCGCACCGGCGTCGTCGGCGGTGTCGCGATGTACGTGGACACCGACGCCAAGAATTCGGCCCGTTACCTGGTGCACTTCACCCAGTCGGGCATCGGCCTGCCCGACGAATCGTATTTCCGCGAGGAGCGCCACGCCGCGGTGCTGGCCGCGTACCCGGGACACATCGCGCGGATGCTCGGGCTCGTCTACGGCGGCGGCGCGGGCGAGCACGCGGACACCGCGGACCGCATCGTGGCGCTGGAGGCCAAACTGGCCGCCGCGCACTGGGACGTGGTCAAGCGCCGCGATGCCGACCTCAGCTACAACCTGCGCACCTTCGCCTCGCTGCGCGACGACGCGGCGGGCTTCGACTGGGCCGGCTGGGCGAACGCGCTGGGCAGCACCCCGGCTGCCCTCGCGGAAGTGGTTGTGCGCCAACCGGATTACCTGAGCGCGTTCGCCGCGCTGTGGGACAGCGAGGACATTGAGGACTGGAAGCGCTGGGCGCGTTGGCGGTTGATCCGCGCCCGCGCCGCCTGGCTGACCGACGAGCTCGTCACCGCGGACTTCGAGTTCTACGGCCGGTTGCTGACGGGCGCCGAGCAGATCCGGGAACGCTGGAAACGGGCGGTGTCCCTGGTGGAGAGCCTGATGGGCGACGCCGTCGGGAAGCTGTACGTCGAGCGGCATTTCCCGCCGGGCGCCAAGGCCCGCATCGACGCCCTGGTGGACAACCTGAAGGCGGCCTACCGGGCGTCCATCGGCGAGCTGGAGTGGATGACGCCGCAGACCCGCGAGCGCGCGCTGGCCAAGCTGGACAAGTTCACCGCCAAGGTGGGCTACCCGGCGAAGTGGCGCGACTACTCGGCGTTGGTCATCGATCGCGACGATCTGTACGGCAACTATCGGCGCGGCTATGCGGTCAACCACGACCGCGAGCTGGCCAAGCTCGGCGGGCCGGTGGACCGCGACGAGTGGTTCATGACGCCGCAGACCGTCAACGCCTACTACAACCCCGGGATGAACGAAATCGTCTTCCCCGCAGCCATTCTGCAGCCGCCGTTCTTCGACGCCGAGGCCGACGACGCCGCCAACTACGGCGGGATCGGGGCGGTCATCGGGCACGAGATCGGGCACGGCTTCGACGACCAGGGCGCCAAGTACGACGGCGACGGCAACCTGGTCGACTGGTGGACCGACGACGACCGGGCCGAGTTCGGCGCCCGCACCAGGGCGCTGATCGAGCAGTACGAGGCCTACACACCCCGCGGGCTCGACGCCGCCCACCATGTCAACGGCGCGTTCACGGTGGGCGAGAACATCGGCGACCTGGGCGGGTTGTCGATCGCGCTGCTGGCCTACCAGCTGTCACTGAGCGGCCGGCCCGCCCCCGTCATCGACGGCCTCACCGGCGTGCAGCGGGTCTTCTACGGCTGGGCCCAGGTGTGGCGCACCAAATCACGTGAGGCGGAGGCGATCCGGCGACTGGCGGTGGACCCGCATTCACCGCCGGAGTTTCGGTGCAACGGCGTCGTCCGCAACGTCGACGCCTTCTACGAAGCCTTCGGCGTGGGCCAGGGCGACGCGCTGTACCTCGAGCCGGAAAGCCGCGTCCGCATCTGGAACTAGCGCCTGGAGGTAACTGCCGCAGGCTTCGATGCGCGCAGGCACGTGCTTGTGCCACGGCGTGCCGGCGTAAGGGTCGCGCCACCCGGTGGAGGTAAGCGCGTTGGGGGCGACGCCCGGGACGACGATGACCCCGTCCTCGCCCACGTAGTCGAGGCCAAAACCGTTGGGCAGGGCCGCATGTCCGGCGAGCATGGTCTCGGTGATCTCAATGGTCGCCTCCGCGCTGCCGGCCGCGGTGCTGACGCGGGCGCGGCCGCCCTGGACGAGCCCGAGGGTTTGGGCGTCTTCGACGCTCACGCGGAGCGCCCCGTCGGCGTCGCGCTTGCGCCAGGCCGGATCGCGGAAGATGTCGTTGGCGGTGTAGGCGCGCCGCTCGCCGACCGAAAGCACGATGGGGAACTCCGGCGTGGTCAGCTCGGACGGCGCGGCCGCCAACGCCCTCAGGTCGCTGAGCATTTCGGGGATCTCCAGCGCGATCTTGTGGTCGGCGTGGCCGATCAGCGCGAAGTCGTCCTCGTAGGTGTGCAAGGTGAACGTGACCCCGGACGGGTTGTCGAGGATCGCATCGAACAGCGCGTCGCCGTCGGCGTGGCCGGCCCGACGGACCGCGTCGGGATACGCCATCGCGGTCTTCTGGGCCAGCCCCCACGCGGCGGCCGCACCGGCCATCCCGTCGGGCAGCGTCGGCCCCAGTGTCTCGTAGAGGACGAACGGAACCAGCCTCGCCACGGTCGGATTGGTGGCCACCGCGGCGAGGAACGCCTCGGCGTAGGCCCGGCGGCCCCGCGCCGCGGCCTCGTGCAGCGGGCGCAGGTCGGCGTCGTCGAGCACGCCGAGCGCGCGCACCAGCCGCGCCCAGATCTCCGGCTCGGGCAGCGTGCCCGGCAGCGGTGGCAGCAGCGGGCGGCGCAATTGGAAAGTGTTGCCGGGGAACTCGAAGTTGAAGAACGTGGCCTCCGGCTTCTCGAACTGCGACGCCGCGGGAAGCACGTAGTGCGCGAGCCGGGCGGTCTCGGTCATCGCCACGTCCACGACCACCATCAGTTCCAGCGACCGAAAGGCCTCGCGGCAGGCGGCCGAGTTGGCCAGCGAGTGGGCCGGGTTGCTGCTTTCGACGATCATGGCCCGGAACCGGTCGGGGTGGTCGGTCAGGATTTCCTCGGGCACGACGTTGCTCGGCACCAGCCCCGCGATGATGGGCGCGCCGGTGACGGGGGTGCGGCCGGACGCCTGGCCGAGCAACGGCGCGAACGTCGAATGCAGGTGCTGCCCACCCTTTTTCGCGAAGTTCCCGGTGAGGATCCACAGCAGTTTGTTCAGGTAGGAGCACAGGGTGCTGTTGGGCGCCTGCTGGATGCCGAGGTCCTCGAACACCGAGACGCTCGCGGCGCCGCCGATGCGGCGCGCGGCGGCCCGGAGCAGCTCCTCGTCCACGCCGCAGCGCTGCGCGTAGTCGGCGATCGGCACCCCGCGCAGCGCGGCGCGAACGGCGTCGGCGCCGTGCACGCGCTCGGCCAAAAACGCTTCGTTGCAGAGATTTTCCTGCACCAGCACGGCGTCCAGCGCCGCCAGGCACCAGGCGTCGGTCCCGGGCCGCACCCGCAGGTGGAAGTCGGCCATCTTGGCCGTGTCGGTGACGACGGGGTCGATGACGATCATCGACCGGGCCGGGTCCTTGGCGATCTCGTTGAGCACCACCCGGGCCCGGGGGAAGCTCTGCGACATCCACGGGTTCTTGCCGACGAACACCGAAACCTCGGCGTGCTCGAACTCCCCCCGGGTGTGGCCGCCGTAGAGCTGCGCGTCGACCCACGCCTCGCCGGTCTTCTCCTGCGCCAGCGCATTCGACCGGTACCGCGACCCCAGCGCCTTCAGGAAGGCGCCGCTGTACGCCCCGCCCAGGTGGTTGCCCTGCCCGCCGCCGCCGTAGTAGAAGATCGTGTCCCCACCGTAGGCGTCACGGATGTGTTTGAACCCCTCGGCGATCTCGACGATCGCGGTGTCCCAGTCGATCTCCTCGAACGTCCCGTCGGCGCGCCGGCGCATCGGCGAGGTCAGGCGGGCGCGGTGGTTCTGGTAGTGGTCCAGGCGCAGCGCCTTGTTGCAGGTGTAGCCCCGCGACGCCGGGTGCGCCTTGTCGCCCCGGATGCGGGCGAGCCGCCGGTCTTCGACCTGCACGACGACGCCACAGTTGCATTCGCACAGGATGCACGCGGTCGGCTGCCATTCACCGGTCATCTGTTCGACTTCCTTTCCGGCGCATCCGGCGCATCCGGCGCGGCGGCCAGCAGCAGGCTGCGCAGCTGGCGATGGACGAGGTCCAGCGGCGCGGGGTCGCGTCGCACCCGGGCCAGCAGGATGGCGCCCTCCAGCGCCGAGGTCATAAACACCGCCAACTCGCCCGCCCGCTCGCGCGGTATCCCGTCGGCGATCAAACACGCGGCGATCAAGTCGGTCCACCGGTCGAACGCCGCCGCCGCGCGCTCGGTCACGGGGGCCATCCGCTCGCGGTCCTGCTGCTCGCCGGCTTCGACGGAGACCGCCGCGACGGGGCAGCCGGCGCGAAAGTCGGTGTCCAGCAACTGGCTTCGGTACTTGGCGATCAGGGTGTCCAACAGCTCGACCCCGCCCTCGGCGCCGCTGATGATGGCGCCGACGTGCTCGGCGGCGTAGTCGACCGCCTCGCAGAGCAGCTGGGTCCGCCCGCCGGGGAAGTGGTGGTAGGCCGACCCGCGCGGCGCCCCGCTGTGCTCGAGGACGTCCGAGATCGCGGTGGCGTGCGCGCCGCGCTCCCTGATCAGCAGCGCGGCGGAGACGACCATCCGCTCGCGTGGGCCCGACATATGTATGATGCTATACATAATCGGCCGGCAAGCGAAAGTGCTCGGCGAAAGTGACTCGGCGCTAGGGCGCTACGTCATCCAGTCGCTGGAGCCGTCGTTCTTCTTGTAGTCGCCGCCCGTGGAGTTCTTCACGATGATCGGGTCCCCGGCGCCGAAGTTGTCGTAGAACCACCTCGCGTTGCTGGGGCTGATGTTGATGCAGCCATGGCTGACGTCCCGCTTGCCCTGGTCGTCCACCGACCACGGGGCGCTGTGCACGAAGTCGCCGACGTTGTCGAACCGGACGGCCAGTTCGACGGTCACCTTGTAGCCGTAGGTCGAGTTGACCGGGACCCCGTAGGTGGAGGAATCCATCACCACCGAGGGCATCTTCTCCTGCACGTAGTAGGTGCCGTTGGGCGTCTGGTGGTTTCCGGACGACATCCCCATCGACATCGGGATGGTCTTCTCCACGGTGCCGTTGCGCGTGACGGTCAGCTGGTGGGTGGCGTCGTCGGCCGTGGCGATCAGGGTGTCCCCCGTCTGGAAGCTCGACACCGTACCGCCGGCGTCAATGGTGACCGCCGTATGGGCGGGCCAGAAGCTCAACGGCCGCCAGCGCAGCTGCGTCGGGGTCATCCAGTAGAACTTGCCGGGCACCGGCGGCACCGACGACACGTGCACCGCGTCGATCGCGGCGCCCGCGTCGTCGACCCGGCCCGGGAAGTTGATGATGATCGGCTGGCCGACCCCGACTGTCGAGCCGTTCTTCGGCAGGATCGTCGGCGGCCCGAACGGCGGCGTGCCCATGAACGGCGTTGGGTTCTGCCCGGCGGCCGGGCCCGAGGCCACGGGTTGCGCACCGGGGAAGGGCAACGGCGGCGGCGGTGGCGCCAGCGGGTCGGCCGCCGGGCAGAAC
>NZ_MVHD01000007.1 GCF_002086635.1 Mycobacterium alsense | reverse complement strand
CCACGGGCAGAAGGTGCAAGCCGCCGGCAACAACATGGCCAGCACCGACAGCGCCGTCGGGTCCAGCTGGGCCTGACCAAGTAAGCAGGACCGATCCCCGGGCACCCGGTGCCCGGGGATCGGTTTGTCTGTGCCGGCCTCAGAACCGGCCGCCCCCACCCATGAGGTCGCCACCGAACCCCCCGGACGAGCCGAACGACGTCGGGCTCCAGCCGCCGAACCCGCCCCGCATGCCCCCGCCGAGCAGGTCGCCGATGATGATCCCGCCCATCATCGCGCCGGCGTTGCCGCCGCCGCGGCGGGCGAAGGCGCGCTCGGCCTGCAGCACGTCGGCGTTCGCCAGCGCCTGGGCGTCGGCGGCCAGCGTCGACGCCGCGTTGGCGTGTGCGACCGCCTCGGCCGGGTTGGTCGACCCCTTGTCGTGCGCGGCCTGCAGGTGCCGCTTGGCCTCGGCGAGACGGGTCCGGGCCTCGGCGCCGATGCTGCCCCGGCGGGTGTCGATGTAATCGGAGACGCCGCGCACCCGCGAGTCCGCCGTGAACAGCGCCTGCTCCAGGCGGCGGTGGAGCCGCTCGGCGTTCGCCTGCTCCTGGGCCACCGCGGCCAGCAGCCGATCGAGGTCGCCATCGGCCTTGGTGAGCCGGGCGAACGCGCCGAGCGGATCGGCGGAGCCGCGGGCGCCCGCGAGGGCGCCGGCCGCGGCGTCGCGCGCCGCGGCCAGCGCGGCGGTGTGCCTGGACGCGGGTTTCCGCGTCGTGCGCAGCTGCTCGTCCGCGCGCGTGACCCCGGCCCGGACGTCGGCGATGAGCGACGGCAACGCGGCGACGGCGTGCCTGATGTCGGTGGCCGCGTTGTCGATCGCGTCCAGCAGCGCGCGGGCCTGCCCGAGCGCCGACTCGGCGGCACGGATCGCGTCCACCAACGGGGCCTGCTGCCCGGCCCGGGCGGCGTCGGCCAGGCCGCGGGCGGTCCCGATGTTGCTGTCGGCGAACGCCAGCCGCTCCCTGGCGCCCGCGACGTTGCCGGAAACCGAAGTCAGGGCCGCGGCGTCGAATTCGTTGCGCAGCTCGGCCAGCCGCCGTTCCGCAGGCGCGACGCGGCCGGTGAGCTCGACGTACTGCTGGGTCAGCGCGTCCAGCCGCGACGGGGCGGTGAGGACCAGGTCCCGCAGCTTTTCGAACGCGTCGGTCTGCGATTCGAGTTCGCGGTCGGCGCGCGCCGCCGACACGATCACCCGGGTCAGCAGCTCGCGGCGTTGGGCCGGCGTCTCCGGGACGGTGTCGTCGAGCTGATGCCGCACGGTGAACGCTTGCGACAGGGCCTCCTTGGCGTTGTCCACCGCCCGGGTGAAGGGTTGGGTGCGCTCCGGCCCGAACTCGCCGATCGCCAGCGCCAGCTCGTTGGCGCTGGTGCGCACGGCGTTGTCGACCTCCACCACCAACGCGCGGGACAGGTCGTCGAGCGTCTCCAGCGGCACGGCGGCCAGCGCGTCGGCGTCGGTCGGGTCCACGCGGCGCGCCGCGGCCAGGGCGGCCTCGCGCCGTCGCCGCCGGCGATAGCGCATCACGACCAGCAGGACCGCCACCGCGAGGGCGATGACGCCCAGCGCGACCAGCAGGAACATCCGGCCCGTCGTCGGGGGTGACGCGTTGAGGCCGTCGGCCGCCGCGACCGCGGCAGCGCTCCAGTCGCCGCCGTGCAGCGCGGGTTCGATCTTGTCGCGGCGCAGCCGGTCGACCTGGCTCGCATTCACGCTCCTGATCGCGGTCGGGACCAGGAAGGCGTATGCCCTGTCGGCGGTGGCCACCGCGAGCAGCGCGTCGTAGTCGCCCAGGGCGCTGACGCCCCGGGTGCGCTTCCCCCAATCCACGGGGCTCTGACCGGAGAAGTCGTCGACGTAGACCACCCACAGCCGGATGTGGTGAGCGGCGTAGAGCTTGTCGACGGCCGAACTCACCGCGGCGCGACCGGAATCCGACAGCGCGTTAGCGCTGTCGGTGACCTGGCCGGGCAGGCGGAACGGCGGTTGCGCGCCGGCCGGCGGCGCCAGGAGAAGCCCCCCGCACACCCCCGTGAGGATCGCCAGCGTCGCACCGAGCAGGCGAGCAGTGCGCATACGTCAATGTAGCCCGCTGCCTGGCAGACTGTGCTGCGGTGACCAAGGAGGCGAACACGAATCAGCACGACCCCTACGACGACTTCGACCGTCAGCGGCGGGTGACCGAAGCGCCGAAGACGGCGGGCCTGCCGGGGACCGGAGGCCAGCACCGCACCGACTTCGCGCGCGACCGCGCCCGCGTGCTGCACAGCGCCGCGCTGCGCCGCCTGGCCGACAAGACCCAGGTGGTCGGGCCGCGGGAGGGGGACACCCCACGCACCCGGTTGACGCACTCGCTGGAGGTGGCCCAGATCGGGCGGGGCATGGCCGTCGGGCTGGGCTGCGACCTCGACCTGGTGGAGCTGGCCGGCCTGGCCCACGACATCGGGCACCCGCCCTACGGGCACAACGGCGAGCGCGCGCTCGACGAGTTCGCGGCCGGGCACGGAGGTTTCGAGGGCAACGCCCAGACCTTCCGGATCCTGACCGGCCTCGAGCCCAAAGTCCTTGACGCGCAAGGTAACAGCGCCGGGCTGAACCTGACCCGCGCATCGTTGGACGCGGTCACCAAGTATCCGTGGTACAGCGGCAGGGGGCTCGATCGAAGAAAGTTCGGTTTCTACGAAGATGACCGCGGCCCGGCGGACTGGGTGCGCCAGGGCGCCCCGGCGGATCGGACGTGCCTGGAGGCCCAGGTGATGGACTGGGCCGACGACATCGCCTATTCGGTGCACGACGTCGAGGACGGCGTCGTCTCGCAACGCATCGACCTGCGCGTGCTGGCCGACGACGACGAGGCCGCCGCGCTGGCCAAGCTGGGCGAGAGCGAATTCTCGCGGGTCAGCGCCGACGACTTCATGGCGGCCGCGCGGCGGCTGTCGGGCCTGCCGGTGGTCGCCGCGGTCGGCAAGTACGACGCGACGCTGGCGGCGTCGGTCGCGCTCAAGCGGTTGACCAGTGAGCTGGTGGGCCGGTTCGCCTCGGCCGCCATCGCGACCACGCAGGCGGCCGCCGGTCCCGGGCCGCTGGTGCGCTACCGCGCCGACCTGCAGGTGCCCGACCTGGTGCGCGCCGAGGTCGCCCTGCTGAAAATCCTGGCGCTGCAGTTCATCATGTCCGACCCGCGGCACCTGGAAACCCAGGCCCGGCAGCGCGAACGCATCCACCGGGTCGCGCAGTGGCTGTACTCCGGGGCGCCCGGGACGCTCGATCCCGTGTTCGCCGCGGCGTTCACCACCGCCGCCGACGACCGCGCCCGGCTGCGGGTCGTCGTCGACCAGGTCGCGTCCTACACCGAGGGCAGGCTGGAGCGTATCGACGCCCGTCAGGCGACCGGATAGCGTTACCGTCCATGATCAAACCCACCGCCGCCGCCGTCCTGCTGTCGCTTCCCGTCGTGGCCTTGAGCGCCTGCAATTCCCCCCAGCACCCGAGCAGCCAGCCGGGCACCACGCCGTCGGTGCACAACGAGCCGCTGCAATCGACCGGCACCACCGCCGCACCGGCCGCCGGCGGATCGCTGTCGGCGCAGCTGAGGACGCCCGACGGGCGGGAAGTGGCAACGGCCACCTTCGATTTCGGTAACGGCCCCAATGCTTACGCCACCGTCACCGTCAAGACCGTCACCGGCGGGATCCTCGCGCCAGGCCTCCACGGCATGCACATTCACGAGATCGGCAAGTGCGAGCCCAACTCGGTCGCCCCGACCGGGGGCCCGCCCGGAAACTTCCTGTCCGCCGGCGGGCACTTCCAGGCGCCCGGGCACACCGGGATGCCCGAGAGCGGCGACCTGAGCACGCTCGAGGTGCGCCAGGACGGGTCCGCATACCTGGTGACCACCAGCGACGCGTTCACCAAGGACCAGCTGCTCGCCGGGGACAAGACCGCGCTGATGATCCACGGCGCCGAGGGCAGCGACAAGGCGATGGAGCGGGTCGCGTGCGGCGTGATCGGACCGACTGGCTGAACGAGGCGAGCGTCTTAGACTGTGCCGATGGCCGGCCGCATCTCTGATCGCGACATCGCCGCCATCCGCGAGAAGGTCCGCATCGAGGATGTCGTCGGCGACTACGTGCAGCTGAAAAAGGCCGGCGCCGACTCGCTGAAGGGCCTGTGCCCGTTCCACAACGAGAAGTCGCCGTCGTTTCACGTCCGCCCCAACCACGGCCATTTCCACTGCTTCGGCTGCGGCGAGGGCGGCGACGTGTATGCGTTCGTGCAGAAGATCGAACACGTCAGCTTCGTGGAGGCCGTGGAGGTGCTCGCCGACCGGATCGGGCACACCATCAGCTACACCGGGTCGGCGACCAGCGTGCAGCGCGACCGCGGCAGCCGCAGCCGGCTCGTCGCGGCCAACGCGGCCGCGGCGGAGTTCTACGCGGCGGCGCTGGAGTCCGACGAGGCCGCCCCGGCGCGCCAGTACCTGGCCGAGCGCAACTTCGACGCCGAGGCCGCCCGCCGTTTCGGCTGCGGATTCGCCCCGTCCGGCTGGGACTCGCTGACAAAACACCTGCAGCGCAAGGGTTTCGAGTACAAGGAGCTGGAGGCCGCCGGGCTGTCCCGGCAGGGGCGCCGGGGGCCGATGGACCGCTTCCACCGACGGCTGTTGTGGGCGATCCGCAGCTCGGCCGGCGAGGTGATCGGGTTCGGGGCGCGGCGGCTCTTCGACGACGACCCGATGGAGGCCAAGTACATCAACACCCCCGAGACGCTGCTGTACAAGAAGTCGTCGGTGATGTTCGGCATCGACCTGGCCAAGCGCGACATCGCCAAGGGGCACCAGGCCGTCGTCGTCGAGGGATACACCGACGTGATGGCGATGCACCTGGCCGGGGTCACCACCGCGGTGGCGTCCTGCGGCACCGCGTTCGGCGACGAGCACTTGGCCATGCTGCGCCGGCTGATGATGGACGACAGCTTCTTTCGCGGTGAACTGATCTACGTTTTCGACGGCGACGCGGCCGGGCGCGCCGCCGCGCTGAAGGCCTTCGGCGGCGAGCAGAACCTGGCGGGACAGTCGTTCGTCGCCGTCGCCCCGGACGGCATGGATCCCTGCGATTTGAGGCTGAAGTCCGGAGACGCCGCGCTGCGCGACCTGGTCGCGCGCCGAACGCCGTTGTTCGAGTTCGCCATTCGCAGCGCGCTCGCCGAGATGGACCTGGACAGTGCCGAGGGCCGGGTCGCCGCCCTGCGCCGCTGCGTGCCGATGGTGAGCCAGATCAAGGACCCCACGCTGCGAGACGAGTACGCCCGCCAGCTCGCCGGCTGGGTCGGTTGGGACGACGTCGCCCAGGTCATCGAGCGGGCGCGCGGCGAGGCCAAGAGGTCGAGGTCGCCGGCCCGGGTTGCGGCCCACCCCCGCGGGGGCGGGCAGGCTTCGGCCGCCGCGGCCCCCGCCGAGCCGGCCGCCGCCCGCCCCGACCCGCGCGACCCGATCCTGTGGCCCCAGCGCGAGGCGCTCAAGTCGGCCTTGCAGTACCCCGCCCTCGCGGGGCCGGTCTTCGACACGCTGACCGTCGAGAGCTTCACCCATCCCGGGTACGCGGCCGTCCGGGCGGCCATCGGCGCCGCCGGGGGCACGTCGACCGGCGTCACCGGGGCGGAGTGGATCGACGCGGTGCGCCAGCAGACCACGTCGGGCCTGACCGCGGGCCTGATCAGCGAGCTGGGGGTGGAGGCCATCGCCGTCGACGACGAAAAGCTGCCGCGCTACATCGGCGGGGTGCTCGCCCGCCTGCAGGAGGTGTGGATGGGCCGGCAGATCGCCGAGGTCAAGTCCAAGCTGCAGCGCATGTCACCCATCGAGCAGGGCGACGAGTATCACGCCCTCTTCGGCGACCTGGTCGCCATGGAGGCGTACCGGCGCAGCCTGCTGGAACAGGCTAGCGGCGACGATCTGACGGTGTGAGGGCCGCCTCGGCCGGCTCGACGTGGCGCTCGGCGCGCTGCTCGACGGCCGTCCGGCCGTCGATCTCGGCCACGGTCACGAACCCGGTGTCCGGGGAGATCCGGTTGGCGATCTTGCGCCGCCCCCCTTCGATCACCGATTTGGCCATCGGACTGCTGGTCAGCGCGCGATAGGTGCCGAGAATCTGCTCGTATCGGCGCCGTCCCGCCTTCGAGCCCAGCACGTAACCCAGTCCCAGCACCACGACATACCGGATCAAAGCGTTCCTCCCGACGATCGATGGCTCCATCCTGCCTCACCGCGGCGGTCGCCGTTAGTTGGGCGCGGTTATGCCAGTACGCTAGAGTCGTCCCGCGATCGGGTTAGTCCCCTGTAGCTCAATTGGCAGAGCGTTCGGCTGTTAACCGAAGGGTTCCTGGTTCGAGTCCAGGCGGGGGAGCAGGCAGTTGCGGCCGGGCGGGTCGGCCCGGACTGATCGAGTGTGATGCCCAGGATTCATGCTCGAGGCCGGGGGCTCACACCCGACGCCCGTCAGTCGTAGACCGGTCGCCACATCGTGTCCAGGACGGCTTGCCGCACATCACCGTCGTGGGTCCGGGTGGCCACCCCGTCGTCGACGGCCGCGCGGTAGACCGCCTCGGCGACCGCCGCGGAGATGTTTTGCAGATCCCGGACATCCGGCAACAGCGAATCCCCGGGCCTGGCGGGATTGGCTTGGCGCACAATGGCTCTCGCCGCGGCCTGCAGCATGCCCGGGGTGATCAGCCGGGCCCGTGCGACGACGACGCCCAGCCCGATCCCGGGAAAGACCAGCACGTTGTTGGCCTGGCCGATGGTGTAGGCGGTGCCGTCGAATTCGAGCGGGGAAACCGGGGTGCCGGTGGCGATCAGCGCCCTGCCCGCCGACCATCGCAGCAGGTCGACCGGCATGGCCTCCATGCACGAGGTGGGGTTGGACAGCGGGAAGATCATCGGCCGTTCGCAGGACGCGGCCATCGCCTCGACGACTTCCTGGCCGAACGCGCCGAACACGGTGGACGCGCCCAGCAGCACGGTCGGTGCGGCCAGCTTGATCGCGTCCACCAGCCCCACCCGCTGCCCGCCGGCCACGCCCAACCGCTGGCGGTTCTTGGCGTAGGGCGCCTGAAAATCGCGCAGGTCGTCCATGTCGTCGAAGAGCAGGCCCTGCTTGTCGATCGGCCAGATCTGCGCCCTGGCCCGCTCGACGGTGGCGCCGTCGGCGACCATCGCGTCGCGGATCTGGTCGGCGACGCCGATCCCCGCCGTCCCGGCTCCGAAGACGATGACCGTCTGGTCGCGCAGTGGGGTGCCGGTGACGTGACACCCGCCGTAGATCGCCGCGATTACCACCGCGCCGGTGCCCTGGATGTCGTCGTTGAACACGCAGAAGTCGTCGCCGTAGCGGTGCAGGATCTTGCGCGCGTTGAGCGGCCCGAAATCCTCGAAATGCAACATCGCGTGCGGGAACATCCGGTGGGCGGTCTCGACGTAGCGGTCGATGAAATCGTCGTAGTCCGCCCCGCGGCGGCGGGCGTGTCGATTGCCGAGATAGAACGGGTCGGCCAGCAGCTGTTCGTTGTCGGTGCCGACGTCGAGCGACACGGCGAGGCAACGGCGGGGGTCGATGCCGCCGCCGGCGGTGTAGAGGGCCAGTTTCCCGACGGCGATCTGGATTCCGCCCACGCCCCAGTCGCCGATGCCCAGAATGGCCTCGGCGTCGGTGGCCACGATCAGGTCGACGTCGTCCGGCGCCAAGCCGAAGGTGTCGAAGGCGTCGGCGATCTCGTCGGGCTCGTCGATGCTCAGGAAAAGCCCACGCTGCCCGCGGTATTCGTCGGAAAAGCGTTGAATGGCCTCACCGACCGTGGGGGTGTAGACCACCGGCATCAGCTCGGTCAGGTGGTCTTCCAGCACTTTGAAGTACAGCAGCTCATGGCGGTAGTGCAGCTGCTCGAGCAGCAGATTGCGGCCCAGATCCGTTGGGACGCCTTGGAGTTGATGCCATACCCGGTCGGCCTGTTGGTCGAGGGTGAGCACCGCCGGTGGGAGGCGGCCGGTGAGCCCCAGCCGCCGCCGCTCCTCGTGGGTGAAGCCGACCCCGCGGTTCAGGCTCGGCGCCGCCAGCGTCGGCGGGATCCGCGGCGCGCAGGGATCGCTCATCACCACCTCCAGGGTTCGGCCCGTCAGGCCACGGTAGACCCGGCCCCGAAATCAGATGAATCAGATGGAGAAGTCCTCGCCATGCCACACCCCGGCCTCCGGCGGGCGGATCACGCGGCCGTTCTGCGGGCCGTTCTGCGGGACCTCGTTCAACGCCTCCAGCTTGGCCACCCGCGTGAGCAGGGACTGCAGGCTGACGCCCACCAGGTCGGGCATCATCGAATCGTCGGGGGTGCCCCGGCCCGCGCGGCTGATCACCTGCCCGGGCACCCCGATGACCACCGAGCTCGACGGCACCGGCTTGACCACCACCGCGTTGGCCCCGATCCGGCTGTCGTCGCCGATCTTGATCGCGCCGAGGACCTTGGCGCCCGCCCCGATGGTCACGCGGTCGCCGACGGTCGGGTGGCGTTTGCCGGTGTCCGCGCCGCTGCCACCGAGCGTGACCCCGTGATAGAGGGTGACGTCCTCGCCCACCTCAGCCGTTTCGCCGATCACCACGCCGGTCGCGTGGTCGATGAACAGGCCGGGGCCCAGCACCGCGCCGGGGTGGATGTCGACCCCGGTGAAGATGCGGGTGACCTCCGCGAGGGTCCGCGCGGCCACCCGGGCGCCGCGCTGCCACAGCCGGTGGCTGATCCGGTGGCCCCAGATCGCGTGCACGCCGGGGTAGGCGAGGATGACCTGCAGCGTGGTCGGGGCGGCCGGATCCCGCTCCTTTGCCGCCCGGATGTCGCGCCGCATGGTCGCGAGCATCGTCAATCCGCCACGTCGGCGAAGAGCGGGGTGCTCAGGTACCGCTCACCGAAGTCGGGCAGGACCACGACGACGAGCTTGCCGGCGTTCTCCGGCCGGCGGGCCACCTGCAGGGCGGCCACCACGGCAGCGCCCGAGGAGATGCCCACCAGCAGGCCCTCTTCGGCGGCCAGCCGCCGCGCCAGGTTGAGCGAATCGTCGTTGCCGACGGTGATGACCTCGTCGACCAGGTCCATCTCGAGGACCCCCGGGACGAACCCGGCACCGAGGCCCTGGATGGGGTGCGGCCCCTTCTGACCGCCCGAGAGCACCGGCGACGCGGAAGGTTCCACGGCGACGAATTGCGCCGACGGCTTGCGTTCCTTGATGACCTGCGCGACGCCGGTGATGGTGCCGCCGGTGCCGACCCCGGACACGAAGATGTCGACCTTTCCGTCGGTGTCGCGCCACACCTCCTCGGCCGTGGTCGCGCGGTGGATCGCCGGGTTGGCCGGGTTCTCGAACTGCTGGGGAATGAAATACCTCTGGTCGGTCTTGGCCAGTTCCTCGGCCTTGGCGATGGCGCCCGGCATGCCGTCCGGCCCGGGGGTCAGGACGAGCTCGGCGCCGTAGGCGCGCAGCAGCATCCGCCGCTCGACGCTCATGGTCTCCGGCATGGTCAGCACGCACCGGTAGCCGCGCGCCGCGCACACCATCGCCAGCGCGATGCCGGTGTTCCCGCTCGTCGGCTCGAGGACGATCGTGTCGGGATTGATCAGACCCGCCTCTTCGGCCGCGTCCAGCATGGCGACCCCGATGCGGTCCTTGACGCTGTTTGCCGGGTTGAAGAATTCCAGCTTGGCGACGACGTCGGCGACGGCGCCCTCGGTGACCCGGCGCAGCCGGACCAGCGGCGTGTTCCCGATCAGCTGTGTGACGTCCTCGGCGATGCTCATGGAAACTTCCTTACTCGTCGGTCTGCCACGGGGGTCGAATTGCGATGGCTCTTACTTCCTGAGGATCTTCCTGAACTGTGGCCGGCCGCGTCTCTGGGTCGCCCGTGCCTGGGAAAATCGGATGGCGTCAGGAATCAACAACAACAACGACAACACGCGTCCACGGCGGGGCGGCGCATTGGGACGAGGCGCGGTGTGGCCTGTTGCATAGCCCCACTATAGGACATCGGGGTCCGCGATCCGTTTGCCCGACCCCGCGCTCAGCCCCTCTACCCGGGCCTTTGCCCGCGCGTGGGGCACCAGCGGCGGCCGGCGTCCGCCCGGCGCCCATGACGGGTCCGTCGCCGCTCGCAACGCCGTGTCAATATCGAGCGGCGGCTACTCGTTTGGCACCGCAATTGTGTTTGCGGCTTCGCCAGATTTGCTCTGCTTGATTTCAAACCTACGTCGGCAGACGGGTTATCCCTAGGCTTCGGGAATGTTTTCAGTGCGCGGCTCGGCGCGACGGCCGGATTGCGCATTGAATGCCGCTAATCCGTTGCGATGACACCGATCACGAGGTTATCTATTCCATCCACATAAACGGGGGCCGCTTGAGGCGCACGGAACCATGAACGGCACGACCATCACGCGGCCCATGAGCGCGCTGGGCGAGTTTTTCATCCTCAGCGTGGAATCGGTGTTTGCCGCGGCGCGGGGGCCGTGGGCCTGGCGCGAACTGCTAGAGCAGATTTGGTTCGTCGCGCGGGTGTCGATCATCCCGACGATCATGTTGTCGATTCCCTACACGGTGCTCATCGTGTTCGTCCTCAACATCCTGCTCGTCGAGATCGGCGCGGGCGACCTTTCGGGTGCCGGCGCGGCCCTGGCGTCGGTCACCCAGGTGGGGCCGGTCGTCACCGCGATGGCCGTCGCCGGCGCCGGCTCGACCGCGATGTGCGCCGACCTGGGCGCGCGCACCATCCGCGAGGAAATCGACGCGATGAAGGTGATCGGCGTCAATCCCGTTCGGGCGCTGGTGGTTCCGCGCGTCGTCGCCGCGACGTTCGTGGCCCTGTTGCTGTACTCGGTGGTCGCCGTGACCGGCCTGACGGGCAGCTACATATTCGTGGTCTTCGTCCAGCACGTCACCCCGGGCGCCTTCATTTCCGGGATGACGCTCGTCACCGGCCTCCCGCAGGTGGTGATTTCGCTCATCAAGGCGACGCTGTTCGGGTTGGCCGCCGGCCTGATCGCCTGCTACAAGGGCCTGTCGGTGGGCGGCGGCCCGACCGGCGTCGGGAACGCGGTGAACGAGACGGTGGTGTTTTCGTTCATGGCGTTGTTCTTCATCAACATCGTGGTCACCGCGCTCGGCGTGAAGGTGACCGCCAAATGAGCGGCGTCGCCGGCAAGTCGGCGCGGTTCGCGGACCTCGGGCCCAGGCTGGTGGCCGCCACCAGGAGGCTGGGGGAACAGACCGCCTTCTACGGCCAATCCCTGGCCGCCACCGGTGACGCGGTGCGGCGCTACCCGGGAGAACTGCTGCGGCTGGTCGCCGAGATGGGCATGGGCACCGGCGCCCTGGCGGTGATCGGAGGCACCGTCGGCATCATCGGCTTCCTCACCCTGACCACCGGCGCCCTCGTCGCCGTGCAGGGCTACGACACCCTGTCCAACATCGGGGTCGAGGCGCTGACAGGGTTCCTGTCGGCGTTCTTCAACGTCCGGATGATCGCGCCGTGCACGGCCGGGGTGGCGCTGGCCGCCACCATCGGCGCCGGCACCACGGCACAACTCGGCGCGATGCGCATCAACGAGGAGATCGATGCGCTCGAGGTGATGGGGATCCGCTCGATCACCTATCTGGCGTCCACGCGGATCATCGCCGGCGTCCTCGTCGTCATCCCCCTGTACGCGGTCGCCGTGCTGATGTCCTTCTTCGCGGCCAAGTTCGGCACGATCTACATCTACGGCCAGTCGCGCGGCGTGTACGAGCACTACTTCTCCACGTTCCTGCGTCCCACCGACCTGTTCTGGTCGTTCCTGGCGGCGCTGACGATGGCGGCCGGGGTGATGGTCGTGCACACCTACTACGGCTTCACCGCCACTGGCGGCCCCGCCGGGGTGGGCGAGGCGGTCGGCCGTTCCGTCCGCTCGTCGATGATCGTGACGGCCTTTGTGTGCCTGATGATTTCGCTGTCCATCTACGGGCAGTCCGGCAACTTCAACCTGTCGGGATGACGGGCATGACCACGGGCAGCAGGCACGGCGACGGCAACCGGGCGCGCAGGGGCGGCATCGACCCGATCTGGTGGGCGCCGACGCTGTTCATCGTGGTGGCGGGGTTGATCGCGCTCACCGCGGCGTCGTTCTCGGGCACGTTCCGCCCGTCGGTCCCGCTCACGCTGGTGTCGGACCGGGCGGGGCTGGTCATGGAGCCAGGCGCGAAGGTGAAGCTGCGCGGGGTGCAGATCGGCCAGGTCGCGTCGATCGGTACCGATGTCAAGGCCGCCGAGCTGCGGCTGAAGATGGACCCGGGACCGTTCAAATACCTGCCCAGCAACGTCGAGGCGGAGATCAAGTCGACCACGGCCTTCGGGTCGAAGTACGTCGATCTGATCGTGCCCGAGCATCCCAGCGCCACGACGCTTCGGCCCGGCGCGGTGCTGCGTTCGCGCAATGTCACCGTCGAGGTCAACACGGTCTTCGAGAACCTGCAGTCGGTCGTCCAGACGCTCGACCCCTCAAAGCTCAGCGCGATCCTGTCGGCGTTCGCGCAATCGTTGCGCGGCAAGGGCGATCGGATCGGGCAGGCGATCACCGACGCTGACAACGTGCTGCTGACCGTCAACCCGAGGATGGGAACGATCCAGCGTGACTGGCGGTTGTTCGGCAAGACGACGGCCGCCTATTCCGTTGCGGCACAGGACATCGTGTCGATCCTCGACTCGGCGTCGACCACCGGCGCCACCCTGACCGACAACCGGCGGTCCCTCGAAGCGCTGCTGTTGTCGGCGACCGGCTTCAGCCGGGCCGGGATCAACGTGATCGGCAACAACGAATCCCGCATCGTGCGGTCGGTCAACCTGCTCGATCCGACCACGGCGCTGCTGAACAAATACTCGCCGACGTTCACGTGCTTGTTCCAGGGCGCGCAATGGTACGTCGATCACGGCGGCCGAGACGCGTTGGGCGGCAACGGCTACTCGGTCATCCTCGACGCCGCCCTCCTGTTCGGCGACGACCCGTACCGCTACCCCAGGCACCTGCCGAAGGTCAATGCGACGGGCGGCCCGGGCGGCCGGCCCGGCTGTGGATCGTTGCCCGACCCGAGCGCGAACTTCCCGGTGCGCGCGCTGGTCACCGACACCGGCTGGGGGGCCGCACCGGACGAGATCCGCACCAGCCCGTGGGTGGGCAATCCCTGGTGGGCCAACTACTTCCCGACCACCAAGAACCCGCCCGAGCCGCCGCGTTACCTCTACCGCGGGGGACAGCCGCCGCCATGAGTGAGGGAGGGAGGCGAGGCGCCTGGAGGATCGGTGCCCGGGTGGCGCTGTTCACGGTGATCTGCCTGGTGTTCACGTTCACGCTGATCGCGGTGTTCGGGCAGCTGCGTTTCGAGGATCGCACCGGCTACCAGGCGACGTTCACCAACATATCGGGGCTCAAGTCCGGCAACTTCGTGCGCATCGCGGGGGTGGAGGTCGGCAAGGTCGGCGACCTCACGCTGCACCGCGACGGTACCGTCACCGTCGGCTTCGCGGTGGACAAGGGGGTGCGGCTCACCGAGGGCACCAAAGCCGTTGTGCGCTACGAAAACTTGATCGGGGACCGCTATCTCGCCCTGGAAGAGGGACCGGGGCCGCCGCGCAGGCTGCCGCCGGGCGCGACGATCCCGTTGGCGCGAACGTCGCCCGCACTGGATATCGACGCGCTGATCGGGGGCTTCCGCCCGTTGTTCCGCGCGCTCGATCCCGATCAGGTCAACGCGCTGTCCGGCCAGTTGCTGCGCATCTTCCAGGGCCAGGGGGGCACCCTCGCCTCGGTGCTGGCGCAGACCTCGATGCTGACCTCGACCCTGGCCGGTCGCGGCGAGCTGATCGGCGAGCTGATCACCAACCTGAACACCGTGCTGCACACCTTCGCCACGCGCGACCATGAGTTCTCCGACGGCCTGGACAAGCTGTCGGAGTTCGTGGCGGGCTTGGCGCAGCGCAAGAACGAAATCGCCACCGGCATGGCGTATATCGACGCGGCCGCCGGTTCTGTCGCCGAGCTGCTGGCGCAATCGCGCCAGCCGATCAGGGACGTGGTGCGCGAAACCGATCGGATGGCCGGCCAGGTGGTGGCCGATAGCGAGTACGTCGACAACCTGCTCAAGGAGCTGCCCGACATCTACCAGGTGCTGGCCCGGCAGGGCCTCAACGGCGACTACTTCGGCTTCTACTTCTGCGAGGTGCTGCTCAAGCTCAACGGCAAGGGCGGCAACCCCATCTTCGTCAAGCTGTTCGGGCAGGCCAGTGGGCGGTGCACGCCGCGATGAAGCGCATCAGGATCAAACCGCTCAGCGAACGCAACCCGGTCCTGGTCGGACTTGTCGGGACGCTGGTCGTGACCGGCGTGGTGGTCGCCGCCTTCGAGTACAACAAGCTGCCGTTCATCAAGAACGCCAACGATTATGCCGCCTACTTCTCGGAGGCGGGCGGCATCAAAACCGGTAGCTCGGTGCGGGTTTCGGGCATGGGCGTCGGGCGGGTCTCGGGAGTCCGCTTGGAGGGCACCAAGGTCCGGGTCGGGTTCACCGTCCGCAAGAACGTCCAGCTGGGCGACCGCACCGAAGCGGCGATCAAGACCGAGACCATCCTGGGCAGCAAGATGCTGGAGCTCACGCCACGCGGCGACGGCAGGCTGACCGGGCCCATCCCCCTGGAGCGCACCCGCTCGCCGTACGACCTTCCCGACGCGCTGGGCGACCTCACCACCACCATCAGCGGGTTGGACACCGCCCAGCTGTCGTCCGCGCTGACGACGTTGGCGAACACGTTCAAGGAAACACCGGCGGACCTCAAGCCCGCGCTGGAGGGTGTGGCCCGGTTCTCCGCGACCCTCAACAGCCGTGACGCGCAGCTGCGCAACCTGTTGGGCGACGCCAACAAGGTCTCCGCCGTGCTGGGCGGGCGCAGCCAACAGATCGCCACCCTGGTCGCCAACTCCAACGCGCTGCTGGCGGCGCTGCTCGACGAACGGGATTCCCTCGACGCGCTGATGAACAACCTCAGCGCGGTCTCACGCCAGCTCTCGGGGCTCGTCGACGACAACCGGAGCCAACTCAAGCCGGCCCTCGACAAGCTCAACGGGGTGCTCGAGGTCCTCGACAACCGCAAAGAAGACCTGCAGCGCACCCTGCCCAAATTCAAGCGGTACGCGATGTCGTTCGGCGAATGCCTGGGCTCCGGCCCGTTTTTCAAGGCCTACGTGGCCAACCTGATCCCCGGCCAGATCAGCGGCCCCATCCTCGACGCCGACATGTACGACCGGTTCTTGGACCCCAACCAGAAACTGCCTTCGGAGGCGGTCGACCCGCCAACCGGGACCCCACCGGTACCGCCGGCGGACGCACCCGTGCCCCTGTGGTCCCAGCCGCCGTCGCCCCCGCCGTCGACGCCGCCCGTCCGGACCATCCCCCCGCCCTCGCCCCACGACTTCGACGGGCCGTGAACGTGAGTCGGCGCGCCCTTCGGATTTTGGCGGCCATCAGCCTGGCGGCCACGTTGACGATCTCGTCGGCGATGGTCGGCATGAACCTCTGGCACAGGGTCGAAAGGAACACGTTCTCGGCGTATTTCGTGGAGACCAACGGGTTGTTCGTGGGCGACGAGGTCAGGATCCTGGGCGTCGCCGTGGGGGTGGTGGACAAGATCGAGCCGCAGCCCACCAGCTCCAAGGTGACGTTCTCCGTCGACAAGCAGTATCCGGTGCCCGCCGAAGCCCGCGCCGCGATACTGTCGCCGTCGCTGGTCACCTCCCGGGCGATCCAACTCGTCCCGGCCTACTCGGGCGGTCCCAAACTGCGCCCCGGCTCGTCGATCCCGTTGAATCGCACCGCGGTGCCGGTGGAATGGGACGACTTCCGCAAGCAGCTGGAAAAGCTCACCGAGGCCCTGCAGCCCACGGCCCCGGGCGGCGTGAACTCGGTCGGCGAATTCATCAACTCGGCCGCCGACAACCTGCGCGGCGAGGGCGACACCGCCCGCGACACCATAATCAAGCTGTCCGAAGCGATTTCGGCGCTCGGCGATCACGCCGACGACATCTTCAGCACCGTGCGCAACCTGCAGCTGTTGGTGTCGGCGCTGTATTCCAGCAGCGATCTGCTGGCCGCGTTCAACCAGAACCTGGCCAGCGTGACGACGGTGCTGTCGAACACACCCAACGAGGTCGCCAACGCGGTGAAGGGGCTGGACCAGGCCCTGGCCGACGTGCGCGGGTTCATCGCCGAGAACCGGGAGGCGATGGGCCTCACGCTCGACCGGATGGGATCCATCACGACGGCGCTGAACGACAGCCGCGCTGACGTCAAGCAGATCCTGCACGTCGCGCCGACGGTCTTCCAGAATTTTCTCAACATCTACCAGCCGGCCCAGAGCGCGATGACCGGCATCATGGCGCTGAACAACTTCGCCGACATCCCGCAGTGGATCTGCAGCTCGATCGAGGCGGCATCGCGCGCGAGGCTGGCGCGAGTTTCGAAGCTGTGCCTGCAATACATCGAGCCGATCATCAAAAACCGCATCTACAACTACATCCCGATCGGGCTCAACCCGTTCGTCGGGACGCAGGCCCGGCCCAACGAGATCACCTACAGCGAGGACCGGCTTCGCCCCGGCTACGCGCCGCCGCCGGACGCGGCGCCCCCCGCTCCCGCCGAACCGCCACCGCCCGCCGAGGCGCCGCCCCCGAACGCCACGATCAGCTCGACGCAGGCGCTGCAGGACCTGATGCTCCCCACGGGGCCGTCATGAGGTCCCCCGCAAGGCGTGCGCTCGCCGCGGCGCTCGGTGCGGTGTGCATCGCCGCGCTACCGGCATGCGAGTGGCGGGGCCTGAACTCATTCACCCTGCCCGGCACCGCGGGCGGCGGGCCGGGCTCCTACACGATCCAGGCCCAAATGCCGGACGTGGTAACCATTCAGGAGAACACCCGCGTTCGCGTCGACGACGTCAACGTCGGCAACGTCACCAAGATCGAGCTGCAGGACTGGCACGCGCTGGTCACGATGCGCATCAACGGCGACGTTCGCCTGCCGGCCAATTCCACCGCCAAGCTCGGCCAGACCAGCCTGCTCGGGTCGATGCACATCGAGCTCGCCCCGCCCAAGGACGAGCCGCCGGCCGGCCAACTCAACGACGGCTCGGTCATCCCCCTGTCACGCGCGAGCATGTACCCGAGCACCGAACAGACGCTGGCCTCGGTGTCGATCCTGCTCAACGGCGGCGGAATCGCGCAGTTGCAGGAGATCAACCAGGCGATCGCCAAGGCCTTCGCCGGCCGCGAGAACGACATGCGCAGCCTGCTGGGCCAGCTGGACGAGTTCATCGCGCGCACCAACGACCAGACCGACGACATCATCGCCGCCGCCGAGAACCTCAACTCGCTGGCGGGCCAGGTGGCCGAAAAGGACCCGGTCGTCGACAAGGCGCTGACGACCGTGCCCAAAGCGCTTGCGGTGCTTGCGCAGGAGCGCACCACGATCGCCGACGCGATCGATCAGCTGGGCAAGTTCAGCGCGCTCGCCGCCGACACCATCCACCAGAGCAGGGAATCGCTGGTGAACAACCTGCGCAACATCGCACCGGTGCTGCGGTCGCTCGCCGACGCCGGACCCGCCCTCACCCGGGGGCTGGACGGCCTGGTGGCCTATCCCTGGCCGGCGTCGACCGCGCGCAATTGGTTCCGCGGGGACTACGCCAATCTCACGCTGGTCGTCGACTTGACGTTGAGCCGGATCGACCAGGGGCTGTTCACCGGGTCGCGTTGGGAGGGCAACCTCACGCGACTCGAGCTGCAGTGGGGCCGCACGATCGGCATGCAGCCGAGCCCGGCCACCGCCGGAAACCCGCTGACCTTTCCGTACCACGACGGGGGGTACTGAATGCTGCGCCTGCACCGCAGGACCTGGATCCAGCTGGCCGCCTTGTCGCTGGTGACGGTGTTGTCCTGTGGCGCAATGGCGTTCAACTACATGAAGCTGCCCGCGACGGTGTTCGGGATCGGGGAGTACACCGTCACCGTCGACCTGCCCCAGTCGGGCGGGCTCTACCAGACGTCGGTGGTCACCTACCGCGGCACCGACGTGGGCCAGGTCAAGTCCGTCGACGTCACCGCCACCGGGGTGCGCGCGGTCCTGGCCCTGCGGTCGGCCGTCGAGGTGCCGTCCGACGTCCAGGCGTCGGTGCACAGCCGGTCGGCGATCGGCGAGCAATACATCGAGCTGACCCCGCAGCCCGGCAAGGTCGGCGACCACGCCCGGGCGCTTCGGGCGGGCGACGTCATCCCCGCCGGCCGCGTCGACGTGCCCGTCGACATCGGGCGCCTGCTCGACCTGACCAACCGTGCGCTGCAGGCGATTCCGCGCGACAACCTGCGCACGGTCATCGACGAGACCAACCGCGCGGTCGCCGGCCTCGGGCCCGAACTGTCCCGAATCGTCGACGGGTCGACCGCGCTGGCCATCGCGGGGGGTCGCACCGTCGACCCGCTGGCCGCGCTGATCGACCAGTCGCCGCCGGTCCTCGACTCCCAGGTGCAGACGTCGCAGGCGATCGCCACCTGGGCCGGTCGGACCGCGGCCATCATGGCGCAATTCAAGGCCCAGGACGCCGCGGTGCGAGACCTGTTGACGCAGGGCAGCTCCGGGATGGAGGAGGGGCGCGCGCTGCTGGACCGGGTGACGCCGGCCGTTCCGGTCCTGTTCGCCAACCTGGTGAGCCTCGGTGACATCGCCGTCGTCTACCGCCACGACATCGAACAACTGCTGGTGCTGTTACCGCAGGGCATCGCGGCGATGGCCGCGATCGTCGTGCCCAGCTCGAACACCAAACAGGAGTACCGCGGGGCGCAGTTGGACTTCAACCTCAACATGAACCTGCCGCCGCCCTGCACCACCGGCTACCTGCCGCCGACGCAGCGCCGCTCGCCGGCCAGCGTCGACGCCCCGGACCGCCCTGCGGCGGACCTGTACTGCCGGCTGCCGCAGGACTCGGAGCTCAATGTTCGTGGGGTGCGCAACATTCCGTGCGAGACGAAGCCGTGGAAGCGGGCACCGACCGTCGAGCTGTGCGAAAGCGACGAGGACTACGTGCCGCTCAACGACGGCTACAACTGGAAGGGCGACCCGAACGCCACCACGACCGGGCAGGGCGTGCCGCAGTACCCGCCGGGGCGGGACCCTCGGCTCCCACCGCCACGGGGCACCGCGCCGCCGGCCCCGCCGCTCGCCGTCGCGACCTACGACCCGGCGACCGGTGACTACGTGGGCCCCGACGGGCGCCGCTACACCGATGCCGACCTCGCGCACCCGCGCGCCAAGAACTGGCAGTCACTTCTCATTCCACCGCCGTAGTCAAGGAGCAATCGTGTCCAAAGAGCCCGAAACCCCCGATGCTGCAGAACAAGTCGGCCGGGTTCGCCGGCGGACCGCCCGTCCGCGGCTTTCGCGCACCGCGTGGGCGCTGGTCGTCGGCGGCCTGGCCGTGGCCACGCTGGCCGGGCTGGTCGGCTGGCTCGGCTCCCGGGCCTACGAGAGGCACGAGGCCCAGTCTCGGCGCGATCTGTTCGTCCACAGCGCACGCCAGGCCGCGGTGAACCTCACGACAATCGACTACACCCACGTCGACGCCGATGTGCGGCGGATCCTCGATTCGGCCACCGGGGAATTCCGGGACGACTTCGCGCAGCGGTCCAAGCCGTTCATCGACGTCGTCAAGGCGGCGCAGTCGAAATCCGAAGGCACGGTCACCGATGCCGGGCTGGAATCTCAGCGCGGCGACGCGGCCCAGGTTCTGGTGGCCGTGGCCGTGAAGTCGCGCACCGCCGGCGGTGAGGAGGCGCCGCGGGAATGGCGGATGCGCATCGAAATGCGGGCGGTCGGCGACGACGCCAAGGTGTCCAACGTGGTGTTCGTGCCATGACGATACTCAGCGACACGATCGACAAGCCCGAAGCCGATGCCGGCGAGCGGGCCGCCGACGCGCGGCCGGACGCGACGCGGAAACGGCGACCGATCCCCTGGACGCGGGTGCTCGCGTATGGCGTGCTGCCCGCGCTGGCCCTGCTGCTGGCGCTGGCGTCGGGCTACCTCGCGTGGGTGGGCGGGCCCACCGACGAGCTCGACCGGGCCCGCACCGAGTCGGTGCGGGCGGCCAGGGACGACGCGGTCGCCCTGTTGTCCTACCGGGCCGACTCGGCGGAAAGGGAGCTCGCCGGGGCCCGCGAGCGCCTGACCGGCGACTTCAAGGACGCCTACACCACGCTGACCCGCGAGGTCGTCATCCCCGGCGCGAAGGAAAAGCACGTGTCGGCGGTCGCCAAAGTGACTGCGGCGGCGTCGGTTTCGGCGACCCACGACCACGCCGTGGTCCTGCTGTTCGTCAACCAAACCGTGACCGTCGGGGACGGCGCGCCCACCGACACCCGGCCCGTCATCCGGGTGTCGCTGGACAAGGTGCGGGGACGATGGCTGGTTTCGCATTTCGATCCGGTGTGACGGGAGGCGCCATGAGCGTGGGGATGGGCGGCCGCGGCGCGCCGGCGGTCGCCGTGGTCCTGTGGACGGCGGTGGCGGGGGCGCCCCCCGCCGCCCAGGCCGACAACAAGCGGCTCAACAGCGCCGTCGTCTCCGCCGTCTACACCCTGCAGCACCAGGCCGGCTGCACCAACGACGTCGTCCGGGACAACGCGCTGACGCTGGCCGCCGAATGGCACGCCGACGACATGCTGGCCAATCGGAACATCAACGGCGACACGGGCTCCGACGGATCGACGCCGCAGGACCGCGCCAACGCCGCCGGCTTTCACGGCAAGGCCGCCGAGACCGTGGCGATCAACCCCGCCATGTCCATCAGCAGCCTCGAACTGGTCAACCAGTGGTACTCCAACCCCGACGACATGGCGATCATCCGCGACTGCGCCAACACCGCCATCGGGGTGTGGTCGGAGAACAGTTTGGACCGCACCGTGGTGGTGGCGGTATACGGGCAACCGGCCCCGCCTAGCCGGTGACACGGAAAGGAAGCCGCGATGATCTTCACGCAGCACTATCTGGACTGTTTGTCGCACGCCTCGTATCTGATCGGGGACGAGACCACCGGGCGCGCGGTCGTCGTCGACCCGCGGCGCGACGTCGAGGACTACCTCGGCGAGGCGGCCCAGCGGGGGCTGCGCATCGAGCGGGTCATCGAAACCCACATCCACGCGGACTTTTTGAGCGGGCATCTGGAGCTGGCGGCCGCCACCGGCGCACCGATCTCCTTCGGCGAGGGCGCCGACGTCGAGTTCCCGATCGAGCCGCTGCGCGACGGGCAGCGGATCTCGCTGGGCGAAGTGACCTTGGAGATCCTGGCCACACCCGGCCACACCCCGGAGTCGATCTGCATCGTGGTCTACGAGCGCGCCGACGACGAAATCCCCTACGGCGTGCTCACCGGCGACACGCTGTTCGTCGGCGACGTGGGCCGCCCGGACCTGTACGTGGCCGCCGGCTACTCGGCGGACGCGCTGGCAGCGACGCTCTACGGGTCGCTGCACGCCAAGCTGCTGAACCTGCCCGACCCCACGCGGGTGTTTCCTGCCCACGGCGCCGGATCCAGCTGCGGCAAGCAACTTTCGAACGAGACCAGCTCGACGATCGGTGAGCAGCGCCGGACCAACTATGCGCTGATGACCCGCGACGTGGACCAGTTCGTCGCCGCGGTCACCGAGGGGCAGCCGGTGCGGCCGCGCTACTTCGCGTTCGCGGCACACCGCAATCGCGAGCGGCGGCCGCTGCTGGACGCAAACCCGGTGCCGCTGCTGGACATCGGCGACGTGCGCGAACGCTCCCAAGCCGGCGCTGTCCTGCTGGACAGCAGGGAGCCGGACGACTACGCGTGCGGACATCTGCGCGGTGCGGTCAACGTCGGGCTGCGGGGGCGCTTCGCAGAGTGGGCCGGCAACGTGTTGTCGCCGGAGCGCGACATCGTCCTGGTCGGCGACGACGCGCTGGCCTGCGAATCCAAGATCCGCCTCGCCCGCGTCGGTCTCGACCGCGTCGTCGGCCAATTGCGCGACCTCGCGCAGGTTCTCGCGCAACGACCCGAGCTCGTCGAGGCATCCGCACGGCTGACCATCGAGCAGCTCGCCGAGTTGCGCGGCCTGGAGCCGCGGTTGCAGCTCGTGGACGTGCGGGGCCCGCAGGAGACGGCGCGGGGAACCATCCCCGGGGCGCACTGTGTTCCCCTTCCTGCCCTCACGGGGTCGCTGGGGGATCTGGATCCGGCGGAACCGGTGGTCGTTTACTGCGCCAGCGGCTATCGGTCGATGATCGCCGCGAGCGCGCTTCGGGCGTCGGGGTTCGCCGACGTCTCGGACGTGATCGGGGGCTTTGCGGCCTGGCAGGGTGCCGGCCTGCCGTCCTCGGGCGGCAACGCGGCCGAGAGCGCCGGCGGCACACCGCAGGTCGGCCCCCGCGCCGCCAAGGCGATGGTGGACGACGGGGCGCTGCTGCTCGACGTCCGAGAACCGGACGAATGGTGTACCGAGCACGCGCCGACCGCGATCCTGATGCCGGTCGGACGCGTGCGCGATCGACAAAACGAATTGCCCCGCGACCGGCGAATCGTGGTGGTGTGCCGGTCCGGCGGGCGCTCCGCGGCGGTGGCCACGTCGCTGCGGGAGGCGGGCTTCGACGCGGTGAACCTGGCGGGTGGGATGTGCGCGTGGGCGGCGGCCGGATTGCCGGTCGTGAACCGGGGCGGGGGCTCGGGACTCGTGGTGCACCAGGAGGACCCGCTGAACTGTGAGACCTCACTGCAAGAACTGGTCGGCGGTGTCGTGATGCCCGCCGACCATTTTTATGTCCGCAACCACTTCGCCACCCCGGTGCTGGATCCCGAGCGGCACGAGTTGGCGGTCACCGGGGCGGTGCGGCGGCCGTTGCGGCTGGGCCTGCGCGACCTGAACAACCTGCCGGCACAGTCGCTCATCGCCACGCTGGAATGCGCGGGCAACGGCCGAAGCCAGTTCGACCCGCCCGTCGCCGGTGAGCGGTGGCGCTACGGGGCGGCCAGCACCGCCGAATGGACCGGTGTCCCACTGGCGGCAATCCTGGAGCGCGCCGGGCTGACCGCGGGGGCACACGATGTCGTATTCCGCGGCGCCGACGCGGGGCTGGTGGACGGCGCGGTAGCCCCCGTGCGGTTCGAGCGCGCGCTGTCGGTGGCCGACGCGCTCGCCTCGGAGGCGCTCGTCGCCTTCGCGATGAACGGGGAGCCGCTGCCGCTGCAGCACGGCCGCCCCGTCCGGCTGATCGTTCCCGGCTGGTACTCGGTCGCGTCGGTCAAGTGGCTCACCGACATCGAGGTCATCGACCGCCCGTTCGACGGCTTCTTCCAGACCCGGCGCTACCGCTTCGAATGGGAGCGTGACGGGGCGGTTGTCCGCGAGCCCGTCCGCCTGCAGCGAGTGCGCGCGTTGATCGCCCAACCCGTCGACAGCGCGTCGGTGCCGTCCGGGGAGTTCGTGGTCCGCGGCGTCGCGTGGTCGGGCGCCGCGCCCGTCGAACACGTCGACGTCTCGATCGGTGGGGGCCCGTGGCAGCGCGCGCGCATGATCGGCGAATACCGCCGCCACAGCTGGCAGTGGTGGGAGTTGATCACCCGCTGCGACGGCCGCGGGGTTCGCACCGTGCGGGCGCGGGCCACCGACGGGGCCGGGCACACGCAGCCGGAGAAACCCGAATGGAATCGCCTCGGCTACGGCGGCAACGCGATTCAGACCATCTCGGTCGTCGTCGAGTGACCTAGGACCATCTCACACACGCACAGCCGCGCGCGGCCCTCCGACGACCGCCGCAGCGGGCTGCCCTGCTCGCGCAACAGGTGCTGCGCGTAGACCTCGTCGCGGTGCTCCCGGGAGAACGCCAGATCGAGGTTGGCGGGCAACCCCGCCCAAACGACGTGGCCGGTCGCCGCGTCTCGTCGCAACCGGCACTGCAGCGGGCACTCGGTCTTCATGAACCGATCTTGTGCAGTGAATGTTTCGCCGGTTGATGCGCGACGTTTCCGTCGCATTACGGGCCCCGCCGGGCGCGGCACACGCCTCAGTAAACGTCGCGGTGGTAGCGCTTGTCGGCGCTCAACGACCGGACGTAGGCCGTCGCGGCGTCCGGGTCGAGGCTGCCGTGTTCGGCGGCGATGTCGCACAGGGCGCGGTCGATGTCCTTGGCCGTGGGATCGGCGGTACCGCACACGTACAGCTGCGCCCCGTCCTGCAGCCAGCGCCACAGCTGCGCGCCGCGCCTGCGCATCAGGTGCTGCACGTAGACCTTGTCGCGCTGGTCCCGGGAGAACGCCAGATCCAGCTCGGTGAGCAACCCGTCGGCATGCATCTGCTCGATCTCGTCGCGGTAGTAATAGTCGGTGGCGGCGTGCTGCTCGCCGAAGAACAGCCAGTTGGGGCCGGTGTGACCGAGCGCGCGCCGCTCCTGCAGGAAACCGCGGAAGGGCGCGATCCCGGTGCCCGGACCGATCATGATCATCGGCGTGTGCGGATCGCTGGGCGGCCGGAAGTTGCTCGACGGCTGCAGATAGACCGCGATCCGATCGCCGGGGGAGCGGTCGGCGAGGTAGGTCGAACACACCCCCCGCCGCGGCACGCCCCGGAAGTTGTAGCGCACCGGCGAGACCGTCAGGTGGACTTCCCCGGGGAATTCCTTCGGGCTCGAGGAAATCGAATAGAGCCGCGGCTGAAGGCGTTTGAGGACCCGCACCCATTCGTGGGCCGACGCGTAGACCGACCGCTGCGCCAGCAGGTCGATGGACTGGCGGCCCCACGCCCAATCCCTCAGGGCGGCCTTGTTTTCCGGCTTGAGCAGCTCCGCGAGCTCCCCATCGCCGGTGCGTTCCTGCACGAACCGCACCAGATCCCGGCTGATGTGGGCGATCTCGATCCGCTCGGTCAACGCGGAGCGCAGCGACATCAGACCGTGCTCGCCGACCTCGACCGGGGTCTGCGCGTCCAGCCCGGTCACGGACAGCCACTCGTCGACCAGCTGGTCGCTGTTGCGCGGCCACACGCCCAGCGCGTCGCCGGCCTCGTAACTCACGGTGTCCTCCGGCACGCTGAACACCAGCTGCCGCACGTCTTTTGCCGACTCCGGCCGGCTCAGCCTGATGTTGCGGGCCAGGTCGGTGATCAGCGGGCGCTTTTTGCTGTAGGCGCTCGGGGCCGGCCCGCTCGGGCGCGGCGGCGCCGCGACCACCGCGGGTTTGCGCGCCGTCGCCCTTTCCTGCGGACCCGCGGAGGTGGGTGTGCGGGTCAGGGCCGCGATGACGTCGGCCAGCCACTTGGCCGCCGAGTCGTCGTAGTCGGGCTCGCAGTCGCGCCGGGCGGCGAGGCGGGTCGCCCCGAGCTCGGCGAGGCGCTCGTCGAGCCGGCGCCCGTGACCGCAGAAATCGTCGTAGTTCGAGTCGCCCAGCGCGAGAACGGCATAACGCGTAGCGGTGAGGCGCGGGGCGCCGTCGGCCGTCAACGCCCGCCACAGGCCGGCGGCGTTGTCGGGCGGATCGCCGTCGCCGGTCGTGCTGGTGATCAGCAGCAGTTCCCTCGCCGCCGGCAGCTCGGACACCGGGAAATCGTCCATCCCGCGCAGCGCGGCCGGCAATCCGGCCTCGCCCAATCGCGCGGCGACTTCGGCGGCGAGCTCTTCGGCATTTCCGGTCTGCGAGGCCCACAGCACCACGATCGGCGTTCGGTCGGGCGCCGGTTTCGGTTCGGCGGCCGGCTCGTTGACGGCCTGCGCCGGTATCGGCCGGGGTGCCTCGATGCGGGAGAACAGCCCGGCGAGCAGGCCGTCCACCCAGTGCCGGGTGCTGGAGTCGAACGGCGCGGTGGCGGGCAGCGTGGGCACCCCGCCCGCGCGGCGTCCGGCTTCTGAACGCAACCCGGTCAGCATCCCGGCGAGGTAGGAGCGGCCGGGCTCGTCGAATTCGGGCGCGGGTTGGGTTGCCACGCCGAGGATTTCGGCCAGCGCGTCGAGCGGGGAGGTGACGCCCTCGGCGGGAGTTTCTTCGGGTTGGGACACGGCGACCTTTGCCAGGGTGACGGCGCACGCCTTGAACTCCGGCTGGCTCGATATCGGATCCACCGCGTCGTTGGTGACCGCGTTGATCGACAGGTATTCGCCGAACGCGTCGTTCCAATGAAAGGGGGCAAAGCAATTGCCGGGACGCACCCGGTCGCTGACCACCGCGGGCAGCACGGCACGGCCGCGGCGGGAGGCGATTTCGACCGGGTCGTCGTCGCTGACTTGTAGCCGGTCGGCGTCGTCGGGGTGGATCTCGACGAACGGGCCCGGGTTGAGCTTGTTGAGCTTGGCGACCTTCCCGGTCTTGGTCATCGTGTGCCACTGGTGCGGCAGGCGCCCGGTGTTCAACAGGAACGGGTAGTCGTCGTCGGGCATTTCGTCGGGCGGCAGATGCGGGCGGGCGAAGAACGCCGCGCGGCCGGTGGGGGTCGGGAAGGCCAGCCGCGGCACGCTGCCGTCCCCGCGGACCAGCCGATTCTGGCTGACGCCGTCGTTGACGTACCGGATCGGATTGCGGTCGCGGGCGCCCTCGGGCGGGCAGGGCCACTGCAAGGGCGTCCGGCGCAGCCGCTCGTAGCTGACCCCGCGCAGGTCGTAGCCGGTCTTCCGGTTCGAAAACCCCTTGATCTCCTCGAAGACGTCCTCGGCGCGGTCGTAGCTGAACGCTTCGGAAAAGCCCATCTCACAGGCGATCCGGGCGATGATCTGCCAGTCCGGCAGCGCCTGGCCCGGCGCCTGGACCGCCGGCTGGAACAGCGTCATGGTGCGTTCGGAGTTGACCATCACGCCCTGGGATTCCGCCCACAATGCGGCCGGCAACAACACGTCGGCGTATTGGTTGGTCTCGGTCTCCAGGAAGGCGTCCTGGCCGATCACCAGCTCCGCGCGTTCCAGCCCGGCCAGGACCGTCCTCCGATTCGCCACCGAGGCAACGGGGTTGGTGCACACGATCCAGCAGGCCTTGATCCGGCCGTCGGCCATGCGGGCGAACATGTCGACGGTGGCGGCGCCGGCCTCGGTGCGCAGCGTACCGCGCGGGACGCCCCAGCGGTCCTCGACGAACTCGCGGTCGTCGGCCGATGCCACCGACCGCTGGCCCGGCAGACCCGGCCCCAGGTAACCCATTTCGCGGCCGCCCATGGCGTTGGGCTGCCCGGTGAGGGAAAAGGGGCCGCTGCCGGGCTTGCAGATCGCGCCGGTGGCCAGGTGCAGGTTGCAGATGGCGTTGGTGTTCCAGGTGCCGTGGGTGCTCTGGTTGAGGCCCATCGTCCAGCAGCTCATGAAGTTGTCGGCCGCGCCGAGCATGCGGGCCGCCGCGCGGATGTCTTCGGGTGGGATGCCGGTGATTTCGCTGACCGCGTCGGGGGTGTACTGCTGCAGGAAGCCGGGCATCACCTCCCAGCCCTCGGTGAACTCGGCGATGAAATCCGCGTCGATGTGCCCATCCTCGACGATCAGGTGCAATAGCCCGTTGAGCAGCGCGAGGTCGGAGCCGGGGGCGATCTGCAGGAACAGGTCGGCCTTGTCGGCGGTCGCCGTGCGGCGCGGGTCCACCACGATCAGCTTGGCGCCCGCCTTGACGCGGTCCATCATGCGCAGGAACAGGATCGGGTGGCAGTCGGCCATGTTGGCGCCGATGACGAGAAAGACGTCGGCGCGGTCGAAGTCCTGATACGAGCCGGGCGGTCCGTCCGCACCCAGGGACAGCTTGTAACCGGAACTCGCGCTGGCCATGCACAGCCGCGAGTTCGACTCGATCTGGTTGGTGCCGATGAACCCCTTGGTCAACTTGTTCGCGAGGTACTGAGCCTCGATGGACATCTGGCCCGAGACGTACATCGCGAACGAGTCCGGGCCGTGCTCGTCGATGATGGCCCGTAACCGCTTGGCGCAACGGGTGATCGCGGTGTCGGTGTCGACGGGCTGGAGCGGTTCGCCGCGGTCGTCGCGAACGTATGCGGAGTCCATCCGGCCCGGGGCCGCAAGCATGTCGGCGGTGGTTGCCCCCTTGGTGCACACCCGACCGAAGTTGGCCGGGTGTTGCTTGTTGCCAAGAGCCTTCGCCACCCGGCGGCGCCCGCTTACGGGGTCGGTGGCGACCTGTAGCAGCATGCCGCAGCCGACGCCGCAGTAAGCGCACATGGTTTTCACGGCGCCGGCGTCGGAGAACTCAGAGGTTCCGGGGGCCGCAGCGGGCTCGGCAGTCACGCCTACGTCCCTCCTTCGCGCGCAACGGGCTTGCGGTGAATGGTGCGGTGAGCATGTTTCGGCACCGGATATGCGGCGTTTCTCGCGTTTTACGGGTTCCTCTCACCGCGGCCGATGCGGCGGTGAGGTGGCCAGAGGACCTCAATCTCCCAGGTCAGGGTGGGTCGACGCCGACTGCGCGACCGGGACACGAATGCCCGCGTGGCCGCGAGTCGGAGTTTCCCCGCCTTCGCTAAGCTCACGGCGTGCGTCGGCTGATGGTGATCCTGGCGATCCTGCTGGCCGCCGGTTGCGCCTCGAAGGCGCCGGCCCCGCCCGCCATGCCGCCCGACAAGTGCAAGGACTCCGACGGGCCGAAGGCCGACACGGTGCGCCGGGCCATCTCCGCGGTGCCCGTCACGACCCCGGGCACGCGCTGGGTCGAGATCGCCCGCGGGCACACGAGGAACTGCCGTTTGTATTGGGTGCAAATCATTCCGACCATCGCCAGCGAGTCGACCCCCCAGCAGCTGGTGTTCTTCGACCACAACACCCCGCTGGGCACACCCACCCCCAACCCGAAGCCCTACATCACCGTGTTGCCGCCGGCCGACGACACCGTCACGGTGCAGTACCGGTGGCAGGTCGGCAAGGACCAGCCCTGCTGTCCAACCGGGACGGGCACGGTGAAGTTCCAGATCGGCCCGGACGGCAAACTGCAGGCGCAGGGCAAGATCCCCCACCAATAGCGTTCGCGCGCAACCCCTTTCGGGGTATCAGTCCGGCAGGTTCTCCGGGTGCAGCATCTCGGCGTAGCGCAGCGGCTCCGGGATGCCGAACCCGTCGACGAGCGTCGTGGCGTGCGGGCGCAGCTTGCGGCACCGGTCATTGATGCCGCGGGTGACCGCCTTGGCCCGTCCGCTCGACAGGTAGCCGTGCTCGATGTACCAGGCCTTGTCGTCCTCGATCACCGACAACGCATACAGGTCGCAGAGGAGTTCCAGCAGGTTGCGGGCCTCCTCGTCCTTGCACGAGTCGATCCCGGCGACGAAGGCCTCCAACACGATTCGGTCGATGTGCGCGCCCGCCGCGTGCAGCACGTGGTCCTGCACGGCGTTGAACGCGTCGAATTCCGACATCTCCTTGGACTTGCCCTGCAGCCGGCGCGCGACCGAGGACAGCAGATAGTTTTCGCGGTCCTCGAACATCGTCACCTGGGTGCCGCGGTTGAACAGGCTGCCCTCTTCTTCGCTGTCCTGGCGGGCGTCGACGATCGTCTGCATGATCGCTTCGGCCGCGGTGCGTTTCATGACCCGCTCGCCGACGGTGTTGGCGGCGAAGCGCACCCATTCGACCGGGCTCATGCTGCGGATGTCGTCGGCGTAGGCCGTCAGCAGCTCCTTGGCCACCAGCTGGGTCAGCACGTGGTTGTCGCCCTCGAAGGTGGTGAACACGTCGGTGTCGCCGCGCAGCGCGATCAGCCGGTTCTCGGCCATGTAACCCGCGCCGCCGCAGGCCTCGCGGGCCTCCTGGATCGCGCGCGAGGCGTGCCAGGTGTTGGCGGCCTTCAGCCCCGCGGCGCGGGCCTCCAGTTCGCGCTGCTCTTCGGCGTCGGGGGCGTCGGCCGTCTGGACGTCGTGGCACCTGCTGACCAGTTCGTTCTGGGCGAACTGCAGCGCGTACGACTTGGCGATCAGCGGGAACAGCCGCCGCTGGTGCACCAGGTAGTCCATGATCAGCACCTCGCCGCCGCCGTCGGGGGCGCTGAATTGCCTGCGCTCCAACGCGTATCGGGTGGCGATGTCGAGCGCGACGCGCGCGGCGGCGCCCGCGCTGCCGCCGACGGTGATCCGGCCCCGCACCAGGGTGCCCAGCATCGTGAAGAACCGGCGATTCGGGTTGTCGATCGGGGAGCTGTAGGTGCCGTCGGCGGCGACGTCGCCGTATTTGTTCAGCAGGTTCACCCGCGGGACGCGGACGTGGTCGAAGACGATGCGGCCGTTGTCGACGCCGGGCAGGCCGCCCTTGTATTCGCAGTCCGAGGTGGTCACCCCGGGCAGGTCGTTGCCGTCGGCGTCGCGGATGGGTACCAGGACGCAGTGCACGCCATGGTTGACCGGCTTGCCGTCCTCGGTGGTGATCAGTTGCGCGAAAACCGCTGCCATGGTGGCGGTTTCGGCGGCGCCGCCGATGTAGTCCTTGCGGGCGGTCGGGGTGGGGGAGTCGATGACGAACTCTTCGGTCTCGGGGTCGTAGGTCGCGGTGGTCTCCAGCGACTGGACGTCGCTGCCGTGCCCGGTCTCGGTCATCGCGAAGCAGCCGCGCAGCTCGAGGCTGATGATCTTCGGCACGTAGGTCTCGTGGTGGCGCTCGGTGCCCAGGTTCTCGACGGCCCCGCCGAACAGCCCCCACTGCACCCCGGCCTTCACCATCAGCGACAGGTCCGACATCGCCAGCATCTCGATCATCGAGATGGCCGCGCCCACGTCGCCGGTGCCGCCGTGCTCCTTGCGGAACGAGTCGGCGGCGGCGCCGAACGCGGCCATGATCCGCATCTGCTCGGCCACCTTGGTGCGGGCGATCACCGTGTTGGGCGTGTAGTGCGGGCGGAACAGGTCCTCGGTGAGCGTGTCGCGCATCCGGTTCTTCATGTCGCGCCACCGCCCGTCCAGGGCGTTGCGCAGGTGTTGGGCAGTGCTGGAAATCTCTGGCGCCATAAACAGGACGGTATCCCCCCGCGGGGCCCCGCAAACAGGTCAACGAGCGCTTTGGTCGCGTCGAGTGCGCGCTGACGACTTTCAGCGTGAAGCGGCGGCGGGAAAATCGCCTCGCGCGCGACGGACTGGGCTCACCCGACGCAGCCGATAGGCCGCGACACCGGCCGCGACCGTGCCGAGGACCGCCAGCATGACCACATCGAACAACCACCAGCCCGAATAATGGGTCCACATCAAGGTGTTGGCGGCGAGCGCGTCGACGCGGCGCAGGTCGACGGTCGACGCCGATGCCGCGAAGCCCCACTGGGCGGGCACGAACCACGAAACCTGCTGAAAGCCCCACTGGCCCACCAGCTGAACGAGGCTCCCGTTGAACAGCAGGGAGGCCAGGATCACCGGCACGAGCAGCGGCAGCACCTCTCGCAGCCGGTTGCCCAGCGTCGACAGCATCAGCCCGACGACCGCGGAGACGACGGCCGTCAACGCCACGGCCACGTAGAGCTCGACCGTCGCATTGCCCAGCAGCACGGCGCCGTGCACGGGCCCGCCCCTGGCGACGATCACGATCGCGAAGAAGACCGCCGTCAGGACGAGTGCGGCCAGACCGAAGACGGCGACCTTGGCGGCCAGGTACGCCGCCGTCGACAGCCCGATGGCCTGCTCGCGCCGGAAGACGCGACGCTCCTCGACCACCGCCCGGATGGTCAGGGCGGTGCCCAGGATCACCGCGCCGATGTTGAGCGCGGCCAGGATCTCGATGGCCTCGTGGGGGTTGGGGCCCCCCGGCTCGGGCCGGCCCAGGCCGGAATCGCCGGGGATCAGCAGGGTCAGCGCCGCCAGCAGTGAGGGCAGGATGGCCAAAAACAGCACGTAGGTGCGGTCGGCGAACATCAGGCGGAGCTGACGGCGGGCCAGCAGCCGGATTTGCCGGTTCGCGGAGAGCCCGGCCGGGCGGGGCCACGGCGCGGCGACCTCGGGCGGCGCGGGCGGCGCCGGTCGACGGTCCAGGTATGCCCGGTGCGCGCCGTCGGGATCGGCGCCGACCCGCTCGAGGACCGTCGCCCAGTCGGCGCTGCCCATCTCGGGCTCGAGTTGTCGGGGAGCCCCGACGAAGGCGGCGGTGCCCCTCGCCGTGAGGACCACCACCTGGTCGCAGATGTGGAGGTTGCGCGGCGACGCCTGCGGGGGCACCGCCACCACCACGACGCAGCCGATGTCGGCCTGGCGGCGCAGCACGGTCATCACGTGGTCTTGCTGCGCCGGATCCAGGCCGGCGCCCGGGTCGTCGACCACGAGCAGCGTCGGGCGGGTGAGCAGCTCGACCGCCATCGACACGCACCGGCGCAGCTCGGGCGGGAGCCTGCCGATCCGGGTCGCGCGGTGGGGCGCCAGCCCGACCTCCTCGAGAACCTGATCCACCACGCGGTGGCGGTGCTCGGGCGCGGTTGCCGGCGGCAGGCGCAGCTCGGCGGCGTACGTCAGGGCCTGCTCGACGGTGAGCCGCGGGTGGACGCACTCGTCGCGCCGCACGATCCCGATGCGTGTGCGCATGGACTCGGGCTCGGCGTGCACGTCGTGCCCGTCCACGGTGGCTCGGCCGGAGCCGAGTTCGCGCCTGCCGGCGAGCAATTCGAGCAGCGCCGAGCCGCGCGCAGAAGACGGCCCCACGACGGCGGTCAACGTCCCCAGCCCCGCGGTGAACGAGACGTCCGTGAGCACGTCGCGCCCGTCGACCGTCAGCCCCAACCGGTAGGCGACGACGCCGCTGGTGCGCGCCCCCGACGCGAGCGGCAGCCGGAAGGTGGAGTTGCCGTCCGGCGCGCGGACGGCCTCGCGGGGGGCCCGCAGCTTTCGCGTGATCATCCGCTCGATCAGCCCCGGGCCCTCCGTCTGCTCCTCCCGCGCGACGGGCGCCGGCGCCGGCGCGGGCGGGACGGGCGGCGGCGCGGGCGAAGCCGGAACGGGCGGTGCCGCCGGCGGCGGCGCGGGCTCCACGGGCGGCTCCGCCGCGGGCGGCGGCGCCGGGACCCGCATGCGCTGGGTGGGTCGCTCGGTCGGGGCCAGCAGATTGGGGTCGGCGCGGTGCGGGGGACCGGGCGGCGGTACGGGCGGACCGACCTGGAAGACCAGGCGCGGGCCCCGCTGCGGGTCACCGATCGCGATCGCCTGACCGGACCGGATGTCGAGCGTCGACACCCGCGACCCGTCGACGTACATGCCGTGGGGGCCGGTGTCGATGGCCACCCAGTTGTTCCCGGTGAACCGCAGCACCACCTCGGGGCGAGGCGCCGGGTCGGCGCCTGCGGCCGCGGCCTCGAGCGGGATGTCGACCTCGCCGCCGTAGCCCACCAGCACGTCGCGGCCGGGGGAGAAGACGTACCTCGTCGGCCCCACCCAGACGGTCAAGGGCGAGGAAGCCTGCGTCGGCATCGTCCCCGCCTTTCGTCGTCGGTCAGACCACAGCGCTCTTCCGGGCTGTCGGGTGATTCCCAGTGTCTACCCGCCGGCGGCGGTGTGGCCACCGTGGTGGGCGATCACAGGGTATGGCGCCGCGGCGTCGTCGCGGCGTTCTCGAGAAGGCGTCGCAGCACGTCGACCGCTTCCTTGAGGACCTTGCGCTCGGCGGCATCGAGCAGGGCCAATTGCGGTTCGATCGCCGCGGCGCGGTCGGCGCGGACGGCGTTGAGCGTGCGTATCCCCTGCGGGGTGATCCGGATCCGGACCGCCCGGGCGTCACCGGGGTCGACGGTCCGGGTGACCAGGCCGGCGTCCTCGAGCCGGCGCACCTGCGTGGTCATCGTGGGTTGTGAGCAGTGGTCGACGCCCGCGAGGTCGCCGATCCGGGCTTCCCCGTGCGCCTCGATGGTGGCCAGCAGCCTGGCCTGCGCCGCGGGCAACGGCATCTGGATGCGCTGGGTGGCCAGCCGGTTGAGGCGCGCGACCACGGCGAGTAGGTCGGCCCCCAGGCCCGATTGCGGCTCGTTGGTGGCGGCGTCAACGACATCGTTGTGGTTGGCGGCGGATGCATTCATGTGTCCATGCTTGCATAGCTTTGCTAAGCGAGACGAGTGCCACACGGCCCGCCCGGAAAACCCGGCCGGCGTGGTGTGGCGCGGGTCGTCACCGCCGCGGCCTGGCAGAATCGATAAAGTGACCGTCCCCCGACCCCGCCGTTCACCTCACCGGGGTGGCGCGCTGCGGCCGGTCGAGTTGGCGCAGGCGGCAGTGATGGGGGCGCTGTGCGCGGTGATCGCCATCATCTCCGTCGTGGTTCCCTTCGCGGCCGGGCTGGCCCTGCTGGGCACCGTGCCCACCGGGCTGTTGGCCTACCGCTACCGGCTCCGGGTGCTTACGGCCGCGACCGTCGCCGCCGGGGTGATCGCCTTTTTGATCGCCGGCCTCGGCGGGTTCATGTCCGTCGTCCACTGCGTCTACATCGGCGGCCTGACCGGGTTCATCAAACGCAAGGGACGGGGCGCGTTCACCGTCATCATCTCGTCGCTGGTCGCCGGGTTGGCCTTCGGCGCCGCGAACGTCGGCGCGCTGACCGTGATGACCCGGCTGCGCCACCTGATCTTCGAGGTGGCCACCGCGAACGTGGAAGGCGTCGCCAGGTTCTTGGGCCGGGTGCACATGCAGGGCGCCGCGGGCGACCTGAAGCGCTATTTCGCTGTCGCGCTGCACTACTGGCAGTGGTTGGTGCTGGCCTACTACGGCATCGGGATCATGGTCGTGTCGCTGATCGGCTGGTGGGCGCTGTCGCGCCTGCTGGAACGGATGCGCGGCCTTCCCGACGTGCACAAGTTGGACGCCTGGGACGGAAGCGAGGGCGAGCGGGGCGATGTCGGACCGGTCCCGGTGCGGCTGGACAAGGTGCGTTTCCGCTACCCCGGCGCCCGCCAGGACGCGCTGCGCGAGATCAGCCTGGAGTTCCGGGTCGGCGAACACGTCGCGATCACCGGGCCCAACGGTTCCGGGAAGACCACGCTGATGCTGATTTTGGCCGGGCGGGAACCGACGTCGGGCACCGTCGACCGGCCGGGCGCGGTGGGCCTGGGCAAGCTGGGCGGCACCGCCCTGGTACTGCAGCACCCCGAAAGCCAGGTGCTGGGCACCCGGGTCGCCGACGACGTGGTCTGGGGCCTGCCACCGGGCACCAAGATCGACGTCGACCGGCTGCTGGGCGAGGTCGGCCTCGACGGGCTCGCCCAACGCGACACGGGCAGCCTGTCCGGGGGCGAACTGCAGCGGCTCGCGCTCGCCGCGGCCCTGGCCCGCGAACCGGCGCTGCTCATCGCCGACGAGGTCACCACCATGGTCGACCAAGAGGGACGGGACGCGTTGTTGGGCGTGTTGTCGGGGCTCACCAAGCGGCACCGCACCGCCCTGGTGCACATCACGCACTACAACAACGAGGCCGATTCAGCCGACCGCACAATCGATCTCAGCGATTCGCCCGACAATACCGGCATGGTCGAGACCGCGGCCGCTCCGGCCAGGCCCGTCCCGGTCGACCACAGCCCGCACGCGCCGGTGATCGAACTTCGCAACGTCGGTCACGAATACGGTAGTGGCACCCCGTGGGCCAAGACCGCCCTGCGCGACGTCAGCTTCGCGGTGGGGCAGGGCGACGGCGTGCTGATCCACGGCGGCAACGGCTCGGGCAAGTCGACACTGGCGTGGATCATGGCCGGGCTGACCATCCCGACCACCGGCACCTGCCTCATGGACGGCCGGCCCACCCACGAGCAGGTGGGCGCGGTGGCGCTGTCGTTCCAGGCGGCCCGGCTGCAACTGATGCGCAGCCGCGTCGACCTGGAAGTGGCCTCCGCGGCGGGCTTTTCGCACCGCGAGACCGATCGCGTCGCCGCGGCCCTGGCCGTCGTCGGACTCGATTCCACGCTGGCCAGGCGGCGCATCGACCAGCTCAGCGGCGGCCAGATGCGGCGCGTGGTGCTGGCCGGACTGTTGGCCCGTTCCCCGCGGGCCCTCATCCTCGACGAGCCGCTGGCCGGGCTGGACGCCGCCAGCCAGCGCGGCCTGCTGCGGTTGCTGGAAGACCTGCGCCGCGAGCAGGACCTGACGGTGGTCGTCATCTCGCACGACTTCGTGGGGCTGGAGGACCTGTGCCCGCGCACGCTGCATCTGCGCAACGGCACGCTGGAACCCGTGCCGGCCACGGCGGGAGGCATGGCATGACCGCGACGTCCGCCCCCTCGCGCGGCCCGACCCGCCGCACCACCCGGCCCGTCGTGCTGCTCGTCCCGGTGCCCGGCACCTCGACCATCCACGACCTGTGGGCGGGCACCAAACTCGTGGTGGTCTTCGGCGTTTCGGTGCTGCTGACCTTTTACCCGGGCTGGGTGACGATCGGGTTGGTCGCGGCCCTGGTGCTGGCGGCGGCAAGGCTCGCGCGCATCCCGCGCGGGGTGTTGCCGTCGATGCCGCGGTGGTTGTGGGTCGTCATCGCCCTGGGCGGCATCACCGCGGCGCTGGCCGGCGGCCGACCGAAGGTCTCGATATGGGGGCTCGAGGTCGGGCTCGGCGGAGGCCTGAACTTCCTGCGCATCACGGCGCTGTCGGTCGTGCTGCTCGCGCTCGGCGCGATGGTGTCCTGGACCACCAACGTCGCCGAAATAGGGCCTGCGTTGGCGACTTTGGGCCGGCCGTTCAAACTGCTGCGGATCCCGGTCGACGAGTGGGCGGCGGCCTTGGCGCTGGCCCTGCGCGCCTTCCCGATGCTGATGGACGAATTCCAGGTGCTCTACGCCGCCCGCCGGCTGCGGCCCAAACGGATTCCGCGCAGCCGCAAGGCCCGCCGGCGCAGGCACGCCCTGGAGCTGATCGACCTGCTGGCGGCCGCGATCACCGTGACGCTGCGGCGCGCCGACGAGATGGGCGACGCCATCACCGCCCGCGGCGGCACCGGTCAGCTCTCGGCCAACCCGGCGCGGCCCAGGCTCGCCGACTGGGTGACGATCGCCATCACGATCGCGGTCAGCGCCCTGGCGGTGGTGATCGAGACGGTCTTCCACACGATCCCCTGAACGTTCACGTAGCGTGGGCGGGTGGCCGACATCCACCGCAGCCGCCGCGTTGCGGCCCGCCCGCAACGGGTCTGGGATGTTCTCGCGGACTTCGCATCGATCGCCTCGTGGGCCGGCAACGTCGACCACTCGTGCATCCTGCATGCGGGGCCCGAAGGGGGAGCCGTCGGCACCGCGCGACGAGTCCAGGTCAAGCGCGACGCCCTCGTGGAAACGATCACCGAATTCGACCCGCCGCGCGCACTCGCCTACGACATCGAGGGCCTGCCCAGGCGGGTGCGCCGGATAGCCAACCGCTGGACGCTGGCCGCGGACGCGCCCGACGCGGCCGTCGTGACCCTGACCAGCACGGTCCACATCGGCTCCGGCACGGCCCAACGACTGGCCGAACGCATCCTGTGCCGCTTTTTGGCCCGACAGTCCGACGTGATGCTCGCCGGGCTCGCGAAACGATTGGAGAACACCCGTGTCTGATCGCCCCGATGTGATCATCGTGATGACCGACGAGGAACGCGCGGTGCCCCCATACGAGGCCCCCGAGGTGATGGCATGGCGCGATCGAACGCTGCACGGCCGCAAGTGGTTTGACGATAACGGCGTCAGCTTCGCCCGGCACTACACCGGCTCGCTGGCCTGCGTGCCCAGCCGCCCGACGATCTTCACCGGCCACTACCCCGACCTGCACGGCGTCACCCAGACCGACGGCATCGGCAAGACGGCCGACGACTCCCGCATGCGGTGGTTGCGCCGGGGCGAGGTGCCGACACTGGGCAACTGGTTCCGCGCGGCGGGATACGACACGCACTACGACGGCAAGTGGCACATCTCGCACGCCGACCTCGTCGACCCGGCGACCGGCGGCACGCTGGCGACCAACGACGACGACGGTGTCGTCGATGCGGCCGCGGTGCGGCGCTACTTGGACGCCGATCCGCTTGGGCCGTACGGCTTTTCGGGCTGGGTGGGTCCCGAGCCGCACGGGGCGCTGCTGGCCAACGCGGGCATCCGACGGGACCCCCTGATCGCCGACCGCGTGGTCGCCTGGCTCGCCGATCGCTACGCCCGCCGCCGCGCCGGCGATCCCGCGGCGCTGCGCGCGTTTTTGTTGGTGGCCAGCTTCGTCAACCCGCACGACATCGTGCTGTTCCCCGCGTGGTCGCGCCGGGGCCCGGTGCGACCGTCGCCGCTGGATCCGCCGCCGGTGCCCCCGGCGCCCACCGCCGACGAGGACCTGTCGGCCAAGCCCGCCGCGCAGATCGGCTTCCGCGAGGCCTACTACTCCGGATATGGCCCGGCGCCGTTGATCAACCGGACCTACGAGCGCGACGCCCAGCGCTACCGCGACCTCTACTACCGCCTGCACGCCGAGGTCGACGGGCCGATCGACCGCGTCCGGCGCGCGGTCACCGAGGGCGGCTCGGCCCATGCGGTGCTGGTGCGGACGGCCGATCACGGGGATCTGCTCGGCGCCCACGGCGGGCTGCACCAGAAATGGTTCAACCTCTACGACGAGGCCACCCGCGTTCCCTTCGTGATCGCGCGCATCGGCGAGCGCCCGACGGCGCCTCGCGTCGTCACCGAACCCACCTCCCACGTCGACCTGGTCCCGACGCTGCTGTCGGCCGCGGGCGTCGACGCCGGGGCGGTCGCCGCCACGCTGGCCGAGTCGTTCTCGGAGGTGCACGAGCTGCCGGGCCGCGACCTGATGCCGGTGGTCGACGGGGCGCCCGCCGACCCGACGCGGGCCGTATACCTGATGACCCGCGACAACGTGCTCGAGGGCGACAGCGGCGCCTCCGGCCTGGCGCGCCGCCTGAAGCGGACGGTCAATCCGCCCGCGCCGCTGCGGATTCGGGTGCCCGCCCACACCGCGACCAACTTCGAGGGGCTGGTCGTCCGCGTCGACGACGCGGCCGCACCCGGCGGCGCCGGGCACCTGTGGAAGCTGGTCCGCACCTTCGACGACCCCGCCACCTGGACCGAACCCGGCGTGCGCCACCTCGCCGCGAACGGGCTCGGCGGCGACGCCTACCGCACGTCCCCGCTGGACGACCAGTGGGAGCTCTACGACCTGACCGCCGACCCGATCGAAGCCGCCAACCGGTGGGCCGATCCTGATCTGCACGACCTGCGCGCGCACCTGCGCGCTCAGCTGAAGCAGGCCCGGGCCAGCTCCGTCCCGGAGCGAAACCGGCCGTGGCCCTACGCATCTCGCCGGCCACCGGAGCGTCGAGGCGGCTATTCGCGGCGGTCCCGTTCGATGCGGGTGTTCTGACGGATCTTCGACCGCGCCTGGTGCAGGTGCTTGGCCGCCCACTTGCGATACATGCGTTGCGCCCACGACATCCGCTCGTGCGAGCGCTCCGTACTCCGCACCAGCTCGAGTTCGACATGGTCGGGCTCCTCGGCCCCGATTTCGATCCGGTCGCGACCGTGGATGAACTCGAGCACCAGCGCGTCGGGGTCCAGCAATTCGCGCTCCCAGGCCTCGTGGTCGTCGAGGTCGGCGATGCCCATCGCGTCGGCGGCGTCGCGCAGCACCTCGCCCAGCTCGCCGCCCAGCAGTTGCCGAAAGGCGTCGGCGCCCTGGCGCGGGTTGGCGATCATCCATGAGTGGTACGCGCTGGGCACCTTGTACAGCGTGGCGTCGGACTCGTTGGCGATTTCGCGCGCGTAGGGGAAGGGGACGATCATGTCCTTTTCGGCGTGCACCACCATGGTGGGCATCCCCTCGTCGCGCATGGTGCGCAGCATCGGCGTGTAGTCGCCCGACTCGATGATGGCCCTGATCGTGCGGACGGCTCCGATCGGATACCGCAGGTTGGGCACCGCCACCGCCGCCAGCACGCGGAAGTATCCGAGCTGTTCGCCCGCCGAGAGCTGCGTCGGGTCGCCCAGCGTGTCGCGGACCGCGGTGTAGGCCGCGCCCAGCGCCTTGGTCGGAGACTTCACCAGATTCGGCATGGCGGTGTCGAACCGCGACCCCGCCGCCGGGTCGAACAGCACGGCCGCAATCACCCGCTCGGGCGCGCGTGCGGCCAGCTGAATGGTCATTCGCCCACCCATCGAATGGCCGACGAACACGGCTTGCCCGATGCCGAGGGCGTCCAACGTGCGCAACACCGAATCGGCGCGATCGGTGAAACCGCAGGCATCGCCGGGCAGCCGCCAGGTGTCGCCGTGACCGGCGGCGTCGACGGCGACGACCAGAAATCCCATCCCGGCGATCCGGCTGAGCATGCGCAAATACGCCCGGCGGCTCAGCAGGAGCCCGTGCATGAACAGCAACGGCACTCCGCGGCCGCCGATGGAAAGGCCGATCCGCCGCCCGTCGTCGAGTTGCACGATGTGATGGCTCAAGCGGATACGGCTTGGTGATGTCTCCGTCATTGGCACAGCGGGGATTCCCGGGCGGCGGGGCGCCGAAACGGTGAAAGCGGGCCAAGTGATAATCGGCTGACCCGACCAACAGGAGCGCGCCCTTGCCATCCACCCCGATCGGCCTGACCGACCAGATGATGCGGCGTCGTCCCGTAACGGGCGCGCACGTCGCCCGCGGCGCCGCGGACCACCTCAAGCGCAGCATTGGCGCGTTCCAGCTGACCATGTTCGGCGTCGGCTCGACGATCGGCACCGGAATCTTCTTCGTCATGTCCCAGGCGGTGCCCGAGGCCGGCCCCGGGGTGATCGTCTCGTTCCTCGTCGCGGGCATCGCGGCGGGACTGGCGGCCATCTGCTACGCCGAATTGGCCGCCGCCGTGCCGGTTTCGGGTTCGTCGTACTCCTACGCGTACACCACGCTGGGCGAGGTCGTCGCGATGGGTGTGGCGGCGTGCCTGTTGCTCGAATACGGGGTGTCCACCGCGGCCGTCTCGGTCACCTGGAGCGGCTACCTCGACAAGCTGCTGAGCAATCTGTTCGGATACCGGCTGCCGCACGCCCTGTCGGCGGCGCCGTGGGATGCGCAACCGGGCTACGTCAACGTGCCGGCCGTCGTCCTGATCGTGATGTGCGCGCTGCTGCTGATCCGCGGGGCCAGCGAATCGGCCAGGGTCAACACGATCATGGTGCTGACCAAGCTCGGCGTGCTGGCCATGTTCGTGGTGCTGGCGTTCACGGCCTTCGACGCCGACCATCTCCGGGACTTCGCGCCGTTCGGCGTCGCCGGGATCGGCTCGGCGGCCGGCACCATCTTCTTCTCCTACATCGGCCTGGACGCGGTGTCCACGGCGGGCGACGAGGTGAGGGATCCGCAGAAGACCATGCCGCGCGCCATCATCGCCGCGCTGGCGACCGTCACCACCGTGTACCTGCTTGTCGCGCTGGCCGCGCTGGGCACCGAGCCGTGGCGCGAGTTCGCCGGGCAGCAGGAGGCGGGCCTGGCCACGATCCTCGACAACGTCACCCATGGCCGGTGGGCCAGCACGGTTCTGGCCGCCGGCGCGGTGATTTCCATCTTCACGGTCACGCTCGTCTCCATGTACGGCCAGACCCGCATCCTGTTCGCCATGGGCCGGGACGGGCTGCTGCCGTCGAGGTTCGCCACGGTCAATCCGCGCACCATGACCCCGGTGAGCAACACCGCGATCGTCGCGGCGGCGGCGGGCGGGCTGGCCGCGTTCGTGCCGCTGGACAAGCTGACGGACATGGTGTCCATCGGCACGCTGACGGCGTTCATCGTCGTCTCCGTCGGCGTGATCGTCCTGCGGGTGCGCCAGCCCGAGCTGCCGCGGGCGTTCAAGGTGCCGGGTTACCCTGTGACGCCGGCCCTTTCGGTGCTGGCGTGCGGGTACATCCTGCTCAGCCTGCACTGGTACACGTGGATCGCGTTCACCGGATGGATTTCGCTCGCGCTGATCTTCTATTTCGTCTGGGGCCGCCATCACAGCGCGCTGAATGACACCGATGACACCGAGGACACCGAGGACACCGCGGACACCGAGGACACGGTGTGACCGTCGTCGTCGGTTACCGCGCCGGCGAAGTCGGCCTGTCCGGGCTGCACCTGGCCGTCCGCGCCGCGCGGACACTGGGCACCTCGCTCGTCGTGGCGACCGTCGTGCCCAAGCCGTGGCCGACCCCGTCGCTTGCGCGCGTCGACGCCGAATACGAGCAGTGGGCGGACAATCTGGGCGCCGAGTCGGCCGGGGAGGCCGCGGGGTTTCTCCGCGATATCGCCGGGGGGATCGACGTCGGCTACCTGCATCGCGCGCACCGTTCGGTGTCGGGTGGCTTGATCGAGGTGGTCGACGAAGTGGGTGGCGAGGTCCTGGTGCTCGGGTCGTTGCCCAGCGGTGGGCGCGGGCACGTGGTGATCGGCACGACCGCCAATTGGCTGCTGCACGCGTCGCGCGTGCCGGTGGCCATCAGCCCGCGCGGATATCGCGCGCACGCGGGCAGATTGACGCGGATCACCTGCGCCTTCGCGGCCACACCCGACGCGGTCGAGGTGGTGCGCCGGTGTTCGGACACCGCGCAGCGATTCGGGTTGCCGCTGCGGGTGGTGACCTTCGCCGTGCGGGGCAAGACGATGTATCCCCCCGAGGTGGGGCTGGCCGTCGAGGACGAGATCCTCGAGGCGTGGGCGTCGCAGGCGCGCGACATCATGGCCACGTTGAGGGTCGACGGGGTGGTCGGCGAAGACGTTGCGCTGCAAGTGGTTACCGGCCACGATTGGCATGACGCGCTGGACAAGGTGGACTGGCAGGACGGCGAGATCCTTGCGCTGGGGACCCGCCCACGCGACGAAATCCGCCGGGTGTTCCTCGGTTCCCGCGGCGCCAAGATCATCCGCGAGAGCCCGGTGCCGGTGCTGGTGCTGCCGGGCTAGCGCGTTTCGGCGCTCGAGCGGGTGGCGTTCAGCGCGGCACCTGCACCAGCGGCTGGCCACCGATTTGGCCCCAGCATCCGGCGGGGTCGCGCCCGTTCTTCACCTGGTCGTTGAGGCAGTTGAAGATCGCGATCCGCAGATCCGGTGGCGGTTGGTTGGCGCGTTGTTCGGCGGCCAACCGGTTCTGCTCCGCGGTCTTGACATCCTGCTGGGCGTTGATGGTCTCCTGAACCTTCTGGTTGTAGGCGTCGATGCGCTGCTGCGTCGGCTGGTCGTAAAAGATCCGCGGGATCCGCACATCGAGGATCTCGATCTCGGAGCCCACCGCCTCCTGCAGATCCTTCTTCACCTGTGCGGCCATCGCGGGCAAGTCCGCGCCCTGCGCGGGAGAGGGCATCTGCGGCTGCGCGCCGGGCGCGTTCGCGGCGGCCGCCAGCATGACCTGAGGGTTGAACGTCGCGAACACCTTCGACAACGCCACCTGCGCCTGCCGGTCCACCAACTGCTCCTTGATGGTCTGGAACACGTTGGCCCCGCCGTAATCCTGGAACAGCTTCGGGGCCGCGCCCTCCCGCAACCGCCAGCTCAGGTTCTCGTCGACGTAGGCGTTGGAGTTGTTGGCCAGCCGAACGTTGATCGCCGCCGGGTTGTTGTTGGCGCCCTTGCCCTGGCTGGCGTCGTCGTAGTTGTTCGATTCGAACGCCTGCAACTGGATCGCCTCCGACAGCTCGGAGACCTTGCGCCATGGCGCATGCCAGACAATCCCGGCGCCGTGGACACCAACCGGCTTGCCGAACTCGGTGATGATGCCGACGTTTCGCGTGTCCACCCGGTCGTAGGCGCTACTCAGCGTGAAGATCACGCCGAACAACGCGGCGGCGCCACAGATGCCCCACCACGTCGTCCGGGCCGGCTTGTCGAGGAACACGCTGGCGATGAGCAGCCCAATCGCCAGCAGGAAAAACAGGATCGCCACAATCCACCAACCAGGCATGCCATTCCTTTCCTTGGAATCCGTGAATCACATTTCGCCTACCGGCGAGCCGCGGCGTTGGCCGCCGCCTGGGCCTTGCGCAGGGTTTCGGCGACATCGCCTCGGCCCAGGAACATTTCGTCGAAGTAGCTTTGCAGTGCCGTGTACCCCGCGGGGAACCCGGCGCCGCCGGGGGCGGGGATGCGGGGGCCCTTGAGCACGGCGAAGAAGGGCGTGACGTCGACGCCCTCGGCGGCCCAGTGGTCGAAGTAGGCCCGCTGTGCCGACAGCACCGCGGGGATGGCCGCGCCGTGATCGCCCAGGTATTCATTGCCCTCGCGGCTGCCCATCCAGGCCAGGACCTGGCGCACCGCGTCCGGGTGCCGGGTTGCTGAGTTGCCCGCCGCGGCAATGCCATTGGTGACGCTCACCCGCCCGGCGGGGCCGGCGGGCATCATCGCCACGCCCCAGCGGAACCGCGCGTCGCGGGCGACCGGCTCCAGGTTGTAGGTGCCCGACTGAAACAGCGCCATCCGGCCGGCCAGGAACTGGTTGCGGGAGAAGTCGCCGTTGTCGTTGGTGTCCGCGGCCGGCGGCGCCACGTGGTCGTCGTTGATCAGGCCGACCAGGTAGCGGAACGCCGCCACCGCCGCCGGATTGTCGAACGCGAATTCGTCGTCGCGCTGGAACACCCCGCCCGCCGAGCCGATGTAGTTCAGGTAGATCCCCTGTGGGTCGTTGGCGGCGTTGTAGCCCCACTGGCGCACCCGTCGGGGGTCGAAACGCGGAGTGCCGGCGGCGTTTCCGTTGGCGTCGACGGTCAGCCGGGCCAGCAGCGGGCGCAACGTGTCGCCGCCGTCGGGGCTCCAGCGCAGGGTGTCGAGTTGCGCGGGGTCGACCCCGGCCGCCCCCAGCAGGTCCGCGTTGTAGTACAGCGCGATTCCGGCGTCGGTCAGCTGCGGCACGCCCCACAACACCCCGCCGCGGGTGAACTGGTCGACCACGGCCGGCTCCCAGTCGGCGGCGGCAGCCGGGCCCAGGGTCTTGCCGATGTCCAGCAGGCGGCCGTCGTCGGCGTAGGCGGCCAGGTACGCGTTGGACAGCCAGAAGATGTCGTCGGCGCCGCCGCCGGCGACGTCGGTGCGCAGCGTGTCGAAATACGTCGAGTACGCGACGATGTCGGTGCGCACCTCGATGCCGGGGTGCGTGCGGTGGAACGCCTCGAACGACCGGCGGTACGCCGCGGCGATCTGCTCGCCCCACAGCCGCACCTTGACGACGATCGTGCCGCCGTGGGACTCGCCGGAGTAGTCCAGCACCACCGCCATGAGCGCCAGCAGCGCCGCGACGAGCACCAGCGAACCGGCGACCACCGTGGAGGAGCGGGGGCGGGTCATGGTGTGCCGCGCCGAGATTGCCGTGGTGGTCGCGATCCGGCGCAAAATGCGGCGCTGCCGGCGATCTCGGCGCTCAACCCGCTCATTTCAGCCCCGAGACCACGATCGAGGCCACGATGTGGCGCTGGAAGCACACGAAAAGCGTGATCAGCGGGACGATCGCGAGCGTCGTGGCCGCCATCACCAGCGTCCACTGGGAGTTGAACCGCGACTGTAGATCGGCCGTCGCGACGGTGAGCACCCGCCACTTGTGCCCGCTGGTGATCACCAACGGCCACATGAAGTTGTTCCACTGCGAGACCACCGTGATCAGCGTCAGGGCGGCCAAGACCGGGCGACTGGACGGGACCACCACGTGCACGATCACGTCCAGGGTGTTGGCCCCGTCGAGGCGCGCGGCGTTGATCAAATCGTTCGGGATGATGCGGAAGTGCTCGCGCAGCAGGAAGATCGCGTAGGGGGAGCCGAACATGAACGGCAACACCAACGCCCAGAACGTGTTGCGCAGGCCCAGCTGCGCCATCATCAGATACATCGGCACCACGGTGACGGTCGCGGGCACCATCAGCGTCGCGATGTAGACCCAGAACAGCGCGTCGCGCCCGGGAAACTGCAAGCGCGCGAACGCGTATCCGGCCAGCACCGAAAACGTCAGCTGACCCACCAGGATCACGGCCGTCATCAGCGCGGTCACCGCCGCGGCGCGGCCGAATCCGGCGCCGCCCAGATCGGCGTAGTTGGCCAGCGTCGGCGGGCGCGGCCATTGCAGCGGCGTGCCGGTGACGAACTGGTGCGCCGAGGTGAACGAGGTCAGCAGGCCAAGCACGAAGGGCGCCAATGTGATCAGCGCGCCAAGCGCCAGCCCGGTGTAGACGATCGCGTTGAAGTGGCGGCTAGACGAGGTCATAGCTGATCCGCCGCCGGAAGTACAGATGCTGGACGACGGTGACCCCGATCAGGATGACGAACAGGACCACCGCCATCACCGACGCCCGCCCGATCGCCGCCGACCCGAAGGCCTCGGCGTAGATGCGGTGGGCCACCAGATCCGTGCTGCCCGCGGGCCCGCCACCGGTCAGCGCGTAGACCGTGTCGAAAACCTGTGCGGCGCTGACGATCCCGGTCACCATGACGAAGAACATCGTCGGGCGCAGCATGGGCAGGGTGATGCGCCAGAACCGCTGCCACGCGTTGGCGCCGTCGGTACGCGCGGCCGCATACACGTCGCCGGGGATCGCCAGCAGTCCCGCCAACAACGACAGCGACACGTAGCCGACGTTGGTCCACACGACGACGGCCGACACCAGCGGCAGCGCGAAGCCGGGGTCGGACAGCCACCCGATGCTGTGGCCGAGGACGGCGCTGACCGCGCCGTCGGTGGGCGCGAGGATCCAGCGCCACAGCACCGCGATCGCCAGCGGGGCGCAGATCCACGGCAGCACGTAGACGGTGCGAAACAGCCCGGTGCCGGGCAGCCGGCGGGCCAGCATCGTCGCGGCGACCAGCCCCAGGATGGTCTGCGCGGGAACCACGATCGCCACGAAGGCCGCGGTGACCACCAGCGAGTTGCCGAACCCCGGGTCGCCCAGCACCGACCGCCAGTTGGCCAGGCCCACGTAGCGCAGCGGGCCCAGCAGATCCCACCGGTACAGGCTCAGCCAGATCACCACCAGGATCGGCAGCAGCAAAAAGGCGACCACCCCGAACAGGCTCGGCGCCAGCAGGGCGTAGCCCAGCGCGGCGGATCGAGGCGGCTTGCTCGACACGGCGCTGGCCATGGAGGTATTAAAGCGGGCCGGGGCAGGAAGTCGATACGGTGGAGCCGTGACACCGAACCGGGGGATCGATGCCGACTTTTTGGACCTTCCCCGCCAGGAGCTCGCCGAAGCCGCGCTGGCGGCCGCCACAGCGGCCGGCGCCAGCCACGCCGACCTGCGCCTTCACCGGATCAGCACCGAGATCATCCAGCTGCGCGACGGCGAGCTGGAAAACGCCGTCGTCAGCCGCGAGGTCGGCCTGGCCGTACGGGTGATCGTCGACGGCACCTGGGGATTCGCGTCGCACGCGGAGTTGGCCCCCGCAGTCGCCGCCGAGACGGCGCGCCGCGCCGTGCACGTGGCCACCACGCTGGCGGTGCTCAACACCGACCGCGTCGAACTCGCCGAGGAGCCCGTATACGCGGACGCCACCTGGGTGTCGAACTACCGAATCGACCCCTTCGAAATCCCCGGCCCCGACAAGATCGCCGTGCTCGAGGAGTACTCCGGGCGGCTGCTGGGCGCCGACGGCATCGACCACGTGTCGGCCGTGCTCACCGCCGTCAAGGAACAGACGTTCTACGCCGACACGTTCGGGTCGTCGATCACCCAGCAGCGGGTGCGGGTGCAGCCGACGCTGCAGGCGGTGACCGTCGACGCCGCGGCGGGCAGCTTCGAATCGATGCGCACGCTCGCCCCGCCGATGGGCCGAGGCTGGGAAGCGGTGGCCGGCGACGACGTGTTCAACTGGACCGACGAGCTCGTGCAGCTGCCGGTGCTGCTCGCCGAGAAGGTCAAGGCGCCCAGCGTGGCCGCCGGGCCCACCGACCTGGTGATCGACCCGACCAATCTGTGGCTGACCATCCACGAATCCATCGGCCACGCAACAGAATACGACCGCGCGATCGGCTACGAGGCCGCCTACGCCGGGACGTCGTTCGCCACCCCCGACAAGCTGGGCACCATGCGGTACGGCTCGCCGGTGATGAACGTGACGGCCGACCGCACCGTCGAACACGGCCTGGCCAGCGTCGGCTACGACGACGAAGGGGTGGCGGCCCAAAGCTGGGACCTGGTACGCGACGGCATCTTCGTCGGCTACCAGCTCGACCGCGTCTTCGCGCTGAGACTGGGGCAACCGCGCTCCAACGGGTGTTCGTACGCCGACTCGCCGCATCACGTGCCGATCCAGCGGATGGCCAACGTCTCGCTGCAGCCCGCCGCCGAGGACATCAGCACCGACGAGCTGATCGGCCACGTCGAGGACGGCATCTACATCGTCGGCGACAAATCCTGGTCAATCGACATGCAGCGCTACAACTTTCAGTTCACCGGGCAGCGCTTCTTCCGCATCCGCAACGGCCGGCTGGACGGCCAACTGCGCGACGTCGCCTACCAGGCCACCACCACCGACTTCTGGAACTCCATGGAGGCGGTGGGCGGCCCGTCGACCTGGCGGCTGGGCGGCGCGTTCAACTGCGGCAAGGCGCAGCCCGGCCAGATCGCGCCGGTCAGCCATGGCTGCCCGTCGGCGCTGTTTCGGGGCGTCAACGTGCTCAACACGCGCACCGAGGGTGGCCGCCAATGATCCGCGCCGGCGACGATGCAGGGCGAAGCGATGCTGAGGAGTGGCGCGAATGATCACCGCGCAGCACGTCGTCAACCTTGTTCTCGACGAGGCAGCCAAGCTCGGCGGCGCCACCGAGACGATGGTGCTGGTCACCGACAAGGTCGAGGCGACGTTGCGGTGGGCCGGCAACTCCATGACCACCAACGGGGTTTCGGTGAGCCGCAACATCGCCGTGATTTCCGTTGTGCGTCACGGCGATAGCGCCCACATCGGTACGGTTGTCTCCGCCGAGGTGGATCCGCGGGTGATCCCCGGTTTGGTGGCCGCGTCCCAGGAGGCCGCCCGCTCGGCGCCCGAGGCCGGCGACGCGGCGCCGCTGCTGGCCGATACCGGCGAGCCCGCCGATTGGGACGCGCCGGTGCCGGGCACGGGCCCGCTGGTGTTCGCCGACGTCGCCGACTCGTTGAGCCGGGCTTTCCGCGGTGCCGATCGGCTGTATGGCTTTGCCCACCACAGCGTTTCGACGACGTTCCTGGCGTCGTCGACGGGGCTGCGGCGCCGCTACAGCCAGCCCACCGGCGCGGTGGAGATCAACGCCAAGCGCGGCGAGGCCAGCGCGTGGGCGGGGACGGGCACCGCCGATTTCGTTGAGGTGCCGACCGATTCACTGCTCGAGCAGTTGGCGACGAGGCTCGGCTGGGCCGAGCGCACCGTCGAGCTGCCCGCGGGGCGCTACGAGACGATCATGCCGCCGTCGACGGTGGCCGACATGATGATCTACCTGGCCTGGTCGATGAGCGGCCGCGGCGCCCAGGAGGGCCGCACCGCCTTCTCGGCCCCCGGCGGCGGGACGAGGGTGGGGGAGCGGCTGACCGACCTGCCGCTGACGCTGTTCTCCGATCCGATGGCGCCGGGGTTGGCGTGCACGCCGTTCGTCGCGGTGAGCAACTCCTCGGAAACGGTGTCGGTGTTCGACAACGGCATGGAGATCGCGCAGGTGGACTGGATCCGCGACGGGGTGATCAACGCGCTGGCCTACCCCCGGGCCACGGCCGCCAAGTTCGACGCCAAGGTCGCCGTCGCCGCCGACAATCTCGTGATGACCGGCGGACCAACCGAACTCGCCGACATGATCGCGGCCACCGAACGTGGCCTGCTGCTCAGCACGCTGTGGTACATCCGCGAGGTCGACCCCACCACCCTGCTGTTGACCGGCCTGACCCGCGACGGGGTCTATCTCATCGAGGACGGCGAGGTGACCGCCGCGGTCAACAATTTCCGCTTCAACGAGAGCCCGCTTGACCTGCTGCGCAGGGCCACCGAGGCCGGGATCAGCGAGAAGACCCTGCCCCGGGAATGGGGCGACTGGGCCACCCGGGCGGCCATGCCGTCGCTGCGGATACCCGACTTTTACATGTCGTCGGTGAGCCAGGCGCAATAATGTTCTGATGCTCGATCAATTGGTGGCGCTATCGCCCATGTCGCCCGGCGACGGACGCATCGCGGGCTTGGTCCGGCGGGTGTGTGCGCAGACGTTGTCGTTGCCGCCGTTGCCCGCGTGCGTGGAGGTCGGCGAGCCCGAGTCGGAGGCCGAGACCGTCGTCGCCGAGTTCGCCGAGCAGTTCAGCGTCGACGTCTCGGCGATCACCGGCGAGCAGCGGTCGCGGCTGTGGAAGCAGCTGGGGGACAGCACCTTCAACGTCGTGGTGCAGATGTACATCGCCGACTTCGTGCCGCGGGTGCGCGCCGGGCTGGAGGCGCTCGGCGTCGGCTCGGAGCATCTCGGTTGGGTTCGCGGGCCCGTCGCGTGGGACCACACCACCGAGCCGTCGGACGTGGTGTTCAACGAATTCCTGCCGGCGGTGGCCCGGATGCGCGCGCTGGATCCGATCACCGCCGAGTTGGTCCGGTTGCGCGGCGCGGCGCAGCACAACTGCCGGCTGTGCAAGTCGTTGCGCGAGGGCACCGCGCTGGACGCCGGGGGTTCGGAGGAGCTTTACGGCGACGTCGAGCGCTACGAGGACTCGCCGTCGCTGACCCAGCGCGCTAAGGCAGCGCTGCGCTACACCGATGGGTTAATTTGGACCCCTGCGCACCTCGTCGCCGACGTCGCCGCCGAGGTGCGCTCCCGGTTCTCGGAGGCCGAGGCCGTGGAGCTCACCTTCGACGTCATGCGCAACGCCAGCAACAAGGTCGCCGTCTCGTTGGGTGCCGATGCCCCCCGGGTCGAGCACGGCACCGAGCGGTACCTGCTCGATGCCGACGGGCAGACGGTGTTCAGCTGAACGCCGCGGGGCGCTAGACGGCGGCGACGATAGCGGTGGCGGCCTGAACGACGAGGGCCGCGATGCCCGCGGGGATGGCGCCGATGGTGTTTGCGGCCAACGGAACGAGGCCCGGCACCTCGGTGCCTTGAAGCGGAAGGTTCGAGGCACCCAGGACGGTGTAGGTGGGGCCGCCGGTCGGCGTGTAGCTGAATTCCGGCCACGAAACCGTTATCGGCTGGGGCGACGCGAAAAGCCCGGGGTAGGGAACGTTCACGTTGACCGTCGGGCCTCCCAAAGAGGAGGTATCCAGCGGGATGGTGACGGATTGGCTGCCAAACAGTATGCCGTTCAAGACGTTTCCGGGAGCCGACGCAACCGCGGTCGCCGCGCCCAGCAGATCCCCGTGGGCCGCGGCGGTGAACGCGGTCTGCAGGGACGACAGGAGCGCTCCACCGCCGGAGACGGCCGGTCCTCCCGTCGAAGTCGCAGTGCTCAGCAGGGTGGCCAGCAGGGGCCAGTTGAGCGACCCCCCGGTGACCTGGTACGTGTTGCTGCCCAATCCCATGCCGCTCAGCGAAAGCTGAGCGGCACCCAGTGGTGTTGTGGCATTCACCCATCCCGAGAACGGGCCGGTCATGTCCGGACCGGAGGGTGGGGTCCCGCCGAACGTGAACGAAATGGGCCCGAACGGTGTGTTGAGGCTCTCGGCCGCGGTGGCGGCGGCCGCCATCGTTGCGATGGGACGTGGAGCTGGTCCGATCAACGGGTGACCCAACAGGGCCTCGGCGGGACCATTCACCGCATTTATCAACGTTTGCTGCACATTGGCGGCTTCAGCGGTGAGATACTGGACGACCCCCCCATTCAGGGTGCTTACGAACGTTTCGTGAAAAACCGCTGCTCGTGAGCTCAGCGCTTGGTACTCCCTTGCGGCCGTACCGAAAAATGACGTGATCGCCTGCGATATCTCGTCGGCGGCCGGCGCGGCGATCGCCGTTGTCTGGGCGGCCGCAGCCGCATGAGCCGCGCGTAATGAAGAGCCGATTTCCTCGAGATTTGCGCTGGCCGCACCCACCACGTCCGGCGTGACGCTCACTAACGACATAGCACCCTCCTCTTCGTCGAAAAGGCCACAACATCGATCACGGAGAAAGCCGAAATCGCACAGATGCTAACACCAAAAAGCGTCATTGCGACGAAAATTTCGGAGACAACTCGAGGATTGACAATCGCGGCCGGCCCCCGACCAAAACCTGACATACTAGTGTGTCTAATAGCGCACGCGGTAGTCCCACGGGGGGATTGCTGGGAATAGCGCAGTGCATTCGACGGCGATGCATTGCTGTGGGACCATCCGGCCGGGCTCCGTGCACCGGGACGCTCTGGGCCATCGGTGCGCGCGCTAATGTCGAGGTCGTGCCGGGGCGTGCAGGACCCTCGGCAGGAGTTGGAACGAGGGGCGGTAGCTCAGTTGGTTAGAGCCGCGGACTCATAATCCGTTGGTCGCGGGTTCGAGCCCCGCCCGCCCCACCATAAGAGCGGCAACGGTCTTCCTCGGCGATCCTGCCGGCCTGGGCGCGTAAGTCACCGCAGCTGAGCGAGGTGTTGCCGCTGCTGTACCTGCACGGCCTGTCGACCAGTGACTTCGGGCCTGCTTTGGAGCAGTTCCTTGGCTCAGGTGCCGGTCTGTCGGCAGCGACGATCACCCGGCTCACCGCGCAGTGGCAGGACGAAGCCAACACCTTCGCCGGTCGGGATCTCTCCGGTACCGACTACGTCTACCTATGGGTCGACGGCATCCACCTCAGAGTTCGCCTCGACCAGGAGAAACTGTGTTTGTTGGTGATGCTTGGGGTGCGTGCTGATGGCCGCCAGGAGCTCGTCGCCCTGACCGACGGATACAGGGAGTCGACCGAGTCGTGGGCTGATCTGCTGCGTGATTGCCGCCGCCGCGGGATGACCGCCCCGGTGCTCGCCGTCGGCGACGGCGCCCTGGGGTTCTGGAAAGCGGTGGCGCGAGGTGTTCCCAGCCACTCGTGAGCAACGCTGCTGGTTTCACAAGCAGGCTAATGTCCTTGCTGCTCTGCCGAACTCAGCGCATCCCGCGGCGTCGGCGGCAATCAAGGACGTCTACAACGCGGAGGACGTCGACAATGCTCAGGTCGCGATCAAAGCGTTCGAGGTCGACTACGGCGCCAAGTATCCCAAAGCGGTCGCCAAGATCGTCGACGACGCCGATGTCCTCTTGGAGTTCTACAAATACCCGGCCGAGCACTGGATTCATCTGCGCGCCAGCAACCCGATCGAATCGATGTTTGCCTCGGTGCGGTAGCGGACGAAGGTCACCAAAGGACCCGGCTCGCGTGCAGCAGGGATTGCCATGGCTCACAAGCTCATTGATGCCGCACAAGCCCGCTGGTGTGCCGTCAACGCACCACACCTGGTCGCCCTCGTCCGTGCCGGGGCGGTGTTCCATAAAGGCAAATTGCTCGAACGCCCCATCGATATCACCCCGCCCGAACCGACCGAATCAACCGGAACGGAGGTCGCCTGAAACACCCCCAATTCACAGGTCTCGACAATTCCTCGCGCCCGTGCCAATGGGCGGACCCCGATCGGTTGATCCATGTGGACCAGTTCACGGGTCCGGTCACTTCCTCGGGGGGCCACGTTTTACGTTCTGTCATTCTCGAGACTGGTTCGGTGGGCGCCGCGCAGGTCGTCGTTTACCGCCATGAACTGATCGCGATGTCGTCCGGCCAACGCGTCGAAGGGCCGCCTTCGAGGGTCGATTTGAGGCTTAAGAGGAAGTAGCCCCATCTGGTGCTGCAGTGGTGCATGAACTCGACGGGTTCGCGCCAACCGGTGTGGGTAAAAACGACGACGGTCTCGTCGCCGTCGCGACGCAAGTCGAACGTGATGGTGGTGTCGACCCATTCGGGGGGCCCTTGCACGCAGGTCCACATGCAGGATTCCCCCACTGCGGTCTGTGCGCTGCGTTTGACGGCCATAACCGCCGAGGGGTCGGGTCGGCCGAAGTAGATCGCGAGCCGGTCGTCGCCGGCGTCGCGGACGTCACTGCTCCACCACTTGCTGACTCCCTCGGGTGTGCAGACGGCCGAGAGTACTTCCGGCATGGGCGTATTGATTCCGACTCGATGTCTGATGTCGTACATGAGTTATGTCCCTTTCGATCGACGTGTTTGTGAGGGCGGTCAGCGAAGGTCGAGCAGGGTGGCGACCTCGACGCCGCCGCCGGAGGCTAGGCCCGGGCAGCGGCGGGCGATTTCTAGGGCTTTCTCAGCGCTGTTGGCGCGGATGATCGAGAAGCCGCCCAGCCACGTAGCGTTGCCGCAGCGCCCGACGGTCTCGGCGGCCGCGGCAGGCTTGCCCATGTCGAGCAGATCCTCACCCATCCCGGCAAACCACGCCTGCCACGCTTCCCTGACGTCCGTTTCGCCCATTTGGTAGTTCTCCGGCATCCGATACGCGAATACAAACTCAGCCATCGGTCGATCCCTTCATCCATCCGCTGCTGCGGGGCATCCATCGTGCGGTCCTCTATCTAGTCCTCCTGGGCATGCCAAACTGGTCGGTTATTCGTCGCCCAGTTCGCTCGCCTGTCGACGTCTGTATTAGGGACCGTGAAGTTCGGAGGGGCATGAGAGTGAATCGATGCGATAGTGACGAGATGGCGGCGGATCTGTTGGCGCGGGCTCAGGCCGGCGACGCGACGGCGTTCGACTCGCTGGTCGCGCCCTACCGGCGTGAACTGCATGTGCACTGCTACCGAATCCTCGGTTCGTTTCAAGATGCCGAAGACGCCGTCCAGGAAACCCTGCTCTCGGCGTGGCAGGGATTGGCCGGTTTCGAGGGGCGCGCGGCGCTCCGCACCTGGCTGTACCGGGTGGCGACCAACCGTAGCCTCGACGCGTTGCGCGCAGGCGCCCGGCGACCCGCTGCGATGACGACGGTCCCGCGTGTGGAGCCCCCGGAGCCCACGAGGACCAGCGAGGTGGGCTGGCTTCAACCCTACCCGGATGTCTTGCTCGATGACCTACCCGACGACGCGCCGGGCCCCGACGCCGTGGTGGCGACACGCGAGGCGATCTCACTCGCGTTCATCACCGCGCTACAACTGCTACCGCCCCGGCAGCGGGCGGTGCTGATCCTGCGCGACGTCCTCGGTTACCGAGCCAGCGAGGTCGCGAACACCCTCGACACCACCGAGGAATCCGTCACCAGCGCGCTCAAGCGCGCCCGTGCCACGCTCCGCGACAAGCTTGAGCACCGTGGCAGTCTTGAGTTAGCGCCGGGTGCCGGTTCGACCACCGAACGCCAAACGGTCGAACGGTTCGTCGAGGCATTCGTCGCGCACGATGTTCCCGCGATCGTTGCCCTGCTCAGCGAGGACGCGTGGGTCAAGATGCCGCCGATGCCGTTCGAATATCAAGGGCGCGCAGCGGCCGAACGCTTTTTCACCGCCATGTCTCCACCGCGCGGGCGAACCATGCACGTGGTTCACACCCGTGCCAATGGTCAGCCGGCTTTCGCTGCATACGTCGCAGACCCAACCGCGGGGGTATGGCGATCAGTGGGCATCGTCGTCCTGACCCTCGCCGGTGACTTGGTCCGTGAAGTCACCCGCTTCGATGCCGCGGTACTGCCCAGTTTCGGCCTGTCACGGATCCTGCCCCGTCCGGCAGCCGGCACATAACACCGCGCGCCAGCCGCAGTACCGATCCACAGGTCTTGACAATTGCTCCTTTGCGCGTCGAAAAAAGACTATGTGGGTCAGGAGCAGACGGCTGATCGCAGGTGAATCGGCGGTATATTTGCCTGCAGTGAACGACAAAATCGACAACGGTCGCCCGCGAACCTCGAACGAGGACAGCCATCAGGGCCGCACGTGGCAGGAACGAGCAATTGAGCGTCGCCTCGGCGATGCGCGGGCTTTAGCGGTTGCTCGGAGCACGCGGTTTATGGCGACGGCGCTGGAGCTGGTCCAAGAATCCGGGCAAGCGAGTTTCACGTTACAGACACTGGCCGATCGTGCGAACCTCAGCGTAAGGACCTTCTATCAGCACTTCGCCGGCAAGGACGAACTTCTGTTGGCCTTGTACGAAGACGTCACTGCTCAATTCACCGAAGCGATAAGGGAAAAAGTCGAGGCGGCAGAAGGCCCGATGGGGCAGCTGGAGGCATGGTGCAGAGGAGTGCTGTCCCGTCCCGGCTCATCGCAAGAAGTAGGCGGTCGTCTTGTGCTGATTTACAACTTGAGCCTTGAACTGGATAATCCGGAAGCGTTTGCGAAGGTATGGGAACCGCACCGCAAGCTGTTGACAGAGATTTTGACCGCATGTTCGCAAGCGGGCCTCGTTCGAAACGACCTCACCGTGAAGCAACTGACGTCGCTGTTGGGCTCCACCCTCACTTCGCTGGGCCAGTACAACGCGTTGCACGGTGGGATGGATGAGACTGCCCTGACCGAAGAGGTTGTGTGGTCCTGGTGTCGCCAAGCAATCCTCCCCTCGGCGGCAACGCGTGCGGATGACGCTGCCGCGCGCAAACAGTCGACAATAAACTAGGTGCACTACCGGGGCCATCGGTACGTGGCTATTCCCGCCCCGCTCACCAAAACGCTACCGGCACAGCTTCATTAGGCTCATATGACCGACAGTCGTTTTGCGGCGAGCTCTCGAAGCTCGTCGGACTTGATCTTGTTGCTGCCTGTCAGGGCGATCTCTGCTTCGCAGAAAAAGAGTACGTGGCGCGGTACCTTGTAGCTCGCCAGCCGTTCTCGCAAGTATTTGCGGATCTCGTCGGCTTCGACGCTGGCTCCGTCGTGCGGCACGACGCACGCGACAACGATCTCGCCGAGATTGTCATGCGGCAGGCCAACAGTTTTGGTCAGCTTCACCGCCGGATGCTTCGCCAGCGCATCGTCGACCTCCAGCGGTGAGACATTCGCGCCGCCCGTCTTGATGATTTCGGTGAGCCGGCCGTCCCAGAACAGACGGTCGGCGTCGTCGAGGTATCCGCCGTCACCGGTGTGGAAGAACCCCTCCGCGTCTAGCGTCTCGTCCAGCGGTGTACCCAGGTAGCCCAGCATCAGTGTGGGTCCCTTAACGCAGATCTCGCCGCTTTCGCCTCGCGAAATCACTCGGCCGGTAGCAGGGTCCACGATCTTGACCGTCACGCCCGGCAACGGCACTCCCCAGCTATCGGCGTGCACCTCGCGCGATGCGTTGACTCCAAATCCCGTTGAGAACGTGAATGTTTCGGTGTTGCCGTAGGCGTGTTCCGGGAAGGACACTTCGGCGGACACCGCGGGATGACGAGCGATCGCTGTCTTGGAGTCGGCGAACCGCATGCTCCTCAAGTCCGCCTCAAGCCAGTTGGGCAAGCTTTCGATTTGCGCCCACTGATGTGGCCAGGCGAACGGGTAGTTCACGCGCTCCGCGACCATCAGTTCTAGCGCATCGGCGGCGTCAAAGGTTGGTTGCAGTACCAGCGACCCGCCGGCTGCGAGCGTGGCGCCAAGTGACATCACGAAATTGCCGGACCAGAAGAAGCCGTTAGCCGACCAGCAACGGACGTTGTCGTCGGGGCTGAACCCGCACATCGTTCTGAAGCGCCACATTTGGATGGTTACGCCGCGGTGGGAGCTCACGATGCCCTTGGGTTTGCTCGTGGATCCGGACGAGAAGAACACCGCCGCCGCATCACTCGGACGTACTGCTTCAGCGGTCGCCTGTACCAGTTCGCGCGGTTCGCCGCGACCACGGGCTAGGAAAGTGTCCCATGAGTCGATGCCGGGCGGCGCTTCTCCGACCGTTGCGAGATGACGGAGAAATGGGAACCTTTTGGACTGCAGCGCTCCTGGTGCCATCGTGCAAATCGCGGGATCCAGCTCGGACAAGACGGTCACGAAGTCTGTCTTCAGCACGCTCCGCTCAAACAGCAGCATGGCGGCACTTGACGACCTGAGTAGGTATTCGAGCTCCGACGCGGTCGAGAACGTGCTAAGTGTCACGGCCACCCCACCGGCGAGCGAGACGCCGAAAACGGCCGAAATCCACTCGGGACGGTTGGTCATCAAGACGCCGACCCGAGTGTCTTTGCCAACGCCACAGGCACGCAACGCGCATGCCACTTCGACTGCTCTCTCCCACAGCTCGGAATACGTCCAGCGAATTTCGTCGTTGGCAGTGCGCAAGACGAGTGCTTCTCGGTCGCTGTAGGTCGATGTCACGTCACGCAGAAAGCCTGGAAGCGTGAGAGGCCCAAGTCCCGGCTCGTCGCTCAGCGGCGGGCCATATGCGATCGAAAGGGATTTCGCAGCGCCAGAATTCATCTATTCACTGGCCTCGCTACACCGGTAGCTCGATCTCGGCCGTGCAGGCGACGAGTTCCTCGTCATTCTGGTTGCTGAGGCGCAACTTGACCTGAACCAGTGGCACCCCCCATGCGGATTCCGTTTCCTTGCCGATGACCTCGGCGTCGAAGTAGGTGACGTCGCCCTCGAACGCGGGTCCGCGGAAGTCTGCCTTGGTGTGCCGGACCATTCCGTCATTGCCGGCCCAGTAGGCGAGATAGTCGGTGCACCAGGCGCCCATCGTTGCGCCGTAGCCGTAGGCGCGCGCCATTCCGACCTCGGTGGCCCGGTCGGCGTCGATATGACCACGTGACGGGCCGAGATAGAGTCCGTCGCGCTTGCGGGGATCGACCTTCGCGTCTTCCTCGTCGAACGCGAAATCCTTGCCAAAACCAGGATCCTGATAGACCCACGGATCGTCGACGCCGACCGGTGCAACCCACCGGAATGCGCCCCAGATGTTGAAGACGAAGGCCCGGTATTCGGTGGTGAAACTCGCTATGCTGTGCGGACCGATCACGCGTCGCGGTAGCGTGTCACCCACGTTCACCTCGTCAAAGTGCGGCGAGATGCCCATCCGGTTCGATTCCAGCCAGTCCCGGCGCAATCTGTCGACTTCTTCCAGTTCGAGCTGTGTCCATTGCTTGATGTCGCCGAGCTGGCTTTCGAACATCCCGCGTTTCCTGGCCTCTTCATAGAGATAGCGGATCCCCGTCGAGCGTTCGCGGGCTACCAGGACGCCGTTCTGGTTGGTATGGGTGGTGTCGCCGCGCGAAAACATGGTGGGCCCAGCGAATTTCGTCTCCACAACCTTGTAGTCGTGGAACCGTCGTTCTTGGAACAGTTGGTCGCCCGGCCGGACGGGGCATCCGTAGAACCACCATTCCTCACCCCCAAAGATCAGATGGCTGTTCGGAATGTGCCCTACGCACGCGGGTCCCGCGCCGTGCCCGTAGTCGAGGGCGACCGCCATCGACTGCGGCGCGATGATGCCCCCGAACTTGGACGCCCGCGCGAATTCCTCATCCCAATGGATCGGATTCGGATAGTCCATCGCCATCACCCAGCGACGAATGTCGGAGGAACTACAGGGATCCCACAACTGGCCGCCCCCGACGGGTTTGCCGACCCGGTGGTCGACGTCGGACAGATCGAGCTCGACTTTCGTCGAGGTGGGACCTGTTGTGGTCGACTGCTTGGCCATTGTGTGTGCTCCTGCTCAGCGATGGACGTTGACGACGCCGCGGCCCACGCCTGCCGTCCTCGTCGCACCTAGGGCCGCGTGGAGGCCCGAAGCGACGGAAGGGGCCTGTCGACGGCCTATGGGTGGTGGTCCCCTTCTTCCCGGCGTCATCGCCAAGATCGGATAACTTCCGATGTTCTATCCTGCACATCTTGATTGTCAAGATCCGTCAACCTAGACTTGCGCGATACGAGAATTATATTCTCGTCGAAAGTTTTCGGACAAGATGGGGCCCAGTTGCTTCTTGAGCTCGACGATGACCAGCGTCTTTGGCGCGAAACGGTCCGGGGGGCGCTGACCAAACAGTGCCCACCGTCCCTTGTCCGGGCGATCGCGGAGGGTGACGCCGACGCCGGCCCGCTATGGCAGTGGTACATCGACGAAGGCTGGACGGAGCTCATCGGCACTGAAAGCTTCGTCGAGCTCACACTCCTCCTCGAAGAACTTGGGCGCGCGAGTGATCCGACGCCGTTCTTGGCGACAATGACGCAGTTCGCGCCTTTGGTTGGCGACCGGGTCGGGCAGGATGGCGCCGGCGCCGCGGTGTACAGCGGTGTCACGGCATACAGGGATCGCGCCGGCTGGGTTCTCGACGGTGCAGCTCGTTACGTCCTCGACGGGAACCGTGCAGACCGACTCGCCGTGGTGACGCCCGCCGGTGTGTTCGTTGTCGAGGCGAAAGCCGTGATATCTCGTCGGGTCGCAGCAATCGATCCCGTGCTGCACCTCGCGGACCTTCGCTTTAACGAAGTGTATGTCGGCGATGAGAACCGGATCGCATCCGACACCGAGCGGGCATGGCACATTGCGCTGACCGGAATGGCGATCACAATCGTTGGCGCGTGTCAACGCATAGTCGACATGGTTCTGGAACACCTCAAGCAGCGCTACCAGTTCGGGGTACCGATCGGGTCGTTTCAAGCGCTCCAACATAAGGCCGCGGACATGCATGTTGCCATCGAGCGGGCGCGAGCATTGGCATACCTCTCGGCGCTCACCATCGTCGCTGACGATCCGCGTCGCCGCCTGTTCGCCGCGATGGCGAAAGCTGCAGCGGGGGAGGCGCAGTCGCTCGTCGTCCAGCACGGATTGCAGTGCTTCGGCGCTATGGGGTTCACATGGGAAAACGACCTGCAATTCGCCATTAAACGCGCGAAGGCGGGGGAACTGATGCTCGGCGATGCCTCAGAGCATCGCGCGCTCATCGCCAGGGAGTATCGTGCAGCTGACTTTTGATCAAGATGTCGAATCGTTCCGGGCAGAGTTCGCCGCATTTCTCGACGAAAACCTGCCGACCGAAGCCGAAACGTTCGAGCGCCCGCGGTCGGTCTCGCATATGCCGACCTGGGCGAGGAAGTGGCAGCGCCTGCTGTTTGACAACGGCTGGCTACTGCCGGCACAGCCCCCCGAGTTCGGGGGTCGTAACGCGGGTGTCCTTCAGCAATTCGTCCACCTAGATGAACTGTGCCGGCGACGCATCTATCACAGCTTCAACCCGCAGGGCGTCAACATCGTTGCGGCATCCATAATCACTTTCGGCACCCGCGAGCAACAACAGCGCTGGGCGGTTCCGGTCCTTCGCGCCGAAATGACGGCTTCGCTCGGAATGAGTGAGCCCAGCGCGGGCTCCGACCTCGCGTCCCTGCGAACGCGGGCCGTCCGAGACGGTGACGAGTTCGTAGTCACCGGCCAGAAAGTATGGACGTCTGGCGCGCATGATGCCGATTTTCTGCTGACCTTTGTTCGCACAGATCCGGATGCCCCCAAGCACAAGGGCATTTCGGCGCTGATAATTCCGACGAGCAGCGAAGGCGTGGTGTGTCGCCCCTTCGCAGATATCGCCAGTCAGGACAACCTCGACTTCAATGAGGTGTTCTTCACCGACGTCCGAGTTCCAGCGGAGAACCTCGTAGGAGGGCTGAACCAGGGATGGTCAGTCGCCAATGGCTCACTGGGGCATGAGCGCACGATGATGTGGGTGATGCTTGCCGACCGGATAGACAATCTCATCGCCGACTGCCGCCCCCGCACCGAAGTCGAACGTGATCGGTTCGCGTCGACAGTCATCGACTACCACGCCCTTCGGGCGATTGGATCGGCGGCATTGGCTCGTGCCGCCCGCGGAGAGATCGACACCTTCTCCGTCTCTGTGCTTAAGCTCCTCGGCTCTGAAGCCGAAATGCGCGCTGCCGAGCTGACTCTGAGTACAGCGGGCGTCGACGGGCTGCGGCATCCAGTAACCGAGCGATACCAACCGATGAACCCCGACGAGTATTTCGCCAGCAGATTCGAGCGGTACACCCGGGGGGTCGCGGCCACCATCGCCGGAGGTACATCAGAGATTCAGCGGAACATCATCGCGCAGAAAGTACTCGGTCTTCCACGTGGCTGACTGAGAGCTCATCAATTGCATGGAACAGACCGATGGGAGAACACGTATTGCCTGAAGCGCACTGGGCCGCGATGACGTGCGTCAAGGTGGAACGGCGCGCGCGCATCGTGATGATTCGGCTGAATCGGCCCGAGAAGATGAACGCGATCAACAGCACCATGGAGAACGAGTTCTACTCGGTCCTCGCGGATTGTGATCGCATGGCCGATGTCAGCTGCGTCGTGCTCACTGCTGAGGGCGCAAACTTCTCTTCTGGTCACGATGTTCAACAAGTGGCTGCCGAGACCATAGGCGGTCAGGAGCCGGCGACGATCCAAGGCAAGTACTGGGTCCACACGGGAGATCTTCTTCCGCCCTGGCGTTTCTCCAAGGGGTTGGTCGTCGCAACGAAAGGTTATGTAGGACCCCACGCCAATACCATTCTCCTGGCCGCTGACGTCGTGATCGCAGCCGATAACTCGCGGTTCAGTTGGGAGGAATCTCGAGTCGGGGTCGGGGCGCCCTACGGTCCTTATGCGTTGATGCCCTTTCATTTTCCCATCCGAGTAATGAAGCAGCTGTGGATGACCGGCGGCTGGATGGATGCGCAAACGGCCCGACAACTGTTCTACGTCAATCGGGTCGTCCCGTTGGGCCAGGAAGAACAGACAGCGCTGTGCTTTGCCGAGCAGATCGCACGCATGGAAATTGGTGACCTGGTGGCGAACAAGCGCGGAACGCATCGCCTCTACGAAGCGGCGGGGCTTTCAGCGATGGTCGACGTCGGCCGAGACCCATACGTTCCCAGCGCTGAGGCCGCAGTGGCCAAGGAGCATCACCTACGGCTGATCCATGAAAAGGGGGTTAGGGCCGCCGTGCGCGAGCGCGATACCGGTTGGGACGACGAGGTCAGCAAAGTGTGAGCTCCGCCCGAACATGTTCCGATTTTGAGGTGTCAACGAAGGACCGAAACGAGGAAGAGATGCCAGATGCCGAAGCGATAAATGCGGCGATCAACGCGCACTGCCAGACTCTCAGCGATCACGACAAAGATGGCTGGCTCGCCCTGTGGGATGACAACGCCGTCCTGGAAGATCCCGTGGGAGTCGATACGTTTCGCGGCATTGCGGCCATAGGAACGACCTTCTGGAAGATGGTCGAGGATCTAACTCCCATGAAGCTATGGCTTGAGCGTGAAGTGATCGTGTGTGGCAATGAGGCCATTGCCATTCTGCACGGCGTAGTGACTCGCAACGGTGCGATGCAGCATGTCGGCCCCCTCGTGGATCACTTCACGTTCAACCAAGAAGGCAAGATCACGATGATGCGGGCCTTCTGGAAATACACGTGAAACGATCGGGCAGGTACGCGTCGGAATCATTGCAGGAGTGCGCAATGCGTTGGGCTTCTGACTCGCGTTCTCGAGAGACGCTGCCCGCCATCGTGAATCGCATGGCCGAAGCAGATCCCCATAGGGAGTTCCTGCATACGGTGGACGGCGCATCGGCAACCTGGGAGCAGTTCCAACAGGCGATGATCCTCTGGGCGGCGCGCTTCCTCGCGCTGGACGTGGAAACGGGTGACGTTGTTGCCACCATCCTCGACGCCGGCGTCGAATCGTTGGTCGTATGGCTGGGCCTCTCGAGCGTCGGCGCTATAGATGCCGCAACGAATCCCGAGTTCCGGGGCCGCATGCTCGCATATGCGATCAACAATTGCCAGCCCGAATTACTCGTCGTTGCCGAGCAATACCTGCCGTTCGTCGACGCCGTTGCCTCGGAACTGACAACGGTCAAGCGAGTGCTCGTAATCGACAATATCGACAGTGGCGGATACCACCACGAGCCTGGAGCGAAGCTGCCGGTCGTGACGGTGGATGCGCTCGATTCCGATGTCAACCTTGCGCGAACACGGATGCGGGAGCCCGAACCGCACGACATTGCCTGTATCACCTACACATCAGGCACGACGGGCCCCTCTAAGGCGGTAAAGTTGCCATGGGCGCAGTTGCACTCGATCAACCTGGGAACGTTCCCCTTCGAGGATCTCGACTCGTCAGACATCTTCTATTGCACCACGTCTCATGCTCACTTTGGATCGAAGTCAATCCCGTATCACGCGGCCATGGTCGGCGCGCGTGTTGTCATGAGGCCGCGATTTGCGCTCACCAGGTTCTGGCAGGACGTTTCAGAGTTCAACATAACGACTGGCATGCTCGTCGGATCAATGGCGGATCTGTTGTTGAGGGTTGCCGAAAGCCCAACGGATGGTACGTCACTCAAGAATCTCTTCATGGCTCCGCTCGGCGCCTGCTATAAGGAATTCAGCGAGAGATTCAATACCCGCATCTGCACCGTCTACAACAGTACGGAGGGCGGTGTCGCGATTTGCTCCGGGTGGAACCCTACGAACGAGCGCACTGTGGGTCGCCTCCGCGAAGGGTATCCCGGTTTCGAGGTTCGCCTGGTGGATGAGCATGACTACGAGGTTCCAGACGGCACACCGGGGGAGTGCATCGTGCGTGCAGCCGTGCCGTGGGTGATGAACGCGGGCTACCTGAACAACGACGGCGCCACGGCGGTCGCGTGGCGCAACGGCTGGTTCCATACGGGAGATGCGCTCGTCCGCACCGCGGACGGTGATTACATGTTCGTCGACCGGCTCAAGGACGTGATCCGGCGGCGGGGTGAGAATATCTCCTCTTTCGAGGTCGAAGCGGACGTGCTGCGCAATTCGGAAATCGTCGAGTGTGCCGCCGTGGGAGTGCCGGCCGACACCGCCGAAGACGAGATCCTACTGTTCGCGGTGAAGCGCTCCGAATCGTCCATCGACCCCGAGGAGTTGTGCGCGGACCTCGAGTCGCGCATGGCGCGCTTCATGGTGCCGCGCTATATCGAGTTCGTCGACGACCTACCAAAGACCCAGGCGACTTTACGCATCATCAAGGCCGAGTTGCGGAAGCGAGGAATAGGTCCTCGCACCTGGGACAGGCTGACCCAGGGATACCGCGGACAAGCGACCGCGCTGTCCAACTAGTGATGTTGAAGGACAGGATTGTGACGACACGAGGCACCAATTCGACCGCCGGATGCCCGGTAGGCCAAGAGCGACTGGAATCCCTTGCGGGCGTCTCCTTCATCGACCCGGCTATTCAGGTGAAGCCCTTCGCCTACTACCGGGCTCTTCGCGACGGGGACCCGGTGCACTACGAAACCGACCTCGGGATGTACCTGGTCTCGCGACACGAGGACCTGATGGCGGTGCTTCGAGATCCGGTCGTCTTCTCCCAGGAGCTGGGATATTACCGGCAGATGGCCCACGGCCACCTTGATGAGATGAAAGAGATCCTCGCGCGCGAGGGCGGCGGCTTTTTCCCGGACGTGGCGAACATCGATCCGCCGCGGCATACCCGCGTGCGCCGTCTACTGTCGCAGGCATTCGGCAGGCGGCGCATGAAGGCTCTTGAACCGCAATTTGAGCGGCTCGTCGACGAGCTGATCGACAAGTTCATCGAATGCGGTGAGGCGGACGGTTTGCACGATCTGGCTTTGCCGATGGCGATTGCCTTCAGCATGCAACAACTACAGGTTGACGATCTCGACATGGGCACGATCAAGCGCTGGGGCAGCGCTTATCTGTCGCAATTCAGTCTGACCAATACGCGTGATGACATGATCCGGGCGGCTCAAGAGCTCTGTGAGATGCAGAACTATCTGATTGCACTCGTCGAAAAACGAATGGAGACACCCGAAGACGACATGCTGTCAGACATCATCAGGGCCGACACACCAGACGAGGAGCCGCTGACGTTCGAAGAGTTGGTGGCAACCGCGCGGATGCTTCTCATCAACACCCATGACTCGATGTCGACGGCGTTCACCAACATCCTTTTCAAGGTCGCGACGGACACCGCGATCGCCCAGCAGTTCTACGCCGCGGCCGACGACGATTCGCAGATGGGCCGTTTCGTCGAGGAACTCATGCGGCTCGAGCCACCGGTACGCGCATTATCGCGTGTGACAACCCAGCCGGTGACCTTGGGCGACACACCGCTTCCCGAGGGCGCACATCTACTTATTCTGTTCGCCTCAGCAAACGATGACGAAGCGGTCTTCGAGTGCCCGCGCCAGTTTGATGCGAGTCGAATCAACATACGAAAGAGCTTGACATTCGGAGCTGGCGCACATTTGTGTTTGGGCATCTCACTGGCTCGTATGCAACTGCTGGTGGCGGCGAAGCAAACAGCGAGGCGGATGAAAAACATCAGCCTGGCGATACCGATCGAAGACATCCGGTACCTACCGAATGCCGCTCTGCTTGCAATGGAACGTCTTCCACTACGGTTCGCGCCGCAGACCGCCGAAGGACTTAGCCGATGAACTGCGATCCCACTAACGTTCCTGCCCCACATGCGGTAGACATCCCGTCCCTGAAGAACAAGTACCGCGAGGAGCGGGATCGCCGGCTCCGCCTCGACGGTCAGGAGCAGTACGCACCTGCTTTCGAAGATGCTGAGGCACTTGACTACAGCGACCCGTACACGCCTCGGGTGTCGCGCCAGGCGGTAAGCGATGACGTGGATGTCGTCGTACTCGGTGGTGGTTGGGCGGGCGTCCTTGCCGGCTACCACTTGCGTAGGGCCGGTGTGACCGATTTCCGAATCATCGAGCAGGCAGGAGATTTCGGAGGAGTGTGGTATTGGAACAGATACCCTGGCCTGTCATGTGACAACGACGCTTTTTGTTATCTTCCGCTGCTCGAGGAGATGCAGTTCTTCCCCTCCAAGAAGTTCGCCGACGGTCTCGAGATCCGCGAGTATTGCCAAGGCGTTGCACGCAAATTCGGGCTGTATAAGGGTGCGTTGTTTCACACGTGCGTCAACGCATTGCGATGGGATGAATCAATCAAACGCTGGCGTATCAGCACCGATCGCGGTGACGCTCTACGAGCTCGATTCATCATCATGGCGATGGGCCCGATCAATACACCGAAGGTGCCCAACGTGCCGGGACTCGAGGGCTTCCAGGGCAAGATCTTCCATACTGCCCGTTGGGATTACGAATATACCGGCGGGGACCAGCGCGAACCAGTTCTCGATAGGCTGAACGACAAACGTGTGGCGGTCGTCGGTACCGGCGTTTCCGCCATTCAAGTAGTTCCGTACCTGGCCAGATACGCCAAGCAGTTGTACGTGCTTCAACGCACACCTTCGACCGTCGATGAACGCCATAACACTCCGACGGACCCATCATGGGTTGCGACACTACAGCCGGGCTGGCAGCGCGAACGACAGATCAACTTCCACCATGCCGCGATCGACGGGTTGATACCGGGTGAACAGGACCGCATCTGTGACATCTGGACAGAGATCAACAGGAACCTCGCGGCTGAATTCGACGAAGCGGGTTGGCCTCAATCGCCTGAGGAGTTCCTGGCAAAGCGCGAGGCGATGGATTTCCGCGTCATGGAGCGCTTGCGAGCACGCGTCGACGCTGTGGTGAAGGACAAAGAGACCGCGGCTATCCTCAAACCCTGGTATCGGCACATGTGCAAGCGGCCCGCGTCGAGCGACGAGTTCTATCCCACGTTCAATCGGCCGAATGTGCGGCTCCTCGATGTTTCTCCTACGCGAGGTGTGGAGCGCATAACGGCCCGCGGCTTCATGCACGAATCCTCCGAATACGAGGTTGACTGTCTGATTTTCGCGAGCGGGTTCGAAGTGACCAGCGACCTCCAACGACGTTGGGGGATCGACAAAGTATCGGGCCGGGGTGGTCAATCACTGTACGACCATTGGGCACATGAGTTCCGGACGCTTCACGGTGTGATGACCCACGGATTCCCAAATCAGTTCTTCGTGGGCTTCTTTCAAGGTGGATTCAACGCCTCAACCACTGAGACCTTCAATTACCAGGGCCGTCATATCGCATGGATCATCAGCCAAGCGGTCAGCCGCGGAGCTCGGACGGTGGAGCCCAGCCTGGAAGCGCAAGATGCGTATGTCAACCACGTCCGCGAAGTCGCTGTCGACACCTCCGCGTTCTTCCGGGAATGCACGCCGGGATACTTCAACAACGACGGTCAGGAAGTGGCGGACGAACAAGGAGAGCTGCGGCCACGGATCTATACCGGTGAGACCTACGGACTCGGGTACTACGCGTGGGAGCAGCTTTTAGCAGACTGGCGTTCGAGCGACGATCTGTCGGGTCTGGTAGTCGAAACGTGATCCAAGAAGCGTTGTCGCAAAGACTCGAAATTGAACGCGAGGTGATTGCGTCGTCCCAAGCTCTGTGAGTCACCAAACCCGCACTTATGTCGTCACATTACTGGAGTTGAAATGTCCTACGAAAGCACCGCTCAACCCATAAAGATCGGCTACATCATGGATTTCATCCTTCCGGATGTATATCCGGAGGATATGCGAAAAGACCTCACCGACCCGTTCGACTTGGTGTTCAACGAGGCGCGCGAACAGGGTGTCATCGACCGCCCGCTCGAGATCATCTACCGCGAGGTCGAGGGCCTTCCCAAAGGTTCAGTGAAGGCTGTGATCGATGCCTATGGGGAGTTAGTCGACGAGGGATGCCTTGCCGTGTTCGGGCCGCACATCAGCGATAATTGCGTACCGACCAAGGAGGCTATCGAAGAGCGTTTTCGGGTTCCTGCGTTGAGTGTCACCGGTAGCGACGACTGGCTGGGGGAGTGGACTTTTTCGTTTCCGCAGGGCTCCCTCACCGATGAGCCGATCTTTTGGGCCGATCTTCTCGAAAAGGGCGGGCACCGGGAGGTCGGAGTCTTTGTGGAGCAGTCTGAGTCCGGCCACCACTACTGCAAAAACTTTGAAGACGAGTGTCGGCGCAGGGGAATACGTATCGTCGCCGAAGTGTCATTGGCGCAGACTGCCCAAGATGTCACCAAAGCCGTGGACGCGATGTGCGAGGCCAAACCCAGCGCACTTGTGCACTGCGGCTTCGGTTTCGGGATTGTCTTCATCAACGCAGCGCTTGAGGCGCTCAAGTGGGATCCACCACGTTTCACCAGCACTGCTTTTCAAAATGCGTGGATGAATCCGGTGATGTGGAACGCCTTTATGAACTGGACCGGGGTTGATCAATACGACGAACAAAACCCGGTAGGCCAGCGATTCCTCGATAAATATGAGGCTGTGTATGGGCGGCGCCCGCAGTATTGCGTTCCGGTCGTGAATCATGATGTTGCCTCGACTTTGGTGCGCGCAATCACCCTAGCTCACCCCTTGAGTCCACGAGGTCTCAAAGAGGCACTTGAGAAAGTGAAAATGATGCCCGCGGCTTCGGGCGCGCCGGGTACCAGAGTGTCCTTTGGCAAATGGACTCGGCGAGGCTGGATGGGAGCGGGCTATCTCGTTGCGCGGCAACTTGACTCAGACGGGATTAATTCGCATCTGGTCGGTCGGTTCGGTGAGGAGTAGCGACGAGGGCCTGCTCCACCGGTGCGCCCCCACGCCACGATGGATCGGCGTGGGCGGTTGATGCTGCGGCTTCCGCGGTTCGGCGACCACCGAGGTTAAGACGATGGGCTACCCGCAGGTTAAGGAGTGCAAAATGCAATTGTCCATGAATTACGCGAGGAGTGATTCGTGACCGACTTCGAATCGGTGGACTTCCTCACCGACGAATCCCTTGTGCCCGATCCATACCCATACTTTGACTACTTACGGTCGAAGTGCCCTGTCACGACCGCAACGCCGTTCGGCGTCCTAGCTGTTACCGGCTACGAGGAGGCACTCGAGGTCTACAAGAACCCGGCCTTCTCGTCCTGCGTCTCGTTCGCGGGGCCCCTGTCTGGTCTGCCCTTTGGCCCGGGCGGTGATGATGTCACCGAACTGATCGAGCAACACCGCGATCAACTGCCCATGGCAGAACACATCGCCGTCCAAGACCCACCCGAGCACACCCGCACCCGCGGACTTCTCAGCAAGCTCCTCACCCCAAAGAGGTTGCGCGAGAATGAAGATTTCATGTGGCAGCTGGCCGATCAGCAGCTCGACACGTTCATCGATCGCGGCGAGTGTGAATTCCTTCACGATTACGCCAACCCGTTCGCGTTGTTGGTCATCGCCGATCTCCTCGGCGTCCCCGCCGAAGACCACGACGAGTTTCGGGCAACGTTCGACAAATCACTCGCCGGTGCCATCGGCGACGAGTCAGTCAGCTCCCATAATCCGCTGGAATTCCTCGCCCAAAAGTTTCATGCCTACATCGAGGAACGCCGGCGCGCTCCTCGGGCCGATGTGCTTACCGAGCTGGCCCAGGCAAAATATCCCGACGGATCTACGCCGGAGATCGTCGACGTAATGAACTTGTCGACCTTTCTGTTCGCAGCGGGAACGGAGACGACCACAAAACTGGTTAGCACTGCGGTTCGCATCATCGCCGAGAATCCAAACTTCGAGACCGCACTCCGCGAGGACCGCGGCCTCATCCCGGGGTTCCTGGAAGAGACGCTGCGACTGGAAAGCCCTGTCAAAGCACACTTTCGGATGGCCAGGACATCGACCCACATCGGGGACGTACCCGTCCCGGCCGGTACGATCGTGATGCTGCTCCCCGGGGCCTGCAACCGCGATGCTCGCAAGTTCGACGAACCCGACGCTTTTCACCCCGACCGTCGCAACGTGCGCGAACACGTGGCATTCATCCGCGGCAACCATTCATGCCCGGGGGCGCCGCTGGCCCGCGCTGAGGCGCGGATCTCGCTGAACCGTATCTTGGACCGGATGACCGACCTGCGCATCTCCGAAGCGCACCACGGCCCAGCCGATGCCCTGAGCCAACCTTCATCCTGCGCGGACTGCGCGAGCTTCATATTCAATTCAAGCCTGCCTGATGCAAGCCGGAGGATCGTTGCGTTAACGGGGTTGGTTGGGTACGCCGGGGAACAGCTGCTCGGTCGTCCCCGACGTCACCCAGCCGCCCAGCTTTGTAATTAGATGAGGCGCGAAAACGGCGCCGTAGACCAGGTTTCCGACGATGACGACAGCGACGATAGACAGGATTGTCGATTGCGCACGACTCTTCGAGACCTTGTCGGACCACATCTCGATGACGTTTCGTCCTTCGGAGTCCCTGCGGCCGAGCAGGTAGGTAAAAACCATCATCTGCACGCCCATCGCGAGCGCGTCGTAGATCGGGTACTGGTGTTTAGTCCCTTCGAACAATCCGAGCCCGGGGATCACGTAGGCGTAGTAGAAGACTCCGAGCCGCGCGCCGATGACGGCGTTGAAGAACAACGCCCAGCAGAACCCAACGGCCAGGCCGACGGTCAGAAGTGTGATCGGAATGCGCCACCGGAACCGTGCACTCAACCACCGCCCGAGTGCAGCGCCGGCCACGGCGGGTAGCACGAAGTAGGAGATATAGCCGACCGGCACGGCTGAGGGCAGTCCACCCCACGTCATGTTCAACGGCCACCACGGCGGCATGCGGGGGAGCGCAGGCGGGAATTGTGCATACATTGCCCAGTCGTAGGGCGCCTCGATCCATGAGAAGGAGATCGCCGAGATGCACAGAAGTAGGAGTGGGTGCGGGCGGCGACCGCGAACACTCAGATACATACCGGTCGCCGTAAACGCGATGCCGCCTCCCCAGGCGAAGATCACTCCTGCGGTCACCAATGGAGTCAGCTCAGTGCTCACGACTGCGCTCTTTTACTGGGCCGCGCCTCCGGGTCGAAATACACGACCGCACCGATGGACAATTATCTTCTGGGAACGTCGAAGAGAACAGGCAGAGCAGTAGGCGACCGGAATACCTGCCCGCGGATGTGGGGATCATCGGCATCAGGGTCGAGACGGAGGTTGTCGAGGCGATCGAGCAACAGGTTCACCGCGACCCGCATTTCCATGCGAGCCAGGTGCATTCCCAGGCAGACGTGTGCGCCGTAGCCCCATGAGATCGGCGTCCGCGGCTCGCGGAAGATGTCGAAACGATCGGGATTGTCATAGCGGGTTTCGTCGCGGTTGGCGGCGCCGAGCATCGGCATCACTGAGCAGCCGGCTGGGATCTGCACACCGCCCAGTTCCGTGTCGCGTGTGGTGACCCGGGTGATTGATAGGAGTGGAGCTTCCCAGCGCACTGCCTCTTCGATTGCCTGTGGCAGAAGCGATCTGTCAGCACGCACCGCGTCGAGTTGATCGGGGTTCGACAGCAAGCCAAACAGCAGGTTGCCCAGGGACCGGTACGTGGTCTCGACTCCGGCTGGCATCAGCAAATGTAAGAAGCAGTAGATCTCTTCGTCGGACAGTCTCTCGCCGTCGATCTCCGCTTCGGCGAGCCCACTGGTCAGATCGTCGCGAGGGTGTTGGCGGCGATCGGCGAGAATCGGCACGAGGTACTTGCCGAGTTCCTCGGTCGCCTCCGCGGCACGCTGAGGGTTGATGCCGAAGGCTAGCTGCGATATCGACCATCGTTGAAACTGCGCATAGTCTTTTTCGGGCAACCCCAACAGTCCGGCGATGATCTGGGCCGGGTAGGGAAACGTGAACTCGTTCACCAAATCTGCGCTGCCATTGCCGGCGAAGTTGTCGATTAGACTGGTACCCACCCGCGCCACCAGGTCCGATTCCCAGCGCCCCAGCGCCTTTGGTGTGAAGGCTTTGGAAACGAGCGCCCGGTACCTGCCGTGTTCGGGCTCGTCCATTCCGACCATTACGTGTTTGCCGATACCGAAGAAGTCCTTGATGATGGCCGACGAGTAGGTCTCGTTGTCGCGCAACATCTCGTGAATATCCTCGTGTCGATACACCATGAAGACCGGTTTGCCCTCTTCGCCGGGCATCACGGAGAAGTCCAACCGTTGCACCGGTTCGGATTTCCGGATGCGAGCCAGCTCGGTGTAGGGATCGCGTACGTCCCCAGCGACCGCATCGTCGAAGGATCCGAAATCGTCCAGGTCGTCGAACAACTGCATCGTGCAGACTCCTTAATCTTGCTGACAGTCAGGGGGGTTAAGCGACCGAATCGCTTCGTAGAGAACCGAAACGCGGGATTCCCATCGCGACTCGTGTGACTTGCTGAAGAAGCCGATTCGGGAGGAACCGATTGCTGATCAGCAGCATGTGTGCGTCGGGGCCGACGGCGTGACGGGTGAGGGGCGCGGTGTCGTCGAGGGCTTTGGCCAGCCCACGGGCGAACCGCTGTGGCGTTCCTGCGATTCGGATAGCAAGGCGGCCTCGGCGGTCGATGTTGGTGTTGATTGGGCCGTAGGGTCCGTCCAAGCAGCGGTAGTCCTGCACTCCCGCATCGGTGAGAATGTCGGTATCGAATGTCCCCGCCACGAGTATGGTTACGCCGAGACCGAACGGCGCGACCTCGCCGGCCATGGCTTCCGCCCACCGCTCGGATGCACCTTTGACCGCGGAATACGCGGCGATCGTCGGCATTCCGCGCGCACCGCCCTCGCTGGAGATCACCACGATTCGACCGCGACCGGCAGCGCGCATAGACGGCAGTAGGGCCTTGGTCAGTGCAACCGGCCCGAACAGGTTGGTAGTGAAGAGATGTTGCCAGACATCAACGTCCATCTCCTCGACACAGCCGGCTGCCATAATTCCCGCGTTGTGTACAACGGCGTACGGCGCGCCGACTGCGGTTTCGATGCTCTTTGCGGCCGCGTCGATCGATGCCCTATCGGCGAGGTCGAGTTGAATCCCGACCAGCCGAGGGTCGTCCGGCGGTGCACCAGTTGCGTCACAGAGGCGTTCCAGGCCGACGTCCGGGCTCCGCATCGCCCCAACCACGCGCCACCCGAGTCTGTACAAATGAGCGGCGGAGGCCAGCCCGAGTCCGCGTGAAGCCCCTGTGATGACGACGGTGCGCGGCTCACCCATTGTTGTGCTCCGCACAGCGATCACTCTTGGACCCGAGCGTGACCGTCGGACGTCCGTCGGGCTGGAACATCATGTATGTCGACCAGATGCCAGAGGAATAAGGCCCCTTCTGGCCGTTCTCTTCGTAGAAGCCCTGTGGGTCATACACTTTCGCGTCCGGGAACGGCCAGGGGCACGCGACGGACGTCGTGGCACGTGACCACTTCATCAGAGCGAACGCTCCTCCGTAGAACAAATAGAAGACATTCACAATGACCATCATCACCATGAATGAACCGAGAGCCGGGCGGGTGGGGAAGATGCGTGCGCGCTTTGCCAACTTCTCGGACACCGTGCGACCGGTGTCATCTCGGTAGACCAAGATCCCCGCGGGAATCATCACCAGGGTGACCAAGGAGGATTCCCACAGCAGCGGGAACTGATGCGGTGTACCGGTGAAGATGGAGCCGAACGGCATCAGCTGCGAGTAGCTGTACAGACCTGTGCGGATCGCTGCGACTTCGAGAAACATGTCGACGATAAACCCGACCACGAAGATCAAGATGCCAAGACTGATCAGCGGATGGCGCCAGACGAATGAGTCGACCGGCCGTCGAGCCTGAATCTTGCGGAGAGCCCAGGCCGCCGGAAAGTACGGGCCGAATTGGAACATCACGTAGCCGAAGACGATGAACGGCTCGACAGTGGGGGAGAGCGATACCAAAGGCCACGACTCCGGCCAGTGCCACAGTCGCGGGTCGTAAACCGCGTACGGGGCCCAGTTCATAATCGGGTCTTGCCAGACGATGAACGTGGTCACGATCGCCATGAGTATGTATGGGTGCGGGCCATAACGACGCCAGCCCCATACGCAGACCGCGACGATGATGATCATCGCGATGAGGGTGCCAACCTGTTCAACGGCGAGCCAGTGGCGAAAGCCGAGTAGGGGCCTGACGGGACGAGGTATCCCCGTCACTTCCGGATTACCGACCCGCGCGTCGGGATAGTCGCGGGCATTCCATGCCACAGCCGCGATCGCGATGGCACCCAGGGCCCAAAAGACCCAGGTCCAAATATTGCCCTTCCTAGAGCCTGCCGGAACTGTCGTCGTCCCTTTGGACGATGCGGTTGTCTGCTCGGCGGTCACTATCGATCCTCACAATCTCTTGTTTCACTTGCATGTGTGTGATCACGCATTGCCTGCTCTGTCGTCACCGACCGATCCTCACAAATATCTGTCCCGCTGAAAGATTGCAATTGCGTTGTGGGATTTAGCCACTCAGATACACATCGATCATCTCCACCAAGCCGCTTGTGACCGTCGAGTCATCGCTGAGCGGGCCGGCGATAGCTGCACGCGCGGCGACGCGCGGTTCAAGGCCCTCGGCAATCAGGCGGCCGGCCGCGATGAGCACACGCGTCGATGCCACTTCGCGTAGCCGTGCCGTCTCCAGCCGACGAATGGCTTGGGCGAACCGGACCAGCTCGCCAGCCCGCTCCGGCCCGACCCCCGACTCGCACGCAACGACCTTCTCTTCGACATCAACTGGCGGAAACCCAAATTCGATTGAGACCATCCGCTGGCGAGTTGAATCTTTGAGATCTTTCAGCACACTCTGGTAGCCGGGGTTGTACGACACCACCAAGCAGAACCCAGGCGCTGCGTCGAGCGTGACGCCAAGCCGCTCGACCGGCAACTGGCGTCGGTAATCTCCCAGCGGATGCAGTATGACGGTTGTGTCCTGGCGTGCCTCGACGACCTCATCTAGGTAGCAGATCGCACCTTGACGCACCGCACGGGTGAGCGGCCCGTCAACCCACTCAGTCTCGCCGCCGCGCAGCAGGAAGCGGCCCACAAGGTCCGCGGTAGTCAGATCGTCGTGGCACGCGACGGTGATCAGCGGTCGGTCGAGATCGTGGGCCATTGCCTCGACGAACCGCGTCTTCCCACACCCAGTCGGGCCCTTCAAAAGGATCGACAAACCCTGGCGATAAGCAGCTTTGAACACCCGTTCTTCGTCGCTTACAGGGACGTAGTACGGACGGGTGTCGACTTTCACACCATCAGTCAGCGTCATCTACCCCGCCAAATGTCCGCATGTTTCCGTGACGCCCGGCGCGAACGATGTCAGGCCGATTCCCTTGTAGTGATTGATAACTCGCGCGTAGGCGCACTTGGGCCGCGCAAGCGGCGCGTCGGTAAGGCCACGGGGCAACCAGCGGTAGGCGATCTGCAGGAGCCTGGTCAGGACCGCAAATTCCAGCTCATGGCGGCGTGTCCACCGCATCGGAAGTATCGCCCGCACAAGGGGGTGCATGATGCCGAACCCCAGGATTGCGGCAACATGACCTCCGAGTGGTCCTAGCAGTCTCCACAGCGGTTCGGTGAGAACAGACATTTGCTCGGGTCGCCGCGGCCGCCGCAGGGCATTCACGACGATGTCGAGAGCCTGTGTGTGCGTGAGCTTCTCGGTCGCCATCTCGTCGTAATACGCGGATAGCTCGTCATAGCGATCTGCCAGTTGTCGTGCACGACCCGGCATCTGTAGATCTTCGGTTAGCACCCGGTACCGGTCCCAGATTGCCTGGTTGTCAGCGGCGCTGAGCTTTTCCCCGGTCATCGCCATGAAGGCCCCGCGGTACATGAAGAAGATGCTGATCAGATTCCAATTCCACGGCTCGGGACTCATCGCGCTGTAGCGAACTCCGTCGGGCCCGACGCCCTTGATGTCGCGGTGCAGGCGCACGAGACGTTGCATCTCTTCGCGACGATCGACATCGTTAGCGACAAACGTGAGTTGAAAGGATGCGGCCGTGCGACGCCCGCGCGCAAACGGGTCTTTTCGAATCCGCCCTGTATCTACTAGGGATGCCGACACGGCCGGCAGCATCATTTCGTCGAAGAGGGCTGAGGCGAACAGCACAAGGAAGCGCGATCCCATCGTGCGCTCGAACCGATCAGCCACCGAGCCGGCGCATTGGTACCCGGAGTCGCCGATAAGGACAGGGTTGACCTCGCCGATCGCACCGACCGACATCAGCACCTCCTAGGCCCTGGTTCTGGTGCATGTCGGCCCCAGAAGTTATTGTGGTGCCAGACTGCACCAAAAACGTGGTTAGGTCAAGAGAAGATGAGGCACAATGCGGTCGATGGCTAGTGCGACTCGCAGCTACGGCGGCATCACGGCCGAGGAGCGCCGCGCTACTCGGCGCGGCGCCCTGGTCGAGGCTGCGCTCGATCTGTTTGCCGAAGGTGGCGTCCGAGCCGTCTCGAAACGTGCGGTTTGCGCACGCGCACGCCTCAATGATCGCTATTTCTACGAGCATTTCACCGACTCAGATGCGTTGCTAGAAGCTATCGTGCGGGATCTCACCGCGTTGGGATTGGAGGCCGTGGGCGCCGCCACACGTGAGGCCCCGGCTGACATTCGAGCGCAGATTCGCATCACTGCGGACGCGGCTCTCGAATTTCTGACCGCCGACCCCCGGCTCGCAAAATTACTGATCGGGTCCAACACCTCCGACGCCCTACAGCGCGCCCGCTTGGAAAGCACCCGCGCGATCGCCGCCGCGATGTCCGCAGGCACCAGGGAACTTCTCGGTCACAACGCCGCCAGCCAGCTCAACACCGATCTTGCTGCTTTTGCAGTCGTGAGCGGTGCAATTGAGGTGACCACTGCATGGCTACGCGGTGAGTTCGACACAAGCCGCGAACACGTCGCTGACCTTGTCGCCGGCTTGCTGTTGGCCACGGCTGACATCTCCACAGCACTCCCCGAATCGGTGAGCCAGCCCAGATAGCCGCGTGATGTGAAGAAAAAGATCGTATTGGTGTGTGGTCCGTTCGAGTTGGAGGTTTCCCCGTGTCTAATCCCGTTGATGTGGTCCGCGAGTTCTGCGCCCTGATGGAACGTCGCGATCCCGACGCTCTGCGCCCGCTGCTGGCTGACAACGCCGTCTATCAAAATGTCGGTATGCCGGCCTGCACCGGCGTCGATGCCATCGTGGAGAACTTGGGTGCCCAGTTCTCGATGTTTCCCGACGCTTATGCATTCGAAATCGTCAACATCGCCAATAACGGTTCAGTCGTTCTGACCGAACGCCTCGACTACATCCAGACCCCCGATGGAGCCAAGCCGGCCATTCCGGTGATGGGAACTTTCGTGGTCGGAGATGACGGCAAGATCACCAGGTGGACCGACTACTTCGATCTCAACCTCACAATCAAACTCCTTCAAGGTGAAGACATCAGCGCGCTGGTTCCATCCGCGTCTGCGACATGAACGATGAGCGACGGCGTTTCGCAAAGCTGGGATATAACAACAAATCTCGGAGCAACCGCACTCACTGTTGCTGCCCAGCGGGCTGCTGAGGACTGCACAACAAAAACCGCTTGTCCGCGACGAGTTCGCCGCGATGATGAGCTTGGACGACGCACCGCAATACTCGGGGTCCTGCGTCGTCCCGCGACGAGCGATTGAATCAGTCCGTTCAGTCGGTTTTCGTCAACACCAATGCTGCTTCGTTGTAGGGAAACAGACGGTAGAACAGTCGGGGTGCCGGCGTGACAAGGGGCGCGGCCTCAGCCTTACTGACGATGTGCGGGCTGCCCAACGCGAGGGCGTTGCCCCGCTTGTGCAGTACGGTCGGCCCGCCGGCCAATACGTTTTTGAGCCAGTCCGTTTCAGGCCCGTAGCCGATGAGAATGACGAAGCCCTCCCGGGTCTTGAATACCAAGAGGGGCGTTCGATAATGCCTGCCTGACTTGCGCCCGGTGTGCTCGAGCGTGCCTAGGCATGGAAGCCACGGTGTGAGCGAGCGAGCCACAGGATTAGTGACACGGCGATTGAACTGTGCGACAGCACGAGGCACTCGCATGAAATCCTTTCTCACCACATGCAGTTCTGGTCCACCCGGGAAGACTGTAGTGGGCTTGGCGCGAAACCTACGTCGCCGGAACCTCTTTGGGCCGATCCCATAACGGCTCGCCCAATTTGGCACGTATTTTCCCCCACGGGTCCGCGTACTGACCCGGTGCGTTCCGATACGGCGACCGGCGCGCCATGACCACTCGCACTAGCGGGGCCATGAGCGGGCCCGGATAGCGCAACAATCGGTACTTCTTCGACAATTCGGCCCGCAGTTCGGGCCACGAGTGGTTCTGGAACTGCAACGCCTCTTGGGCGCGGGTGGTGTCCATCCAGTCGGTGACGAACCAATCGTCGTCGCTGTTCGGATCCCCGGGCCGGCCCGGTGGCATGGCGCCCGGTAGACCCAAAGCCGCGACGAGGTCTGAGGTGACCTCGGCGTAGGTCAATCGGTGGGAATCGTCGCCGCCGATCAGCAGGATCTCGCGAGCGACGTCGGCGGTGGTCGCCGCGGCCAACGCCCAGGCGACGTCGCGAACATCGACTGTCTGCACCCGACCGTCGCTGGGCACCACGGATTGCAGGTACGCCATGTCGGCGCTGACCGGTAGCGCCCCCAGGTCCGGGCCGACCACGGCCCCCAAACGCAGGACCACCCAATCCAGCGTCGATCCCCGCACAATCTCCTCGCCCTCAGACTTCTGTCCGCTGTAGACGTCGTAGGGTCGCATCGGATCCTCCGCCCTCAGAGGCGGGGTCGTGCGGTGCGGGTTACGGGGACCCATCACGGTAATGCTCGACGCGTGGACGAATCGCGGTGGCTTCTGTTGCCCCTCGGCGACGCGAACCAGATTTGCAGTCGCGTCCACGTTCACCCGTCGCGCGACTTTGGGTATCGGGTAGATCGCCGGTGCGATGATCGCTGCGAGATGGATGATCGCGTCCGGGGCGATCTCGGAGACGAGACGTTGCACCTGCTCGGAATCGGTGAGGTCGGCCCACCGGAACTCGACGCCGCGCGGTAGTTTCTGAGCCGCCTTCCGGTTGGCGGGCGTATCGAGGTCCGTCGCCACCACGCGGCGGTCGAGTTCGACCAGTCTCCGGACGGTTGCCGATCCCACCAGGCCGAAGCCGCCGGTGACGAGGACAGTTCCATTCAGCTCAGTGCTCATGGATTATTACTCCTCGAATATTGCGGCCGGCGAGCATGTCGTCGTAGGCCTCATTGATGTCGTTGAGCTTGTACTCGGTGGTGACGGTTTCGTCGAGCAAAAGCTTGCCGCTTCGGTACAGGCTTATGAGCCGAGGGATGTCGGCCCGCGGGTTGGCTTCGCCGTACAGGCTGCCCAGGAGGCGCTTTTGGAACAGCGTGAACAACGTCAGCGGCAGCGTCGGCGTCACGTCGGACATCGATGCCAGGGCGGTGACCACCACGGCACCGCCCTTCCGCACCGCATTGAGCGCGTCGTTGATCATCGGCCCTTCGAGCACGCCTGGCGTCAGGATCGCCGAGTCGGCCATGACTCCACGCGTGATCTCGCCAACTAACTGCGTTGCTTCCTCCATCGAGGTGGCAAACTGAGTGGCTCCGAACTGAAACGCTTTGTCGCGCTTGCTCGGCTCAATATCGACCACGACGATGTGCTCCGCTCCCGCCAGCCGCGCGCCCTGAATGGCGCCGCTGCCGATCCCTCCGCAGCCCAACACGATCACCACGTCGCCGGGACTGATATTCGCGGTATTGACGGCCGAACCCCAGCCGGTGGTTACGCCGCAGCCGAGAAGACATGCGCGCGATAGCGGCACATCGTTGTCGATCTTGACTACTGAGGCTTCCGATAACACGCCCCATTGCGCGAAGCTGCCGACACCTGACAGAGCTCCGATGCCCCGTCCTTTGGCTCGGCGCCGAAAGGTACCGTCGGCTTGAACTCCGGCGAGGATGATCGCCCCGTAATCACAGAGGTTTTGACGGCCGGTGGCGCACCAGCGGCAGCGGCCGCACGCCGGCAGGAAAGATGTGACCACGTGGTCTCCCACCGCTACATCGCGCACTCCCGGGCCAACCTCTTGAACGACGCCCGCCCCTTCGTGTCCACCTATCAAGGGAAAACTCACCCCGTACATGTCGCCGGTGCGGATGTGGTGGTCGGAATGGCATAGACCGGTGGCTTCGAACTCGACGAGCAGCTCACCTTCCTGCGGCGGATCGAGTTCGATCTCTTCCACCGACCACTTCTCGTTCAGCCCCCAAAGAACTGCTCCCTTGGTCTTCACGGCGACTCCTTGACGATGTGTATGGCACGCTCGGGACAGTTCGCAATCGCGTTGTGCGCCCGGTCTTCCCATCCTGGGGGAACATTTTCCATGGTGACGAAGGCGTACCCTTCGTCATCGATGTCGAACAATTCGGGATACGTTGCGTGACAACGGCTGTGGCCCTGGCACATTTCCCTGTCGACATGAAGTTTCACGTTGTCTAATCCAATCCGCCCGGCCTGGTTCCGATGACTCCTTTTTCTGTGAGCACTGCGATGGATGCGGCGTCGAGGCCGAGTAGGTCGCCGAGGATGCTCGCGTTGTGCTGCCCCAATGTCGGCGCTGCTGATCGATACCACTTGTCGACGCTGCGGTACTTGAAGGGAATTGCCGGCACATGGTGCCGTCCGACGACGGGATGGTCGAGGCTCTCGAAAACGCCTCGTGCGGCCAGCTGAGGGTGCATCGAACCGACCCTGGCGTCTTTCAAATCCGCGGCAGGAACACCATATTCAACGAGTAACTCTGCCGCGGCCGCGGAATCGTGGTCGCCGGCCCATTGCTCGAGATGCTTGTCGATAACATCGTGTGCCCGCACACGCCCTTCGTGACTGTCCAGCGTGGAGTCATTCGCCCAATCCGGTTCACCCAGAGCCGACTTCAATAGGCCCCATTGCTCGTCCGTGGCGACCGAAATCGCCAGCCACCGCTCGGTCCCCGCGCATTGATAGAGCCCTTGTGGGGCGGCGTCACGGCTGCGATTTCCCAGTCGCGATATCAGATTCCCGTAGGCGGTGAATTCGACAACCTGCTCGGCGGCCGCGTTGAGCGCGGACTCAACCATCGATACTTCGATGAAGCACCCCTGGCCGGTCTCGTCGCGTCGCCGGAGTCCCGCGAGCATGGCGAAAGCGGAATGCATTCCCGCCAGTGGGTCACACGGGCCGCGAGGGATTCGCGGCTGGTCGTACACGTGGCCGGTCACCCACGCCATTCCGGTCATCTGTTCCATCGTTTGCGCGAAACCCACGTTGTTGCGCCATGGTCCGTCCAGCCCGAACGCAGGCATACGGACCATCACTAGTCGAGGGTTCCGCTCGCTGACGGCCTCCCACGTGATGGCGAAATTGTCGAAGACGCGGGGCGAGAAGTTCTCGACCAGAATGTCCGAGCATTCGACGAGTCCGAACAACAGCTCCCGTCCTTCGGGTGAGGACAGGTCCAGAGTGAGTCCTCGCTTGTTGGCGTTGGTCGCCAGGTACATCCCCGACCGCTCCCACCACTGAGGCTGATTGGCGAACGCTGCGGCCGCCATCCGTGCGCCGTCAGGGTGGTCCGTCGACTCCAGGTGGATGACGTCAGCGCCTAGCGCGGCGAGAATGTGGGTGGAGGAGGGGCCCGCCCACCATACTGTCGCGTCGATGATCCGTACGCCCTCCAGCGGAAGTCTCGGTGCACGGTCGGCAGCGGTCGCAATCCTGTTGTGGGCGCCGGCTATTGCCAATTCGCCGAGTGGAGGAGCACCGGCGGTTGGGGCGGGCCGCTCGCCATTGATCTGGTAGGGCGCCAGCGGGTGGGTAAAGCTGCCGTCGGCGTACGTGGCCCACACGCCGCGCGCCGCGAACTGAGGGTGGTCCAACACGGTCTGGCCATTGTTGACTGGTGAGACGGGGATCCGCAGATCGGAGGCCAACGCGACGATCTCGTCGGTGGAACGTCGCGTCGTCCATTCCCGCACCATCTGATTCCACTCCTCGCGGCGCTCCCACCGCGTCGTGGCGACTGCCCAGGCTTGGTCCTCATCGAGCAGGTCCAGTCGGCCGATCATTGCCAGGAACGACTCGAATTGTTGCCGGGTATTGGTGTTGAAGCCCACCCATCCGTCCGCGGTCGGTTCGATGGAAGGGATTTCAACCTGTCGCGCCGGCGCGGTCAAAGGGGGGCGACCGGCCAGCTCGTGGTAGAGCTCAGCGAATCCGCTGGCGCTGAGGTGACACGTCTCCAACAGCGAGCAGTCGATGATTTCACCCGGTCCGCCGAGTTGAGCCCGACGCAAAGCGGCAAGCGCCCCGACGGCGGCATAACTGGCCATGACCCATTCGAAGACCCGACCGCCCGCTTGAATGGGCGGTTGGTCCGGACGACCCCGCAGCGCCAGGGTGCCGCTCTCGGCCTGAATCGTGAACTCCGTCGAGGGTCGGTCCCGGTACGGTCCGGTCAACCCGTAGGCAGACAACGCCACGATCACCAGATGCGGCGCACGCCGTAGGAGGGCCTCATGGTCGAGCGCCCCAGGGCCCAGAGAATCAACGAACACATCGGCGGAAACGATCAGCGCCTCCAGGTCGGGCAGCGAAGTGCCAACGACCGAACGCTTGCCGGCGTTCAAAAAATTGAACAGCGCGCCGTCTTCGCTTCGATCACCAGACGTTCTGCGGCGGAACGGATCCCCGTCTGGGGTTTCTATCTTGATGACCTCTGCTCCGAGGTCGGCAAACAACTTGGTGCAGTACGGACCGGTGATTTCAGTCGCCCGCTCGACAACGCGAACCCCACGCAGGGGGTTCATCGCTGTGCGACTTTCCGAGTCAATGTTGTCGAAAGTGAGTTACTCGCGCCGCTGAGTGCACACACGCCACCTTCTGTCCTCACGCTCGTACCGATCGAGCAGGGGTGCTCTGCATCCGCATGGCTGCGCCCTGGCTGGGAACGACGCTAGCGACGAGAAAGCTAGGGTGTCAAGTGTGACTCGATAACTTTGGTCGCGCGCGGGGTTCGCCGGAGCCTTAGTCGGCAGCACGCACCTTACGGGCCCGCGCGAGGCGCTCGCCTCGGTTGGCGGGCGGCTTCGAAGTTGACGTGCTTACGCCTCTGGCGAGGATCTGCGAACCTAGTTCGATCTGCGCGCGGATGTCTGACTCGCCCGTACCAAACCAGCGAGGTCCGAGGCTCGTTGTGAAGATGATGAAATTAGCCAGCAGTTCGGCGAACAGGTTGGCGTCGACGTCGGCCCTGATCTGTCCCGCGGCTTGGTAGTGGCGAACGCCTTCGGCGATAACGGCCGTACGACGTGCGTGATTGGGTTGCAGCACCCGCAGCGAGAAGTCCGGATCTGATAACGCCCGACCGGAGATGTCCCAGCCGGGAACACCGCTGTCCCGGTCATCGATCCTTAGTCTCGCAAAGAAAAGCTGCTCGATGTACTCCTCGAAGCGGGCAGGCAGGGCCGCCACGACTCGCTCTTCGGCCTCACTGACGAGGTCCGCGATCTGTCGAGAAACGATTTGCTCGAAGATGCCTCGCTTGTCCCCGAAGTAGTGGAACAGCATTGCCTCCGAGCAGTCGGCGCGACGAGCGATCTCTTTTGTCGCCGCGGCCGCGTATCCCGCTTCGGCAAAGACCTCAGCAGCCGCTTCAAGGAGGGCTCGTTGTTTGCCGTCCTTATCGCGAACTCGCCGCCGCGCGCCTGCAGTCATCACACATACTTTAGCGAGCACCCTTCGACTGAGGGAAAACTCGCACGCGCGCCGTTCCACGCCGGCGCGCGGATCGTAGGCTTGCTCAGGTAGTTATCGAGTGCGACTTGACCTCCCTGTAGCCGACGATTTACTGTGCTGCCAAAGCTAATTTCGGCGTGTGCGAGAAATCCGAGGGCCGGCGCAGATGGCACGTGGACGGTGGCACGATTGCGGTGTAGCTGCAATGTGGACGGTCCCTCGGTGGAGGCTGTCTGTCCGGGCTGACCGCTGGCGTTGTCCCGGGGTCGGGATGCCCGCGTCCGGGTGCGGAAGGGACTACCCATGGTGAGCAAATCACCGGAGGAACACGCCCGGAATTTCGATCTTCGTCACGAGGATTTCAACGACCAAGAATTCCTCTATGAGGTCTACGAAGTGATGCGGGAGAGCGGACCATTCGCTCATCAGGATGTCCCTTTCCTGGGCCCTACGCCGGGGGGCGCGTGGGTCGCGACCCGCTACGACGACTGTTACGAGATCTTGCGTGATTGGCGCGGCTTTTCCAGCAAGCCCGCCGGGGGCAACCCGACCTCGTTTGGCGACATCGTGATCAACTTGGATCCGCCTCGGCAGCAGCAGCTTCGCAAAGTTCTCAACCCATATTTTTCTCCGGGCCGGATGAAGGACCTGGAGCCCCAGGTGCGCGCGATTACCGATGGGTTGATCGACAACTTCATCGAATTGGGCCGCGGCGATCTCGCCGACGTCGCATGGCAGCAACCCGGGATTGTGTTCTTTCGGCATTTGCTCGGCATGCCCGTTGAGGACGTGCCGCTCTACATCGAGGCCGCTGACCTCGGGATCAATGGTGAGAGCGAAGAGGTCCGAATCGGTGCGATGACGAATCTCTACCATCGCGTGCGCGACGAGATCGACAAACGTCGTGGTGAACCGCCGCGTGACGACCTGATCGATGTTTTGCTCGCCGCCGAGATCGACGGCGAGAAGTTGAGCTTCGACGACGCTGTGGCGAATGCGCTTCTGCTGGTGCAAGCGGGGCTTGAAACTACCTCTAGTGCAATGTCGTTCGCCTTCTTCTATCTGGGCACCCATGCTTCGGAGCGCGACCGACTCGTACGCGAACCCGAGTTGATTCCCACGGCGATAGAGGAATTCATTCGGTTCGCCGGTTCGGTCCACGGACTGCATCGCTCAGTCGCGGAAGAGGTTGAAGTAAGCGGCCAGAAGTTTTGTCCGGGTGAGACGGTCGTCGTGAACTATGCGGCCGCCAACCGCGACGCGCGCGAGTTCGACGAGCCGAACAAGTGCATTCTCGACCGGCAGACAAACCGCCACCTCGGGTTCGGAGCCGGCGTCCATCGGTGTCTGGGCTCCAATCTCGCCCGACTCGAGTTTCGGGTCGGCGTCGAACAGACCCTGAATCGCATACCCGACTACTCCATCCCCCCTGGGGCAAAGGTTGATTTTCACGGGAACTCGGTCACTCGGGGCTACCGCGCCCTGCCCGTCGTCTTCACGCCGGGTGCCTGCGTCGGCCGGTGAGAGGTGGCGGACGCTCGCCCATTCAGCTTCGCAGCCAGCGTAATTGTGAGTTTGCAAGGTGGGCTCGGCAAGTTATCGAGTGATACTTGACAGTGCGCCAGAGCCGCTCCTAGCATCAGGTCAGCCGGTAATCGGTATCCGTCTTGCGTGACGACGCTCCATGCTGCGCCCGTTGTTCGCTCGCCAGGCCCGATGGACCGGTTCGGTGATATCGGGAGGAACCCGTGGACAAGCAAGATCTTCAATGGATGATCTCCGTCGATGACCACATCATCGAGCCACCGAACGTATGGGTCGACCGCGCATCGGCCGCCGACCGCGATCGCGTGCCACACGTCGAGCGCATCGACGGCGTCGATACGTGGATCTACGACCAAGCGCGCGCGTCGGTGATGGGCATATTGGTCGCCGCTCACCAAAGGCCGGCCGAGTATTCCCCGCTGCCAGTGAATTACGACGAGATGCCCCGCGCATACTTCGACCCGGTGGCCCGCATCCCCGACATGGACGAGGATCACGTGATCGCGGGACTGAACTTTCCGTTCTTCCCCCGGTTCTGCGGTCAGATGTTCGCCCACCTCGGTGACCGCGACCTGGGTCTCAAGTGCGTGCAGGCCTACAACGACTTCGTCATCGATGAGTGGTGCGCGTCGGCGCCCGGTCGCTACATCCCCATGGTCATCGTTCCGCTGTGGGATACCCGACTGGCCGTCGAGGAGACGCTACGGTGCGCCGGCAAGGGCGCCAAAGCCATCGCCTTCTCGGAGAACATGCACCCGCTGGGATTTCCGTCGATCCATTCGGGAGCATGGGACGATTTCTTCGCGGTGGTGAACGAGACCAAGATGCCGCTGTGCACACACATCGGATCTTCCTCGGTCAGCCCGACGACATCTCCTGACGCACCTTTTGGCGTTCAGGCGGTCAACATCAACCTCAATCTGGCGAACTCAACCACCGACTGGCTCTTCTCGGGCAAGCTGCAGAAGTACCCCAATCTGAAGATCGTGCTGGCCGAGGGCGGCATCGGCTGGATCCCCTACCTCATCGAGCGCGCCGAACATGTCGCCGCCGACTACCAGTACCTGCGCGCCAACAACTGGGCGGTTGACCCGGCCACGATGCGCTTGACCCCGGTGCCCACCGACCCCGACATTTTCCCGGAGTCACCCCGCCAGCTCTTCCACGACCACATGTACGGCTGCTTCATCGAGGATGACTTCGGGGCGGCTAACCTCGACTCCATCGGCGTCGACAATGTGATGATCGAAACGGATTATCCGCACACCGACAGCCTCTGGCCCAACTCCCTTCAGGCCGCTCACAAGGCGCTCGACGGTCGGTCCGACCTCGACAAGTACAAGGTGCTGCAGGGTAATGCTCGCCGGGTCTTCGACTTTGAGCCCGCCGCGTATCCGACGCTGACGTAGCAACGGTTTCAATGGCTGACGGATTCGTTTGATGCGGGAATACCAGAGCTTCATCGACGGTAAGTGGTTGAGCGACAACGCCGTCGGCACAATCGATGTCATCGATCCGGCCACCGAGGAGTTGATCGGACGAGTCGTCGACGGTGGACCAAAGCAAGCGGTAATGGCGATCGAGGCCGCCCGGCGAGCTTTCGACGAAGGTCCGTGGCCGTGGATGTCCGTCCGGGAGCGGGCGAAGATCATCAAGCGATTCGCCGAGATCCTCGATGCGCGCAAAGCGGAGCTTCGGGAGCTAGTCGTCGCCGAGATCGGCTCGACCGGCTTCATCACCGACCTGATTCAGGTTGGCGGCGCCATCGAGGCGGCCCACTACTACGGCGAGTTCGTCGAACACGATGTGACGTGGGTGGAGACACCGGGCGGCCCCATAGTTTCGCCGACCGGCCTGGGCGGCGTGGCGGTGGTTCGCGAACCGGTCGGGGTGGTCGGCGTCATCACGCCGTTCAACTTTCCTTTCTCAATCAACATTCAAAAGTGCCTGGCCGCATTGGCCGTCGGCTGCACTGTGGTACTGAAGCCCCACCCATGGACTCCGATGAACGCGTTGGAGCTGGCCAAGGTCAGCGAGGAGGCCGGCCTTCCGCCCGGTGTGTTCAATGTGGTCGTGGGCGGTGCCGACGTGGGAGAGGAGCTGTGTACGCACCGAGGCGTCGACATGATCGGGTTCACCGGTTCGACGGCGACCGGTCGACGCATCCGCGCGCTTTCGGCGGCAACGATGAAACGCGCACAGCTGGAGCTCGGCGGCAAGAGCGCGCATATTGTTCTCGACGATGTCAACGAAAGTGAGGTTGCGGGAATAGGATTCGGCCAGGTGCTGATGCATGCCGGACAGGCATGCACCGTGACGTCGCGACTTCTGTTGCCCGAGCACCTGCTCGAAGCGTATGTCGAGGGCCTCAACGCCATGGCCCCGATGATCACGGTCGGGGACCCGCGTGATCCCGCCACTGTCGTCGGTCCGCTGATCAGGGATCAGCAGCGTCAGCGAGTTGAATCCTTTGTGCAGGCCGGCCTACAAGACGGCGCGCGGCTGGTGGTCGGCGGCAAACGTCCCGAACACCTTCAACGCGGCTTCTACTACGAACCGACGGCATTCGTCGACTGCCGCAGCGACATGCGCTTATGCCAAGAAGAGGTGTTCGGGCCTGTACTGGCGGTGATGACCTACCGCTCCGAAGACGAAGCCATCCGCATCGCGAACGACTCCATCTACGGTCTGGCGGGTCTGGTGATGACCCGCAACGCCGCGAGGGGATTCAACGTCGCCAGGCAGATCCGGACCGGCACCATGATGGTGCAGACTGTCGCACCCGGTGTCGATCTGGGAACTAATCCGGGGGGAGGGCAGGGCCCCGGCTGGTCTTTGCCGGCGCGTGGCATGTTCAACGGCGGGGGGCCGTTCGGTGGGTTCAAGCAAAGTGGTCTTGGCCGAGAGCAGGGTCGCTGGGGCTTCGAGGAGTACACCGAGCTTAAATCGATCACCATGATGTAGCGGGGCACTGCACCTTCGACGACGTGGCGCGCATCCGCGTCGGGACTTGAGGTTGGAAAGGTCGCGTTATGGAACTTCTGAAGGATGTCCGCGTTCTCGAAGTGTCACTGTTCTCGGCGGATGCGCTGGGCGGGCATCTGGCTGACCTCGGCGCAGAGGTGATCAAGGTGGAGCCGCCTGGCGGCGGCGGTTTCCGCGGTGCGGTTTCCGGCGGCGAACTGCAGGACGCGCACTGGAATCGTGGCAAGAAGAGTGTGGCGATCAACCTGAAAACGCCTGAGGGCCAAGAGGGGTTTCGCCGCCTGGCCACGAAATCGGCGGTGGTGATCGACGGACTACGGTACGGAACCGCGCACCGGCTCGGCTTCAGCTACGACGACATCGTCGCAGTCAACCCGACAGTTGTGTACTGCGTGCTCAACGGCATGGGCAGCTATGGGCCCTACACCCGCTTAGCCACACACGGGCTTTCCTTTGACTGTTTCGCCGGCTTAAGCCCGCCGATCATCGATGCGGATGGAACGCCACGCCTTTCGGGGGCGGCGACAGGGACGACAGGTGTTCTGGCGGGACCGCTATACGCAGCGATGGGCGTACTCGCCGCGCTGCACGCCGCCGGACGCGACGGCAAGCCGCAGTACGTTGAAGTAGCGCAGGTCGATGCTGCGATTAACTGGAACTTTCAGCACCTCACAGCGTTGGCGAACGGTCAGCCGGCCTACGGCGAGGGAATCCGCGCTTCGCTTCGCTACCAGTACTACGAAACGAGCGACGGCAACTACCTGGTGTTCAACGCCTTGGAGGACAAGTTCTGGCTGAGATTCTGCGAGTCGCTCGACAGGATGGATCTTTTCGAACCGGGGCGCCGGAAGCCGGGGGAGGATGTCGAGGCAGAGGCTTGGCTGCGCAACGAGTTGACGGCGATCTTCAAGGCCCGCACTCGCAGGGAATGGACCGACTTCTTTATCGCGACTGATATCGCCGGTGCGCCAGCTTTTTTGGGCGCCGATCTGTTCGACGACGACCACACGAAGGCTCGCCGACTCGTCTACGAGCAGACTCAGCCTGACGGGACGTCGCAGCAATTGATTGGAACGTGCATCAAGACCAACCCCGACGAACGATTTGCACCGCCAGCAGCCCCGCGCGTCGGGCAGCATACGGAAGAGTTACTCGGCGCCCTGGCGGGCTACGACGCGGTCGGAATGGAGCGCCTTCGTTCGTCCGGTGCAATCTGAAACACCGGCGCGTTGAAGAGAGTTGCGCAGACGACCTCTGGACTTTTCACAAGTACTCTTGTAGAAATATCTGTGGGTCTCTGATTCCAGACCCGAAAGGATCCCGGATGGGCCTCCGGGCCGGCAAGCCGCGGCCGCGATCCGCCGACTGCTTGCGGGTCAGGGCGGCGGCGCACGCGTGCCAGAAAGAGCAACAACGCCATGAGTTTTCGCGACGACGGCAAGGTATACCTCGAGGTCGGGCTCAACGAGGACGCCAGCAAGCACGAAAACCCTCACGTGCCCCACGGCGCTGAAGAGACCGCCCGCGACGTGGTGGAGTGCATTCAGCATGGAGCCAGCGTGGTCCATTTTCACGCCCGTTACGGCGACGGTCGGCAAGCCTGGACCGACGATGAGGTCTCCCGCACCATCTTGGCCGCGGCGGCCGGTGAGGTCGATCCGCTGGCCTACCCCGGCTACGCGGGCAGCCTCGAACACATCTGGGCGCTGGCCGAGCATCCGCCGACCGGAAACGAGTTATTGCTGGCGCCGTTCGACCCGGCTCAACACGTCAAGGACGTGTTGTGGCTAGAAGACAAAAACCAGTTCAGAGCAGTCCACTTCGGCGCTGATGATACGAACGGCTCACGTCCCCATTACCCGCTCGAACTCGATCGGTTTACCGAGTTGGGACTGGTGCCCAGCATCGCTGTGTTCAACGCCGTCGACTTACGTTGGGTGATCCTCGCAGCCCGCATCGGGATCTTGCGACAGCCATTGAACATCAAGCTGTTCTTCTCCGATCGTTGTGTGTCCCACAGTGAGCCAGCCCCCGACGTCATGGATTTTCTGGTCTCGCGCATCCCCAAGTGGATCGACCACGAAATCGTCGTCGTGCCGTACGCGATGAGTTCCGCCGAACTGTGCCAAGAGCTGTGGGAGCACGCACTGGACCGTGGTCTGGGCATTCGGGTGGGCATCGGGGATTGCCCATCGGTGTTCCGGACGACCACCAATGCCCAGATGGTCGATCGCGCGGTCCACCTCATTACCAAACGTGGACTCGCTGCGGCCACACCGGATGACGTGCGCACCCGCTTCGCTGTGGCCGAAACGGACGAAACCGAGTTGGTGAGGGTGATCGTCAACCGGAATCGCTGTATGGGCTGGGGAGTCTGCTACTCCCATGCACCGGAGGTGTACCAACCCGATTCCGACGGCTACTGCGTCGTCGTCAAGCCCCTCGTCGACAGCGGCCTGCTGGAGCAGGCCATACAGGGCGCGGCGAGCTGCCCCGAGCGGGCGATCCGAGTCGAGTTGTGACAACGTCCTTTCGGTGCCGGCTGATCGCTCGTCGTAGATGAATGGCCCCGCAGTGGCGGCGTGTGCCTCAATTGTCGACCGCGAACAGCCGCCACTCGCCTGCCACACCCTTGAGGGTGTGCTCGCCGCGAGCCGCAAAGCTGAGACCGGACCCGGCGACCAAATCGACGACGGTGCGCGAGACGAGCACCTCACCCGGCCCGGCCGCCGCCGCGACGCGCGCGGCGATGTGGACGGCGATGCCGCTGATGTCGTCGTCGCGCAGCTCGACCTCGCCCGTATGCACGCCCGCCCGCACTTCGAGGCCGAGGCTACGCAGCACGTCGCGGATCGCCATGGCGCACCGGATCGCTCGGGCGGGCCCGTCGAAGCGGGCGAGGAAGCCGTCACCGGTCGTGTTGACTTCACGGCCGCGGAAGCGCTCGAGCTGGCGGCGGACTTGTGCGTCGTGCTTGCCGAGCAGCACCTTCCATCGCTCGTCACCGAGTTCGACCGCCCGCTTTGTGGAGTCGACGATGTCGGTGAACAGCACGGTGGCCAGGACGCGCTCGACCGCAGGCAGCGGCCGGACGCCGGTGAGGAACTCCTCAACCTCGTCGAGCAATGCGTCGGCGTCGCCCGTGAAGAACAGGTGGTCCGCTCCGTCGAGCTCGACGAACTTGGCCCCGGCGATGCAGTCGGCGAGGTAGCGACCCATCTCGACACTGACCATGCGGTCGTCGCGCCGGTGGAGCACCAGCGTCGGGAGCCGGATCGCGGGCAGCACGTCTCGTATGTCCAGCTGCGGGTAGAGCGCGAAGATGTTTCGCACCATGCCCGGGCTGGCGGCCATGCGCTGCAGCCGTGCCCACCACCGCCGCAGGTCGGAGTCGCCTCGCCGGCTCGGAGCCCATCCGCCGAGCGCGACGCCCTCACCCCAGCCCTTGGTACTGAGTTCGACCATCCTCGACAGTTGCTCCTCGGTGACGCCGAGCGGGTAATCGGGCGCTCGGAGCAGCCGGGGGAACGCGCCATATAAAGCCAGCATGTTCACCCGCTCCGGGTGGCTGGCCGTCATCAGCATCGACATCGTGCCGCCCTCGGAAATGCCCAGCAGGTCGGCACTTTCACATCCGGTGGCGTCCATGACGGCGCGCAGGTCGTCGACGGTCTCTTCCAACGTCGGCGCGTGCGTCGCCGGATCCGAGAGGCCGGTGCCTCGCTTGTCGAACGTGATAACGCGACGGAAAGAGGCGAGCCGCGAATAGAAGTGGACGACCGACGGCTCCTCCCACATGATCTCGAGGTGCGAAATGAACCCGGGCGCGACGACGAGGTCGGGGCCCTCCCCGGTCGTGAAGTAGGCGATATTGAGGTCACCGTTTTTGGCATAGCGAATGTCCGGTGGCCTGCCCGCGACGTTCATGGTCGAACACTACGCCCAGTAGGTGCAAAGGACCGCTGAGCGGCGGCTGAGTGGCTGACAAGTCCGGTCGACGTGTCAAAAATCGGCGGTCGGGTATCCCAGCGGGCGTATGACTACCACACGGACACAACCGGACCAGCGCGAACTCGACGACATCCGGCGGATCGTCGACGCCATCTCCGAGGCGTTCGCGTCCAAGATCGTCGGGCAGCGCGACCTGAGGGAGTCGCTGCTGATCGGGCTGCTCACGGGCGGCCATATCCTGCTCGAAAGCGTGCCCGGCCTGGCCAAGACCACCGCCGCCAAGGTGCTCGCCGAATCGATCCACGGCCGCTTCCACCGCATCCAGTGCACGCCCGACCTGCTGCCCAGCGACATCATCGGCACGCAGATCTATGACTCGGCGACCAACTCGTTCGTCACCCAGCTGGGCCCGGTGCACGCCAACATCGTGCTGCTCGACGAGATCAACCGGTCCAGCGCGAAGACCCAGAGCGCCATGCTCGAGGCGATGGAGGAGCGCCAGACCACCATCGCCGGACACGAGCACCCCATTGCGGATCCATTCCTGGTCATCGCCACCCAGAACCCCGTCGACCAGGAAGGCACCTACCCACTGTCGGAGGCGCAGACCGACCGCTTTCTGCTCAAGGAGATCGTGCGCTACCCCTCCCCGCAGGAGGAGGTGGAAGTGATGTCGCGGATCGACGCCGGCGTCTACGACAAGGGCCGGCCCACCCCGCCGGTGGTCAGCCTCGACGACGTGCTGCGCCTGCAGGACGCGGTGCGCCACGTCCACATGGATCGCGCGCTGATGCTTTACGCCAGCCAACTGGTCGACGCGACGCGACATCCCGCGCGGGCGCTGCCCAAGCAGATCGCGCGCCTGATCGAATACGGCGCGAGCCCGCGCGCCACGATCGCGTTCTGCAAGGCGGCCCGGGCGCAGGCGGTGCTGTCCGGGCGCGCGCACGTGCTGCCCGAGGACATCGCGACGCTCGCCCACCGGGTGCTGCGGCACCGACTCATCCTCGGCTTCGAGGCGGCCAGCGCCGACATCACCCCCGAGGTCGTCGTCGACGCCGTGCTGCGGGCCGTCCGGGTCCCCTGAGGCGTCAGAAGGCCACCTTGGGCAAGCACCTCAACCGGGCGAAGGCGCACTTCGGCACCGACACCCGCGGCCTGCTCGAAGGCGGCCGCTATGCGCTATTGCATACGCGCAGCATGGAATTCGACGACCTGCGCCCGTATGTTCGCGGCGACGACGTCCGCGACATCGACTGGAAGGCCTCCGCGCGTTCGGGCGACGTGCTCATCAAGCGGTTCGTCTCCGAAAAGCACCACAAGATCCTGCTCGTCGCCGACGCCGGCCGCAACACGGCGGCGCTCGCCCCCAGCGGGGAGCACAAACGCGACGTCGCCGCGCACATCATGGGCGCGGTGGGGCTGATCGGCCTGCGGCGATCCGATCAGGTCGGCATGGTCTACGGCGACCGCCGCGGCTCGGTGAACATTCCCCAGCGGCGCGGCGAGTCGCACATCGAGGGGCTGCTGCACCGGTGGTACCAGCACAGCACCACCGAACGCGGCCGCAGCGACATCGCCGCCCAACTGGACTACGTCGCAACGCATTACCGGCACACGATGCTGATCATCGTGGTGTCCGACGAACCCGAGGTCGACGATCGGCTCAACGCGGTGCTCGCGCGGCTGAGCGGGCGCCACGACATCATGTGGGCGATGGTGTCCGACATGCCCGCGGTGGGTCCCGACAACACCGACGGGTACGACGTCGCCACCGGTCGCTTCGTCCTGAACGGAGCCGACCTCGGCCCGCGGGTCGTCGCCGCGTACCGTCGGGCCGAGCGGGTTCGGCGCGACCGCCTCGACGCTTTCCTGACCGGCCACGCCATTCCCTATGCGATGATCGGCGGCAGCAACGACATTCGGCGTGAACTCGTTCGCCTGGCCGAGGTGGCCGCCCGTGCCGGATGATCTGCTGCGCCATGTGTTCGGTCCGCAGCCGTACTCGTCGTGGTGGCTGTGGTGGACCGTGGTGCTGATCCTTGCCGTCGTCGGCTGGTATGCCGGCGTCGTCGTGTGGACGCTGCCGTCGCACCGGCTGCGGCGCATCCCCGTCGTGCGGCGCGTGCACGCCCGGCTGATCCGCAACCGGTTCGCCCGCCGCGTGGAGCGAATCGCCGACCGGCACGATGCCGGACGGGCGCCGGCTCCGGCGGCCTGCGCGGCGATCAGCCGGACGGTGCGCAGCTTTCTGCACCAGGCGACCGGCGCGCGGGCCCAGTACCTGCACGTGGGCGCCATGGCTGAGCGGAACCTGGCCGCGGCCGCGCCGCTGCTCACCCGGCTCGGTGACGCGCAGTTCAACCCCGAGTCGCGGGTCGACGTCGCCGCGGTGAGCGCCGAGGCGCAGGAGTTGATCCGCTCGTGGACCTGAGGTGGTGGCCGATAGCGGCGATCGGGTCGGCCGGCTTCGTCGCGGCGGTCGCGCTGGCGGCATTGCTACCCATGACCACCGCGCGCCGGCGGCTGCGCCCGTTGGCCAACGTCGCCCGGTTGACCCGGTTGCCCGAGTACGCCAAGGTGGCCCGGCTGCGTTCGCTGTCAACGGTTGTGACGCTGGTGGTGTTGACGGTCATGTTCGGCGCCGCCGCCTGGGCTGCGGCGCGCCCGAGCGTGGCCAGCACGGATTTCGAGGCCGCTCACCCCGAGGACGTCATGTTGTGTGTCGGGCAGCCGGCAACCGATGCGGCGACGGCTGAATTGCTCGACTACTTCGCGGGGCACGCCGCCACGTCTCCTCAGACACAGCGCATCGGCCTGACATCGGTGAACCGCCGCCTGGTGCCGCTCACGCGCGACCATCAGTACGCCGTGGCCCTCTTCGGCGAGTACACCCAGGCGCCGGCGGCGCGGTCGACGACGTTCGCCCCACCGGTGCCCTACACCGACTATGCGCCGAGCGTGAACGACCTTCTTGCGCTCTGCATCTCGGGATTCCCGCCCGACGAGAAGCGTGAGACGCACCGGCCTTCGGTGATCTACCTCGGCCCCTCAGACCTTCGCGCCCCCGGGGACCTGCGCGCCGCGCTGTTCACCGACGGCGGTGTGACGGACCTGGCCGAACGCGCTGGAGCCCAAGTCAATGTCGTCGACACGGCCCCCTCGGCCGCAAGCGCCTCGCTGGTCGCGTTGGCCGAACGGACCGGCGGCCACTACCTCGCGCCGGGACGCGGATCGGTAACCAAGGCGATCGACGGCATCCGCACGCACGCCCCGCCCGCGCGCCGGGTCGACGGCACCGTCGTCACCGCGGACGTCCGGGATGCGCCGGCGGTGCCGCTGGCGATCGCGCTGGTGTCCGCGGCCGTGCTCTCGGTGGCCCTATTGGTGTTGCGCCGATGACGTTCCAACCCGTGCTGCCCTGGCCGATCCTCGCCGTCGTCGCCGGTGCGCTCCTCCTTGCGCGCCTGGTGGCACTGCGCCAGGTGCTCCTCTCGGCGGGGCGCCGCCGGGGCCGTGCGGCGCTGCGGTGGACCGGGGTGACCCTCGCGGTGCTGCTGCTCATCACGGCGACCGCCCGGCCGGCGATTCTCCGCGACGAAAATCGCTGGGGAACAAACGCAGCCGGCGCCGATCTCAACGTGTTCCTTGTCGTCGATCGATCGGCCGACTCCGGTGTCGAGGACTACGGCACGCCGGGCAACGACCAGCCGCGGATCGCCGGCGTGCGTGCCGACATCGCTGCGGTGATCAAGCAGTACCCCGCGGCACGGTACGCGCTGGTCGGCTTTGACTCGCGGGCCTCGCTCGATTGGCCGCTGTCCGAGGACGTTTGGAGCCTGCACCCCACCGTCGCAGCGCTGGGAGCCCACAACGCGGGCCCCGACGTGAACGCGGGGGCCGCGGACAACCTGCTGCGATACCAGCTGGTCCAGGCGACCCAGCAGTATCCGGGTTCGCGGAACGCGGTGTTGTACTTCGGCTCCGGTGCGCGCGGTTCGCGCGCGCCGCAGGGCGACTTCAACGTCCTGCGGGGATCGGTGGCCGGCGGTGCGGTGCTCGGCTACGGCCGCAGCGAGGCGATCGACGACGCCCAATTGCGGCGCATCGCGGACCAACTCGGCGTGCACTACATCCACCGGGATCCCGGTCAGCCGCTTCGGCTAGACCTGCCAGAAGCGCCGCACGGCACGGGCGTCGATCGGAGCGAGCTGTACTGGCTGCCCGCGCTGCTCGCGGCGGGGCTGCTGCTCGCCGAGATCTACCTGTCGGTCCGCGAGTTCCGGCGCGGTCGCATCGCCCGACGGGACTCGGCATCGTGACGCGCCGACCGGCGCGATTGCGGCTGCGACGGCGGCTGCTGATCTGCTCGGCGCCGCTGAGCATCGTCGCGGTGCTGGTCGCTCTCAAACTGATTTCCGTTGTGTTGGCCGGCAATTCGGCCGTCTCCGCATTCGCGCGCGGTGACGCGGACACGGCGCGGGCCGATGCGACGATCCTCGGCGTGGCCAACGTGGTGGAACCGGCGAGGGCGCCGTTCGCCGCGGGCGCCGCCGCGGTGCTGGACGGCCGGCTCGAAGATGCCGACACCGACTTCTCCGCCGCGCTCGCGCGCACGGATGCCGCCCGCTCCTGCCCGGTGCGGGTCAATCTCGAACTTGTCCGCGAAACCCAGGGCGACCGGGGCGTGGCGACAGGAGACCGGGCACGCGCCGAGGAACGATATGCGAGTGCGCTGGCCGTCGTCGACGCCGCGCCGCGCGCCTGCTTCGTCGGCAACGACGACCCGGACCCGCAGCGGCGGTCCATCCGCCAGGACGCCGCGAACCGGTTGGCGGCCAAGAGGGCCGCCCTCAACGCGCCGCCAGCCGCGCCGCCGCCCGCCGCGGTCACACCCGACGGCCGGGAGATCCCGCCGCGCCGGCTTGACCCCGCCGGGGGCGATCCGCTCGAGAAGCTGCAGCAGATATTGCGGGATGCGGCCGCCGCCGCCCCGCCGGGCGGCTAGGGGCCTAACCTCCTAATTCGTCAAGCATTCTGGTGGGCACCAATGCCGGCCGGTGCTGTCTTCCCACCAGTACGGGGCGCCGTTGGGATCACTCTGGGTCGCCGGTTTCGGCACTCCCGGGCTGCACGGTGGTTCCGGCCACTGCCCGCAACCCTGCGGGAAGGGAACCGCTGCTGCGATCGGTGCCACCGCAATACCCGCCCCAAAAAGGAGTGGGGCCACAGCGCCGATGATTGCTGTCTTCCATCTCGGTTTCATTCGCATCTCCCTGGGCGCGCAGGCAGTCCGTGGCGCCCCGAGTGGGCCAATGGCCGCCGCCGGCGTTGCTTCTTTGTTGCGTTTTCGCGCCCGGCCGGCGCGGCCCCTAATGTCTGCCCGAGCCGCTTAGCCTAGCGCGGCTCGGCCCCCGCGTCCGCCGATTTATACAACCCCGCATCGATCAGAGGGCCGCGGCCCGTTCGCGGATCTCCACCGCCGTCTCGAGCATCTGTCGAGTGCTGACGAACCAGTCCTGCAGATTGAGGTCCACGATGAGCTCGTCCGCGCCGGCCTCCGCGGCCGTTCGGACATCGTCCATGACCTGGTCGAGGGTGCCTACGAACGCCGGCCGGTCGGATCCCGCCGGTCGGTCGGTGAAGGTCACGTTGCCCACCACGACCAGCCGCATCCGGCTCGCGTCCCGGCCGAACTGGAACGCAGCTTCCCGGATGCGGTCCCAGCTTGCGCGCAGGGCGGCGGCCCCGGCCGGCCCGGGAGTGGTCAGCAGCGGCAGCCAGCCATCCGCGCGTGTGGCAATGCGTTGCAGGGCACGGGAACTCGTGCCGCGGCCCAGGTTGCTGCCGCCGCCGCCGAGCAGCACGGGAATTTTTCCGACGGGCTTGGGCAGGACCGCTGCGTTGTCGATGACGACGCGCGGACCCCGGAAGGTCACCGGGTCGGGTCCCCACACGGCATCGAAGACGTCCAGCGTCTCGTCGAGGAAGCGGCCGCGATCCGCCCGGGTGGCCCCGGTGGCCTGAAGTTCGTCGGTGGACCAGCCGGTGCCCAGGCCCGCGACCATGCGGCCGCCGCTGATCTGATCGATGGTGGCCAGCGCCTTCGCCAGCTGGACGGGTGTATGCAACGCGGCGATCAGCACGGAGGTGCCCAGGCGCACCTTCTCGGTCGCCGCCGCCGCTGCCGCGAGGACCGCCAGGGGATCGGCGGCCTGCCGGGAGCTTTCCGGCCACGGCACGTTCGGCGGGGCATACGGTTCGGCGGGGGTCTGCGGGAACAGCAGCCGCTCGTAGGTCCACACACTCGCGTATCCGGCCGCTTCGGCCGTTCGGGCCGCTTCGACCACTTCGTGTTGTAGGTCGACTCCCAATCTCTGGGGCAGACGAAGCCCGAGTTGCATTCAGAACCCCTCAGGTAGTCGTGATGTTTGTAGCAGACAGCAACCACCCGGCGTCACGAATTTCGGTGGGGTAGAAGCTGTCCGCATCTGTGGGAAACATGGCACATCCCGACGGCAATCACGAGGCTGCGTCGCGGTTGCATTGGGCACGACGACCGTGATTTCCCCCGACGGCACCGTGATCGGCTACGAATCCGTCGGTGCGGGACCGCCCCTGCTGCTCGTCCATGGCAGCACCGGCACGCGTGCGCGCTGGCGCGCGGTGACGTCGGCGCTGGCGCAGCGCTATACCGTCCACGCGATGGACCGCCGCGGCCGGGGGCTCAGCACGGCCGAGGCCGGGCCCTACAGCCTGGGACGCGAAGCCGAGGATGTCGCGGCCGTCGCCGCGGCAGTCGGCGGCAACGTCTACGTCGTCGGGCATTCCTACGGGGCGCTCGCGGTCCTGGAAGCCGCCCTGATCACACCCGCTTTCCGCCGGATCGTGCTCTACGAGCCGCCCATCCCGTCGCCGGACCTCGACGTCAGCTCACCGGAGGGGGTGGCACGGATCACGACGATGTCCGACCCGCGCGAAATCCTCGAAGCGTTCTACCGCGAAACCCTGCACCTAGCCGAGTCGGCCATCAAAGACCTTGCCGACCGCGAATTTCCGTACGTCGCCGCATCGATCGGCCACACCGCCGCCCGTGAACTCGCGGAGGCCGGCGCCTACAGCCTCACCGAGCGGCAGGCCACGATCACCGTGCCGGTCCGCATGTTGCTCGGCACCGAAAGCCCCGCGTATTTTTGCGCGGCCGCCGCTGCCGTCGCCGCGAAAATCCCGGGCACCACGATCGCCGCGTTGCGCGGCCAGGGCCACCAGGGGATCGACTACGACCCACGATGCTTCGCCCGCGCGGTGCTGGAATTCGACCGGGACGCCCCCGCCAAGCGGATCACCACCACGCGTGTCGGAATCTGTGGGAAAAGGGGCCGCATCCCGTCGCTACACCGGCGCCGCAGCGGCGGAAACTGAGCTGATCCGACGGAGGAGACGGGGATCGTGGCCAATCGATCGATGGAAACCATCGCCGGCGTCGTCGTACCCGACACCGCGCTCGTCCGAGAGGCGACCGCGTTCGTGCGTGGCGCCGAGGACGATGTGCTCTTTCACCATTCCCGCCGTGTGTTCCTCTTCGGCGCGCTGCACGGACGCCGGCTGGGCCTGCGGCCGGACCCGGAGCTCCTCTACGTAGGGGCGATGTTCCACGACCTCGGCCTCACCGCCCGCTACGGCACCTCGATGCAACGCTTCGAAATCGACGGCGCCGACGCGGCGCGCGACTTCCTGCTGCAACACGGCGTCGGGCAACCCGAGGCCGACAAGGTGTGGCTCGGCATCGCGCTGCACACGACGCCCGAAGTTCCCGCGCGCCTCGACCCCGAAACCGCCTTGCTCGCAGCGGGTGTCAAGACCGACGTGGTCGGCGTCGGCCGCGAGGACCTCAGCACCGAAGCGATCGACGCGGTGGTCGCCGCCCATCCGCGCCCCGACTTCAAGAACCGGATCCTGGTGGCCTTCAACGACGGCATGAAGCACCGCCCACACAGCACGTTCGGGACGATGAACGCCGATGTGCTGGCGCACTTCGACCCGTCGTTCCAGCGCGGCAACATGGTCGACCACGTACTCAACAGCAGTTGGCCCGAATAGCGGAAAGGAGCCGGAAAATGGACATCTACGAGGCGCTCTACACCACCAGGATGATGCGTCGGCTGCGGCCGGATCCCATCCCGCTGGACACCCAGGCCCGCATCCTCGACGCGGCCGTGCGCGCCCCCAACGGGGGCAACACCCAGCGCTGGCACTTCGTCGCCGTCGACGATCGCGAACTCATCCGCGCATTCGCCCAACTGTTCCGGCAGGCCCGCGCCATCGAGTACGAAAAGTTCAGCGCCGGGGCCGGACCGATGGTGGCGACGGCCCCCGGTGCGGACGCGGGCGCGCATGCCGAGACGATGCGCCGGATGCAAGGCTCCGGAAACTACCTCGCGGACCATTTCGAGGAAATCCCCTTGTTGCTCTTCGTCTTTGCCATCGACGACCTCGGCGGCGCCAACATCTACCCGGCGATCTGGAGCGCGCTCCTCGCCGCGCGCGCCGAGGGCGTCGGCGGCGTCATGACGATGGTGCTCCGCAATTTCGCGGATCGGGTGAACGAGATGCTGGGCGTGCCGGTCGACGAAGGCTGGAAGATGTCTGCCATGCTGGCCCTCGGCTACCCGCGGGGCAAGTGGGGCGTGGCGGCCAACCGGCGTCCGGTGCATGAGGTTTCATCCCGCAATCGCTGGGACGGTCCGTTCGGTGTCGAGGTGCCCCAGCCGCTGTGGCCGCCCCGGGACGCAGCGGCGACCGTCCTGCCCGCCGCCGGATGACCAGCGACGGCGGCTGAAACCGAGCCCTCGTCGCGCCAGAAGGCGGCTAGATTACCTGTATGCGCGTTGTCCGGCTGCTCGGAGTCGCCCTGACGATCCTGATTACAGGCCTCACGACGGGCGTGCTGTTGGCAAGCCCCACCGGCGCGCAACCACCCGCTAAGCTCACGGACCACATCACCGACAGCTCCGGGGTGCTGGCGGACTACAAGCGGGCCGCCGTCAGCTCCGCAATCGAACGGCTCCATCGCGATCGCCACATTCAACTGTGGGTGGTCTACGTCGACAACTTCTCCAACTTCAAACCCGACAACTGGGCCAACCAGACCCGCGACGCCACCGGGATGGGTGACCACGACGCGCTTCTGGCGGTGGCCACCAAGACCAAGCGGTACTCGTTCATCGCGCCACCAAATCTGCTCAGCGCCGACGGGTCAAACACGTTGCGCAGCAATCGAATCGAACCGGCGGTGGCCGCCAGGGACTGGAGCGGTGCCGCGGTCGCCGCGGCGGACGGGTTGGACACGCCGGTGGCCCCGGCAAAGCAGAGCTGGCTGCCGTTCGCGATCGGCGTCGTCATCGCCGCGCTGGTCCTCGTCGTGCTGATACTCCTGCTCTATCGCGCGCGTCGCCGCCGGCGCGCCGCGCGGCGGATCGACCCCGGCGACGGGCACGACCCGTCGTTGGGCCAGGCGGTGGCCACCGCCGAGGCCAGACTGCGCCAGATTTCCGACTACGTCGCCAGGCACGGCGACAGCGTCGGCGGCCAGGCCAGGGCCCGCCTCGACGAGGCCAGACGGCAGCTGGCAGCGGCGCACGGCAAACAAGCCAGCAACGAGCAAGAGGCGATCGCCCACGCCCACGGGGCATCGACACTGGCCGCTCAGGCGCAAACGCTGGCAAACGACGACGTGCTGGCCGCCCACCGCACGCCACGACGCCGCGGCACCGCATCGAAACGATGATCCCGGCACTCACCGCCACCGGCCAGGAACAATGGCGATGCGCCGCCGCGCCCGCCCTGTCGACCGATAGGTTGGTAGCTATGGAACGCGACGGCGGGGGATCCGCGTTCACCGGGCAGGGCCGGGTGAACCGGTGAGCCCGGGAAATGAGCAGCACGACGAGCTGGTGGCGTCTCGCGACCAGATGGAACGACTGGTGCGGGTCATCGTCGAGATCGGCTCGGATCTCAACCTGGATGTGACCCTGAAGCGCGTCGTCAAGGTGGCGATGGAGCTGACCGGCGCCCCCTACGGGGCTTTGGGCATACGCGCGGCCGACGGCGCCCTGGCCTCCTTCATCCGCGCGGGAATCGACGACGAGACGGCGCAGCGGCTCGGCGAGCTGCCGGTGGGTGAGGGGCTTCGCATCGACGACCTCAGTGCTTACCCGCAGGCCAGCGGCCTGGCCGCGCACGAACCGCCGATGCGGGCGCTCCTGGGGATCCCCATCACGGTGCGCGGGGCCGAGTTCGGGAGCCTGTACCTGGTTGAAGACCGGCCCGGTCGGGCGTTCTCCGACACCCGGGAGGCGGCCGTGCGGGCGATGGCCACCGCGGCGGCGGCCGCCATCGACAACGCGCGGCTCTTCGAGCGGGAACGCGAATCGGCGAAATGGACAAAGGCCAGCCGCGAGATCACGACCGCACTGCTGTCCGGCGACCCCCAGACGGGACCGCTGCAGCTCATCGTGAACCGGGCGCTGGAGTTGGCGGATGCCGAGCAGGCAATCCTGCTGGTTCCGGGGGAGCCCACTTCGCCGGCCCACGAAGCCGACAGCCTCGTCGTCGCCGTCACCGCGGGCCGGTACTCGCAGGAGGTGATCGGTCAGCAGGTCCCGATAGAAGGCTCGACCACGGGCGGCGTGGCCCGTCGTGGCCTGCCGTTGATCACCGACTCCTTCCAATACCCGATCGAGGGATTCACCGATGTCGGCGAGCGTTCGGCAGTCGTCATGCCGCTGATCGCCGACGACGCGGTGCTCGGGGTGATCGCGGTGGCCCGCGACCCGCAGCGGGCTCCCTTCGGTCACGATTATCTCGACCTCGTCAGCGACTTCGCGCGCCACGCGGCCATCGCGTTGGCGCTGGCTGCCGGCCGCGAACACGCGCTCAACCAGGAACTGACCCAGGCGGACACCGTCGATGAAGCGGTGAGGGTCGCCGCCGAGGAACTGTACCGACTGTGGCGGGCGCGCCGCGTCTTGGCGGTCACCTTCCCGGCCGACACCGGCTCTGGCGACACGGCCTTCGGCTCACCGCTCGTGGTATCGGTGCGCGAGCCCGTGCAGTGGGCCGACCTGCCCACCGAGACACAACAGGCCCTCAGCTCGTTGCGCGACGGCGACCTGCTCACCCCCTTCGCGACACAGCCCGGGAGCGCGGGCATCGGGCTGCGGCATCCCGACGGCGTACTCGTCGTATGGATCGAGCTGGCCGAGCAAAGGGCGTTCACGCTCGAGGACCAGACCCTGCTCACCGTGCTGGCGGGACGGCTCGGCCAGGGTCTGCAGCGGGTACACCAGGTCGACCAGCAACGCGAAACCGCACTCGCGCTGCAAAACGCAATCCTCGGTCCCGACGACCTGCCTACGGGGTTCGCGGTGCGCTACCAGGCTGCCACCCGGCCCCTGCAGGTGGGCGGTGACTGGTACGACATCGTCGATCTGGAGGACGGGCGCATCGCCCTGATCGTCGGCGACTGCGTCGGCCATGGCCTGGCCGCGGCCACCGTCATGGGACAGGTGCGCAGCGCCTGGCGCGCGTTGCTGTTCGACTACCCCAACCCCGCCGCTGTTCTCGAGCGACTGGACCGCTTCGCCTCGCGGCTGCCCGGCGCGCAATGCACCACCGCCGTCTGCGCGGTGCTCAACCCCGATACCGGCGAATTGGTGTACTCCAGCGCGGGGCACCCGCCGCCCCTCCTGGTCCACCCGGACGGCACCACCGAGATGCTCGACGGTGGCCACACCATCGCGCTGGGGGTGCGGCCCGACTGGTCACGGCCCGAAGCCCAGGTGACCATCCCCGCGCGCGCGACCCTGCTGCTCTACACCGACGGTTTGGTCGAACGCCGACGGATTGAGCTGAGCCACGGCATTTCTCGCGTCGCCTCCGTCGCTCAGGACGGCCGCGCCGCCGCCCTGGATGATCTGGCGAACGAGATCATGTCCCGCCTCGTGCCAGACGGCGGCTATCAGGACGACGTCGTTCTTCTGCTCTACCGCCATCCCGCCCCGCTCGAGCTGACGTTTCCCGCGCATGTCAACCACCTGGCCCCGACCCGGAGCGCGTTGCGGAGCTGGTTGACCCGGGCCCGGCTGGACCCCGACCAGACCCTCAACGTGCTCATCGCCGCCGGCGAGGCCGTCGCCAACGCCATCGAACACGGGCATCGCCACAGCCCGGGGGGCACGGTCACCCTGGGCGCGACCGTACTGGTCGACCGGGTGCAGTTGACCATCACCGACACCGGCTCGTGGAAGCCCCCGCAACCGCCCACCTACCCCGGTCGCGGCCGGGGCATCACGCTGATGCGAGAGCTTATGCAGGACGTCAACATTCAGCCCGACCGCACCGGGACTACCGTTCACCTATCCGCGAGGATCAGCTGATGTCCACGTCGCTCAGCCTCGACACCGCCCGCGACGTTGACGGGAGACTGAGGCTGATCGCCGCGGGGGAAATCGATCTCAGCAACATCGACAAGTTCAACCAGGCCCTGACCGCTGCCAAATCGAAGCGTGGTGACAGCGACGAAAAGGTCAAGGTCGACCTCAGCGCCGTCGAGTACATGGACAGCGCCGCCATCAACACCTTGTTCACCCACGCCGACCACATCCATGTGATCGTCCACCCGCTCCTGATGCCCGTCCTCAGGATCAGCGGCCTCACCGAATTGGCCACCACCGAAGCCGCCGCCGAGAGCTGACCGCGCGGCGGCCCTGAACGCTAGGCCGTTGCCCGCGGATTCGGCTTGGTCGGCCGCTCTTGCGAATCATTTGCATAACCGAATGGTGACGGCTACTCTGCCCGTAGGGACGTCGACGTTCATCGCCAGGGGTGAAAGTGATGGCATTGCAGGTGATTTCGGAGGTTTGGGCCCGGGCCAATGCGGCGGTAACGATTGACGACGGCGGTGGTCGCGGCGCCACCGGCCGCCCAGCGCAACGCTTGTTCGGCGCCGTTTGACGATGACCGCTCCCGTCTGGATGGCCACGCCACCAGAGGTGCATTCGGCACTGCTGTCCAGCGGTCCGGGCCCCGGTCCGCTGCTGGCGTCGGCCGGTGCCTGGCACTCGCTGAGCGCCGAATACGCCTCGGCGGCCGACGAACTCAGCGGTTTGCTGGGTGGGGTGCAGGCCGGGTCATGGGAGGGTTCGAGCGCGGAATCCTATGTAGCGGCCCATGTTCCATATGTGGCGTGGCTGTTGCAGGCCAGTGCGGACAGCGCGGGAATCGCCGCCCAGCAGGAAAGCGCGGCCGCCGCATACACCGCGGCGTTGGCGACGATGCCGACGTTGCCCGAACTGGCCGCCAACCATGCGATGCACGCTGTTTTGGTGGCCACGAACTTTTTCGGGATCAACACCATCCCGATTGCGCTCAACGAAGCCGACTACCTGCGGATGTGGATCCAAGCCGGAACCAGTATGGGCACCTACCACGCGGCCGCGACCGCGGCGGTGACGGCGGCCCCGCGCACCTCCCCGGCGCCCCCGATCACGAAAGCCGGCGCGGCATCCGATCCGCCTTCAAGCCCCGGCGATCCGTTCGGGCTGCAAGGCCTCCTCAACGACCTGTTCAATTTCGAGGGTGGGCACAGCCTGTTCGAGCTCATCTGGCCGGGCAACCCCTTCACGTCGTACTCCCCGGGGACGAGTTTTTCTCAGGCACTCGGGGACATCTGGACAAGCTTTTACGAGGGATTGTTCGTCTATGACCCGCAGACCCTGGCGTTCGCGCACAATCCCGCCCAGCTGATGGCGGTCCTGCTCATCGCCGCTACCCAGCTCATCACGCACCGAATCTTCGACGTCGTCCAGCTCGTGTACAACTTTCCGCAATTGCTGACTGTCGCGCTGCCGCTGGCGGCCGCCCCGCTCGGAGCGCTCGGCACCTTCGCCGGATTCGCCGGGTTGGCACCCGCCGTGCCACCCGCCGTCCTTCCCGCGCCGATCCCGACTGCGGCCGAGCTCCAGCCGCCGCCGGCCGCCGCGATCGGCTCGGTTGCGTTGAGCCCCACTCCGACGCCGGCCACGGCGCCGGTCCCGCATTCGGCGCCCGCCGGACCGCCCGCAACTCCTTCACCACCACCGGCCGCGACGGCGGGGACGGCGGCTATCGGCTACCCCTACCTGGTGGCACCTCCGAGCGTCGGGTTCGGATCGGGCATGAGGACCGGGGCCCAAGCCTCAGCCCCCGACACGGCAGCGGTACCGACGGCCACGGCGGCCGGCGCGGCGGCGGGCGCGCGAAACCGCGAGCGCCGGCGCCAACGCGCGATGGCGAAGCAACTGGGCCGCGGCTACGAATACATGGACCTCGAGGACGACACGGGCCCTGACGGGAGCACGGTGGCCGGGGAACATGGGGCCGGATCGACCACCGCCTCCGGTCAGGGCGGGGGAGTGCTGGGTCTTTCCGGGGCCGGGCGCACGCGTGGCGTCACCGAGGCGGCGGGCTTGACGACGATGGCCGGTGACGAGTTCGGCGGCGGTCCCAGGAGCCCGATGATGCCAAGCACTTGGGAGGCCGGCGGTGCGGGGGAGCAGCGAGGCGACGGCTGAGAATCACTTCACCTCAACGCAACTGGTTGTCCGGTTACAAAAACGGCGCAATGGGGTTCGCCCGGGCCGGCCAGAGCAGCACCGGGTCCGTCCAGGCCGGCCAGAGCAGGGCAGGGTTTGCCCCCGGCGGTGGCCAGTTGTTGTCGTTGGCGTAAGCCCATACCTCCCAAGGGTTGTCGTAGTAGGCCGCCGTCTCCACCAGACTGAACCAGTCCTGGTTCGGGTGCAGCAACCAGTAGCCCGTGCCCACGAAGAATCCGCCGGCCATCCAGCCGGCATAGCTGGTCGTGAACAGCGGGCCGAAGAGCCTGTTCTGCCAGACGTGCACCGACTCGTGGTTCAGCATGATGTCCTCGGCGCCCGGGCGGGTCCCCAGGTGGGTGGTGACATTGCCCAACGTGGTGGTAAAGCCGGGTAGCCCGATGCCGCCGCGGTAGACGTGGGATCCCGCGAGCGCGCTGAGGGCGGGATCGTAACCCGCGTCCGGATAGAACGAATTTATCAGTCGCACACCGTAACCCAGTGCCGTTCCCGGGAACCCCCAGGTGTAGTCCAACGCAAGCGCGGCCCAGCCGCGCCAATCGCCGAAGTTGTAGATGCCCAGCTCGCGCTGGACGAGCAGGTTCATGTCGTTGATCGCCGCGTCCAACAGCAGAGCGCTCGCCTCCTCTGCGGCCACATATGCGCCGGCCGCCGAGTCGAGCGCCTGCAGAAACCCTTGGTGAAACGCGCCGGCGCGGACGATGAGCGCCTGAAACTCCTGACCGTAACCGGCGAACAGCGCCGCCATGGCCTCCGACACCTCGTCGGCGGCGGCGGCGGCAAGTCCGGTGGTCGGAACGGCGGCGGCGAGATGCGCCGCGGTCACCGACGAACCGATGTCCTCCAAATCCATTGCAGCCGAAGTCAACCCGTCGGGCACTACCACCAGAAGCGACACGCTGTTCTCCACGTCAATCAGTCACTCGAGCTCGTCGAACCTCGCGAGTGCGGCGTCGAGGTCTGAGTCGTCGAATATTTCGCAACGGCTGATCAGATCGCCGTCGACGGTTTGGACTTCGACTCCTCGCCACTCGGCGTGGAAGCCGTTCTGCGAAACACCTTGGGCCACATGGGTGGTGACAGCTCCAAGGTCGGTCAACCGATGCACGGCCTCGATGCGGAACTTGATGTCCGGTACGAGCTCCCACAGCGACCGCAGGGATGCGTTCAGGCCACCCTCCTCGAGAATTGCGTGTCGCCGACGATCGACGTTTACCCAATCCGGTGTCGTCGGGAAAAGTTCGCGCCGGTTCATCGCGGCATAAGAGCCTGAGACGACCGACCAGGTCTGCGCGTGGGTGGCCGCTTCACCGGCGAGGTACCTGGCGTCGAGCTCTTCGAATGCGGCGTCGATGTCGTCGAGATCGAACGCGACCTGCGCCGCGATACGTTCGTCGGTGTCGATTTCGGCGAGGATAAGCATGTCGCTGCTGAACTCCCCTTGCCCCAGGTCGCGGTTGGGGGAACAGATGCGAGTGAGGGCGAGGCGCTCACCACGGGTCGCGATGAGGGCCCACGACAGCGGCGCAGCGTCGGCCAGGGCCTGCAGGTTTGCGATCACGACATCGTGACCCTCCCAGAACCCGGAGCTCGTCAGGCGACGACGGTCGTCGACGAACGTGTCGTCGGTCAGGATCTCGGCTATCGCCGCCCAGTCGCGGGCCCGGAAGTACGCATAGTGCCTGTCAAGTACCCGGCTTGCCGCGTTTTCCAGCCGGGGCCGCGGGCGCAGTTCCTCAAAGCGGGTAAGGGCGTTGTCGAGATCTGCTTCATCGAAGAATTCGCGGCGGCTGATCCGGTGGCCTTCGACAGTCTCGAGGTCGATCACTCGCCACTCGGCGTTGAAGCCTTCGGGCGACGTCCCATGCGCCACGTAGGTGACAACGGCGCCGAAACTGTTGAGCCGATGCACCCCCTCGATGTGGGCACTGAGGTCTGGCGTGAGGTCCCAAATGGCGCGCATGGCTGCTTGCAGCTCAGTCCCGTCGATTGGAGCGAGTCGCCGGTGGTCGATGGTGATCCAGTCCGCGGCGGGGAGTTCGTGCCGGTTGAAACCGGCGCATTCTCGTGCGATGACCGACCAGGTGTGCGCGTGGGCGGCCGCCTCACCGGAGAGGTATCTGGCGTCGAGCTCCTCGAAGGCGGCGTCGAGGTCTTCGGCATCGAACGCCACGCGCGCCACGATCCGCTCGTCAGCGTCGATCTCGAGGACGCTGACAAATTCCATGCGGAACGCCTCGGGGTGATCTTGGCCCCGGATACACGTCCGGCTGAGCTCCAGACGATCGCCGCGGGTCGCTATGACGGCCAACGAAATATCCGTGAGTCCCAAGTCAGAGGCGCCCCGCATGTCTGCGACGGCGGCGTCTCGACCGTGTTGAATTCCGGAGTTCACGGTCCGTCGGCGATCGTCGATCGCAATGTTGTCGGCCAGGATCTCGGTCAGCGCATCCCAGTCGCGGGCCGCGACACAGGCCCGGACGCGTGAGTGTGCCCGGGTCGCGGCGTTTTCCAGCCCCCGCGGCGGCGGCTGCAGTTCCTCAAATCGGGCGAGCGCGGCGTCGAGGTCCGCCTCGTCGAACATTTCGAACCGGGAGACCAGATTGCCTTCGAACGCGAAAAGGCCGATTTCGCGCAACTCGAAATCGAAGCCGTCCCGGGAGGTTCCAGTCACTACCTCGGTGATCACGGCTCCAACGCTGTTCAACCGGTGAACTTCCTCGAGGTGACCTTTGACGTCCGCGGCGACGTTCCAGGTGGCGTGGAGGAAGGGGATCAAGTCGCCGGGCATGAACGCTCGACCTCGCCGATGATCGATGTTCACCCAGTCGTCGGTTGTCGTCGGGGAGACTTCGTGCCGGTTGTACGCGGTTTGGACCCGCATGAGGACCGACCACGCGTCTGCGTGGGCGGCCGCTTCACCGGCGAGGTAGCGGCCGTCGAGCTCCGCGAATGCGGCTTCGACGTCATCAATATCGAAGATGGCGCCGGCGACGAGCCGGTTGCCGACGTCGATCTCACAGACGCCCAGCATGTCGTCGATGATCTCGCCGGGTTCAAAGCCAGAGGCCGAGGACTGAATACGAGCCAAGGCCAGGCGCTGCCCGCGGATCGCGATGACGTTCGACGTGAGGCCCTCGAACCCGGCCTCGGCGACTGCTCGCACGCTTGCGATATTGGCGTCACGACCACGCAGCACGCTGGCGTTGACAACCCGGCGGTGATCGTGCGAGCAAAAAGCGTCCGCCATTGTCGCCGCCATCGCGGTCCAGTCCTGGGTCGTGAAGCAGGTGATAAAGCGTCTAAACGCTTGGGTCGCGGCGTTTTCCAGCCGGCGCGGCGCCGATTGCAGCTCATCAAAGCGGGCGAGTGCGGCCTCGAGGTCTTCCTCGTCGAACAGCTCGCAGCGATTGATGCGGTCGCCTTCGGACAGGCCGAGGATGACTTCTCGCCACTCGGCGTCGAATCCCTCTTTCGAGGTTCCGCTCACCACATGGGTGACGACCGCACCGACGCGGCTCAGCCGGTGCACGGCCTCAACGTAACCCCAGACGTTCGGCGCGAGATCCCACGTGGCGCGCATGTATTCGGCGAATTCACCGGGCACGAAGGCCCTCGCTTGCCGGTGATCGATGGTGACGCAGTCCGGTGACAACAGGAGCTCGTGCCGGTTCGCGGCAGCGTATGTCTGTGCTACGACCGACCACGTGCGTGAATAGGCGACCGCCTCGCCGGCCAGATACCGAGCGTCGAGTTCGGCGAGGGCGGCGTCGAAGTCCTCGGGGTCGAATACGACGCGGGCGACGACTCGACCTTCGGGGTCAACCTCCACCACGTCGAGAAAGTCGGTTTGGAATGCCTCGTAAGTCTCCGTCCGAGCGCGATTTAGCAGCAGCCGCTCGCCACGGGTTGCGATGGGCTCTGACGTGATGGCCTTGACGACGTCGACGAGTCCTGACAGTTCGGTGATCACGGCATCGTGACCCTGTCGGAGGCCGGAATTGACTACCCGGCGACGGTCCTCAGTCGAAACGTTGTCGGCCAGCATCTCGGCTATGGCGGCCCACTCGTGGGCGGCAAAATACACCTTGAATCGCTCATATTGTTGGCTGGCCGCGTTTTCCAGCGGTGGTGCCGGCCGGCTGAGTTGTCTGAATCTCTCTATCGCGGCGTCGATCTTCGTTTCGTCGAATACCTCGGTGCGGTTGATCATCTCGCCTTCGATTGTGAAGACGGCGACCCCGCACCACTCCGCGTCAAAGCCGCTTTGTGAGGTTTCATGGGCCGCGTAGGTGATGACTGCGCCGCGGCTGGTCAGCCGATGCACTTCCCTGACATAGACCTTGACGTTCGGGTCTAGTTCCAACCCGGCACGCATATACGCGGTCAGGTCGCCTGGCCCGAACGCTGCCTCCCGCCGGCGGTCGATGTTGACGCAATCCGGCGTCGTGAGCGGCGGCTCACTGCGGTTGAGCGCCGCATAACTACTCGCTATGACTGACCAGGTCCGCGCGTGGGCCGCTGCTTCGCCGGCAAGGTAGCGGGAGTCGAGCTCGGCGATGGCGGAGTCAAGGTCCTCGAGGTCGAACACGACGCGGGCCACAACCCGCTCTTCCGCGTCGATCTCGAGGACATCGAGACCGGCCGAGTGGAACACCTCAGGTTCCTGGTCGTGTCCCGAGATACGGACACGACTGAGGACCAGGCGCTCGCCACGGGTTGCAACGACGTCCGACATCGGGTCCATGCCCACCTCGGCCAGCGCCGAGATCTCGTCGATCACAGCATCTTTGCCCTGCCGGAGCCCGGTATTGACTACGCGGCGACGATCGTCGGTTGACACTGCGTCGGCCAGCTTATCGGCTATGCCATCCCAGTCGCGGGCCGCAAAGCAGGCCTTGACCCGCTCGTACACCCGGCTTGCCGTGTTTTCGAGCCGCGGCCGGGTGAGCCGGTCGAAACTGGCGATTGCCATCTCCAGGTCGTCATCGTGGAACAACTCGCAGCGGTTGACCATGGTCCCGTCGACCGTCACCAAAGCGACCTCATGCCACTCACCGTCGAATCGGTCGTGCGCAATTGCGTACGCCACGTAGGAGACGACCGCGCCTTGCTCATTCAACCGATGTACGCCATGGACGAATGTGGTGATGTTCTGCCCGGCGTCCCAGGCCGCACGAATGTAGGCCGGCAGCTCGCCGGGCGCGAACGCCGCCGCCCGGCGGTGGTCGATCGTCACGCAATCGGCGCTCATCGCCGGGAACTCGCTCTTGCTGATGGATGCGAAGGTTCCCGTGATCACCGACCAGGTGGACGCGTAGGGCTTGCCCTCGCCGGCAAGGTAGCGCGATTCGAGCTCGGCGAGGGCGGCGTCTAAGTCATCGAGGTCGAACGCGACATACGTCGTGATTCGCTCGTCGGCGTCGAGTTCTGCGATGCGGATTAGCTCGGTATGGAAGGCCTCCGGCCGCTGTTCTCGGCCCGAGTAGACGGTACGAACGAGGGCGAGGCACTTGCCGCGAATCGCGACGATGTGTGACGTCATGTTCTGAACGCCGACATCGGCGATCGCCCGTAGTTCCGCTAGTTCGGTGTTGCGATCTTCACCCTCTCGACGGAGACCTCGACGCCGGTCTTCGACCCGGATGTCATCGGCGAGCAGCGCACCGTAATCGTCCCAGTGTCGCTTCGCAAAGAGCTCGTTGAACCGTTGATCTGCTCGACTTGCGGCGTTCTCGAGCGGTGATCGCGGGTGCTCCGCCTCAAATCGGGCGTCGAGCTCGGCGAGTGCGGCGTCCATGTCCTCGACGTCGAAAGACACTTGGAGCGCGATTCGACCCTCCTCGTCAAGGCCCACTAGGTGAAGCAGCTCGTCCTCCGGCGCCCCAGGGCTCTGGTCTGCTGTGCCTAGCACCGTGCGGACGAGCGCCAGGCGTTCGCCTCGCACAGCGATAGGCACACGACGACACCGCATTACGCCCACCTCGGAAAAACGCCTCGCCTCGCTTAGCCATTCGCTCGGCGAGAAGTCGACGCGGGACAACCCGACTATCTTCCGGCGGCTTTCGACGGAGACGCTGGGCGCGAGCACCCGCTCCAGCTCGTCGCGCGCATTGCGGGCGGCGGCCTCATCGAGCCGGCTGACCGCACTGACGCAAGCGTTGGCCAGCTCGACGCTGGACATTTCGGACGAAGCTGGTGATGCGGCGCGCTCACCCAGGATGCTGCGCGCCATTTCGGCAAGTGCGACAGCGCCTTTCCGCTCGTACAAATCCGCCGCACGTTCGGCCGAGGTGCGCGCGCCGGCGCGGTCACCGGCGGCCCGCAACACGATTGCCAGCGTCAGGCAGGCGTCGCCGTGATCGACCAATGCGTCAGTGCGCTCGGCTAAAGCGACCGCAGCCTCGGCCAAATGCCGTGCCTGCTCATGCTCACCGCGGCGCGAGAGCAGCAGCGCCCGCAGGGTGCGCCACGCGATCGCTGGCTTCAATGCGTGCCCGGCGAGACGCTCGCTCTCGCTGCACAATTCAGCTGTCTCGGCGTCGCGGTCGAGCGCGAGGCAGGTTCGGCCCAGCAGCGCGGCGGTTTCGGCGGTATCGGCGTCCAGGCCCATACGTCGAAAGCCGTTGTAGGCCTTGCGCAGGTGGATCTCGGCCGCGGCGGGTTCGTTGGCGATCAGCTCGACGATGCCGGCAAACTGCTCGACCTCGGCAAGAGCATGGCGCAAGCCGAGTTCGGTGACCGTCCGGCGGGCGGAGTCGATCATCCGTCGCGCCGCCGCGGTACGGCCGCGGAACGCCTCCAGCACGGCCTGACACCGCGTCGACGTCGCCTCGACCGCAGGCGAGTCAGTCGTGATCCGCAGCAACCGCACCACGTCCAGGCACCGCCCGCCCGCACGCGCGACCGGGTTGGGGCCCCACAGCGCGGCGAGCGGCGCATTGGCCAGCACATTGTTCACCCGGCGGTGCTCGCCCGCGCGCCGCGCCGCCGTCAGGGCGTCGTCCAGGGCCATTTCGCAGTCGCCGATTCTCCCCAGCCGGGCCAGGCACCCGGCACGCACGGTGTGCGCCTTGGCCTCCCCTGCGGCGTCCGCGATCTGGGCGAGTTTGGCGGCGGCAGCCCCCACCGCGGTCTCGACCTCGTCCAGCCGCTCGGGATGAATCAGCATCGACAGCTCGCCGTCGAAGCACGCCGCCCAGGCAGCAAGGTTGGGCGAATCAGCAGTGGCCCTTTGCAATTGGGGGACCGCGTCCGCCGCCGACGCCACGTCGCCCGCGGCCAGCAGGGCCTCGCAGCGCGCGATCAGCAGCGCGGCGACCTGGTCGCCCCGGTCGGGCAGCTCGTCGTCGATCTCCTCCAGCGCGTGCAGGGCACGGTCGTAGAGCTCGGCGGCGCCCTCGTAGGCCAGCCGGGCCATCGCCTGGTCGGCCGCGCGCCGGCAGTATTCGACGGCCTTGGCGGCGTTTCCCGCCCAAGCGCATTCGAAGTAGTGATAAGCCAGCTCGGCGAGCAGCTCGTCCTCGGCGCCGGGCTGATCCTCCAGCGTCGCGGCGATGCGCTGGTGCAGGCGCATGCGCCGCACCGACGGCAGTTCGGCGAGCAGCGACTGCCGGACCAGGGCGTGGTTGAAGCGGTAACGGCCGCCGGGCTCCTCGATCACGATGCCGGCCTTGCCCGCCTCGTCGAACGCGTCGACGAGATCGTCGTCGACCACGCGCTCCACCAGTTCCAAGGCGAACCGGCTGCCGACCACCGCGGCTGCGGCGAGGGCCTTGTTCGTCTCCGCCCCGAGCCGAGACAACCTGCGGCTCACGGCTTCCCGGACGCCCTGCGGCAGGGTGCTCGGATCCCACCGCCCGCCGCTTTCGTCGACGTGACGCAAGGCCTCGATCAAGAAGAACGGGTTGCCGCCCGTCACCGACGCCAGCGCCCGTGCCAGTTCTTCGTCGTCGTAGCCGGCCTCGGCGACGTACGCGGTGACGTCGTGCTCGTCAAGCCCGCTGAGCTGCACGCGACTTGCGGTGCCGTCGCGGTGCAGGTCGGCGAGCATCGCCGCTAGCGGGTGGGAGCGGTCGAGGTCGGTGCTGCGGTAGGTGCCGATGATCTGCACGCGGGCGTGCTCCCCGAAGCGCAGCAGGTGCCGCAACAGGAGAAGCGTGGGTTTGGCGGCCCAGTGCAGGTCGTCCAGTATCAGGACGACCGGGGCGGCGTCGGATGCGATCCCCAACAGGGCGACGACGGCGTCGAACAGCGCGTAGCGCTCGGTGTCGGGATCCGCGCGGGTCGGCGCGGCCACGTCGGGCAGCACTTCGGTCAGCCCGGGGACAAGCGGGAGCAGCGCTTCGACACCGCGCAGCCCGCGCAGCCGGTCCGGGCCGACGCACGGCACCAGCGCGCGCAGCGCCTCGGCGAACGGTTGGTACGGCGCACCCAGATCCTCGTCGCAACGGCCGTACAGCACGATCGCGCCCTGCTCAAAGGCCCGCCGGGACCACTCGCCGGCCAGCCGCGTCTTGCCCACCCCGGGCTCCCCGGCGATCAGCACCGCCAGCAGGCCACCGGACAGGGCGGTCTGCCACGCCGACAGCAGCCCTTCGAGTTCCCGGCCACGACCGACGAACGGTCCGGGGCCGACCAGCACCGCGGGCAGGGCGGGACGCTCCATCGGCGCGTCGGTTGGTTGCGGTTCGGGACGATCAAAGTCACCGGGTTGCAAGCGGAGCTCGAAAACGTGCTCGGGCCGGGGGAGGTTGCGCAGCTGTCGCATCCCCAGGTCGGTCAGCGCCACGTCGTCGGGCAGGGTGTCGATGACGAGCTCGGCGGTCGCTCCCGAGCACAGGATTTGGCCGCCCTCGGCCAGCGAGCGCAGGCGCGCGGCACGGTTGACCGCCCGACCGAAGTAGTCGCCGTCGCGCAGCTCGACCTCGCCGGTGTGCAGCGCCACGCGAATTCGCATGGGCTCGGCCAACACCCACGGCTCGTGACCGATCGCGTCTTGCAACTCGATGGCGGCCGCGGCGGCCGCGGACGGCCGCTCGAACACCGAAAACGTCGCATCGCCTTCGCCGCGCGTCTTGACCACCCGCCCGCCGCGCGACCCGACGACCTGCTCGACCAGCTCGTCGTGGCGCGCGAGCGCCACCGCCATGGCGCCGGCGTCCGCCTCCCAGGCGGCCGTCGACCCCTCGATGTCGGTGAGCAGAAACGTCACGGCGCGGGTCACCGACGGAAGTCGCTGCGTCACAAGAACATCCAACGAAGAATCCTGCGCGACTATCGCGGCCTCGAGCCGGCGAAGCTCGGGGCCGGGGTCGACGCCCAACTCGCCGGCCAGTTGCCCCCGCGCCCGCTGATAGGCGGCAAGCGCCTCGCCCTGCCTGCCGGCCCGGTACAGCGCGAGCATGAGCTGGCCCCACCGACGTTCGCGCAGCGGCGCCTCGGCCACCGCGGCCTCGAGCTCCCCGACGATCTCCGCCGCGCGGCCCGTCGCGAGCAGCGCGTCGGCGCGATCCTCCACCAGCGCGGCGTGACCTTCGATCCACCGCGTCTTCTCCGACGTTCCCCGCCGGCCGTCGGGCAGCTCGGGGGTGCCGCGCCACAGCGCAAGCGCCTCCTCGAAGCGGGCCACCGCCTGGGTGGTGTCGCCCGCGGCCGCGGCGTCCCGTGCCAGCCGGGCGGCCAACGTGTAACGCGACGCGTCGACGTCGGTCTCGGCCAGGGCCCAGCCCACGCCCTGCGTCAGGACGAAGCCGTCGCCCAGGGTGCGGCGCAGCGCGGAGATGTGGGTCTGCAGGGCCTTGGCTGCGGTGCGCGGCGGATCGTCGCCCCAGAGCAGCTCGACGAGCGCCTCGGCCGGCACGAGGGAGCCGCCGTGCAACCCGAGCATCATGAGGATCGCGCGGGGTTTGGCGCCCGGAATCGCGACCGGCACGCCATGCTGCCGGACCTGGAGAGGTCCCAAAACCCCCAGCTCCACCCGATGAAGCGTAGTCATGTCGGCAATCGTCGGTGAGCGAATTCAACGAGCGGTCAAGATCGGGTAAAGGCGCCCCTGTTTGTCGTCCGGACCTGGGCCGCGAGCGTAACCTGGCTGCGATTTTCGTCGCGACTTTCGCGGCGGCGTTACGCTCGCCGGCCGCCGGGGTTTAAGTAGTCGACTACGGTAGCGTGCCGCACCGATGCGGGCGAGGCTCAAGTTGCCGGCGATTGACCCGGCGAGGTTGAGGTATCGAGGTGGGTGTCGACATGGCGTATGTCATCGCTACGCCGGATTTGATGGCGGCGGGCGCAGCGGATCTGGAAACCATCGCGTCGACGGTGCAGGCGGCCCATCTGGCGGCCGCGCCGGCGACCGTTGCCCTGACCCCGGCGGCCGCCGACGAGGTGTCGGCGGGCATCGCGAGCCTGTTCTCCCAGCAAGCTCAGGACTATTACGCGCGAGCCCGCCAGGTGGCGGCGTCTCAGGAGCAGTTTGCTCGGAATTTGACGGCAAGCGCGGCATCGTATGCCAGCACCGAGGATGCGATCATGCCGTTGCTACTGGGGGTCGATACCGGCGTTCGCCAAGCTTCTGGCTCCCTGTTGTATATGACCCTCGCCTACTTCACCTGGACACAAACTTGGTACGACCTGGTGCCGGGGCAGTTGCAACCCTTCGTCTTTTTGCCCTCCCTGGTTTTCCTGCTCGATGCATTTTTCTTGTATGCCTTTTGGGGGGTAGTCGTGAAGAGCATCCTGGATGCCGTGTAGCCGCCGTCAGGAACGAATGGGTCGCAGGCTCGCCGGGTAGAGACCCTCGGCGATAAACACCGTAGCCCCGGTGTTCGCACGTACGCTTCTGGCGTGCGCTTGTCATGGCCGCTAGTCGGCCGCTCGGAGGAAATGCGGGCGATCGACGCCGCGATCGCGGCTTCGGATGTGTCCGGGATCGTGATCTGCGGCGCGGCGGGCGTGGGCAAGAGCCGGATCGCTCGTGAGGCATTGTCGACGGCCGTTTCCCGGGGCTGTGAGGGCCGGTGGGCGGTCGGCACATCGGCGGCGCGCGCGATTCCGCTGGGCGCCCTGACGGCGTGGGCGCATCCCGGCGTCACCGACACCCCGCAGTTGCTGCGCGGGGTCGTGGAGTCGCTGACCGCCGCCCCTTCGGGCGCCGTTGCGGTACTGGGCGTCGACGACGTCCACCTGCTCGATGATCTGTCGCTATTCGTCCTGCATCAAATCGTGCAGCGCGGTGCGGCGAAAGTGATCCTGACCGTTCGCGATGGCGATCCGCTCCCCGCCGTGGTGCGAGAGACATGGGCGGCCGGCCAGTTCGACCGGCTCGACCTGCAGCCGCTGTCGTTCGACGCAACCACCACCCTGTTGTCAGCCGCCCTGGATGGGCCGGTGGATCCGCTTGCCGCTCAGCGGCTTTGGAAGCTCACCCATGGCAACCTGCTGTATCTGCGAAACATCGTCGAGCAAGAGGTTGCCGACGGTCGAATCGTTCGGCGTGACGGGTACTGGCGGTGGCTGGGTGATCCCGTCATGCCGCCCGGGCTGGTTGAGCTGATCGAATCCCGCATCGGAGCGTTGCCCGCGCCGGTCAACGATGTGGTCGACGTGGTTGCTGTCGGGGAGCCCATCGAACTGGCCCACCTGCGGCGCATCGCTGATCCAGCCGCGATCGAGGATGCCGACACGCGTGCCCTGATCACCCTCGAGCCGGCCGATGGCGGGGTGCAGGTGCGGCTGGCGCATCCGCTCTACGGCGAGGTGCGCCGCAGCCGCGCGGCACCGACCCGGCTGCGACGGTTGCGCGGACTGGTCGTGGCAGAGCTCGCCGCGGGCAATGACAGCGAGGAGATCCCCGTCGTGGTGCGCCGGGCCGCACTGAGCCTGGACTCCGATGTGACGCCCGACGGCGACCTACTCGTCAGGGCGGCCCAGGGGGCCGTCTGGCTGGCGGACCTTCCTCTTGCGGATCGACTCGCCGCGGCGGCGGCCCGCGTGGGTGCCGGGCCGGAACCGAATTTCGTCCGTGCGCATGCGCTTTCGTGGCTGGGCCGGGGCGGGGAAGCCGAGGCGGTACTGGCCGGCACCGGTACTGCGCAGTTGACTGACGGCGACCGCGCCCGACTCGGATTCCTGCGGGCCAGCAACATGTTGTGGGCACTCGGTGACCCCGCGCGCGCCAAGGAAATCATCGACGATGCGGCGCGGGTCGCATCACCACAAGCCCGCAGCTATATCGATGCGTTTCTCACGGTGTACTGGTTCGCCACCGACGACCCGGAAGCCGCGATGCGGGCCTCGAAGGGCCTCACCTTGGCCGACCTGCCCGCCGTCGTTGGCGCTGAGATCGCGTGGGTGCTCGCCACCATTGCCGCGGACGCGGGAAGCGCCACCGAAGCCGTGGCGCTCGCGGAGGCGGGATACGCCACCGCGGCGCGTTCTTTCGACGCTCCGCACATGAGATTCAACATCGCCGATTCACACGTCAGCGCGCTGCTGCTGGCCGGCCGGACGGCCGACGCGCTTGGGATCGCCGAGCGGGTCCGCCGGCAGGCCGCGGACCTTCCGGGGGCGGCTCAATTGCTCGGTTCCGCCGTGGCGGGTCGGGCCGCTCTCGGCGCCGGACGCCTCCATGCCGCTGATGGATTGCTGGAACAAGCGGCGGTCGGCCTCTCGGCCGCACACGCTTTGGGCTGGGGTTACCGCTATCAGGTCGCGCGTGCGACCGCGCTGGCGATGCGCGGTTCCACCGCGGAGGCGGCCGCGACGCTTGCCGCCCTCGACCGGCAGCAACGCCCGTTTAGGTCGCTGGACTACGAACGAACCCTCGCCCGGGCGTGGGTGGCCGCGGGCCAGGGTGCCGTCAGCGAAGCGATCACCGCAGTGTTGTCGGCGGCCGAAAGGGCCTCGGCCAAAGGACAGTTCGCGGCGGAGGTGCTCTGCCTACAGACCGCCGCCCAGTTCGGTGACCGGTCGGTCTCGCACCGGTTGCGCGACCTTGAGGCCATCGCGGAGGGACCGCGCGTCGGCGTCGCGGCCCGGTTCTCGACCGCGTTGAGGGACGCCGACACCGCTGAATTGGCCGCGGTGTCGCAAGAATTCGAGCGGATGGGCGACCTCGTCGCCGCCGTCGATGCCGCCGCACATGCCGCGCTGGCGTACCGGGCGCAGGGGCGTCGGGGGTCGGCGTTGGGATGCGCGTCACGAGCCGAAGCGCTGGCCGAACAGTGTGGCGCATGGACTCCGGCGCTTCGCGAGGCGCATGAACCCGTGCCGTTCACCGACCGCGAACGAGAGATCGTGGTGCTGATCGGCGAGGGGTTGTCCAACCGCGCGGTCGCCGAGCGACTGACCCTTTCCGTGCGCACCGTCGAAAGCCACATCTACCGGGCGATGGCAAAGACCGGAACCACGACCCGCGACGAACTCGCCGCTCTGGTGCCCCGGCGTGGCGCCGGCCAAGGATTTCAGTAATCACATACTGATTCGGCGTGACGACGACATCAGCATGCTCATCGGATGGGCCTCGGACACGAAAATGCCACCGGCACCGGCGGAACGGTGTTCGTATTTCCCGGCCAAAGCCCGCAGTTGATGAGCGCTGCCCTCGAGTTGCTGGACTCCGCCGGGGCATTTACCAGGCAAATGCGGCTCTGCGACGCGGCTTTCGGCGAGTTTGTCGGCGGCTCGCTGATCGAGGCGATACGGGGCGGCGCCGGTGCTTTGACATCGGATCGGGCCGACCTGGGGCCACCGGTATCGTTCGCGGTGACGGTTGCGCTTGCCGCGCACTGGCGCGCGCGGGGAATCCACGCCGATGCGGTGCTGGGCCATTCGCGGGGTGAGGTTGCGGCCGCCTATGTCGGTGGTGCCCTGTCGTTGCCGGACGCGGTGAAGGTAGTCCTCTTGTGCGGCAGGGCAGTCGGCGCAATCGCGGGATCCGGCGCCATGGTCTCGATCCAACGGCCCAGCGGATGGGTTTTCGAGCTCATCGAGCCATGGCGCCGATCGATTGCCGTTGCCGCGCGGAACGGCCCGCGTTCGACGGTCGTCACGGGGACCGCGGCCGCAATCGACGAGCTGATGACCGTCTGCGAGCGAGAGGACGTGCCGGCCACGCGGCTTCCGGTCGACCACGCTTCGCATTCCGCCGATGTGGACGAGTTGCGGGAGATGTTGCGCGAGTCGCTATCCGGGCTGCGGCCGCGACCCGGCAGAATTCCATTCATTTCCTCCGTCACGGGCGCCGCGGTGGACGCGTCGATTTTGGACGGTGACTACTGGTTCGCCAACCTGCGCCAACCCGTCCTGTTCGAAGAAGCCGTCCGATGGGCATACGCACGTGGGTATCGCACGTTTGTCGAGTGCAGTCCGCATCCAATGCTGGTCGAGGATATTCGCGGATCACTGCAGGGCTGCGCCGACGACGCGGCAGAGTGATTTCGTCAGCCGGCGAGCACCAGTGGGTTACCCGGTCACAGGTTCGCGATGCTGAGGAAGCCCGCGATGGCCGTGCCGATGTTGAGCAAGCCGGAGTTGAATCCACCTCTGAGGCCGGCGGGTTCGCCCGAGAACGGGCCGGCGCCGCCGGTGTTGAAAAAGCCCGAAGTAAAGCCGTTGGAAATCGAGCCGCCGGTGGCGAAATTGGAGAAGCCCGAGATCCCGAAGCGTTCGACGCCCCCGATGGCCGTGTTGAAGAAGCCCGAGGAGAACTCGCTTGTGTTCTCGAAGCCGGAGTTACCTCTGCCCGAATTGTTGAAACCGGAGTTTGTCAGGCCGGTGTCGGTTGCGGAGCCAAAGCCCGTATTCACGCGTCCCGAATTCCACAGACCGGTGTTGGAGTCGCCCGAGTTTTCATTGCCGGTATTGTACGAGCCCGCGTTCCCGAACCCCGTGTTGACGCTACCCGCGTTCCCATCGCCCGTGTTGTAGTAGCCCGAGTTCCCGAAACCGGTGTTGAGGGTTCCCCCGTTGCCGATACCCGAGTTTAGGTTGCCCCCGTTGCCCAGGCCAAAGTTGCCGATGCCCGCGTTCGCGATGCCAAAATTGTTGAAATCACCCGGATGTACCAGGTTGGTGTTCGTGTTAAAGATGCCGACGTTGCCGTTACCCGAGTTGAAGAAGCCGATGTTGTTGGTGCCCGAATTGAACAGGCCAATGTTGCCGCTACCCGAGTTCAACAGCCCGGTCAGGTTGATCCCGACCTGATTCGTGCCGCTGAGTCCGATCCCGATGTTGCCGTTGCCCGTATTCCCGAAGCCAAAGTTGTTGTTGCCCGTGTTCCCTGCGCCGATATTTCCGTTTCCAGCGTTTCCGCCGCCCCTGTTTCCGTCCCCTAAGTTGCCGAAGCCGAAATTGTTGTTGCCGACGTTACCCATGCCTACGTTGTGACCGGGGTCTGAACTGGTGCCGGGCTTACCGACATTGCCGAAGCCGATATTTGCATTGCTCGGAGAAAACCTCTCACCGTTTCCAGCCCCGATGTTGCCTATGCCATTGTTGCCGGTGCCCACGTTGGCGCTGCCGATGTTGCCGCCGCCGATGTTCTGGTTGCCGATATTTCCGTCGCCGACATTGCCGTCGCCCGTGTTGCCGTTGCCCACGTTCGCATTACCCCTGTTGCCGATACCGAGGTTCGCGAGTGTCTGCTGCAGGCTCGCCGCGGGCTGCAGCTGCGCGGCAGCGGCCGACGCCTCGGCGTGGTAGCCCACCATGGCCGCTACGTCTTGGGCCCACATTTGCTCGTATTCGCTTTCAAGCTGGAAGATCGCCGGCGTCAGCAGCCCGAGCCAATTCGACCGGACCATCTGCATCATGGAGTTGCGATTGAGCTCAACGAAGACCGGTTGCACGGTGACCGACTGCGCGGCCTCGAATGCGCCGGCCACCGCTTGGGCCTGCGCCGCCGCTCCCATGGCGCGCGCCGACTCGGCGCTGAGCCATGCCGCGTATGGGACCGCGGTCGCCGCCATCGCCGCCGAGGACGGCCCCTGCCAGGCCTGCTCGGTTAGCCCCGAGATCGTCGAAGCAAACGAGTTCGCCGCAACCCGTAGCTCGTCGGCCAAACCCTCCCAAGCCGCCGCGGCCTCCAACATCGGCGCAACTCCCGCGCCGCCGAACATCAGCGTGGAATTGATCTCCGGTGGCAGCATCGGAAAACTGACCACGGCCGACCTCCTATTCCTTGTAGCCGGGTAGTCGCGGTCGAGGGCTACGGCAGGCCAACTCTGGAAGCGGCGCCAAATCCGTTGCCGCCGCTGCCGTTATCTCCGGCGCCGCGATTAGTGACGATATGTTGTTCCCTGGTACCGATGTGAGCAGCAGCGCACATCTCAGCGTCGCCCGCAGCGAGGGGCCCCGCTTCAGTAGTCGAATACGTAAATGTGTGCCGGAATGCCGGTCAGCGGCGGGTTTCGGGACGGTCGATCATCGCCTCGGCCCATTCGATGTGCCCTTCGAAGCCGAGCGATTGCGCCATGGTGCGATAGCGACCCGTCAGGTCCCGGTAGGCATCATCGTCGCCGCGGGACCGGGCTAGCAGCGCGCGCAGCCGCAGCAGCGTGATGTCGACCATCACCGGAATTTGGTCGGACCGTAGGTTTGCCAACCGGTCGATCGCCGCTTGAGCGTCGGCCAGGTCATCTTCGCCGCCGCGCTCCAGCAGCGTCTCCACCAGAACCCGGATGCCGTACACGGCATACCCGAGCCGTCCCGCCTCGTGGAGCTCGTCGACGGCCGGGCGCATCAGCGCAATGGCGTGATCGTGTTCCCCGCGCCGGGCCCGTTCGGCGGCCACCAACAGCTCGGATACCGCGACGAGCGAGGGAATGCGCTCGCGCAGGCTCTCGCGGCCCTCCAACATCAGGTCCAGACCGCGCTGACGCTGGGCCGCGGAGTCTTCGTGCAACAGCATGACGCCCAACGAGTACTCGGCCATGCCCACGGCGAGATCGTTGCTGGTCCGCTGGGCGGTCCGTACCGCCTCCTCGCTCGCGCGCAGCGCGGGGTCATCGGCCCGAATGACGCCGTAAACGATTGCCACACCGTAGGTCCACGCGAGGGCGAGAGCGACGGTGGCCGGGTCGCTGTGTTGGACCATCGCGAGGGCGTCCTCGACGTCCTGCCGCCACCCCGGACGGCCCAGCCACTGCCGCGCGACGCCGCGCAATGCCAGCGCGATCGCCAGCGGTGATCCGATACCGAAACCGGCGCCCTTCACGGGATCGCCGCCGGCCAGGTCGATCACGGTCTGCGACCACCGCAGGATCTCGTCGAACTCGCCGCTATCGAACCAGGTGATCAGCGGCACGAACGCCAGCCCCATCGTCAGGGCCGGTTGCCCGATCGACTCGAGCAGCGCCATCTGCTCGGATACCAGCCGCGCTCCCTCATTCGCGCGCCCCGCGAACAACAGCTCGGTGGCCAATCCCGTCATGCCGACCGCCAGCGAGAGCTTGTCGCCGGCCGCGGCGCACAACTCGCGCAACTCGGCGAAGCGGCCACGGGTCTCGTGGACGGCTCGGGCGTGAAAATCGGTGGCGCACAACATGGTGCGCGGAGCGATTTGCATCGACCGCCGATCGGGATCGTCGTCGGGCAGCGCATCGGCGATTCCAGATGCCCGCTCCCAACTGACGCGGGCGGCCCCGACATCGCGATTGGCCGACGAGGCGGCCGCGCGCATGTGCCAGCCAAAGGCGGCGCGCATCTCGCCGGCGGCCTGAAGATGTTCGGCAATCAACGCCGCATTCTCTTCCACCGATTCCGGCGCGCGCTCCTGAATGGCGCCGGCCAGGCGCCGGTGCCATTCGGCGCGATCGGATTTCAGCTGCGATTCGTAGGCCACCGCTCGGATCAGCGGGTGGTGGAAGGCGTATTCGGCGCTGGGGGTGAACCGGACCTGATCGATGAGCTCCGCGCGCAGCAACTCGTCAACCAGCGGATCGATGCCCAGCGCAACCAGCAGCTCCGCACCGAACCGTGCCCCGATCGCGGATGCCGCATTCAACGTCTGGCGGGCGGCGGGTTTCAGCCGGTCGATGCGCGCCGCGATGGCGGCCTGCACCGTGGCCGGGACCGCGACTTCGGTGGCGTTAGCGTCGCACGTGTAGCCGCCGCGCTCGCCGGCCAGCACCCCGCGCTGCACCAACTCGCGCACCATCTCCTCGGCGAAAAACGGGTTGCCGGCGGACCGGTCGCCGATGATCGCCGTTAGCTCGCCCACCGAGTGATCGTTGCCCATCAGTTCACCCAGCAGTGACGCGATGTCGGAATCACCCAGTGGGGCAAGGGCTATCGCCTGCGCTCCGGGCACCCGCGTGAGGACCCCCTCATACTCGGGGCGGGACGTGATCAGGACCATCGACGGGGTGTTCGGAATGACGGCGAGGAAATCGGCGAGCATCGACTCGCTGACCGTATCGATCCAATGCGCATCCTCGACGATGTAAAGCGCCGGTTCGGTGCGCGCCACCGACGCGGCGTTGATGAGTGCGGTCAACCGTCGTCGCCGTGCGTCGGGGTCGATGCGGTGGAGCGGCACGTCGGGATCGGCGATGCCGAGCAGGTCGTCAAGCAGCAGGAGATCCTGCGGGTCGGCGGATGGCACCCGCCGCCGCACGGCCGCGCGAGCGGCGCCGCCGTCGAGGTCGCCCACGCCCATGGCCGACCGCAACAACCGCGCCACCACGCCGAAGGAAATGTCACGGGCGTGTGATTCGCAGAACGCCCAATGCACCTCGACACCGCGACCGGAAGCCAGCGCCGCAACCTCGCGGGCGACCCGGCTCTTGCCGATGCCGGGCGGTCCTTCCACCGTCACGACACCGCCGCGCCCGCCGACCGCGCGCTCCACCATCGCGTCCAGGGCCGCGATCTCCCAACGCCGGCCGACCAGGCTTGCCTCGGTCCTTCCGACGGCGCCATCTTGCGGGCCGATCGCCAGCAGCCGTCGCGCGCGAACCGGTTCATCGACGCCCTTGACACGCACCCACTCCGGTTCCGAGAGCACCACGGCGTGCTCGACCAGCCGCGCCGTCGACTCCGACAGCGTCACCCCGCCGGGGGGCGCGGCCGATTCCATCCGTTGCGCGAACCCGAGGGCCTCGCCGGTCGCGATGTACCCCAGCGGCCCCGCACCGATCTCCCCGGAGATCACCCGGCCCGAGTTGAGGCCGACCCGCAACTCGAGCGCCACACCATCGCGGCGCTGCACCTCGGCCGCCAGCCGGCCCGCCTCCTCCTGGATGGTCAGCGCGGCCATGCAGGCTCGAAAAGCGTGGTCCTCCAAGGAAACCGGGGCACCGAACAGCGCCATCACGCCGTCACCGTTGTATTCCACGGTTCCGCCGTAGCGCTGCGCCACCGCGGCCAACCGCCCCACCAGCCCGGTCATGATTTCGCGCAACCGCTCCATGTCGAGAGCGGCCGCGATCTCCATCGATCGCACCACGTCGGCGAACAACACCGTCACCTGTTTGTAGTTGGCGGTGTCGGCAGGCGCCGCGACGGGCGTACCGCACTCGTCACAGAACTTGGCGTTCTGGCGCAGGCCGGTGCCACATGAGCCGCACGCCGCGCCCGCGGTCATCGAGTACCACCGTTCTGGGGCTCCGACCACCCCGATCGCCCAAGGATAGGGCGTTCACCAGCACGTTGACGCGCAAAATGATCGGCATTCATATTTCAGACGCTGCTCGCGGCCCGGCTAGATCGGCGGGACGGGCAGGACGGTAATCCCCGTTTCTCGTTCGAGCTCGTCGAGCAGGTCGGCCCGGGTCGGGAGGTGGTCGGTGTTGTCGACCTCGAACCCGGCGAGAGGTTTCTTGGGGTCGGCCGGGCCGAACAACGCGAGGCACCCCGCGGTATGCGCGAGGTCGTGCCTTGCCCAGTACCGAATCCCACCGAAGCCTGCCTGCCGAAGAGCCGACGCCCACAGCTGGGTCAGTCCGTAGTCGGTGGTGCTGAAGATCTCCGAGGTGACGCCGTACTGAATCGCCAGATTCGAGGTGAGGTCGGCCACCGTCGCGCCCTTGTCCAGGCGCAGGCGCGACGAGTCCCGTTCTGCCGCCTTGTAATCGGGCACGACCTGGAGGCCTCCCCAGGCCTCCAACAGCGTGACGGCTTCCGATTCGGCGAGGTAGCAGGTGCCGTCGGGAGTCGCGAGGTCGAATCGCCCCGCACCGGAGCAACTGAACCAACGAGGTTCCTTGCCGTGGCCGTGTGACCGGAACACCGCAGTCCCCGGCGGGTAGTCGCGGGAGGGAAACGCCGCCTTCAGCTGAGCGGGTGGCGGGGGTTTGGCGAGGTGACCGACGGCCCGGGACGCCGGGCTCACGGGGCCAGCCGCGCCGCCGCCTGCTCGGCGAGCGTCGCGACCCGGTCGCCCATCCCCGCGATCAGCGCGTCCCGTGGCGTCCTGCCGCCGAGTTCCGGCTGCGGCGACATCAGCCACGATGCCGCGGTCCAGCCGCGGGGATCGGTCGGGGCCAACGCCTTGAGCACCCGCTTCAGGGCGGGCAGCGGACGCGCCGGTGACTGATCGTCGAACCCCGCGAGCAGGTAGGCGTGGCTGCCGTCGCTGTCGAGACGAAGGACGCGGTGGTCCCGCACGGCGTTGCTCAGTGCCTGCTTGGTCCAGTTCGTCAGATCCAGCACCTGGCTGTGGGTCAACAGGGGGCCGATGTGGCTCTCCCAGGTGGTGCGCGTCTTGAGGCGCGTCACGAGGCTGCGGATGGCCGCGGCAGCGTATTCGAGGTCGTCTTCGCCCAGCGCGCTGTCGTCGACTCCCTGTTCGGCGAGTTCCTTGTCGAGCAAGGCCGGCAGTGCAGTCATAGCTCCAGGCTACTCAAGTCAATGAGGTCAAGCAAGGCGTTCGAAACATGGCCTGACTAGACATACATAGCCTATTATCCTGGGATGTATCGAGTCTACTTGGTCAACGTGCAGCGCGGTATCACCCGCGCCCCGGGTACACGAGGACCCCGCCGACGCTGCCGCCGTTGACGGTGGGGCCGAGCAACGCGGTGTGGGTGTTGGCCGCGGGGTCGTAGGTCAGCAGCGACGTGCCGGAACCGCAGCCGGCCTTGGCCACGAGGACCAGCTTGTCGCCACTCACGCCGTCGACGCGCACGCTGTCGGAGACGCCGTCGATCTTCACCCGGGTGGTGTGCCCGTCGGCGGTCAGGCGGGACAGGAACACGCTGCCGCAGGCGCCGAGGGACTGCAGGAACGTGCCGCTCGGCAACTGCCATGCGTCGGTGTCGCCGTAGTCGCCCTTGAATCCGGGGTCGTCGCCCTGGGCCGAGTTGACCGCGGTCACCGCGACCGGCGCCGAGCCGTCGATGGGCACCCGCCACAGCTGACCGGACGAGGAATGCCGGACGGCGTCGGTGCAACGGGCCAGCACGACCGTCGGGGCCCACCATCGCACCGGTGAGCACGCGGTGAGCTCCCCGGGCACCGGCAGGGCCTTGCCGGGTGTCCCGTTGTCGCCCATGAGGGCGAGGCCCTTTGACGAGCCGAGGACGAGTTGAGTGCCGTCTCGTGTCGGAAGCGCGCCACCCTGGTAGTCCTGGCCCACCGGATACGTCAGCTCCCGATTGCCGGCAAGGTCGACGCGCTCGAGCGACGGCCGCCCGGGGTAGTGGCCCTTGCCGATCAGCACCGCCGTGCCATCGGGGCGCGCATAACCGATCGGGTCGCCGTCGACGACGGAGAACGAGGTCAGCTTGCCGTCGCGGAGGTCGACCGAGGTGACCGTGTGGTCCGACACCGACCCGGGCCGATCCGCCTGCAACAGCGCGTGGCTGCGGTCACCCGACCAGTCGACCACTCCGGCCGTGGTGCCGGCCGGGAAGGTCGCGATCGGGTAGCGGCCACCCACCGGGTCGACGAGGTACAGCGTCGGAGCGGCCTTGTCCCAAGGGGTTTCGTCCGGGGCCGGTTTCTCGCCGGGGCGGTGCGCGACGGCCGGGCTCCACATGGCGAGCATCCAGCCGGGTCCGACCTGCGCCCACGGAACCGTCCCGAGCGGCGCCTCGACACCGTGCGCCGCCGGTTGCACGGTCGCCGCCGGGCTTGGCGGCGGGCTGGGCGCCGGGGTCGATCCGGCCGATCCGGCCGACGAGCAGCCCGCGGCCAGGATCGCCGCCGCCGCGACGACGCCCGCCCGCAGGCGCGCCCCGCCTCCAATGTGCTTGTGGTTCATATGGATTCCTTTTCCTAGGTGTAGGCGAGCAGTGCCGCGAGGTCGGTGCGGGGCACCGAGACCTGGTGTGGCCCGTCGTTGTCCTGCACGATCTGGTTCTGGCCGAAGAAGAAGATCACCGCGTCGTCGGTTATCGCGAAGTTTCGGTAGGTGTTCTCGGTGAGTTCGGCCGACGGCGCGTCCAAGGCGCGCCGCACGGTTGGGTTGAGCACCCCGAGCGGGGTCGTCCCGGGCCTGAACAGGGTGCCGAAGGTGATGGGCGCGCGCCTGGCGAGGTCGAAGTCGAACGCCTGGAACGTGGTGTTCGGGTGGCCCTCGTTGGCGAGGCCGGTGTCGTTGTCGATGGTGAGGACCAGGCTTTCGGTGCCGGAGCTCGGTGTGCCCGAGCGGTAGGTCTCGCCGGTGACGATGTACTGGTACGGTCGGCCGCGCGCCGCGGCCGGCCCGAATCTGGCCACCCAGCCGGTGAATTCGTCGCGGCCGCGCTTCACGAACCCGGTGACCGCCTGCAGGTCGGGGTAGTCGACGGGAAAGCTGATGTCGACGTCGTAGGCGGCGGTGGAACTGCGGATGTGGCAGGCCCGGTCGGGGCCGACGGTTCCGCCGACATCGGCGCACGCGGACTGGCCGTGCGCGGCAGCCGACGCGAGCGATGCCAGGGCCGCCAACGTCATGGCTAACGGCCCGCCCCGCCTCATCTCAGCGCACCGCCAGCTCGAGGATGCCGAAATGCGAGCCGTCGTTGACGAACACGGCGCCGCGGCCGTCGACCGCCGCCCGCCACACCGCGGCCAAGGTCGTGGCTTTTCCCGCCCTCATATCGCCCTCATGTCGCGTTTCCTTCCGGTACCGGCGCACGTGGCCGGTCACGCAGAAGGCTGCAATGGAGGGCTTGCGCGATTCTTGCGCAAATCTTGCGACGGAGTTGCCGACCCCGTTTCAGCGGCCAAACAGCTGCCGCGGCCGCCGCCCGCTCAGGCTTGCGACGCGGGCTGCAACGGGTCGGTCGCTTTCACGTCGCGCCCGGCGCCGGCCGCCATGGTGGCGGCCTCCCCGCGGGCGAGGCCCACCGTCGCGACGAACACCACCACCGTCGCGAGCGCCAGAACGAACCACTCGCTGCCGCCGGCCACCACGGTCTCGCCGAGGACGACGATCCCGAGGATCCCGCCGACGAGGGGCTTGGCGGCGATGATCGTCGGCAGGGAGGCGGTCAGCGCGCCGGCGCGATACGCCGATTGGTGATAGATCATCCCGGCCACCGCGCAGAACACGAAGCCGTACAGCTCGGGCGAGCGCCACAGCTCACGCGGTCCGGTTTCGATGATGTCGACGACGCCCTTCATCAGGACCGCGAACGTCGCCAGCAGCGAACCGGCGACCACCGCCAGCAGCACCGCGGCCACCGGGCGATTCCTCCAGATCCGTGCGCCCACCAGACACAGCACCAGCACCGGGCCCATCACGGCGGCCACGACGATCCACGTACCCAGCGGCGCGCGCTGTTGGCCGCCCGCCGGATCCCCGACCGCGATGACCACCGCCAACGCGACCGCCAGCAGCACCGCCCACAGCCACTCCCGCCGGGTCACCGGGTGGCGCGTCACCCGCGCGTAGATGGGCAGCGCGAACAGCAGCGCAGTCACCTGCAACGACATGACCAGCAACACCGAGCCCTTGGCGAGGGCCGCCGCCAGCAGGAAGTAGCTGGAGATGTCGCCCAGACCGCCCAGCCACCAGCGGGTATCGCGCAACAACATGCCGAACAAGGTCAGGTGGCCGACCTCCTTGTCGGTGACCTCCTGCGCGGACCGCTGGCGGATCACGTTGCCAACCGCGGATGCCAACGCCGCCAGCAGGGCCAGCAGTGCCGCAATATCCGTCCGTGACACGGCACGACCTCCCTTGCCCGCCCTTTAACCCGCATCTCCGCGCAGTTAGCTTTTCACCAATCTAGTCGCGAGCGATGGGATGGGCCTGTCGACCGGTATAGCGCCGGCTCAGAGCGGGAACTTCGTGTCGGTCAGTCGCTCGGATAGCTCCCACAGCGCGGCGGCGGTGCGCGCGCGCTTGGCCGGCCAGTTGCGCCAGGTGGGCTGGGTGCGGCCATACAGGCCGAAGCGGGGCCCGACGAACGTGTTGCCCGGCAGGTCCTGGGACACCGCATACAAGGTCTGGCGGGCGCCGAAGTCGGCGTCGGTGGACACCAGGCGGTCGACGGCCAGCACCAACGTGTCGCCGAACTTGCGGCCGGAGTTGCCCTGCAGGTTCGTGTGCGACCAGCCGGGGTGGGCCGCCAGCGCGCGCAGCGGAGCACCCACGGAGTCCAGCCGCCGCTGCAGCTCGCTGGTGAGCAGGAGGTTGGCCAGCTTCGACTGGCCGTAGGCCAGCCACGCCGAATACGGGCGCGACTCCCAGTTCAAATCCTTGAGGCTGATGTAGCCGATGTGGTGCAGCAGCGAGGACACCGTCACGACGCGGTCGGTGAGCTTGGGCAGCAGCAGGTTGGTCAGCGCGAAGTGGCCGAGGTGATTGGTGCCGATCTGGCCCTCGAACCCGTCGACGGTGACCGCGTGCTTGGTCGCCATGATGCCGGCGTTGTTGATCAGGACGTCGAGGCTGTCGACGTCGTCGGCGAAGCGTCGCACCGAGGACAGGTCCTGCAGATCGAGTTCGCGCACCTCGACGTGGCCGGTCATGCGCCCGGCGGCGGCGTGCCCCTTGGCGGTGTTGCGGACGGCCAGGACGACGCGGGCGCCCACCCGGGCCAACTCGCGCGCGGTCACCTCGCCCAGCCCGGCGTTGGCGCCGGTGACGATCACGGTACGTCCGGCGAACGAGGGCAGGTCTGCGGCTGTCCAACCAGGCATGAGACCACCCTAACGGCGGCCCCCACCGGGGGATCGGACACCGCAGGCGCTCATCGGGCGCTGAGCCGGCACCCAGGCGGCGCAGGTATCGTGCGGGAATGGCCGGCGCAGCTGTCAGATTCGGGTCGGTGATCACCGTATGTACTTAGGTGTCATCGTCAACCCGCTCGCGCGGCAGAACCGTGGCGCGCCCGGCGAACGCATCGCCGAGCTTCGCCGCATCGTCGGCCCCTGTGGCGAGGTGGCCGAGACCGCCTCGGTCGGGGACCTGCGCGCGGCCCTGGAGAAGCTGGCTCCGCGGGCCACGCACCTGGTGTGCGACGGCGGCGACGGGTCGCTGAACTGGTTGATCAACGAAACCCAGAATTGCGTCAGCGACCCCGACCTGTGGCCGACGTTCGTGCCCACCAACGGTGGCAGCGTCAACGCCGTCGCGCGCAAGGCGCGCGTGCGCGGGCGGCCGGAGGCGATCCTGCGCGCGCTGATCTCGGCGGCCGAGACCGATCGGCCCCCACCCGAGGTGGTCCTGGACACGCTGACGCTGGACGGGGAAACCGCCGACGGCGCGCCCTTCCATCGGCTTTGCTTCGGGCTGGCCGCCGGGGGCGTGGGCAACCGGTTCTACGAGAAGTACTACGACAACCACACGCATGGCCGCGCGGACGTCGTTCGGGTGATCGCGCGCTCGTTGGGCGACTACCTCACCAACAAGGTGGTGCCCGGGCAGTCGGGCAAGCCCAACTACGCCACCAGTCTGTTCGCACCGACGCAGGCCCGCGTGGTCATCGACGGCGAGGAGGTGCCGACGCGCACGCACCGGCTGTTGCACGCCGGCGCGATCGACCTCCACATCGGCGGCCCGTTCCGGCTGTTCCCCAAGGCGTCCGAACCGGGCGCGCTGCATTTCCAGGCGGGGGAGATGAGGCCCTCGAAGATCGTCGTGCACTTTCCGATGGCGCTGACCAACGGGACGCTGCGCGGCGATCGGCTACGCGACGTCAACGGCAAGGAGATGACCATCGAGGCCGAGGACGAGCCGCTGGCGCCAATCATCGATGGCGAGCGCTTCCTCGGCATCGCCCGGCTCGTGGCCCGCGCCGGGCCGCACATCCGCGTCGCCCAGGTGAGCGGGCGGTAGTCCGCGCGGCTACCGCCGGGCCTGCAGGCTGCGAATGACCTGGGCCGACAGCTTGGGGTCATTCAGCAATTGGTCGACGAGCGTGGCCAGCACGTCCTGTCCGGTAACGCGGGCGACGCCGAGGCGATCGGCGGCCTCCCTCTGCCAGATGTCGAGAGCGCGGTGCTGGGCGTGGGTGAGGTCGACCGTTCGCCGCGTTCGTGGCTGGCGCGTCCGTCCGACGGCGAAGGGCTCGGTCAACGCCGACGCGACCGCGGGAGGGACCGCGGCGTAGTCGCGACGGCCCACGTCGGCGGTGCGGTCCGTAGAGCTCATCGGCGACCCCTCTCTGTGGGAGCGGTGTACGGAAATCAGTAGATCATTCTCAGTATATGCGCAGACCGTTGCCCCGCCACGTCGGCGGACGGCGCGGTCGGCGGCGCCCGGGCGGCGGCGACCCGGTGCCGCACGGCCGCTCGTTCTCGCCATTGCGGGGCGAAAATTGCGCCGCTTTCTGCATTGTGAGGACGAATGTGTCCCGCCGCTCTATCGCAATCCAGAATTGCTCTTGAAATTGCAAAAGTCGAGTCCGAATTTGCGTCCCCGTAATTCATAAAATCATCACCTACGGAACGCTGCCGATACGCAAATCAGTATCCACGTAGTGCGCTGGTTAGCTGCAGTTATGCGCTGGCCGCCGCCTACTGAGCTACTGATCCCAGTATCTATTGAAGTCCATTCCTATTTCACCGGATGTGCCGTGGATCACGCCACGGCTGGGTCCATGCTGTGAAATTAATGTGCACTCCCAAAATGGCTTTGCATGAGTTATTGGTGGCGCTACCGTGGTGTTAGAAATCGCTTGGCCGAAGTTGCCGAAGTTTATGAAATCACCCGATGACCTGGAAGGGGGAGTGGCTCCCGCCATGGAGACGCTTATCGATTACTTGCAGATGTGGGAAGCGCGCAATCCGCACGAGACCCTCTTCCGGTTCGTCGACGCCGAGGGCCGCGAACTCGAGAGCTACACCTACCAGAGCTTCTCCGAGCGGACACGCGAGCTGGCGGCCTACCTGTCCGCGGAGGCCGGGCTCAAGGCCGGCGACCGCGCGTTGCTGGTCTACCCGCCGGGTCTGGAGATGGTCGCGGCGTTCTACGCCTGCGCGCGCCTCGGCGTGATCGCCGTTCCGGTCAGCCCGCCGCTGCCGATGGCGTTCGAGGCGGGGCTGGCCAAGCTCAGCTTCATCGCCCGCGACTCCCAGGCGAAGGCCGTGCTATCGACCAAGGAGCTCGAGCACGGCTTCCGCGAGTTACTCGGCCACCGCCAGGGCACGTTGCCGTGGGCGGACGCCGAGCGGCTGCCGGACCTGCCCTGGGTCGCCACGGACAGCACCCGCGACTTCGGCGGGCCTCGCGTGGCCGACACCCCCGGCCGGGTGCTGTTCCTGCAGTACACATCCGGGTCCACCAGCAACCCCAAGGGTGTGGTCGTCAGCCACGCCAACGTCATCGCCAATGCCGCGGCCTTCCCGGACCGCGAGGTCGCCGTCAGCTGGCTGCCGCAGCACCACGACATGGGCCTGATCTCCGCCTACCTGTTCGTGGTGGTGATCGGCGGGTCGACGCACGGGATGTCGCCGGAGGACTTCCTCAAGCGGCCTTCGGCGTGGCTGCGGCTCATCAGCGAGGTGCGCGGCACCCGCACGCCCGCGCCCAACTTCGCGCTCGAGTACTGCCTGCGCGAAGACAAGCTTCCGGCCTCGGAGCTGGAGGGCATCGACCTGAGCAGCCTCGAGTCCATGGTGATCGGGGCCGAGCCGCTGCGCGCCAAGACCTTCGCGCGCTTCCGGGAGCGCTTCGCCCCCTACGGGCTGCGACCCGACGCGGTCACCGGCGCCTACGGCCTCGCCGAGAACACCCTGGGGGTGACCCTGCGGGGGCGCCAGACCCTCGCGGTGAACAAGCGGGCCCTGGAGAAGAACTTCGTGCGGGTCGAAAAGGCCATGCCCGAGAACAACAACCAGACCCCGCTGGTGAGCAGCGGCAAGCCCGTCTCCGATAGCGTCGTCCGCATCGTCGATCCCAAGTCGCGGGAGGCGCTCGGCGAGGGTCGCGTCGGCGAGATCTGGGTGGACGGACCTTCCAAGGCCGCCGGCTACTGGCACCGCCCGGACGTCACCGCGGAAATGTTCGGCGCCCGCATCGCCGGCGAAGACGAGCACACCTACCTGCGGACGGGCGACCTGGGCTTCCTGTACGAGGGCGAGTTGTTCGTCTGCGGCCGCACCAAGGATCTGATCATCATCCGCGGCGTCAACTGCTATCCGTCGGACATCGAGTCCGTCGTCGAACACTCGGCCGGTCACATCCGCAACGGCTGCGTCGCCGCGTTCTCGGTCGAGCGCGACGAGCAGGAGACCCTGGTCGTGGTGGCCGAGGTGCGCGACGGGAACGCGCTGCCGGACGGCAAGGCATTGGCGCGCGCGATTCGCCGGCACTGCCACATCGACCCGCACACCATCGTGTTCGCGCCGCCGCGGAGCATCCCCAAGACCACCTCCGGGAAGATCCGGCGCGCCCAGACCCGCCAGCTTTGGCTGGACGACAAGCTGCCCGTGCTGGCGACCTACACCCACCACACCCACGACGGGCCGGACGCCAGCGCGGGCCCCCTCGGCCGCTTCCGCAACCTGATCGAGAGCTACGACCTCACCGGTCAGGAGGACTGCTCCTTCGCCGACCTGGGCATCGACTCGCTCGCCCTGGCCGAGCTCCGCGCGGACCTGCAGGCGATGCTCGAAGAGCACGGCGCCGGCGCACTGGCCGACGAGGTCAACACCCGCCTGCTGCAGCGCCTGACGGTCGCGGAGTTCTTCGGGCTCATGCGCCAGTTCGGCGAGGGATCGGGCCAGCCGCTCGACGCGTTGCGCGAAGCGTTGGACCAGATTTCCACCGAGTACGAGGCCTACGAGATCGGGCAGATGCGCGCCGACGCGCGACTGCCCCTGCCCGAACTGCCGCCGGCGCGGCCGGGCGCGGTGCACGACGTGCTGGTCACCGGCGTCACCGGGTTCCTGGGGCCGTTCCTGGTGAGCAGCCTGCTCGGGAGCACCTCCTACACCCTGCATGCGCTGATCCGCGCGACGGACGCCGAGCACGGCCTGGACCGGATCGTCGCCGCGCTCCGCAAGGCGCAGCTGTGGTCCCCGTCGCTCGAGGCCAAGGTCCGCTCCCGGGTGCGGGTCATCTGCGGCGACCTCGCCGAGCCGGACCTCGGCATCGGTGCGGAGGCGTTCCAGCGGCTCGCCGAGAGCGTCGACGCCATCGTGCACAACGGCGCCCTGGTCAACTACGTGCGGACGTACGACGCCTTGCGGCCCGCCAATGTGCTTGGCACACAACAGCTTTTGCGCCTGGCCATGACGTCCCACCGCAAGGCCTTCCACCTGGTTTCCAGCACCTTCATCTACGGGTGGAGCGTCAAGCCGGTGGTCGGGGAGTCCGACGTGAACGCCGAGATGAACGCGCTGGACTTCGGCTACTCGCAGACCAAGTGGGTCGCCGAGCAGCTGACGCTGGCCGCCCAGCGGCAAGGGCTCGACGTGCGCATCTACCGGCCATCGCTGATCTCACCGACCAGCGCGGGCTTCGGGAGCCAGGACGACATCCTGGTGCGCACCATGGCGTTCATGATCGAGCACGGCATCGCCGCCGACGCGCTCAACCAGCTCAGCCTGCTTCCGGCGGACCTGATCGCCGACCACATCGTCGCGCTGATGGATGTGCCGGTGGCCGGGGCTGGGACAATCTTCAACATGACGGCCGACGACTACTACAACCTGACGGACGTCACCCGGATCCTGTCCGAGCGGTACGGGTACCGCTTCGACTACTACGACATTCCGGCGTTCGTCGAGCAGATGAACCGGCGGTGCACGCCGCGCGATCCGATCTATCCGCTGGTCGATTTCCTCACCCGCTCGGCGGACAAGATCGCCGCGATGCGCGACAAGCGCTATGGCAACGTCCAATACCGGCACGCGCGCGCCCTGGCCAAGGTCCACACGAAAGAGGCCCCGCTGACCGAGACCGTCGACAACCTGGTCCGGTTCCTGCGGAGCGAGCGCCTGATCACCGAGGCTGAGGCCGAGGCGCAACGCAGTGCCTAACAGTGTTAGGGAGCCCACGATGTTCACGGTCGATGACAAGGCAACGGGTCCGCACGACGCGTCGCTGGATCACGAGCGGATCGTCCTGCAGGCGCGCGACGTGGAGTTCGATTGGGCCAAGCTGCCGTTCTACTACGTGCCCAACGAGCCGTTTGCCACGCACTTCTGCAACATCCTGCACCTGCTGCTGCCCGCGGGCGAGGAGTGGATCGTCGACACGTTCAAGAAGTCGTTGCCGCTGATCCAGGACGACCAGCTGCGGCTGGACGTGCAGGGCTTCATCAGCCAGGAGGCGATGCATTCCCAGGCGCACTCGGGCGTGCTTGGGCACTTCGCGGCCAACGGCATCGACGTGACACCGTTCACCAACCAGATCCGCTGGCTGTTCGACAAGCTGATCGGTGACCGCCCCCACTGGAGCCCGCGACGACGGGCGAGCTGGTTGCTCGAGCGGGTGTCGATGGTGGCGGCGCTGGAGCATTACACCGCGATTCTGGGCGAATGGATCCTCGACACCCCGCAACACGACGCCATGGGCACCGACCCGGTGATGCTGGACCTGCTGCGCTGGCACGGCGCCGAAGAGGTCGAGCACAAGGCGGTCGCGTTCGACACCATGAAGCATCTGCGCGCCGGTTACTGGCGGCAGGTGCGCACACAGCTGCTGGTGACGCCGGCGTTGCTGTGGTTGTTCGTCCGCGGCGTGCGATTCATGTACTCCGTCGACCCGAACCTCCCGCCGGGAACCAAGCCGCGCTGGCGCGACTACTTCCGCGCGGCGCGGCGGGGCCTGGTACCCGGGCCGTTCGAGTTCCTGGGTGTCATCGGCGCCTACTACAAGCCGAGCTTCCATCCGTCGCAGCTGGGCGGGGTCGGACGCGCGGTCGACTACCTGGCGCGGTCGCCCGCCGCCCGCGCGTCGCACTGAGGTCGGGGCATCGATGACCACCGTGACCGCGTCGGACGGCGTCAAACTCGCCGTGCACGCCTACACCGAGATCGACCGGCGGCGCCCGACCGTCTTGGCCATCCACGGCTACCCCGACAACCACCGCGTGTGGGACGGCGTCGCCGAGGAGTTGGCCGACCGGTTCAACGTCGTCGCCTACGACGTCCGCGGGGCCGGCGAATCGTCAAGGCCAGCGGGCCGAACCGGATACCGGCTCACCCAGCTCGCCGCCGACGTCGGCGCCGTGATCGACAGCCTGGGTGTGGATTCGGTGCACCTGCTGGGCCACGACTGGGGCTCGATCCAGGGCTGGGCGGCGGTCACCGACGGGTCCGTTTCGCCCAAGATCGCCTCGTACACCTCGATCTCGGGGCCGCACCTGAATTACGCGGGCCGGTTCCTGCGGTCGGCGCGCACACCGCGCGCGGTGGCCGACGTGGTTCGGCAGTTCCTGGCCTCCGGATACATCTGGTTCTTCCTGTGTCCGCTCGTGCCCGAACTGGCGATCCGCTCCCGGGCCACGATGAAAGTCTTTGCCGCCGTCGAACGCATCGGCCGCGCGGGCGCCGACGGCCCGCGCCGCGCCGCGTCGCTGCGGTCGGTAAACGACTACCTCAATGGGCTCAACCTGTACCGCGCCAACATGCCCGGGCCGATCCTGTCGCCGGGGCCCCGCCTGCCGCAGACCAACGTCCCGGTGCAGGTGCTCATCGCGCGGCAGGACCACTTCGTGACGCCCGCCCTGCAGCGGTTCACCGGCTCGATCCCGCCCGGCGGTAGGATCGTTCCGATCGAGGGCGGGCACTGGGTGGTGGCCTCCCATCCAGGCGTGATCGCCCGGCGCATCGACGAATGGGTGAACCTGGTCAGCGGCCGCCATAGCGTTCGCGGAGCATGAGGATGGTTGTGTCACGGGGTATTTGGGAGAGCCGGCCGACCGATCTGTACGGTCGGCGGAAGCGTGACCGCCTGTACACGGCGTTGTTCGGCGTGGGGACATTCTTCGGCGGCCTGGCATCGGCCTCACGATGGACGCCGGCACGGGTGGTGCCGGTGCAGCGCACCAGTACCGCGGTGGTGACCAAACGCGAGGTTCTCACGCCCGACGTGGTGGCCTTGACCCTGGCCGATCCCGACGGCGGGTTGCTGCCGTCCTGGACCCCGGGCGCGCACATCGACGTTCGGCTGCCCTCGGGTCGGCGCCGGCAGTACTCGCTGTGCGGCCAGCCCGGCCGGCGCACCGACTACCGCATCGCCGTGCGCCGGATCGCCGACGGCGGCGGTGGTTCGGTGGAGATGCACGACACCTTCGACGTCGGCGACACCCTCGAATTCGAAGGTCCCCGCAACGCCTTCTATCTCGTGACCGACGAGCAGGACGTGTTGTTCGTCATCGGCGGCATCGGGGTGACGCCCATTCTGCCCATGATCCAAGTGGCACAGCAGCACGGAATCAATTGGCGCGCAATCTATGCCGGCAGGGGTCGCGACTACATGCCGCTGCTGGACGAGATGCTGGCCGTGGACCCCGACCGGGTTACCGTGTGGGCCGACGACGAGCGCGGCCGATTCCCGACCACCGATGAGCTATTGGCCGGCGCGGGCCCAAGGACCGCCGTCTACGTGTGCGCGCCGACGGCCGTGCTGGAGGCGGTCCGCGCGGCGCGTGACGAATACGTCGGTGCCCCATTGCATTACGAGCGGTTCAGCCCGCCGCCGGTCATCAACGGCGTTCCGTTCGAACTGGAACTCGCGCGGTCGCGGCGGGTGCTCAGCGTGCCGTCGAACCGGTCGGCGCTGGCCGTCATGCTCGACCGCGACCCGGCGACCCCGTATTCGTGCCAGCAAGGTTTCTGCGGGACCTGCAAGGTCAAGGTGCTCGGCGGGGACGTCGATCGCCGGGGCCGCACCGTGGAGGGCGACGACGAAATGCTGGTGTGCGTCTCGCGGGCGAAGAGCGGTCGCGTGGTGATCGACGCCTGACGGACGAGCCGATGACCGGGCCACAACGCAGCTATTTGCACACGCTGGCCCGGGAAGCCGGGCGCGAGGACGGCACACCGGACGCGGCGCGGGCTAGCCGGCGGGCCGGCGGCGCACCGTGGGGGGGTCCGGCCGGGGGGTTTTGCGCGTGAGGTCGCGGAACCGCACGCTGACGCGCTGAAATGCCTTGACGCGCTCGGCCTTTGCCTTCTTCGTGTAGGTGCGGCGGTCGGCCGAAGTCAGATCCACGTCGTCGACGAACGGGGTGAGCAAGGCGCGCGGGTAAAGGCGCTCGACGAGAACGACGTTGATCTCGGCGCACAGCACCAGCGTCGACGACACGAGGTACAGGAAGGCCAGGAGACCCAGCACCAGCGCGAACACGCTGTTGGTGGCGCTGGCCGTCTTGACCGTGTGCTGGACATAACCGGCGCCGAATCGCTGCAGGATCTGCCAGATGAACGCCGCCGCAAGCGCACCGGGCCAGACCTGGCGGTAGGAGAGCTGCCGGGCGGTGGTCACGCGGAATATCGCCAGGCAGATCATCCCGTTGATCGCGACGGCCGCGAGGGCCACCCCGATCTGGCCAAAAACGCCCAGCGCACCGGTGGCCTGACCGATGGCGGACAGGATGGTGGCGGTGAGCGCGGCCGAGCCGAGCACCAGCAGCAGCAGCGAGCTGCGCAGGCGTGACCGGATTGGGTTGGGGCGCTTGTTCCGTGGGACGGCCCACACCGAGTCCATCGCATTCTGCAGCGCCTGGCCGACGCCCAGACCACCGTAGAGGGCGCCCACGACGCCAACGACCACGGCGACGGTGCCGCCGCTGAGCCCCTCGGGCTGGTGCAATTGGGCGCCGATGACGGGGAATTGGCTCAGCGTGCTGTGCATCACCTGCTCCTGCAGGTCGGGCCGTCCGGCCAGGACCACACCGAGGCCCGTGGTCAGCAGGAGCAGCAGCGGGAACAGGGAGACAAATCCGTAGTAGGTGATCAGTGCGGACAGATAGCCGCCCTGATCGTCGAGGTACTTGTAGATGACGGCTACCGCCACGCCGACCGCGCGGTTGCGCCGCTGCAGCCTGTCCAGCCAGCCGATCATCGTGCGCTCGCTTCTCTAGCAACGGTCCCGAACGACGGGTTGGCCGGGGATACCCCAATTCGGGGGCCGTCAATCCGACCCGGCTTCGGCGCTCGGCCGGCCGCCGCGGCGACTGCCGGTGACATTGCGGACCGCCTGCTGTGCAACGGGATTGAAAGTCACCGGGCGTCATCCCGGTCTCCGAGAGGGTCGCCGACGGAACACCGCGACCCCGGGAACTTTCATCCGAAAATCGGGAAAACGCCGATCGAGGAGTTCGCGCAGCGATTAAATCAGTATTCAGTGGCGCCGAGCCATCCAGGAGGAGGGTCGATATGGCCGATGCGATCGCGGCAGAAGAGACCGACGGGCGACCGGCGGCGGGGCGTGTTCTCACGCGCTGCGCGGTCGGCGTCTTGGCCGTCGCGGCGGTGGTCTTGCCGCTGACGAGCATCGCCGCGCCGGCGATCAGCAGGGCAGACGAGCCGTGCGCGCCGGGGTGGGTGTGGAGTGTGCAGCTGAACGAATGCGTGTTCTGGCTCCCGACCGCGAACGGGCCGGGTGGACCGGGGGGGC
>NZ_MVHD01000079.1 GCF_002086635.1 Mycobacterium alsense | reverse complement strand
GCCAACCTGGCGGCCAATTTCTTGGCGTCGTTGCCGGGTCTGCCGGCGATCGCGATTCCTAACCTGGGTGCGCTGGGTGTGGAGCTGTCCGCGGCGCTCAACGGGTTGGGCGCCTCGTTCGGTGGCTCACTGAACGCGGCTCTCAACGGCTTCGGGGCAGCGCTGAACGCGGCGCTGAGCGGCAGCTTGAATCTGGGGGCCAACCTCGGTGGATTGATCCAGACGGGTGAGGCGTTGGCGGCCAGCTTCGCGGCCAACCTGGGCAACCTGGCCGGTGCGTTCCAGGCCGGCATCAACGGGGCGATCCAGACCGGTGCCAACCTGGCGGCGAACTTCCTGGCGGCGCTGCCGGAGCTGAGCCTGCCGAACCTGATGCTGTCGATCAACGCCGCCCTGGGCGCCAGCCTCGGCGCGACCCTGAACGGCCTGGCCCAGACCGGGGCAACCCTGGTCGCCGGCCTGGGCGGTAGCCTGTCAGGCCTGTTGCAGGCCGGTGAGGCGCTGGGTGGCAGCCTGGCCGCGAGCCTGTCCGGGCTGACCGGCATGGGCAACGCGCTGGCGACGATCTGGGAGAACACCGCGGCCGAGATCGGTTCCGCGCTGAGCGGCGGCCTGTCGGCCACCGTCGGCGTCGGCTTCCCCAGCCTCATCGGGGTGGGCGCGTCACTGGCGACCGGATTCGCCGGCGCCACCGCGGCGCTCGAACAGACCGGCGGCACGCTCGTGACGTCGCTGGGCGCGGCGCTGCGGGATCTCGCACTCTCCCTGCAGGCGGCGCTCAACGCCAGCCTGGGCATCGGCATCAGCGCCTGACTCGGCGCCGCCCAGGAGGTTCGTGTAGGCCCTCGCTCTCCCGAAGCGGAGCCATTGCCCGACCACGGCCTCCTGGGCGCGCCCCTCGGCGTCCCGAGCGTCCTGGGAATGGATTTGCAAAGTACTGCATAACCATGCAGAATCGTCGAAATGGCCGACGTGTTGAGGGTGGCGGTTGCCGGTGCCACCGGCTACGCAGGCGGGGAGATCCTACGGCTGCTTCTCGGGCATCCGGCCTACGCCGACGGCCGGCTCGAGATCGGCGCAGTGACCGCCGCCGCCAGCGCCGGCAGTGCGCTGGGTGAGCACCATCCGCACCTGATCCCTTTGGCGCAGCGCGTGGTCGAGCCCACCGAACCCGCCACCCTCGAGGGTCACGACGTCGTGTTCCTGGCCCTGCCGCACGGCCATTCCGCCGCGCTGGCGCAACAGCTCGGCCCCGACGTCGTCATCGTCGACTGCGGCGCCGACTTCCGCCTCACCGACTCCGCCGCCTGGGAGCGCTACTACGGGACGGCCCACGCCGGCAGCTGGCCGTACGGCCTGCCCGAGCTGCCCGGCGCGCGTGAGCGGCTGCGCGGCGCCCGCCGCATCGCGGTCCCGGGCTGCTATCCGACCTCCGCGTTGCTGGCGCTGCTGCCCGCCATGGCCGAGGGCCTCATCGAGCCCGCCGTGACGGTGGTCGCCGTCAGCGGCGCCTCCGGGGCGGGGCGCGCGGTCAAGGCGGACCTGCTCGGTTCGGAGGTCATCGGCTCGGCGCGGGCCTACAACATCGGCGGCGCGCACCGGCACACGCCAGAGATCGCCCAAGGACTGCGGGCCGTCACCGACCGCGAAGTAACCGTGTCGTTCACGCCGGTGCTGATCCCCACCTCGCGCGGCATCCTGGCCACCTGCACCGCGCGCACCCGGGCGCCGCTGTCACAGCTGCGGGCCGCCTACGAAAAGGCTTACCACGCCGAACCTTTCGTGTACTTGATGCCCGACGGTCAGCTGCCCCGCACCGGGGCGGTGCTCGGCAGCAACGCGGTGCACATCGCCGTGGCGGTGGACGAGGCCGCAGAGACGTTCGTGGCGATCGCCGCGATCGACAACCTGGTCAAGGGCACGGGCGGCGCCGCGGTGCAGTCGATGAACCTGGCGCTGGGTTGGCCTGAGACCGAGGGACTTTCGGTGGTCGGGGTCGCACCGTGACCCGCACGCAGACTGCGCGGCTGCTGCGCGAGCAGGGCGTCACCGCCCCCGCGGGCTTCCGGGCCGCCGGCATCGCCGCGGGGATCAAGGCGTCGGGGGCCCGCGACCTCGCACTGGTCCTCAACGAGGGTCCCGACCTAGCGGCCGCCGGCGTGTTCACCCGCAACAAGGTCAAGGCGGCGCCGGTGCTGTGGAGCCAGCAGGTGCTGACCACCGGGCAGCTGCGCGCCGTGATCCTCAACTCCGGCGGCGCGAACGCCTGCACCGGGCCCGGCGGCTTCCAGGACACCCACGCCACGGCCGAGGCCGTCGCCGCCGCCCTGTCCGACTGGGGGACCGAGACCGGGGCCATCGAGGTCGCGGTCTGCTCCACCGGACTGATCGGCGACCGGTTGCCGATGGACAAGGTGCTCGCCGGCGTCCGGGAGATCGTGCACGAAATGGCCGGCGGGCTGACCGGCGGCGACGACGCCGCGCGCGCCATCATGACCACCGACACCGTGCCCAAACAGGTTGCCCTGCACCATTCCGACAACTGGACCGTCGGCGGCATGGCCAAGGGAGCGGGCATGCTGGCCCCGTCGCTGGCCACCATGCTGTGCGTGCTGACCACCGACGCCGCCGTCGACGCGGCGGCTTTGGACCAAGCGTTGCGCCACGCCACGGCGGCAACCTTCGACCGGCTCGACATCGACGGCGCCTGCTCGACCAACGACACCGTGCTGCTGCTGGCGTCGGGCGCCAGCGAGGTCACCCCGGCACAGGCCGACCTCGACGAGGCGGTGCTGCGGGTGTGCGACGACCTGTGCGCCCAGCTGCAGGCCGACGCCGAGGGCGTCACCAAGCGCGTCACCGTGACCGTGGCGGGGGCGGCCTCCGACGACGACGCGCTGACGGCCGCCCGCACCATCGCCCGCGACAGCCTGGTCAAGACCGCGCTGTTCGGATCCGACCCCAATTGGGGCCGGGTGCTCGCGGCCGTCGGCATGGCGCCGGTGACCCTCGACCCCGATCGAATCCGCGTGTCGTTCAACGGATCCGCGGTGTGCATCGACGGGGTCGGCGCCCCCGGCGCGCGCGAGGTGAACCTCGCGGGCGCCGACATCGACATCACCGTCGACCTCCGCGTCGGCGATGGGCGGGCCGCGGTGCGGACCACCGACCTCTCCCACGGCTACGTCGAAGAGAACTCGGCCTACAGCTCATGACCACCACCCAGGAACTGCCCACCGGGGTCAAGGCGCAGGTGCTGGCCGAAGCCCTGCCGTGGCTCAAGCAGCTGCACGGCAAGATCGTCGTCATCAAATACGGCGGCCACGCCATGACCGACGACACGCTGCGGCACGCCTTCGCCGCCGACATGGCGTTCCTGCGCAACTGCGGCATCCATCCCGTCGTCGTGCACGGCGGCGGGCCGCAGATCACCGCCATGCTGCGCAGGCTCGGCATCGAGGGAGACTTCAAGGGCGGATTCCGGGTCACCACACCGGAAGTGCTCGACGTGGCGCGCATGGTGCTGTTCGGGCAGGTGGGCCGCCAACTGGTCAACCTGATCAACGCGCACGGGCCCTACGCCGTCGGCATCACCGGCGAGGACGCGCAGCTGTTCACCGCAGTGCGGCGCAGCGTCACCGTCGACGGGGTGGCCACCGACATCGGCTTGGTCGGCGACGTCGAGCTGGTCAACACCGCCGCCGTGCGGGATCTGATTGCGGCGGGGCGCATTCCGGTGGTGTCGACGCTGGCGCCGGACGCCGAGGGTGTGGTGCACAACATCAACGCCGACACCGCCGCGGCGGCGCTGGCCGAAGCCCTGGGAGCCGAAAAGCTGTTGATGCTCACCGATGTCGAAGGCCTCTACACCAGCTGGCCGGAACGCAACTCGCTGGTCAGCGAGATCGACACCGCCGCGCTGTCGCGGCTGCTACCCACGCTCGAGGCGGGCATGATCCCCAAGGTCGAGGCGTGCCTGCGCGCCGTCACCGGCGGAGTGCCCAGCGCGCACGTCATCGACGGCCGGGTCGAACATTGCGTGCTGGTCGAGCTTTTCACCGACGCGGGCACGGGCACCAAGGTGGTGCGCTCGTGAGCCAGGTGGACGCGATGCGTCAGCGCTGGGAAGCCGTGATGATGAACAACTACGGCACACCGCCGCTCGCCCTGGCCGGCGGCGACGGGGCCGTGGTCACCGACTCCGACGGCAACACCTACCTCGACATGCTCGGCGGCATCGCGGTCAACGTGCTCGGCCACCGCCACCCGGCGGTGATCGAGGCGGTCAGCGCCCAGCTCAACACGCTGGGCCACACGTCGAACCTGTACGCCACCGAGCCGGGCATCGCGCTCGCCGAGGCCTTGGTCGAGCACCTCGGGGCGCCGGCCCGGGTGTTCTTCTGCAACTCGGGAACCGAGGCCGTCGAGGTGGCCTTCAAGATCACCCGGCTCACCGGGCGGACGAATGTCGTTGCCGCCCAAGGGGCTTTCCACGGCCGGACGATGGGATCGCTGGCGCTGACGGGTCAGCCCGCCAAGCAGGCGCCGTTCGAGCCGTTGCCGGGCAACGTCACCCACGTGCCCTACGGGGACGCCAAAGCCCTTGCCGAGGTTGTCGATTCGGCCACCGCGGCGGTGTTCCTGGAGCCGATCATGGGCGAGGGCGGTGTCGTGGTGCCGCCCGGCGGCTACCTGGCCGAGGCCCGCGCGATCACCGCCCGCCACGGCGCGCTGCTGGTGCTCGACGAGGTACAGACCGGCGTCGGGCGCACCGGAGCGTTTTTCGCCCACCAGCACGACGGCATCACCCCGGACGTGGTGACGCTGGCCAAGGGCCTGGGCGGCGGTTTGCCGATCGGCGCGTGCCTGGCCGTGGGGGCCGCCGGGGAGCTGCTGACCCCGGGGCTGCACGGCAGCACCTTCGGCGGCAACCCGGTATGCGCCGCGGCCGCGCTTGGGGTGCTCAAGGCGCTGGCCGACGGCGACCTCATCGCGCGCGCCGCGATGCTGGGCAAGGTGCTGAGCCACGGCATCGAGGAGCTGCGCCATCCGCTGGTGGACCACGTGCGCGGCAAGGGGCTGTTGCAGGGGGTGGTGCTGACCGCGCCGTGCGCCAAGGAGGCCGAGGCGGCCGCCCGCGCCGCCGGATTCCTGATCAACGCCGCCGCGCCCGACGTCATCCGGCTGGCGCCGCCGCTGATCATCACCGAGACCCAGCTGGACGGCTTCGTCGCCGCCCTGCCGGGAATTCTGGACGAGGCGCGCACATGACCAGACACTTCCTGCGCGACGACGACCTGTCGCCCGCCGAGCAGGCCGAGATCCTCACGCTGGCCGCCGAACTGAAGAAGGACCCGTTCGCCCGCCGCCCCCTCGACGGGCCGCGCGGGGTCGCGGTCATCTTCGACAAGAACTCCACCCGCACCCGGTTCTCGTTCGAGCTGGGCATCGCCCAGCTCGGCGGCCACGCCGTCGTCGTCGACGGCCGCAGCACCCAGCTGGGCCGCGACGAGACGCTGGGCGACACCGCCCGCGTGCTGTCCCGCTACGTCGACGCCATCGTCTGGCGCACCTTCGGGCAGGACCGGCTGGAGGCCATGGCGTCGACCGCGACCGTGCCGGTCGTCAACGCGCTCTCCGACGCGTTCCACCCCTGCCAGGTGCTGGCCGACCTGCAGACCATCGCCGAACGCAAGGGGACGCTGAAGGGGTTGCGGCTGTCCTACTTTGGCGACGGCGCCAACAACATGGCCCACTCGCTGCTGCTCGGCGGGGCCACCGCCGGCGTCCACGTCACCGTCGCCGCGCCCGACGGTTTCGCGCCCGACCCGGCCGTCGTGTCGGCCGCCCGGAAGCGCGCCGAAGACACCGGCGCCTCGGTCACCCTGACCGCCGACGCCGACGCGGCGGCCAAGGGCGCCGACGTCGTCGTCACCGACACCTGGACGTCGATGGGGCAGGAGGGCGACGGGCTGGACCGGGTCGGGCCGTTCCGCCCGTTCCAGGTCAACGCGCGGCTGGTGGCGCTGGCCGACCCCGAAGCCGTTGTGCTGCACTGCCTTCCGGCCCACCGCGGCGAGGAGATCACCGACGAGATCATGGACGGACCGGCCAGCGCGGTCTGGGACGAGGCCGAAAACCGGCTGCACGCCCAAAAGGCGCTGCTGGTGTGGCTTTTGGAGCGGTCGCGATGACGCGCAGCAAGGCCACCCCGGAAACCACCCGGGCCGGCCGGCAGGCCCGCATCGTGGCGATCCTGTCGTCGTCGTCGATCAGCAGCCAAGGCGAGCTGGCGGCCCGGCTGGCCGACGAGGGCATCGACGTCACCCAGGCCACACTGTCGCGCGACCTGGAGGAGCTGGGCGCGGTGAAGCTGCGCGGCGCCGACGGCGGCGTCGGGGTGTACGTCGTCCCCGAGGACGGCAGCCCGGTGCGCGGCGTGTCCGGCGGTACCGCCCGGCTGTCCCGGCTGCTGAGCGAGCTGCTGGTGTCCGCCGATGCCAGCGCCAACCTCGCCGTGCTGCGCACCCCGCCCGGCGCCGCCGACTACCTGGCCAGCGCGATCGATCGCGCGGCCCTGCCCTATGTGGTCGGCACCATCGCCGGCGACGACACCGTCTTCGTGGCCGCTCGAGAGCCGATGACCGGCGCCGAGCTGGCGCGCACCCTAGAGCACCTCAAATAAAAGGAGATTGGTTCATGTCAGAACGCGTCATCCTGGCGTATTCCGGCGGTCTGGACACCTCGGTGGCGATCAGCTGGATCGGCAAGGAGACCGGCCGCGAGGTGGTGGCGGTGGCCATCGACCTCGGCCAGGGCGGCGAGGACATGGAGGTGATCCGCCAGCGGGCCCTGGACTGCGGCGCCGTGGAGGCCGTCGTCGTCGACGCCCGCGACGAGTTCGCGGAGGGCTATTGCCTGCCCACCGTGCAGAACAACGCGCTGTACATGGACCGCTACCCGCTGGTGTCGGCGATCAGCCGGCCGCTGATCGTCAAGCACCTCGTCGCGGCCGCGCGCGAGCACGGCGGGTCCGTCGTCGCCCACGGCTGCACCGGCAAGGGCAACGACCAGGTGCGCTTCGAGGTCGGATTCGCCTCGCTGGCACCGGATCTCGAGGTGCTGGCCCCCGTCCGCGACTACGCCTGGACGCGGGAGAAGGCCATCGCGTTCGCCGAGGAGAACGCCATCCCGATCAACGTCACCAAACGCTCGCCGTTCTCCATCGACCAGAACGTGTGGGGCCGCGCGGTGGAAACCGGGTTCCTGGAACACCTTTGGAACGCGCCCACCAAGGACATCTACGCCTACACCGAGGACCCCACGCTGAACTGGAGCACGCCCGACGAGGTGATCGTCGGGTTCGAGCGCGGCGTGCCGGTGTCCATCGACGGCCGGCCCGTCTCGGTGCTGGGCGCCATCGAGGAGCTCAACGCCCGCGCCGGCGCGCAGGGCGTCGGGCGCCTGGACGTCGTGGAGGACCGGCTGGTGGGCATCAAGAGCCGCGAGATCTACGAGGCGCCCGGGGCGATGGTGCTGATCACCGCCCACACCGAGCTCGAGCACGTCACCCTGGAGCGGGAGCTGGCGCGGTTCAAGCGCCACACCGACCAGCGCTGGGCCGAGCTCGTCTATGACGGGCTGTGGTATTCGCCGCTCAAGACCGCGCTGGAGGCCTTCGTCGCCAAGACCCAGGAGCGGGTCTCGGGAGAGATCCGAATGGTGTTGCACGGCGGGCACATCGCGGTCAACGGCCGGCGCAGCGCGGAGTCGCTCTACGACTTCAACCTGGCCACCTACGACGAGGGCGACAGCTTCGACCAGTCGGCCGCCAAGGGCTTCGTCTACGTGCACGGGCTGTCGTCGAAGATCGCCGCCCGCCGGGACCTCGCCCCATGACCGCGAGCGACCGTGTCTGCACGGCGACACGCCGCAATTTGCGTACAAACGCGGTCGCTCGCGCCGGGGAGAGGGGCACGTGAGCACGCACGAGGGGTCGCTGTGGGGCGGGCGGTTCGCCGACGGCCCGTCCGACGCGCTGGCCGCGCTGAGCCGCTCCACGCACTTCGACTGGGTGCTGGCGCCCTACGACATCGTCGCCTCGCGGGCCCACACCGTGATCCTGTTCCGGGCGGGGCTGCTCACCGAGGAGCAGCGCGACGGCCTGCTGGCCGGCCTGGACAGCCTCGCCGAAGACGTCGCCGACGGCAGCTTCACCCCGCTGGTCACCGACGAGGACGTGCACGCCGCGCTGGAGCGCGGGCTGATCGACCGGGTCGGCGCCGACCTGGGCGGCCGCCTGCGGGCCGGGCGGTCGCGCAACGACCAGGTGGCCACCCTGTTCCGGATGTGGCTGCGCGACGCGGTGCGCCGGGTAGCCGAGGGGGCCCTCGACGTCGTCGGCGCCCTGGCCGCCCAGGCCGCCGCGCACCCGGACGCCATCATGCCCGGCAAGACCCACCTGCAGTCCGCCCAGCCGATCCTGCTGGCCCAGCACCTGCTCGCGCACGCGCACCCGCTGCTGCGCGACGTGGACCGCATCGTCGACTTCGACGAGCGCGCGGCGGTGTCGCCGTACGGCTCGGGGGCGCTGGCCGGGTCGTCGCTGGGCCTGGACCCCGAGGCGATCGCCGCGGACCTGGGCTTTCGCGCCGCCGCCGACAACTCCGTCGACGCGACCGCCGCGCGCGACTTCGCCGCCGAGGCCGCGTTCATCTTCGCGATGATCGGCGTCGACCTGTCCCGGCTGGCCGAGGACGTCATCCTGTGGAGCTCGACGGAATTCGGCTACGTCACGCTGCACGACTCCTGGTCCACCGGCAGCTCGATCATGCCGCAGAAGAAGAACCCCGACATCGCCGAGCTGGCCCGCGGCAAGGCCGGGCGGCTGATCGGGAACCTGGCCGGGCTGCTGGCGACGCTGAAGGCCCAGCCCCTGGCCTACAACCGTGACCTGCAGGAAGACAAGGAGCCGGTGTTCGACGCGGTGGCCCAGCTGGAGCTGCTGCTGCCGGCGATGGCCGGCCTGGTGGCCAGCCTGACGTTCAACGTCGAGCGGATGGCCGCCCTGGCCCCGGCCGGCTACACCCTGGCCACCGACATCGCGGAGTGGCTGGTGCGGCGTGGCGTTCCGTTCCGGTCCGCGCACGAGGCGGCCGGGGCGGCGGTGCGCGCCGCCGAACACCGCGGCGTCGGGCTCGACGAGCTGACCGACGACGAGCTGGCCGCGATCAGCCCGCAGCTGACGCCGCGGGTGCGCGAGGTGCTGACGATCGAGGGCTCGGTCTCCTCGCGCGACGGCCGGGGCGGCACCGCGCCGCGGCGGGTCGCCGAGCAGCTGGAGGCGGTCCTGGCCAGCGCAGCCGAACTCAAAGACCGACTAGGTAGCTGAGTACGGCCGTTTCCGGCAGACTAAGCTTCCAGGCCAGGGAGCGGGGTTGAACCGGTCGGCCCGAAGCCTCGTCAGCAAGGAATGGGACCCATGAGCGTCATCGCGGGAGTGTTCGGTGCCCTGCCGCCGTACCGCTACGCCCAGCGCGAGCTCACCGACTTCTTCGTCGGCATTCCCGAATTCGAGGGGTACGAGGACGTCATCCGGCAGCTGCACGCCAACGCCAAGGTCAACGGCCGCCACCTGGTCCAGCCGCTGCAGCGCTACCCCGCGCTGACGGACTTCGGCAGGGCGAACCGGATATTCATCGACAAGGCCGTGGACCTGGGCTGCGACGCGCTGTCGGGCGCGCTCGAGGAGGCCGGCCTGCGGCCGACGGACCTCGACGTGCTGGTCACCACGACGGTCACCGGGATCGCCGTCCCGTCGCTGGACGCCCGCATCGCCGGGCGGCTGGGCCTGCGCGACGACGTGCGGCGCATGCCGCTGTTCGGCCTGGGCTGCGTGGCCGGGGCGGCGGGGGTGGCGCGCCTGCACGACTACCTGCGCGGCGCCGAGGACGGTGTGGCGGCCCTGGTGTCGGTCGAGCTGTGCTCGATGACCTACCCCGGCTACAAGCCCTCGCTGGCCGGCCTGGTCGGCAGCGCGCTGTTTGCCGACGGCGCCGCGGCGGTGGTCGCCGCCGGGGCGCGCCGCGCCGAGCGGATCGGCGCGCGGGGGCCCACGATCGTGGACTCGCGCAGCCACCTGTATCCCGATTCGCTGCGCACCATGGGCTACGACGTCGGGGCCGCCGGGTTCGAGCTGGTGCTGTCCAAGGACGTCGCCGCCGTGGTCGAGCAGTACATCTATGACGACGTCACCACGTTCCTGGGGGACCACGGCCTGACCATCGGCGACATCGGCGGCTGGGTCAGCCACCCCGGGGGGCCCAAGGTGATCGAGGCGATCGTCGCGGCCCTCGACCTGCCGCCGCAGGCCTTGGAGCTGACCTGGCGCTCGCTCGGCGAGATCGGCAACCTCTCGTCGGCCTCGGTCCTGCACGTGCTGCGTGACACCATGGCCAAACCGCCGCCCAGCGAGAGTCCCGGGCTGATGCTCGCGATGGGCCCGGGATTCTGTTCCGAACTCGTGCTGCTGCAGTGGCACTGAATTTGCCGCGCGCGTGAATTTTTCGTCGTACCGTAATGAATCGCCTGTTGCTGGTGGGGCCTCGAGGGAAGTGATGGGGCGGCGAGAGTGTGGTCGGGGGTTCGTCCGGGGGTCTTGGGGGGCCGTGCAAGAGGCCGCCCGTCGTCCCCGTTCGGATGAGTGACACGAGAGGCCGGGTCGCGTGAGCAGCACCCAAGATGAGCTCGTCGCGGCGCTGCGACGGTCGCTGAAGGAAAACGAGCGGCTGAAGCGGGAAAACCGCCGGTACCTGGTGGCCGAACCGGTCGCGGTGGTGGGTATGGCCTGCCGCTACCCGGGCGGGGTGGACTCCCCGGAGGCCCTGTGGGAGATGGTGGCCGACGGGCGCGACGTGGTCTCGGAGTTCCCGGCGGATCGCGGCTGGGACCTGGCCGGGTTGTTCGACCCGGACCCCGACGCCGTGGGCAAGTCCTACGCGCGGTGCGGCGGGTTCCTGTCCGACGTCGGCGATTTCGACGCCGCCTTCTTCGGGATCGCGCCCAGCGAGGCGCTGGCGATGGATCCGCAGCAGCGCCTGTTGCTGGAGGTGTCGTGGGAGGCGTTGGAGCGGGCCGGCATCGACCCGCTCGCGCTGCGCGGCTCGCCCACGGGCATGTTCGCCGGGGTGTTCCACGGCTCCTACGGCGGGCAGGGGCGCATGCCCGGCGAGCTGGAACGCTATGGGCTACGCGGTTCCACCCTGAGCGTGGCGTCGGGCCGGGTCGCGTACGCGCTGGGCCTGGAGGGCCCCGCGGTGTCGGTGGACACGGCCTGCTCGTCGTCGTTGGTGGCGCTGCACCTGGCCGCGCAGTCGCTGCGGTCGGGCGACTGCGATCTCGCCCTGACCGGCGGGGTGACGGTGATGGCCACGCCGGCGATGTTCATCGAATTCAGCCGGCAGCGAGCGCTGTCCGCGGACGGCCGCTGCAAGGCCTACGCGGGCGCGGCCGACGGCACCGGGTTCTCCGAGGGGGTGGGCGTGCTGGTGCTGGAGCGGCTGGCCGACGCCCGCCGGCTGCGGCATCCGGTGCTCGCGGTGCTGCGGGGGTCGGCCGTCAACCAGGACGGCGCCTCCAACGGGCTGGCCACGCCGAACGGGCCGGCGCAGCAGCGGGTGATCCGCGCGGCGCTGGCCAACGCGCGGCTGGGCGCGGCCGACGTGGACCTGGTGGAGGGACACGGCACGGGCACCACCCTGGGCGATCCCATTGAGGCCCAAGCCCTGCTGGCCACCTACGGGCAGGACCGGCCGGCGGACCGGCCGCTGTGGCTGGGATCGATCAAGTCGAACATGGGTCATTCGTCGGCCGCGGCCGGGGTGGCCGGGGTGATCAAGATGGTGCAGGCGATGCGGCACGGGGCGATGCCCAGGACGCTGCACGTCGATGCGCCCACCCCCCACGTGGATTGGTCGGCCGGGGCGGTGTCGTTGCTGACCGAGCCGCGGGGATGGCCGGCGGGGGACCGGCCGCGCCGCGCGGGGGTGTCGTCGTTCGGGATCAGCGGCACCAACGCGCACGTGATCCTGGAAGAACCCCCCACCGAAAGCCCCGCGCCGGAAAACCTTGGGGTGCCCGGCGATGACCCGGCCGCGCCGTGGGTGCTGTCGGCCCGGTCGGCCGACGCGCTGCCGCAGCAGGCCGCGCGGCTGCTCGCGCGCGTGAGCGCCGACCCGGACCTGCGCCCGGTGGACGTGGGGTGGTCGCTGGTGTCGACGCGGGCCCTGTTTGGGCACCGCGCGGTGGTGGTGGGCGCCGACCGCGACGAGTTGGCGGCCGGGCTGGCCGGCCTAGCCGCCGGGGAGCCGGGCGCGAACGTGGTGGCCGGGCGGGCGCGGGCGGCGGGCAAGACGGCGTTCGTGTTCCCCGGGCAGGGCTCGCAGTGGGCCGGCATGGGAGCCGAATTGCTGGACTCCGCGCCGGTATTCGCCGAACACCTGCACCGGTGCGCCGAGACCCTGGCCGAGCACGTGGACTGGTCGCTGATCGACGTCGTCCGCGGCGCGCCGGACGCGCCGGGTCTCGATCGCGTCGACGTGGTGCAACCCGCGCTGTGGGCGGTCATGGTGTCGCTGGCCGAGTTGTGGCGCTCGCTGGGCGTGGTCCCCGACGCGGTGATCGGGCATTCGCAGGGCGAGATCGCGGCGGCCTGCGTCGCGGGCGCGCTGTCGCTGCGGGACGCCGCCCGGGTGGTGGCGCTGCGCAGCCGGCTGCTGGTGCGCCTGTCGGGCGCGGGCGGCATGGTGTCGCTGGCGTGCGGGCCGGCGCGGGCGCGGGAATTGGTGTCCGCCTGGGGTGAGCGGCTGAATATCGGCGCGGTCAACGGTGTTTCGGCGGTCGTGGTGTCCGGCGACCCGGGCGCCCTGGCCGAATTGATGCGGCGGTGCGAGGCCGAGGGCGTGCGCGCCCGCGCGATCGACGTCGACTACGCGTCGCACTCCGCGCACGTCGACGCGATCCGCGAGCCGCTCGCCGAGGCGCTGGCCGGCATCGCGCCGCGCTCGTCGCCGGTCGCGTTCTTCTCGACCGTGACGGGCGGGCCCATGGACACCGCCGGGCTGGACGCCGACTACTGGTTCCGCAGCATCCGCCAGACGGTGCAATTCGACCAAGCGGTGCGCAGCGCGGCCGAGGCCGGGCACCGCGTCTTCGTCGAATCCAGCCCGCACCCGGTGCTGATCGCCGGCATCGAGGAGACGCTGTCCGAGCACGGCCACGGCGACGACGCGGTGGTGATCCCGACGCTGGGGCGCGATGACGGTGGGCTGCAGCGCTTTTGGCTGTCGGTGGGTCAGGCTCACGTGTCCGGCGTCGCGGTGGACTGGCGTCCCGCGGTGGCCGGTGGGCGGCGGGTGGACCTCCCGACGTATGCGTTTGTGCGCCGCCGGTTTTGGCTGGCCGACGGCTCCGGCGCGTCGGGCGACGCCGGCAGCCTGGGCGTGGCCGCCGCCGGGCACGCCCTGCTGGGCGCGGTCGTGGAGCGGCCCGATGCGGGCGGGCTCGTCCTGACCGGCCGCCTATCGGTGGCGGCCCAGCCCTGGCTGGCCGCGCACGCGGTGGCCGGCACGATCCTGTTCCCCGGCGCGGGGTTCGTGGAGCTGGCCATCCGCGCCGGCGACGAGGTCGGCTGCGGGGCGATCGAGGAGCTGACGCTGTCGGCCCCGCTGGTGCTGCCCGCGGCGGCCGTCGTTCGGGTCCAGGTGGTGGTCGGTGCGCCCGACGGGTCGGGGCGCCGGGAGGTGTCGGTGTATTCGGCCGGCGCGCAGCCGGGTTCGGACTGGGTGCTGCACGCCCAGGGCCTGCTGGGTGAGCGGCCGCTGACGCCGGACGCGGACCTGTCGGTGTGGCCGCCCGTCGGTGCCACCGCGGTGGACGTCGACGGCGCCTACGAACGGCTGGCGCGGCGCGGCTACGAGTACGGCCCCGCGTTCCGCGGGCTGCGGGCGGTGTGGCGCCGCGGGGACGAGACCTTCGCCGAGGTCGAGGTCCCCCAGGAGGCCGGCGCGCAGGCCGGCGGCTTCGGGCTGCACCCGGTGCTGCTCGACGCCGCCCTGCACGCGGCGGGGCTGGCGGGCGAACGGGCCGCGGCCGTGTTGCCGTTCGCGTGGCAGGGGGTGTCGCTGCACGCCGCCGGAGCCGCGCGGGCGCGGGTGCGCATCGCGCCCGCCGGCGCCGAGGCGGTGACGCTGGAGCTGGCCGACTCGGCGGGGCTGCCGCTGTTGTCGGTGCGGTCGCTGGTCATGCGCCCGATGGCGCCCGGGCAGCTGTCGGCGGCCGCGGCCCCCGCCGAGGGGCTGCTGGAGGTGACGTGGTCCCCGATCGCCGTGGCCGAGGGGCATTTCGGCGCAGTGCGCGACCACACCGCGGTGTGGGAGCTGGCGGAGGCCGGCCCGGACGTGGTCGGGTCGGTGCACGCCGCCACCACCGAGGTGCTGGGCGTGCTGCAGTCCTGGCTGGCGGGCGACGGGTCGGGGGTGCTGGCGGTGCTCACCCGCGGAGCGATGGCGCTCGACGGCGAGGCGGTCACGCACCTGCCCGGCACGGCGGTATGGGGGCTGGTGCGTTCGGCGCAGGCCGAGCATCCCGGCCGGGTGGTGCTGATCGACTCCGACGGCTCCGTCGACGTGGGGGCGGTGATCGGCTGCGGCGAGCCGCAATTGGTGATTCGCGCGGGCGCGGTCTACGCGGCCCGCCTGGCGCCGGTTTCGGCCGAGTCGCTCTTGCGGCTGCCGGCGCGGGGATGGCGGCTGGACGCGGGGGG
>NZ_MVHD01000078.1 GCF_002086635.1 Mycobacterium alsense | reverse complement strand
CGCCAAGAGCGCCCCACCCGCGCCCCCGAAGCCGGCCGAGCAGACCTTCGGGGCGCAGCAGCGGATCGAGACCAACGGTGAGCTCGCCGCGGCCGCCAAAGACGCCGCAGCACAAGCCAAATCGACCGTGGACGAAGCCCCCAACCCCGTCTCGCCGCACGCCGCGCCGGCGGCGCCGAGCCAGTCGCACCTGCCACTGATCGTCGCCGCGGCGCTCAGCCTGTTGGCCATCCTGCTGATCCGGCAATTGCGGCACCGCTGACGTGGGGGTGGCCTTTCAGCCGACCGCCGACCTGGTCGACAGCGTCGGCGACGACGTGCGCAGCTGCGATGTCCAATTCCGCCAGTTCGGCGGCCGCTCGGAATTCGCCGGGCCGATCAGCACCGTGCGCTGCTTCCAGGACAACGCGCTGCTGAAATCGGTGCTCTCCGGCCCGGGTGGCGGCGGGGTCCTGGTGATCGACGGGGCCGGGTCGCTGCACAGCGCGCTGGTCGGCGACGTCATCGCCGAGTTGGCCCGCTCCAACGGCTGGGCGGGGCTGGTCGTCAACGGCGCGGTGCGTGACGCGGCCGCGTTGCGCGGCATCGACATCGGCATCAAGGCGCTGGGCACCAATCCGCGCAAGAGCACGAAGACCGGTGCGGGGGAGCGGGATGTCGAAATCAGCCTGGGCGGAGTCACTTTCGTGCCGGGCGACATCGCCTACAGCGACGACGACGGCATCGTTGTCGTGGCGGCCCCGAAAACCTAGGCCGCGACCGCCGCGCGCTTCTTGGCAAATCGCAGACCCTCGTCGGCGACCTTGCCACGGCGGATCGTGCGCATGTCGAAGAAGTAGTTCTGCTTGAGCCGCCACGGGGCGCGCGACCCCGATTTGGGCAGCATGTGCATCGACCGCTGGAAGTAGCCGGGGCTGAAGTCCATGAACGGCAACTCGTCGACATCCTCGCCCGGATGTTGGGGCTCCACGACGTCGAAACCCTTGGCGTCCATGTAGTTCAGCATCCGGCAGACGAATTCGGAGACCAGGTCGGCCTTCAGCGTCCAGGACGCGTTGGTGTATCCGAAGGTGATCGCGAAGTTCGGGACCCCGGAGAACATCAGGCCCTTGTAGGTCATCAACGACGGCAGGTCGAAGGGTTGACCATTCCTGGTGGGTTTGACCCCGCCCAGCAATTGCATGTTCAAACCCGTTGCCGTGATGATGATGTCGGCCTGCAGCTCCTCACCCGAGGTGAGCTTGATGCCGGTTTTGGTGAACCGGTCGATGGTGTCGGTGACGACGTCGGCCTTGCCGTGCCGGATGGTCCGGAAGAAATCCCCGTCGGGGGCCAGGCACAGCCGCTGGTCCCACACGTTGTAGCTCGGCCCGAAGTGCTTCTCGACGTCGTAGCCCTTGGGCAGGCGCCGCTGCGCCATCGTCATCAGCGTCCTGCGCATGTACGCGGGGCGCTTGCGCGACAGCTGGTACTGAAATGTGCTGAACGCGATGGCCTTCCAGCGGTTCGCGATGTGCGCAAGCTTGTCGGGAAGCCACCGGTTGAACCGCACGGCGAAGGGGTCGACCGCGGGCAGCGAGCCGATGTAGGTCGGCGAGCGCTGCAGCATCGTGACGTGGCCGGAGCCCGAGTTCACCAGGGCGGGGATCAGTGTGATGGCCGTGGCGCCGGACCCGATGACGACGATCTTCTTGCCCGCGTAGTCCAGGTCCTCCGGCCAGTGCTGCGGGTGGACGATCGTGCCCCCGAAGTCCTCGGCACCGGGGAAGGTGGGCGAATAGCCCTCGTCGTAGTTGTAGTAGCCGGTGCAGGCGAAGAGGAACGAGCAGGTCATCTCGCTCTGCTGACCGTCGTGCTCGACGGTCAGGGTCCAGCGGGTGTCGGCGTCGGACCAATCGGCGGCCACCACCCGGTGGCCGTAGCGGATGTGGCGGTCGATCCCGTTCTCGGCCGCGGTCTCCTTGATGTAGGCCTTGATCGAAGGGCCGTCGGCGATCGACTTCGCCGAGCGCCAGGGCCTGAAGCGGAACCCGAGGGTGAACATGTCGGAGTCCGAGCGGATGCCGGGGTACTTGAACAGGTCCCAGGTGCCGCCGAGGTCGTCGCGGCGTTCCAGGATGGCGTAGCTCTTGGTCGGGCAGCGCTCCTGCAGGTGCCAGGCGGCGCTCACCCCCGAGATGCCGGCGCCGACGATGAGGACGTCGAGGTGCTCAGTCATGGCTCCACGCTATCAACGCCGTGTTGAGTTGGTCAACACCCTGTTGAAACTCTCGACACCGTGTAAAGTAGCGACCGTGACTACCGCTGGCCAAACCCGAGCCCTGCGCGGCCGCCGCGCCCTGCGCCCCTCGGGCGACGACCGCGAGCAGGCGATCCTCGCCACCGCCGAGCGGCTCCTGGAAGAGCGCGGGTTCGCCGGCATTTCGGTCGATGACCTCGCGAAAGGCGCCGGCCTGTCACGGCCGACGTTCTACTTCTATTTCAAGTCCAAGGAAGCGGTGCTGCTCTCGCTGCTGGAGCCGATCATCGCGCGCGCCGATTCCGAGTTCGACGGCGCGGTGCAGCGGCTGCCTTCGGACCCGCGCCGCGTGTGGCGCAACGGCATCAAGGCATTTTTCACCGCGTTCAGCTCGCACCGCACGCTGGCCCGGGCCGCGACGGAGGCGCTCGCCACCAGTTCGGAGCTGCGGTCGGTGTGGCTGGGGTTCATGCAAAAGTGGATCGACCAGACCGCCGCGATGATCACCGCCGAGCGCGCGCGGGGCGCCGCCCCCGAGACCATCCCGGCCGCGGACCTCGCGACGTCGCTGAACCAGATGAACGAGCGCACGATGATGGCCGCGCTGTCCGCCGAGACGCCGGCGGTCGACGAGGACCACGTCGTCGACACCCTCACCCACGTCTGGGTCAGCAGCATCTACGGCGACGGCGGCTAGCCGGTCCAACCTGTCACCCAGGCGTGCGAACATATGTTCGTGCGGTGTGATGCGTCCATCCTGCACGCGGACCTGGATTCGTTCTATGCGTCCGTCGAACAGCGCGACGACCCGACGCTGCGGGGGCGGCCCGTGATCGTCGGCGGCGGGGTGGTGCTGGCGGCCTCCTACGAGGCGAAGGCCTACGGCGTGCGCACCGCGATGGGCGGGGCGCAGGCGCGGCGCCTGTGCCCGCACGCGGTGGTGGTGCCGCCCCGGATGTCCGCCTATTCGCGCGCCAGCGACGCCGTGTTCGAGGTCTTCCGCGACTGCACGCCGATCGTCGAGGCGCTCTCGGTCGACGAGGCGTTCCTCGACGTCGGCGGGCTGCGCCGGGTCTCGGGCACGCCGGTGCAGATCGCCGCGCGCCTGCGCACCGACGTGCGCGACCGCGTCGGGCTGCCCATCACGGTCGGGGTCGCCCGGACCAAGTTCCTCGCCAAGGTCGCCAGCCAGGAAGCCAAGCCCGACGGGCTGCTGCTGGTGCCGCCCGATCGGGAGCTGGCGTTTCTGCGACCACTGCCGGTGCGCCGGCTGTGGGGCGTGGGGGCGGTGACCGCCGCGAAGCTGCACGCGCACGGCCTCGTGACCGTCGCCGACGTGGCCGAGCTCAGCGAGTCGACGCTGGCGTCGCTGCTGGGCCCGGCCATGGGCCGTCAGCTGTACGCGCTGTCGCGCAACGTCGACCGCCGCCGGGTGACCACCGGCATGCGCCGCCGGTCCATCGGGGCGCAGCGGGCGCTGGGCCGCGCGGGCAATCGCATGTCGGCCACCGAGGTGGACGCGGTGGTGGTGAACCTGATCGACCGGATCACCGGCCGGATGCGCACCGCAGGGCGCACCGGTCGAACCGTCGTGCTGCGTCTGCGCTTCGACGATTTCGGCCGGGCGACGCGATCGCGCACCTTGCCGTGGGCCACCTCGTCGACGCGGCCCATCCTGGCCGCCGCGCGCCGGCTGGTCGCGTCTGCCGCTCCGCTGATCGCCGAGCGCGGGCTGACGCTCGTCGGCTTCGCGGTGTCGGGCATCGACCGCGGCGGCGCCCAGCAGCTGGCGCTGCCGTTCGGCGGCGACGACGACCGACTCGAGATCGACGCCGCCATCGACCGGGTGCGCGATCGCTTCGGCAAGTCCGCGCTCACGCCCGCGGTCTTGGTCGGCCGTCACCCCGGCATCGAAATGCCGCACCTGCCCGACTGATTGGAGGAACGGTTCATCACGCGCGTCCCTCGATTTCCATGAGGGACTGTGCGGCCAATTCCCCGCTTTCCACTGCACCTTCCATGTAGATCGGCCAGCTGCTGCGTTCGGCGCCGGCGAAGCGCACGCGGCCGTGTCGATGCGGCAGCGACCGGCGGAATTGGGCAAATCGCCCCGGCGACACGTGCGCGTATGTGCCGCAAGTGAGACGGTCTTGGGGCCAGCGCATCACCTCGATGCGTTCGATAGTTTCGGGCCAAACGCCGAAGCCGTGGCAGAGATCCTCGGCCAGCGTGTCGGCGTCGCAGTGCTCGGCGGTGGATGGGGCGAAACCGTAGAGGACGCGCCGGGTGCGCCAACCGAGGATTAATACGCTTCCACCGATGAATGCGTTGGCGTGGAGGGGCTTTCGAGGCTCGACGACGACTGCGACCTTGGTGGCGTGGCCGTAGCGAATGGCGGAGTTCGCATCGCGGATGTGTCCCGGCAGCCCAGGGATGAAGTCGATACGAGACAGCGCAGGGGTCGGCACCGCCATGACGACGTGGTCGGCCTCGATCACGTCGCCGTTACCGACGCACACTGCCACGCTGTCGTGATGCGCCTCGACGGCGCTGACCGCTGCTGCGAGGCGGACGCGCCGGGTGAGCTGGCCAGCCAGGTGGGCGCAGAGCGCGCCTGGCCCTCGGCGATGTGGCTGGCGCGAGCTATCTCGCCGATCATGAATCCGTAGGCGCCCCCTTCGCGGCCGAGCAGTTCGACGAGCTCCAGCAGGGAGACGTCGCCGCGGTCCGCGCCACCGAACAGCGCACCGACAAGACAATCCACCAGATGATGGACTGGACCTGAAGGTCGGAGTGTTTCGAGCCAATCGGCCACCGACCGCGAATCAAGCTCGGGCCGTTGGGATTCGACGGCCGCGCGGGCGGAAAGCGCGCGCAGGCCTCGTGGGCCGAAGAGGATGCGATACACCACGAGGAGGTCCGCCGGGTTGACATGCGGAATGACGCGCCCAGAATGCTCGTTCACACCGCGCCAGCGGATCAGGCCTGCCGCGTAGCGATCACGGATGAGGTGCAATCCGGCGTCGGCGGCGAGCCTTCGCATCCGTTGATGGTTTCGCGAAATGAACTGGGCGCCAAGCTCGATCACGTCGCCGTCGGCTGGCCGGGATCTGGCCCTACCACCTATCTCGTCGCGGGCGTCGAGGATGACCACATCATGAGCGGCGGCCGAAAGGTGGGCCGCCGCCGTGAGGCCGGCAAGTCCCGCGCCGACAATGGCGACCCTCATGCGCGTACCTATCCAGTGAGCGGAGCAACCTCTACCCTAGCAGTAGGAAATAATTGCACTGGGAAAGGGCGGTGGTCCCTCGTGCTGAGGAACTTGCGAGCGTGCCCGCCGGCATTCAGGCCCTGGAGGCCGTCGGGACGGTGACAAAAGACGATTACGACCGGGTGTTTGCGCCGCTGGTCGATCGGGCGCGACGAGCGGGCGGCCGGATGCGGTTGCTCTACCAATTCGGCCCGGGTTTCGAACGCATCACGCCGGGTGCGTTGTGGGCGGACACAAGACTCGGCTGGGCCTCCTTGGCCCTGCTCGACGGTTGTGCCGTGGTGAGCGACATCGATTGGGTCCGGTCGCCGGCGCGCGGCATCGGTGCGTGGATGCCGTGCCCGATGCGCGTGTATGACAACGAAGAATTCGATGGCGCAGTCGCCTGGCTGGCCTCGCTGCCCAGCGGCGCTGACGTGTCGAGGCTGGACATGGCCAAGGCTTTTGTCGGTGGATCCCTCGCCTCGGTGGGAAGCCTTGCGGGAATCGCGATCTCCCGGGCGCCAAAGCGGTCACGGGAGTAGGCGACCAATAGGCTGCCCGCCCGGCTGTTCAGTTCGCGCCCGTCCACTCCAGCAGCTTGTCGGCCGGCCACGTGTTGACGATCCGGTCGACGGGCACGCCGGCGTCCAGGGCGCGCTGGGCGCCGTAGCCGAGGAAGTCCAGCTGCCCGGGCGCGTGCGCATCGGTGTCGATGCTGAACAGGCAGCCGATCTCCAGCGCCTGCTTGAGCAGCCGGGTCGGCGGGTCGCGCCGCTCGGGGCGGGAGTTGATCTCCACCGCCGTCCCGTGGTCGCGGCAGGCGGTGAACACCGCCTCGGCGTCGAACTTCGATTCGGGCCGGATGCCGCGGCCGCCCGAGACCAGCCGGCCCGTGCAGTGGCCGAGGACGTCGGCATGGGGGTTGGAGACGGCGCGCAGCATCCGGCGGGTCATCGCCGCGGAATCCATCGACAGCTTGGAGTGGACGCTGGCCACGACGACGTCGAGGCGCTCCAGCAGTTCGGGCTCCTGGTCCAGGCTGCCGTCTTCGAGGATGTCGACCTCGATTCCGGTGAGGATGCGCAGCGGCGCGAACTGGTCGCGCAGCCTTTCGATGACGTCGAGCTGCGCACGCAATCGCTCCGGCGACAACCCGTTGGCGATGGTCAGCCGCGGCGAGTGGTCGGTCAGCGCGCAGTACTCGTGACCCAGCTGGGCCGCCGTGGCCATCATCTCGTCGATCGGCGCCGACCCATCCGACCAGTTCGAGTGCAGATGCAGGTCCCCGCGCAACGCTGCCCGAATATCGCCGCCGCCGAGGTCTTCTGCGGCCGAACGCAATTCGATCAGCATGTCGGGTTCGCGGCCGGACCAGGCCTGGTCGATGACCTTGGCGGTCTTGGGTCCGATGCCCGGCAGCGTCTGCCAGCTGTTGGCCTGACCGTGCCGCTCCCGCTCGGCGTCGTCGAGGCCCTCGACGATGTCGGCGGCGTTGCGGTAGGCCATCACCCGTCGGGGATCGTGGCGGCTCCGGTCCTTGTAGTAGGCGATCTGCCTCAGGGCAGTTACCGGATCCATGCCTCCAGTGTGCCTCGCCCGGTCACCACAGCTGGCCGGCGACGAAGCCGGCCAGTATCACGCCGAAGCCGCCGATCTCGCCGGCGATGAGCAGCGCCATCGAAACTGCGATTCCCCGGTCGGGGTGCTCGAACTGGTTCTCGGTGTCGCGGCGTGCGCCGTGATAGACGTAGCTGAGGATCGCCGCGACGAAGAAGAACACGACCACCATCGCCGCGGTCAGGTTGACCCAGGCCGCCCACGCGCTGAGTTCGACGAACACCGCGATGAGCAGGGTCGCGAACGAATACAGCAGGGCCGCCCGGTGGGCGATGTCAACGTAAACGTGGGCGCGGTGGTTTTCGCTGACCATGATCTGGCGGTACTTCCAGACCCCCAGAACGAGGGCGAGCAGGAAAATCAGCCCGGCCGCCAGCAGGGTGATTTTGGTGTCGATGCCGAGGGCGCAGCAGGGGCAGGTCATGGGGAACGAGTTTAGTTTCCCTTAATAAAGCCCGACTAGCGTCGGCTCCATGCGATTCGCCTTCAAGACCTCACCGCAGAACACCACCTGGACCGACATGCTCGCCGTCTGGCGGGCGGCCGACGGCATCGACGTCTACGAGTCCGGTTGGACGTTCGACCACTTCTATCCGATCTTTTCCGACTCCACCGGTCCCTGCCTGGAGGGCTGGACGACGCTGACCGCACTGGCGCAGGCCACCACACGGCTGCGGCTGGGCACCCTGGTCACCGGCATCCACTACCGCCACCCCGCCGTGCTGGCCAACATGGCCGCCGCGCTCGACATCATCTCCAATGGGCGCCTCGAGCTCGGGATCGGCGCCGGCTGGAACGAGGAGGAGTCGGGCGCCTACGGCATCGAACTGGGCAGCGTCAGGGAACGCTTCGACCGCTTCGAGGAGGCCTGCCAGGTGCTGATCAGCCTGCTGAGCGACGAGACCACGAACTTCGACGGCAGCTACTACCAGCTCAAGGACGCCCGCAACGAGCCGAAGGGCCCGCAACGCCCGCCCCCGCCGATCTGCATCGGCGGCAGCGGCGAGAAGCGCACGCTACCGCTCACCGCGCGTTACGCGCAGCACTGGAACTTTGCCGGCGGCACGCCTGAAGAGTTCGCCCGCAAGCGCGACGTGCTGGCCGCGCGCTGTGCGGACATCGGGCGCGATCCCAAGGAGATCACCATGTCGGCCCACCTGATGCTGGGGCCGGACCGCGATTACGGGAAGGTTATCGGGGACGCCGCCGCTCTGGGCGCCGAAGGCCTCGACCTGGGCATCGTCTACATCGCGCCGCCCCATGACCCCGCCGTCGTGGAACCGTTGGCCGAGGCGATACGGGAGTCGGGGCTCTGGAATCCGTGAGCCCGGCTTCGGGGATCTCTAGTCGAGCAAACTTAATTTTGCGCCGTTCGCGCTGCGGCTTGGTGTCTACACCCCGAACAGCATCAGTTCTTCGGCGGTGATCAAGCGCTCGTGCTTCGCGGGAAACTCGCGGCTCTTCACCGGGTGACGAAATAATGACCAGGCGATTCGCCCCATCCGTGACCGAGGTACCGGGTTGATATGCACAGTGATCACTCCTGCGGTCGGTCTAATCAACCGGGACTCCCCCCGAAGTCACCCCGTGACTTCATGTGAATGAGCCCACCACAAACCATTAGACAACAACGATCTGGCAAACGTGGGAGAAACGCCGAATTGAATTCTTTTGTTTCTGGTGTGGCGGATGTGACTACTGGAGCGGAGCGTCTGTCGGCTTGATGGGCGCCGGCAGCGCCGTGGAACCCATCAAGAACCGGTCCACCCCGGCCGCGGCCGCCCGGCCCTCGGCGATCGCCCAAACGATCAACGACTGTCCGCGTCCCATGTCACCGGCGACGAACACCCCGGGGACCGAGGTGTCGAAATCGCCCCCCCGCGCGACGTTGCCGCGATCGGTGAGCTTGACGCCGAGGTCGGTGAGCAGCCCCGGCTTCTCCGGGCCGACGAATCCCATCGCCAGCAACACCAGGTCGGCCTCGAGTTCGAAGTCGGAGCCCTCGACCTTGACGAACTTGCCGTCCTGCATGGTGACCTCGTGGGCCTTCAGCCCGGTGACGTGCCCGTCCTTGCCGACGAACTCCTCGGTGTTGACCGAGAACACCCGCTCGCCGCCCTCCTCGTGGGCAGCCGACACCCGGTACATCAGCGGGTAGGTCGGCCACGGGGTCGATTCGGCGCGGGTGTCCGGCGGGCGCGGCATGATCTCGAACTGGTGCACCGCGACCGCACCCTGGCGGTGCACGGTGCCCAGGCAGTCGGCCCCTGTGTCGCCGCCGCCGATGATGATCACCTTCTTGCCCTTGGCGGTGATCGGCGGCTCGCCGTCGGGCCCCAGGACGTCGTCCCCCTCCTGCACGCGGTTGCCCCAAGGCAGGTACTCCATGGCCTGGTGGATGCCGTCGAGGTCCCGGCCCGGGATGGGCAGGTCGCGCCAGGCGGTGGCGCCGCCCGCCAGCACCACCGCGTCGAAGTCGCCGCGCAGCTGCTCGACGGTGATGTCGACCCCGACGTTGACGTTGGGCCGGAATTCGGTGCCCTCGGCCCGCATCTGGTCCAGCCGCCGGTCCAGGACGCGCTTCTCCATCTTGAACTCGGGGATGCCGTAGCGCAGCAGCCCGCCGATGCGGTCCTCGCGCTCGAAGACGGTCACGCTGTGACCGGCGCGGGTCAGTTGCTGTGCGGCGGCCAGGCCCGCGGGCCCCGAGCCCACCACGGCGACGGTCTTTCCGGTCAGCTTGTCGGGTGGCACCGGCACCACAAAGCCTTCCTCGAAGGCCTTGTCGATGATCTCCAGCTCGATCTGCTTGATCGTGACCGGATCCTGGTTGATGCCCAGCACACATGCCGGCTCGCACGGTGCGGGGCACAGCCGGCCGGTGAAGTCCGGGAAGTTGTTAGTGGCATGCAGCCGTTCGATCGCGTCGCGCCAACGGCCCCGGCGCACCAAGTCGTTCCATTCCGGGATCAGGTTGCCCAGTGGACAGCCGTTATGGCAGAACGGAATCCCGCAGTCCATGCAGCGGGTCGCCTGCTCACGCAGGGTCCCCTCGTCGAAGTCCTCGTAGACCTCGTTCCAGTCGCGCAGTCGCAGCGGGACAGGCCGGCGCTTCGGCAATTCCCGATGCGTGTACTTCAGGAAGCCGGTGGGATCAGCCATGCGCGGCCGCCATGATCGCTTTGTCGACGTCGACGCCGTCGCGCTCCGCCTCGGCGATCGCCTGCAGGACGCGCTTGTAGTCCCGCGGCATCACCTTGACGAAGTGGCGCTGCTGACCCGGCCAGTCGGCCAGGATCCGCTGGCCCACCGCGGAATCGGTGGCGTCGACGTGTGCCTGGACCGTGCCGTGCAGGAACTCGACGTCGTCGTCGTCGAGGCTTTCGAGCTCGACCATCTCGGTGTTGAGGTGCTGCGGCAGTTCGCCCTCCGGGTCGTATACGTAGGCCACGCCGCCGGACATGCCTGCCGCGAAGTTGCGGCCGGTGCGCCCGAGGATCACGACCTTGCCTCCGGTCATGTATTCGCACCCGTGATCGCCGACCCCCTCGACGACGGCGTGGGCGCCGGAGTTGCGGACCGCGAACCGTTCGCCGACGACCCCGCGCAGGTAGGCCTCCCCGCTGGTGGCGCCGAACAGGATCACGTTGCCGCCGATGATGTTGTCCTCGGCGACGTAGTCGGCCGGCGCGTTGTCCGACGGCCGCACCACGATCCGCCCACCGGAGAGGCCCTTGCCGACGTAGTCGTTGGCGTCGCCGTAGACCCGCAGCGTGATGCCCCGCGGCACAAACGCCCCGAAGCTGTTGCCTGCCGACCCCTCGAAGGTGATGTCGATGGTCCCGTCCGGCAGGCCCTGGCCGCCATAGGCTTTCGTCAGCTCGTGGCCGAGCATGGTGCCGACCGTGCGGTTGACGTTGCCGATCGTGGTGGAGAACCGGACCGGTTTGCCCGAATCCAGCGCCTCGCGGCTCATGACGATCAACTGCTGGTCCAGCGCCTTGTCCAGGCCGTGGTCCTGGCGCGAGCTGCAGTACAGGTCCTGGTTCATGAACGCCGACTCCGGCTCGTGCAGCACCGGCGTCAGATCCAGCTTGTGCGCCTTCCAGTGCGCCCGCGCCAGCGTGGTGTCCAGCGATCCGACCTGCCCCACGGCCTCGTTGAAGGTCCGGAAGCCCAACTGCGCCATGTATTCCCGCACCTCTTCGGCGATGAACATGAAGAAGTTCTCGACGAATTCGGGCTTGCCGGTAAACCGTTCGCGCAGCACCGGGTTCTGGGTCGCCACACCGACCGGGCAGGTGTCCAGGTGACACACCCGCATCATGATGCAGCCGGAGACCACCAGCGGTGCGGTGGCGAAGCCGAACTCCTCGGCGCCGAGCAGCGCGGCGATCATCACGTCGCGGCCGGTCTTCAGCTGGCCATCCACCTGGACCACGATGCGGTCGCGTAAACCGTTGAGCAGCAACGTCTGCTGGGTCTCGGCCAGCCCGAGCTCCCACGGCGCGCCCGCGTGCTTCATCGACGTCAACGGGGTGGCCCCGGTGCCGCCGTCGTGCCCGGAGATCAGCACCACGTCGGCATGGGCCTTGGAGACGCCCGCGGCCACCGTGCCCACACCGTTCTCGGACACCAGCTTCACGTGCACCCGCGCGGACGGGTTGGCGTTCTTCAGGTCGTGGATCAGCTGCGCCAAGTCCTCGATGGAGTAGATGTCGTGGTGCGGCGGCGGCGAGATCAATCCCACGCCGGGCGTGGAGTGCCGGACCTCGGCGACCCACGGGTACACCTTGTGACCCGGAAGCTGGCCCCCCTCACCGGGTTTGGCGCCCTGGGCCATCTTGATCTGGATGTCGGAGCAGTTGGTCAGGTAATGCGAGGTCACCCCGAACCGGGCGGAGGCGACCTGCTTGATCGCGCTGCGCCGCCAGTCCCCGTTGGGGTCGCGCTCGAATCGCTTGACGTCCTCGCCGCCCTCACCGCTGTTGGAACGACCGCCGAGGCGGTTCATCGCGATCGCCAACGTTTCGTGCGCCTCCGCGGAGATCGAGCCGTAGCTCATGGCTCCGGTCGAGAAGCGCTTGACGATCTCGCTGGCGGGCTCGACCTCGTCCAGCGGAACCGGGGACCGCACGTCGCCGCGGAACTTGAGCAGGCCGCGCAGCGACGCCATCCGCTCGCTCTGGTCGTCGACCAGGCGGGTGTATTCCTTGAAGATCTTGTATTGCCCGGTGCGCGTGGCGTGCTGCAGCTTGAACACGGTCTCGGGGTTGAAGAGGTGGTACTCCCCCTCGCGGCGCCACTGGTAGTCCCCGCCCACCTCGAGCTCGCGGTGCGCGCGCGCGTCGGGCCGGTCGAGGTAGGCCAGGTTGTGGCGGGCGGCCACGTCGGCGGCGATGTCGTCCAGGGTGATGCCGCCGGTGGGGCAGCTCAGCCCGGTGAAGTACTCGTCGAGCACGTCCTCGGAGATGCCGACCGCCTGGAACAGTTGCGCGCCGGTGTAGGAGGCGAGCGTCGAGATGCCCATCTTGGACATCACTTTCAGCACGCCCTTGCCGGCGGCTTTGACGTAGTTGTTCAGCGCCTTGTTGCGGTCCATCCCGTTGAAGTCGCCGCGGTCGAGCATGTCCTCGATCGACTCGAACACCAGGTACGGGTTGACCGCCGCCGCGCCGAAACCGACCAGCGCGGCCATGTGGTGCACCTCGCGGGCGTCACCGGACTCGACCACCAGGCCGACGTGGGTGCGCGTCCGTTCGCGCACCAGGTGGTGGTGCACCGCCGCCACCGCGAGCAGCGACGGGATGGGCGCCAGCTTCTCGTCGGACCCACGGTCGGACAGGATGATGACCCTGGCGCCGTCGGCGATGGCCGCCGACGCCTGCTCGCGCACGTCGGTCAGCGCGGCCGCCAGCCCGGCGCCGCCCTCGGCGACCGGGTACAGGCACGGAATTACCTTGGACCGCATGCCGTGTGGGCGCCCGTTGACCTGATCCTCGGGGTTGAGGTTGATCAGCCGGGCCAGCTCGTAGTTACGCAGGATCGGCTGCGTCAGCACGATCTGGTGACAGGAGTTCTCGTCGGGGTTGAGCAGGTCGCGCTCGCCGCCGGTGGTGCCCTGCAGGCTGGTCACCACCTCCTCGCGGATGGCGTCCAGCGGCGGGTTGGTCACCTGGGCGAAGAGCTGGTGGAAGTAGTCGTAGAGCATCCGCGGGCGCTGCGAGAGCACCGCGACGGGGGTGTCGGTACCCATGGAGCCGATCGGCTCGGCGCCGGCCCGCACCATCGGCGCCACCAGCAGGTTGAGTTCCTCGTAGGTGTAGCCGAAAACCAGCTGCCGCTTCACGAGTCGCTCGTGTGGCATCCGGTCGTACTTGCCCGCGGGCAGGTCATCGAGCGGGACCAGGCCCTTGTCGAGCCACTCCTGATAGGGGTGCTCGGCGGCCAGCTCCGCCTTGATCTCCTCGTCGGAGACGATGCGTCCCTGCGCGGTGTCCACCAGGAACATCCGGCCGGGCTGCAGCCGCATCCGGCGAATCACCGTGGCCGGGTCCAGGTCGAGCACGCCGGCCTCGGAAGCCATCACGACGAGGCCGTCGTCGGTGACCCAGATCCGGGAGGGGCGCAAGCCATTTCGGTCCAGCACGGCGCCGACGACGGTGCCGTCGGTGAACGTCATCGACGCCGGGCCGTCCCACGGCTCCATCAACGACGCGTGGTACTGGTAGAACGCCCGGCGCGCGGGATCCATGGACTCGTGGCGCTCCCACGCCTCGGGGATCATCATCAACACCGCGTGGGCCAGGCTGCGCCCGCCCAGGTGGAGCAGTTCGAGCGCCTCGTCGAAGCGCGCGGTGTCCGAGGCGCCGGGGGTGCAGATCGGGAACAACTTCTCCACGTCGTCGCCGAACAGGTCGGTCCTGATCAACGCCTCGCGCGCGCGCATCCAGTTCTCGTTGCCGGTGACGGTGTTGATCTCGCCGTTGTGGGCGATGCGGCGGAAGGGATGCGCCAGCGGCCAGGACGGGAAGGTGTTGGTGGAGAACCGCGAATGCACGATGCCCAGCGCGCTGGTCAGCCGATCGTCTTGCAGGTCAAGGTAAAACGCCTTCAGCTGCGGCGTGGTCAGCATGCCCTTGTAGACGAACGTCTGGCCCGAAAGGCTTGGGAAATAAACGGTTTCGCGTCCCGGACCGTCCTGGCCGGGACCCTTGGTTCCCAATTCGTGCTCGGCGCGCTTGCGCACGACGTAGGCGCGGCGCTCCAGCTCCATGCCGGAGGCGCCCGTGATGAACACCTGGCGGAAGGTCGGCATCGCGTCGCGCGACAGCGCCCCCAGCGACGAGTCGTCGGTCGGCACGTTGCGCCAGCCCAGCACCTCCAGGCCCTCGGCTTCGGCGATCTTTTCCACCGCGGCGCACGCCGCCGCGGCGTCCTTGGACGACTGCGGCAAGAACGCGATGCCGGTGGCGTAGCTGCCAGGAGCGGGCAGCTCGAATTCCACGACTTCCCGGAGGAACGCGTCGGGCACCTGGATCAGGATGCCGGCCCCGTCACCGCTGCGCGGCTCGGCGCCCTGGGCGCCGCGGTGCTCGAGGTTGAGCAGCGCGGTGATGGCCTTGTCGACGATGTCTCGGCTGCGACGGCCGTGCATATCGACGACCATGGCTACCCCGCACGAATCGTGCTCGAACGCGGGGTTGTATAACCCGACGCGCTTGGGCGTCATATGCACCTGACCCTTCACCAGAACGTTCCAGCGGCCGTCCGAGGCCGTTACGAGCTGCTCCGCCGGGGCCCACTAGGCGCCCCTTCGGCTTGTCAATTTGGGCTGTCCCCCAGGCGGAAAGGATCCGGTTAGGGATTCGTCCGTGCAGCGCTGAACGGTGGCCTGGAACCGGTTTCGACAAGTCGTAAAACGATATGACAATACCCGCCTGACATGCCAACTTCGTCAAGTCTAGCCGCCAGCGGGCGGCACCGAAAATGCGCAGCGGCCAGCGGCCGACACCAGCGTCGACCTGCGGTTGCGGCGGGGATTTGCTTGGCTCTTGCGTCCAATCTAGCCGAACATCCGGCACGACCACCAATCACGGCGGCTTTGCTGTGATCACGCTCACGCACGCAGCCGCCGCGACGGGGTTTGCGCGCCACTCGGCCGGGTGCTCCTGCGAAAGGTGAGGAGATACTGGGCCCATGAACGCGCGCGACGAATTCCTGCGGGACCGTCTGCAGCCCGACCAGCCCGCCGCGCCCCCGGAGCCTCCGGCAAGGCCGCCCGGTCCGCCGGCCCGGGATCCCCGCACCGCGGCGCCGGCCTCGCCCGCGCCGACGCCCCCGCCTGCCCCGCCGACGTACTTCGCCATTC